>JAYENW010000016.1:0-9424 GCA_034722275.1 Chloroflexota bacterium | reverse complement strand
GGATAGAGGGCTAGAGCAAAAAACAAAGTAAAAGTTGCTCGGATTGATAGGATAAGTCTAACCTTTTTCGGGTAGCCGAATAAAAGCCACAAGGGACAATTACAAGGCAAGAGAGCCTCTAAACATAGGGGAACTCTTGCCTTTTTTTATTGCGCAGGGTAGCCAGGTTAATCCTGGCTACCCTTTTTATTGCCCGGGAGGCAATATGTAACATTTCAAAGTCATGATCAAAAAAAGGCGGGATGCCACTTGCCCAATTACAGCTGAGGCTACCCTCACGGGAGGGGAAGAGATTCAATATTTAAGCTAGTGGGAAAAAGTTTAAACCCCCTAGCACCTCAGTTTCCCCTGGCAGAGCCCGCCATGATAATATTTAGGCTTTCCCTATCCGGAATACCTTGGTACCACAGGCAGCGCAGACACCTTGGACTGCTGGTCTGCCATTCTTGAGCGTAATCTGCTTAGGATTCTTTATCTCCACCTTTTTTCTACACTTCATACAGTAAACTGTTGCCATTGTACCCTCCTTCTTTGTTTCTCCAAATCTGCTGGTTGAGTTATGCTATCACTCCCTCAACCTTATAAGCACGTCAAATTGAGAGTCATGTGTCAATAACCACCTTCGTTGACCCACCCGGCTGATTAATTTTTATCACATCGTGCTCATGGTAGTCAACGCCTCCTTTCTATGGGTTCTACGTCAATAAGTGTGAAAATTTGACCTCGCAGCCCTGGTTAGTTGCCAACCTGGATACCATTACCACCACCCCCAAAGATTGCCTGCGCAGCCGGCTGGTTGCCCTGAGTCCTCAGAAGCTGAGAGAAGTTGAAACGGCCGTGCGCTTCGCCCTGGGGCTGGAGTAGACCGGTTCACCCTTACTAGAGTCTGCTTGATAAGGAGAGTTTAGGTGAGGCTTTGCCCCTCTCGTAATCCTTCCCCCTCCCTTATCAAAGGGAGGGGGATACGGGAGAGTGGAGTTGTTAACTGGATTACGGAGAGGTGGAAGTGACACAAGCACCAGACGAAATGTCCAAAGCCTGTGGACCAGCTAGTGTTGAAACTAAATGGTATAAGTTCTGGCTGATGGAGGACTACTTCAAGCCCAAGATAACCCCCAATAAGAAGCCCTTTGTTATTATTATGCCGCCGCCGAATGTCACTGGTGCTCTTCGTACTGGGGCATGCCTTAGCAACAACCATGGAAGATATTGTGATTCGCTGACATAGGATGAAGGGCGCCCGCCCAGGTCCGTCAGGAGCGAGTTAAAATGCCGGAAATGGTTTGCCAATCGTCAATACAGCAGGGGGGTACTCTTTCATCAGGAGGCTAGATACTGTTCCAGCGAGAGTCCCCGGTGTACTTATCGCCATCGTAGGGTAGCGTTTCACCTGACATGGCGGCGCGGGCGTGTGCTTTTGCATGGTTAACCTCTTCCTTCGAGGTGAGCCACTGCAAAATCGCGTCGAAGACAGGGTTGACAAGGGAGTTGAGCAGGCGGAAAAGCCTCGACTCTTCCTTGAGGGAGGCTCTGCAGTGCTTAACCCTGGCCCATCTCGATGATGCCGAGGTAGTTCAGTATAAAAGAGATGCTTGCCAGCAACAGCATTACCATCACTACCCGTTTGACTGTTGGTTCGGGAAGCCTCCTGAGCAACTTCACTCCTAACCGGGTGCCGGCAAAGCCGATGACGAAGATCACCGGGATATACCAGTAATATTGTGGCTCAAGATTACCCCTGGCGACGTATGTCGTGATGCGCGCGATGTCCGTGCAAAGTGCTATAGCCGCCGAGGTGGCTATATACATTTCCCTCCTGATTTTCGTGGATATGAGGAACGCGCCACGGATTGCTCCGCCCATGCCGATGAGACCTGCTGTGAACCCGGAGAGCAAGCCGCCAGCTACCAGTATGTAGTTTCTCTCCGGCAATGTCCGCGATGGGTTAACAAGTGAATATACAGCAAAGAGTATCAGAAAGATGCCGATGCCGAGACCTATGCCCTCGGGGGCGATAACATCCAGGAGGTAAGCGCCCGCGATGGCGGTTAAAACGCTCGGTATCCCGTAGAGAAGCATCAAGCGCACGTTAACCGACTGTCTCAGCGTTATCAGTTTGAAGAGGTTGCTGAAACCGTGGAAAAAGGCGATCAGAATTATTGCCTGCTTGAAACCGATTATCCAGGCAAGGAATGGGATGGTTATCGTCGCCGTGCCAAAACCAGCAACGCTGGCTACTGCTGCTGCGATAAAAGCTACTACGAAAAACAGTGTTGTTATCAACGTCTTTAACTGTACCCCCTCGAGCAGTCAGTAATATTGCCGGGATACAGGGCCTGGTTATTATCAACCCTCTTCAAGCACCTCGGTAACCAGCTCTTGAATCTTGTTCCGGGATTTGTCCAGGGCATCTCTCCCCTTTTCGGTGATAATATAGTAGTTTCGCCGGGCCGGGGTGTGCTTGACCTTACCTGGAGATCCACTCGATTTCCATGTTCCCTTCTAACGAATGAAATTCGGGGAAAGCTTTAACGCCGCGCTTTTGTGCCTCTATCCTGTGCGCGCTTCCTCAGGCCGGTGATGGCCTGTACCACGCTGCCTGCTGCTCCCACCAGGAAGGCCGCGGGGCAGATAAAGACGGCGATGATGAAGCAGGCGACGTGAAGGGCCTCCATGAGGTGTCTCAACGCGGCGATGTTGCTGATGAGCACGGCCAGGGCATAGAAGGCGTTGTGCAGGAGAACGAAGAGGAAAAAGCCCACCACCGCTGCTCCCATGAGGAACAGGAACCGCTTTGCCTTTCTCCAGGTGCGCACCGGCAGGAGCACCAGGGCAATCGTTGCCAGAAAGCATAGGATGATGCCCGGGGCATTATCGCCGATGCCCACGGCGAAGGCGGCGGCCAGCAGGGCGCAGAAAGCTCCCAGCAGCACCAGCACCTCTTTCTTCTTCCTGCTGCCTTCGTGACTCTTCTCGAAGGTGAAGAGGCCTCTCAGGTATCTGCCCGCCGCAGTACAGAGTTTCTTCGGTGAATAACCTTTTGCCATCTCACTCCTTCCTCAACGATTCTCCGCTGCCCCCTGGAGTGTAGCGCATCTGCCATTTACATGCCAGCGGTTGAATTGCGTCATAATTATTGTTACCGAAAGTGGTATCGTTGCCTCAAAAAAAGTGTTACCCAAAGACAGGAGGGAAAATGACGCAAGGCAGCGAGAGAGAGTATACGGCAGTGGTGAGAGGTCGGTATCTGAAGGGAACTCGGAAGGAGAAGGGGAAGATATTGGACGAGTTCACCCAGGTGGTAGGGCATCATCGCAAGGCAGCGATACGTCTGCTCAGGCGAGGTGACAGACCTTCATCAAATAGGAAGAGGGGCAGACCTCACAAGTATGGCGTAGAGGCAGCTATGGCTCTCAAGATAGTGTGGGAGGCCGCTGACCGGATATGCTCACGGCGACTGCATCCCTTTATGGAGGAGCTGATATCGGCACTCAAACGCCACGGTGAACTAACGCTAGATCCTGCTTTGGAGACTCAGCTTTGCCAGTTGAGTCCATCCACCATGGATAGGTAGCTGCATCCAGAGCCCTTCCCAGGGCCTTAAACAAAGCCTCGGCCTTGTGATGGTTGTTCACGCCGCAGGGTATGCTGGCGTGGAGGTTTATTCTGGCTTCGGTGGCAAAGGTGACCAGGAAATGGCGCACCAGGTCAGCACACAGCTCGCCTATTTTCTCGCGGCTAAAGGACACTTCTATTACGCTGTAAGCCCTGCCTCCGATATCCACGGTCACCATAGCCAGGGCCTCATCCATGAAAACGCTGACTTTGTCAGTAGCTGGCAGGATATTGAACTTTTCGTCTGAATGTTTAAAAAGTCGCCTTACCTGGCAAAGAAATCTGGTTTAAAGGGGTCCCATCTACCCACCAGTCGAGCAGACACAGGTTGAGGGAACTTTTCCTTGAATATTCGATAGTAATATAACTCCTCAATAGAAGACAATCTTGGATTGTCCTCTATCCTGAGGTGCTCTAAAAGTTCGCCATTAGAAACGTGCCTCTGAGCCATTGTGCGCATAACTCCTGCTACACCTGAACCCTGTGCGAAAAACCTTTTTGCTTGGAAGATAATGTGTTCGGATAAGCGATCATGGAATCCTTGCCGTAGAATCCACTTTCCAGTTTGTTCCGAACCGTGAATCTTATAATCCAGCGGTATCTTCAAACAGAAATCAACCACCTTTGAATCAAGAAAGGGTGTCCGAGCTTCCATAGAGTATGCAGCTACCAATCTGTCTAACCTTTGTAACGCTGTGTTATGGGAAACATTGATAAGCTTATCCACCACACCGGCAACTTCCTCAGGGTTCTTTGCTTGCCTGAACTGACCGTCGTAGCCTCCAAGAAATTCATCTGCCCCTTCGCCAGTGAGAACACAATTGGCATGCCGGCTAACAAATCGTGAGGCCAAAAAATTAGCCAGTGCTCCGTGGATACAACTTTCCTCAAAGCTCTCCATATGGTAGATAGCCTGAGGTAATATCTCGCTTATCTCCTTTTCAGTGAAGATATATACATGATGCTTTATACCTAGCCGGCGGGTCACATCCCGGGCGAGAGGAAGGTCCTGTCCATTCTCCAGGCTTACTGTAAATGCCTCGATATCTAGCTTTATCTCTTTAGCAATGCAGGCTACGATGCTGCTGTCCAAACCCCCACTTAAGAAAATCCCTCCTACTGCATTGTCCTTCATCCGTTTTTCTACCGCCTCTTCCAATAATCGAACAAGCACCTTCTTAGCCTGCTCGCAACTTTCAAAATCGGGAGTTTCTACAGCCTGGGGAGCGTATTTCTGGAATCCGAGCGCGCTGGAGTAGACATAACCAGGTGGGAATTCTTTAACATCATCAGCTATATCCACTAATCCCTTGGCCTCAGAGGCAAAGCATAATTTACCATCGCTATGCCCGTAATAGAGGGGCCTCACACCAACAGCGTCACGAGCCAGAATCAACTTACCATTATCAGCTATAGCGCAAGCGAAGTCTCCGTCCAGTTTCTTGGCAAACTGGGGGCCAAATTTATCATAGAAGCGCAGCAAAATCTCTGCATCAGTCAGGTTTGATTTCTCTGGATTATATATGCGCCCATCAAGGACAACTGCACGTTTCCCATCAGCTATATGATGTGAGCCAGCCTCCGCTTCTCCCCCAACATTCAGCTCGCGGCATGCTAAATTTACCTCGCCTACCTGTTGTGTCCAGGTCTCACCTTGACCTCTATGCTTAATCCTCTCAATGATACCCTCTAACAGGGGACTAACTCCTGCGCTACCGTTGCCAGAGCTTCGAATTCCAGCGAATCCAGCCATAATTACTCTCCCCTTTTTAATCAAAATGCGATTCAGCAAGGAATAAGCACTCGCACTGTGAGAACGAGCACCTGGGAAAAGCAGTGCAGATCTTCAAGTTCGCCTCTTGGCAGGTCTGAAGACCTGCACTACACTGATTCTAAAAGTAGCCTCAAGTGGAGAAGAGACACGAGTGAGTGAAATTCAACCAACCTGGAAATCAGTTCTCTAGATTGGAGAAGAGCCACCTCACCCTGTAATTAAGCCTTTGGCAACCAAATACTCGTGGGCAACGTCCTCAGGCTCCACCTTATCTATATCCACCTTGGCGTTAAGTTTCTGCCAAACCCCTTGCCCCTCACCTACGATTTCAGGCGTAGCTGACCCACCTCCACCGGGAAAGGTGGCCACCAGTTCGCCGAGAATATCCGCAATCTCAGGATATTCGTCAAGAATTTCCGCTCTGACATAGGGAGACAGGTCATAGGGCGGGAAAAAGGCTTTATCGTCCAGATACACATGCCAGTCATGCTTGGCAATAAGGGCATCGGTACCGAATACCATGGCTATTTCACACTCGTGGTTTTCTAAACCCAGCAGCGAAGCGCCCGGTGCAGCAGTCATCAAGGAATCTTTAGCCACTTCGAAGCCATAGAATTTCTCTAGAGCAGGCAGTCCATCAGGGCGCGTGGAAAATTCAAAGTCTACGAAAGTCTCGATCTCCCCGTTCCTGGAGTTATAAAGCGCTGCCAGATCAGAAAGGCTCTCTATGTCGTTATCCTTAGCAAACTCAGGCCAGGAAGCCATGGCATAAGTATTGTTGTTCCAAATGGGGTCCAGCCAGATGAAACCATTGCCACTTTCCTCATTCTTCACCATATCATAAAGCTCGTTATTGTCCACACCTGGCTCATACACATGGCCAAGGTGAGTCATCCAGGCAGTGCCCGTGTACTCAGCACAGATATCAATATCGCCAGCTTTCATTCCCTCTCTGAGAGCCATGGTGGAGATATCTGACACCAGATTGACTGTGAAGCCATGAGCCTCCAACAACTGCTTCATCATCTCACCAGCAAGGTACTGCTCGGTAAAGTTTTTATTCCCAACGGTTACCTGCTTGGCTGGTGACGCACACCCTGCACTCATAAGCACCAGGACAAGGGTTAAAACTACCGCCACGATAGTTGCACTTAATTTACGCATTTACTTACCTCCTTAAATAATTTGAGCTTAAGCCTACATGTTGGGAAACATAAAGTTCTTACATTTTTACCTCCTGAGCCATCTCTGCCTCGATCTTAAGGCCTGGCGAAGTTAAGGCTTTCTCCAGGCGTTCCAGAAGAAAACCAAGGATAATAGCCAGCGCTGCCGTAGGTGCTGCTCCCTGCAATATGGTCAAGGGCTGCATGGAATACACTCCAGCTAAGGTAATTCTGCCCAACCCGGCACCACCAACAAGCACCGCCAACTCCGCTGTCCCCACTGTGATCACTGTGGAGATCCTGATGCCGGTCATTATTACCGGCAACGCCAGTGGTAGCTCCATCTTACGAGCAATTTGTCCCCCGGTCATTCCCATTCCTTTAGCAGCTTCCACAATGGAGGGATCGATGTTATTTATGCCGGCATAGGAATTCCGTAAGACTGGAAGTAGCCCATAGATGACAAGGGCTACAATTGCTGACTGAAAGCCAAAGCCCAATATGGAAGCCATGATAGCAATCACTGCCAGGCTGGGAATGGATTGCCCTATACTGGCTCCACCAATTATAGGGGTACCAAGTTTTCTAAAACGGGCCCGGGTGACCAGGACTCCTAAAGGCACACCGATGGCAATGACGATAAGCTCCGCCGTGGCCACCATTTCAAGATGAGACCTGGTACAACTTAACAAATCGCTCCACGTAAAGGGCTTATACACACCTTCCTTAATCCACTCCATGTTGGTAATCCAAATGGTAACTCCCAGGAGAACTGCCAGAAGACTCGCCAGGACAATATAGCGCTTCATTCAGACTGTTTCTCTTGAGCAGCTTCGCTTAACGCCCTTTGTATAGTGTCAAAGCTTATTACCCCCCGCAATATGTTATGTTTATCAACTATGGGCAGGTTTTTAAACCCGTTGCTGAACATTACTGAAAGAACTTCGTTGAGAACCGTATTCTTTCTAGCCGTTACAGTCGAGGGTTGCATGCTATCTTCCACAATGCCTTCAGCGCCCAGGTCCGCCTGCCCAACCCATCCCAAGAACTTTCCCTCATTGTTAACTACTGGGAGCTGATCAGTTCCCTCTTGCCGCATTCTCTCCTGAGCAACTTCCACTTTCTCATCCGATTTTGCCCTGGGCGCATCATCCGTGATAACCTCTTCCACCCGGATGAGCTGCAATCCTTTGAGAGCACGGTCGTCACCAACAAAATCTTGCACGAACTTGTTCTTGGGCCTGTAAAGTAAACTAGCTGGGGTATCATACTGTACCAGGCATCCACTATTCATCAAGGCTATCTTATCCCCCATTTTGATCGCCTCGTAAATATCATGGGTCACAAATATGATGGTCTTTTTTATTTCCTGCTGTATTCTCAAGAACTCATCCTGCAAGGTAACTCTGGTAATGGGATCAATGGCCCCGAAAGGCTCATCCATCAACAATATCGGAGGATTAGCTCCTAGAGCCCGGGCAACACCCACTCGCTGGCGTTGCCCGCCAGAGCACTCATTGGGATACTTGTCCATGAACTCAGTGGAGTCCAGGCCCACAAGTTGTAGAAGTTCCTCCGCCCTTTCTCTCTGCCTGGCTTCGGACCAGCCTTGTAGCGATGGAACTGTCTCTATATTCTGTTCCACAGTCATATGAGGAAAGAGCCCTATATCCTGAATGGCATAGCCAATGTTTCTGCGTAATTCGTTTTCATTGGCCTCAGTATGTTCCACGCCATCAATATAAATCTTTCCACCAGTAACAGGGATAAGGCGGTTTATCATTTTCATTGTCGTCGTCTTACCACAGCCGGAGGTGCCCAGCAAAATACAGAGCTCGCCCTGGCTAACTTTAAAACTTACGTCTTTTACTGCTTCAGTTCCATCAGGGTAAATCTTAGTCACATTTTCCAATGTAATCATGCATTACCTCGCTTTCAGCCCTCTTGGGGTAACCCACCTCTCCACCCTACCCATCAGGCCATCAACCAGAAGGGCCAGGACGGAGACAGATACTCCTCCGATGATAATTAAATCCATCCGAGCATTTCTTAAACCTCGGAATATGGGTACTCCAAGCCCACCGGCGCCAATCATAGCTGCAATGGCTGCGATGCCAATAATCAGCACAATGGCGTTTCGCAAACCGGCTATGATGACAGGGATCGCCAGGGGGAGCTTAACCTTGAGAAGTAGCTGGCGCTCACTCATACCCATCCCTTTACCTGCTTCAATCATTGCAGGATCGACTCCACGAATAGCAGTATAGGTATTGCGCAGAATAGGTAGCTGCCCGTAGAGAATGAGGGCAATAACGGCAGGCAAGAAACCGATAGCCTTCAAGCTCATGCTACTGAGAAGAAGCATGAGCAAACCAAAGAGAGCCATGCTGGGAATAGTCATAGCTATCTCAGCGAAGTAAAGCACACTATCTGCTACTTGTTGCTTACCCCTGCCACTGATATAGATTCCCAAAGCTACGCCGAGAACCACAGCTGCCACAACGGCAACAGCGGTGATCCAGAGGTGTTCCAGAGTCCACCCTGCAAGCTTTTCTGGATGTTCAGTTATATACTGCCAGGCTTCTACCATTTCGCTACTCTTCTCTAAACAACGATAAAAAACTGTGAGAGGAACTTGGTACCTAGTAGAACTGAATCAGTTCATTACTACATACTCATTATCTGGTTAACACCAACCATTATTAATAGAATCGCCAGAGGTGTCTGAACCTCAAACGCTACTTGCCTCCTTATACGACCAGAATTCTCTGGTGCATCATAATGCCTGCTATATCAGGTTGGATATAATTGGGGATACAAATAATGAAGAATGGAAGCAGAGGAATAGAAAACTGGGAAGCTGTGCGATGGC
>JAYENW010000015.1:0-10260 GCA_034722275.1 Chloroflexota bacterium | reverse complement strand
CATCGGGAAGCTTTTCCTTGAAGGCGGGAACCTGTCCGCCAAGACCCAGAACAACCCGAAATACTTCGGGAGCATCTTCAAGCGGGGCCAGGGACATAGCAGCATCGAACTCATCAAGGCTGCCATCCAGATTTCCTTCATAGAGACTGGTAACACCGAGCAGGGCATGGGGAACCCATTCAGCGGGCGCTTCTTCGCTGTAGATTTGCAATGAGCTTGCCACCGTGCTCACCATGTCATACACACTGAGGTCAGAGCACAGGTGGGGGAAATAGCGGATGTTATATGAATCCTCATACACCGGCATGACGATTTGAGACGCCGCTTCATTCTGTTCTCCCTGCAGCGCCAGAATAAGACCATACAATAAGGAGTTCCCCAGCCAATCAGGGTCATAAGAGACAGCGTCATCGAGCTTTCTCTGCGCTTCGGCGAAATCCCCTCTGGCAATCAGCGCCAGCGCATACTTATCCATTATGACGGCGTTCTCAGGAAATAGCTGCAATGCCTCATTATAGAGGGAGAAAGCCTGAAGCCATTTATCTGCGTCTCCTTGATACGCCCAGCAGCCATATACCTGAGCCAGGGTATAATAGCGGTATGCCAGATAAGGCTGCAGCTCTCTCGCCTGCTCACAGGCATCAATACTAAAGCCAAAACATTTTTCTTTCCAGGATTTTTTGCTGACACGCAAAGCCAGGTTGTAGTTATACGCCCCCAGCCCCATTCGGTAAGCTGCCTCCCCGGGGTCTATTTCCGCTGCTTTGCTGAAAGCAAAAACAGCATTTGGGCTGCCCCTTGCCTCAAGATACATGCCTTTCTGCAGCGCCATATCAGCCAGAAAAGGCCTGATGGTGAGGCTGAGTCCAGTTAATATCAGTAAAGCAGCGCATCCTATAGCTATACAGGACCTCGCCCTGGAGGGATGAGCTGCATCAACACGCTCAATCTCCTCTTGCTCTGGGACTTCAAACTCATGATGCTCATCAGTCGAAATGAGCCTGCCAATCACCGGCAGCAAAGCCAGCAGCAACCAGAATACAAGCTCAGGTGGTAGATAAGGCGGGTTGAAGAGGCTGTCAGCCATGTAGCCCAGCATCGCCGCCATCAGTCCAACCAGCAGCATTTTATAGGTGTCGGACCTCGCCCGGCGCAGATAGCGCAGGGAAAGATAAAAGAAGAAAAACAGAATTGCCAGGAAGCTCGTCAGCCCAAGCAGACCCATCGCGGCAGCGATGTACAGGTAGCGGTTGTGCGGTCGGTCTACCAGTTGGGAATACTCAGTATAACTGCTCTTCAGTTCATCGGAGAATACCTTCTGATAGGTGACAATAAAGGTCTCAGGACCGTAGCCGATAAAGGTTCTCAGAGGACGCAGCCGGTCATGGCAGAAGGCAACCTGCGGGGGTTCAAGTATTATGTCAACAGCCCCACGCCAGAACTGCACTCTCTCCCCCAGAGACCTGCCAGCTCCCACTTCTCTTTCAACGCTGACAGCGGCTCCGGAATCCTGAGTCTCAGAAACCCCAGTATCGGTTTTGACAGACAAGAGCGGCGCCAGGAGCACAATGCCTGCCGCCAGCATTGCCAGGAGGCATGCCGCCCCCGGTATCAGCAGCGATTTTCTCCGCTTAACTATCCCCAGCAGTGTGATGAAAACCAGCGGAGAGACGAGGAATATCAGGATGGTAAGGTAAGGCTGCGCCAGCCAGAGACACCAGAACTGCAGGGCAAGCAGAATGCCCAGGGCAGCCAGTATTTTAGTATTTCTGCCTTCTTTTCTGCTGTTCCATAACATAGCTATCAAAGCCATCGTAAATGGAATCACCATGGCCAGGAAAGCCCTGAGGGAGTTGGCATTGCCTGTGGTGGAGAAGACTCTGCGGTGGTAGGCAACATGAAAGAAGTCACGCGAGATAGCCGCCGGAAAGTAATGCTCCAGTATGCCCAGCAGGGATACTATGGCTGATGACAGCAGCAGCACATACATGAGCCTCAGCAACTGCTCTCTGGTGCGGAGCTGCTGCGCCACAATCAGTGAAAACAGAATAAAGCATATCAGGGTGAGCAAGCCCGATTTTCTCCCCCAGCTTCCCCAGAAGCTTATCGAAGGAGTGATGGAAGTTACGGTGGATATAACTGCCAGCAGTCCAAACACCAATATAGCCAGGCGCAGAGGAGAAGCGATGAGGCAGCGCCATGACAGACCATGATGGTCACCTGCGCTGCCAAGCCAGTCAGCCACCAGGAATGCCAGCATGATGAAAACGAGAAACTGGAGCAATAAGGCTTTATTGAAGTCGAAAGCCTGGTGACTTAAAGGATTGAAGAATAATGGAATCAGGAAAACAACAGCCAGCCAGCATATTTCCAGGTCACGGTTATATCTGCCCGCCTTTGTACCTGTGCTTTCCAGTTTCCACATACAGCTAACATTATAACGCCTGGCAGTTGCCAGTGTCAGGTGAGCCGTGAGCAACTACAGCTTGGGGTTCAGCTCACTTAAACCGCCACTTTCCCCACCAGCTTCTCCACCTCATCGGGGTCATTGCAGTATCTGATGAGTGTCTCCCCGGTAATAACCCCCTGGCGGTAATAGTCAATCAATGCCTGGTCCAGAGTCTGCATGCCATCCTTGCTGCTGGTGCGGATAATATTGGGAAGCTGGTAAATTTTGCCCTCGCGAATCAGGTTGTGCACCGCAGGAGTACCCAGCATGATTTCCACAGCAGCTATTCTCCCGGAGCCGTCAGCCCGCGGCACCAGCGTCTGATAAAAGACCCCAATCATGAGGGAAGCCAGTCTTATCTGAGCAAAATATCGCTGCTGCGGAGGGAACATATCTACCACTCTTTCTATAGCCTGGGTAGCACTGGGGGCATGTCCCGTGGTCAGCACCAGGTGTCCCGTCTCAGCCACGCTGAGCACGGCGGCGGCGGTTTCATAATCCCTCATCTCACCAACCAGAATGACATCAGGGTCCTGCCGGAGTACATATTTCAACGCTGAAACAAAGGACAGGGTGTCATAACCCAGCTCCCGCTGAGTGATAGCTGATTTGATATTGGGATGGGTATATTCTATGGGGTCCTCTATGGTCACTATGTGGCAGGCCCTGTTGAGATTAATATGGTGTATCATAGCTGCCAGGGTGGTGCTCTTGCCGCTTCCTGTAGGCCCGCTAATTATTACCAGACCCCTCGGGCTGAGAGCCATGTCCTTGTATTTCTGCGACAACTCCAGGCTGTCTATCGTGGGAATTTCGAAGGGAAGGATACGCAGGGCAAAGCTGATGGCTCCACGCTGCCTGGCAGCGTTGCAGCGAATCCTGCCCACGCCTTCCAGGTCATAGCCAAAGTCAAGCTCCATGGTGCGCTCAAAACCATCTCTCTGTTTCCTGGTCGTCAACTGGGTGAAAGAGTGCTTTATCTCCTCGGGCGTCAGGGGATACTCCCCATCCACAGCTTGCAGTTCTCCGTTCACACGCAAAAGAGGAGGGCATCCCACTATCAGGTGCACATCCGAGGCATTATTTTCCTTGCCCAGATGAAGCAGCTCAATGATATCTTTCATACCAGTTTATAGTAAACCGCCATGAATCATAATGCAATAGCCTTTTAGTCCTTGTTTGAGGCGTATCTTAGTACTGGGTAGCGACTGACGAAAAATCAATTTGCTAGGACGGTTCTTCAACTTCTTTAGTGAGCACCAATGTGAAGCCCATCTGGAATTCCTCTCCTTCAATCTCAATCATACTGGTGATTACAACGCAAACAAACCTGCCGCTGGCTCTCAAGCTCCTGGCATAGCTCAAGGCTGAACCCACATCCCCAGCCACGCCATTCACCGTGACGACATCACCATCATGGCTGACACTGTTGAGCTTTACATTATTCAAACCCGACTGAGATTTATCTATCTCCGCCAAATCACCATTAAGCTCATCACGCCCGGCAGAGAACTTATCGAGCGTGTCGGTGAAAGCAGCGGCAGTCGTCTCAGCCAGGGAAACCTGCTCCGTCAAACCCTCTATGTCGGGTAGCTGCGCACGCTGAGAAATGACCTGCGCGTTCGCCGCCGCCGATTCCTTTTGAAGGTCAGCAGTATGCGCTGCAGTATTCATGACGAGGAAACCCATGGTAACTACCAGGGCAATGCCCGCCAGGATCGTGGGCAGGAAGAGCATTTGAACTAAGGAACGAGGTTTGGGAAGGTAAGCCTCGGGAAGAGCATTGATATCAATCACAGAATAGGCAATGGCTCCTTTCTCCGAGGGGAGTACCTCCTTCAGAGCAAGCCCAATACTGGTCATGTATTGCTCTGAAGGGAAACCTTCAGGAGTTTCCACAGGTGAGGGCAGCACCTGAACAGGGCGTTTCTGCCGGCCCACCAGCAATTTCCAGAAATCTTCTTGCTGAGCAAGTTCTCCACTCACCAGCAAGGGAACATCAAAATCAAGGGACTTATCCTTATGAGCGGAATTATAGAAAGTTATTGTTCTGCCAAGCTCTTCTCTGATAAGAGCAATTTTTTTCTCAGTCAAATCTTCACGGTTCACAGAAACACTGCGTATCACCTGAGGAATCTTCTCAGTCATAATTACGATATCAAAACTGGCTGGCTGGAGGTCAATGATGATGCCCTCGCGCTCAGTAGCGGTTCTGGCTAAAGCCAGAGGCTTCAATTCCATAAGATAGGGATTGAGACTTGCCTGGTGCAATGTTGAGAGCAAAGCATCCACGACATTTTTGGGTGAAGCAGCTATATAAACCAGGGTCTCGCGCCGCGCAGAAGGTAAGGACTGCCAGGAAAGATAAAGCTGCTCCAGGGGGACTCCCAGGACTCTGCCAGCTTCTCGCTTTACTGCTTCGGGCAATAATTCCTGAGGCACTTCGGGAAGGATGATGAGGCGATAAAGACAATTGATTCCGCTGATGCCGGCGATGACCCTTTGGCTTCCTATGCCCTGGCTTTTCCACAACTGTCTTACCCTGCTGGCTACAGCAGCTTGATTAAGAATGACGCCATTTTTAACCATGCCAGGTTCCAGAGTCATGCTAGCCCACTTTTGTGGCCGCCTCCCTCTGGTCACCAGCACCCAGATAGCTGAATCATCAATATAGATAGTAGTTGCTTCTCTGGCCATTCTTATTTGCCCTCATAAAAATAGATTGTCAGCCCTAAATCGATCGTTGCGCTTTCTTCAGTTCCTTCCTTCGCTTCAATAATGACTATGGAAACTGATTCCATAGTCGAAGTGGAGAACCTTTCGCTCAACTTGTTGGTAAAAAGGAGCACAGACGGCATTACTTCGTCCTGAGCGCTGATACTCAAGGAGAAGACATGACAGGTGATACCATTTATCTCCACTTCCTCCGGCAAGGAAGAACTGAGCCCGGTTATAGTCACATTGGCTTCATGGGCAATGTCGAATAGAGCATCAGTGATTTCTATGGACTCGGGATATTCACGAAATTCCTTTTGAGCCGTGGCAATTTGTGAATCGGCTTGAGCGAGCCTCGCTTCTAAATCCTCTTTCTGAGCCTCTAAATCTTTTTGCTGAACTCTATACATGATGACCATCTGATTGGCTTCATCTATATTCGAATTCAGCCTCCTCTGTTCCGCCTTTTGCTGGCTGAGAATCACACCAGCGGTGATAAGCAGAATGGCAAAAATGCCAATGGCTAAAATCCACCTTGTAGCTTTACTGAGCTTCACTGACTTTCTCTCTTGCTGCTAACTTTTCTACACAATCAACCGCAGGGTCGGGGCTTGTCCCCGACCTTTTCCCCATTATAAAGTATCACCTCCGCAAATGGAAGATATTCAGGATATTTTTCCAATTTGCCTCAGAAAAGTTCAGGTGGGGATAAAACCCGCCACTACAGTTAACCGTAGGGTCGGACCCGTGCCCGACTAGGGTTCATCACCTATTTGTGTTTTATTGCTGCCTTTTTACCCCCTCGCTATGCTGGATTAGGCAAGCTTAGTTCAACATAGAGAAGGATAGCAATTATTGCTACTTAATTTTGTAAATTTCCTTTCTATGACCTACAAATTGAATTACAATGGTCTTGCCTTGCAGTGTATAAACTACTCGCCAACCTCCTGCACGCAACTTGAATGCTCCTTTAAATCCACCAGTTAAAGGCTCAGGAATAACTCTTCAAAAATTATTAGAAAACCAGGTAATCCTTGCTAAGATTCTTCGGGCTATTGGCTTATCAAGCTTTTCAAGGTCTCTTATCGCTGTTTCAGTCCAATCAACCTTAAGCAAAGCTTTTTAGTACCTCTTCATGAGGGATTCTCTTAGAGGGATTTCCCAAGCGCTCCTTCAGTTCCTCTTTAAATTCCTCCGTGAGTTCTAGCCCGGAATCAGGGTCACCAAGAACCTCTAAGATTTTTTGCTCTATTAAATATTCCAACTCATCAATGGTTAGGTCTTTAACTTTGGTCATCTTTATCTTCCCCTTAATCTAATCAGACTAACTTGCTTTACTTAACCTAATCAATCTAAAGTCAGGTAATAGTTGCCTCTACAAGAAGTTCTGGCAAACTCGCCCCGACTTTAAGTCTTCATTCTATCCCTTTACATTATAGCACAAGCAATCCTGGTCTCACCCATTCGAGTTTTCCTATTACATTATCTCGCCGCTTGGCTTTGCTCCATCAGGAGGAATACACAGCTCTGGCTCGCGAAGTTTCCACTTCGCCCCTGTAGATTATATTGGTGGGTGAGGCGGGGATAAAACCCGCCCCTACAGTTAACCGTATAGGGTCGTGCAAAATGTTATGTCACGCCAATATTAGTGACCTGTACTAAAGTACTAGGCAAAAGTTGGCAAAACCTAGGAAAAACTATTGACAAATTCTAAGCCCTATTTTACTATTATATCGCATTAAAAAAGTGCGAGCCGTTTTACCCATTTACTGGATGAACTGGCCGCAAGAAAATGAAATAAGGAGGTTTGCACCTCCTTATTTTTTATTCAGGTTCTTCCTTTTCCACTAGACAATCCTTCAACCATTCCATATCAACTTCAATCCCCACGTCAGCACTCCTGATAAGTGGTGTGGAGTACATAACATTTGGACAATATACACACTCCACCTGTCTTCCCAAATCCTTAACAGTTCTCACTGCTTCTACCAAGTCTGCGTCACCAGCGACCAAGATAGCTGTATCATACGCGTTATTATAAGCTAATCTTACCATATGGAGAGCTACATGCATATCTACGCCTTTTTGTACTGGTCTGCTACCATCTGGTGGATACATCAACCATGAGCGGCTTACTTGGACATATGGGTGTACTCGAGCCGTGTCATATATCTCATCGATTGCCTGTAAGCATCTGGTTCTTTATCCTGACTAGGCAATGCATTACAGAAATAAGCACGCATAAGCCTCCGCTGACCACAAAGTTTCCTACAAAATTTTTCAAAATCGAGTTGTTTACTGAATGTCTTGTAGACCGCGTTCCGCACATGGAAAAGTCCACCTCCATCTACAAATATAGCTACTCTGTCCATTTCCTTTTTGGTTTTATCGAAGTGTATCACGAAGATAGCGCATATTCAATCGATAAGATTAATCGGATTTGCTCTTGGAATGGTGATAACACGCTCCCCATCGGTCATCGTGAAATGCTTGCCCTGCCGTGCAATCCAGAAACCTGCCTTTCCAAGACCACTAACAGCTCGCTGGTGGTTTACACCCGGAAGCTTGGGCATATTTTACCCTACTTCCACATAACGTGACTCTTTATTTTTGCTTAATTCCTCGACGGTTTCCAGGTAAGCCTGAATAGCATCCTTTATGTTCTCCAGTGCCTCTTCTTCTGTTTCTCCCTGTGACCAGCAACCAGGCAGTCCGGGACACCAAATAGCATAACCTTCGTCAGTTTTCTTAATATTGACTCTATATCTCATAGTATGCCCCACAATTTATATTATGCTTATCTTGCGCTTTCCATATTAACATATTGCGTTATTTGTTCAGTATCGTAGTGCGAGGTTTTACACAGACTAATGATTGCAGAAGTTGTGGGAAGATGCTATTTTCCAAAGCGCTGAGCTACGGCGAAAATATTCACTACTGACAAATGATTCTCTAAATCTATATAGTATGTTGAACAATTATCTCTCTGATATAGCTACTAACGACAGTGATTTTGAACGGGTTAAAGCTATAAGAAGCTGGAAGCCAGGGTGGTAAAGCTATCCAGCTTGGCCAAATGGCTTTGCTGGATTATATTAAGGTTAATTTGAGATAGGGAAGGACAGCAATTACTGCTACTCAATTTTGCAAATCTCCTTCTTGTCTTAACCAACCCTTTTTATTTTTATAATTTGACAAACACTGGCACTCTCAGTTATCCTCTGATTACGGGAGCGAAAAAGTGACTGAAGTTGATATTCTCGAGATAGAAAAGCAATATGCAGATGAGTGGCTTTGGTTTGAGATCTGTGAACTTGATAAATCAGGTCATCCTATAAGGGGTAAGCTTCTGGCTCATAGTCCCAGCCGAGCTGCCTTGGATGAATTTATGGCAAAGAAGGCTGGGGTTTATCATCACACTTACCGCGTTTACACAGGTCCGAAACCCAAAAAGGGCATGGCAGTTGTTTTGTGAGCAAAATCCCCTTCGACCCCGATGCCGCTATTTTGCTCTTTGAATGTGGCCTTGAATTCAAGAGCCGACATATATTTATTTTGGCACTTGATACCGGCTCCTCCTATACCATCATCTCTGAGGCAGCAGCAATCCAGGTTGGCTTCGACCCTGGACAAGTTACAGAGACGGCTTCCTTTGGCGATGCCTCTCAGCACCATATTGCTCCCAAGGTCACCCTCAAGTCTTTCGCTCTGGCTAACGCTAAAGTTGATAACCTCGATGTCCTTATCTATACCCTCCCTGAGGAGCACGGCATTGATGGCGTTATTGGATTGAACTTCCTGCGCCAGTTCAATATCGGGCTCGACTTTAAGCAAGGCATCCTTACACTCAATCCCTGATACGCACGACCCTAAAGGGTTGCACTACATTCAGGTAATCCAGGCTGACCAAATGGCTTTGCTAAATCAGGAGGAATACACAACTCTGACTCGCGAAGTTTCCACTTCGCCCCTGTATTATATTGGTCGGTGAGGCGGGGATAAACCCCGCCATTACGGAATCAAACGCTTATCTCATTGGCAACTGCTATTGCTAGCTTATCTGCCAGGCAGCAGTTTTCCATTCAGCACCACCGCCGCCCCCACCACCAGGCACGTTCAACCCACCTTCAACCCCAGAGGGATCAGTCCAATGGAAGTCACCATTTTGTATTTCAACCTCTGAGCTACCAGCTAAGGTGCCATAAAAATCACCGTTAGGCTGCATATAAGTTTTGCCTATCACAGACATGACAAAAACATAATCGAAAGAAGTAGAGTTCAACCCTGGTTTAAATAGAATGTCACCAACAGCAATGATACACCCCGAGCCGTCAATAATGCAATTACCGCCAATTTCCAGAGCATACTGGCTACCTGCAGTATCGCTTTCAACAAATATCGTATTCCCGTTAAGATTGAGAGTGAAATCCTTCCCGGTTTTTCCAATCAAGGTATCACCGGTAATATATAAAGTCCCTATAAGCGTTAAGGTTGCTTCAGTATTACTGGAGTTATAGATGGAAAAGTCGCTATTCACGTAAAGTGGACCTATAGTAGTATCGCTACCCTCAAGGTCAATAAAGTCCTGATCGCAGGGGTTATCTTTATCTACATCCCTTGAATACCATTCAGAAAGCTCCTCAGGTGAAGGCCAGTCCCCGGTATAATTCTTTACAGGCCCGTGCTCTTCTCCCTCTGGGGGGTCAACAGTTGTCGGGCCTTTCAGGATATAATCGCCTTGACTGGTGATTGCGTTGTCCATGACGTCGGAATAATCACCAAAGACTGCGGTGATGAAGCATTCAACCTCAGTACCGCCGGCAGTGGACAGAACCTTGAATACGTCCATCTCTGTGCGTTGTATGGTAACGGCAACGCTCATTTCATTCACAAAGGGCTGCTCATCTTCCGAGTAGATGTATGAGTCACCCGTGTTTTCAAGCTTCTCTGGAAGGGAATCAGGTAGATGCTGTATCTGCCACATGGCGTCCTCCACCCCAGCGTCGGCGGCGTAAAGCTCCTGCGTCTTCTCTTCGTGCATCTGACCCACCTTGAGCCCGGTGCCCATGTAGGAGAGAAGGGGAGCAATAATCAAG
>JAYENW010000014.1:0-10516 GCA_034722275.1 Chloroflexota bacterium | reverse complement strand
CCAATATCTTAACAAAGTAGAAAATACATATTCATTCATTTTTATACAATCATGGGCCGTTAGCTCAGTTGGTAGAGCACCTGACTTTTAATCAGGGTGTCGCGGGTTCGAATCCTGTACGGCCTACTTTTCAATTAAGCAATTCGCTTTGATTTCCCCTTACACATATAAAAGAAGTTTTTTTATCCTTAGCTCAAAGTCACGGAAAATGAAAGAGATATCACGCTTGAGGCTTTGACTTTGCAGAGGGGAAGTAATCAGGATTTGTGTGAGGTAAAAACGATGCTGCTGTAAATTCACTCATGAACGTGTCGTCAGCAATAAGTTCCAGATAAGTTATTTTTTGAGCTATTTTTCCCGCCTCCTGTTGAGCTTGATGAGAGAGAAGAACATTATAGGCACCAGCGAGAGAGGTATTACCCAGGAAATAGAATTTTCCCCAGGGAATATCAGGCAAAAGCCCTATTTGAATAGCTCTTTCCACATTTATATGCTGTCCGAAGGCGCCTCCAATAAGCACTTGCTCGATTCCCGCTGCCGAGATGCCCACCTTTTTAAGCATTACCACGATTCCGGCATAAATAGCCGCCTTAGTACGGATAAGATTATCAATATCTGCTTCGTTGAGAACAATATCTTTGTTAGAGGCTGAGTCCGAAGCCCAACAAAGGACATATTCTGCGCCATGCTCACCAGATCGAATGCGCGGAGTAGATGATATTTCATGCTTGATATTACCTGATCTATCTATAACCCCGGTGTTAAGCATCTCAGCCAAAGCAGCTATCATACCCGAACCACAAATTCCCAGGGGAGAGCTATCGCCAATCACCTTAATAGTGGGTTCCAGAGTATGTGAATTTATAGTTACATCTTCAATAGCACCCATGTTTGCCGGCATGCCACAGGTGACACCAGCACCTTCAAAAGCAGGCCCTGCACTACAGGCACAAGCCACCATCCAATCCGAATTGCCCAGGACAATTTCACCGTTAGTCCCAATATCTAAGAAGAGAGTTAATTCATCAGCCTGGAACAGGCGTGAACTTAATACACCAGCAGTAATATCACCTCCAACATAGGCAGCAATCGCTGGAAAACAGTAGATAGACGCCTCAGGGTTAATCTTAATTCCCATTTCTCCAGCCTTAACCAGAGGAAAATGAGTAGTTGTGGGAATATAGGGCTCTTGCCTGATATGAGTCGGAGGAAGGGATAACAAAAGTTGAATCATAGCAGTATTACCTGCCATCACCATATACTGTATATCCGCCGTTTTAAGGTGACTATTCTCATCTCTTAAAGAAGAGGGGAGGACCAATTTATGCAGCAAATCATTTATCGTCTGTATTATCAGTTTATTGAGGTGCCTTACCCCTCCCTTATGTTCACTGTAAATGATCCTGGAGATGACATCTTCTCCACAAGCTCTCTGTTTGTTCAGAGATGATACTTGATTGATAATGTGTCCTGAATTAAGGTCAACCAAACTGGCGGCAACGTTGGTAGTGCCAATATCTACAGCAACCCCAAGAGATGGCTGCCTTTTATGACCCGGATGGATATCAATGAGGCAGGCGCTTCTTTCCTGCCCTCGAGTATCTATAGTAAGAGTAACCTGCCAGTTTGCCTTGCGCAAGTTTTGACTCAGTTTACGCAACAAAGCCAGGCTTATATCGAAGTCTTCAACTTGGTATTTAGCTACCACCACAGCTTTCAATCGCTCAAAGTCAGCAGTGTTATCTGTTAAGTCAGGAGGGGGTAACTTTACATAAAACTGAGATACCGGTGGTGTTAAAGCCCAATCCAGATGAAGCATAGCAGCTTCTTTAGTGGCGGTAATTCCACTAGCTACCCTGGCTTGTTCCTGCTTACTGGGTATAGAAATGACAAGAGCACTGGCTACTTCGGTCACACAGGATAAGACCCAACCTTGCTGAATCTGTTCCTTGCTAAGATAGGGGCTATCACTGTGGTTGACTTTGCCTCTTTCAATCCTGACAAGACATTTGCCACAGCGTCCTTGACCTCCACAAGGAACATCTATCTCTACGCCAGCTTTAACAGCAGCATCAAGAATTGTGGTACCATAGGGAACAACAGCACTCTTTTGCAAAGGCAAGAACTCTACTTTGCAGGGAAAATCCTTCTTATTCATTCCGTTTCAAATATGCCGCAATGTTGATAGTTTTCTCAAAAGCCACAGAATTCTCAACCCCATTCAAGGGAAAGTTGTTACGGCTCAGTTAGTTTTGTAACCTGCTTTTGTTAATATCTGAACGACAGACAAATAAGCTGGTGAATTTTCTGGTAAGTCCAGCAATGATTTCCCCAGCAAGTTATAATTCTCTACATCAGTGTCGTAACCTATCTTACCCAAGTATGAAGCCCCATCTATATGCTCAACAAGTTTCTCTGAATCCGAGCCAAACTTATAATTTGATACTAGATAGAAGTTTTTATATTTAATCCCTATGTCGCTAGTAAGTTTTTGAGTCCTTTGCACATTCTTTATAGCTTTCAAAGAAGGGTCAAGTACAACAAACAAATCATCTATTTCTGATACCACTTTCCTGTTCAGGTGCTCCAATCCGCCTGGAGTATCAACAAGCATATATCCATAGCTCTGAGCCATCCCGGGAATAATTCCTCTTAACAAATCGTTGGGTAGGCAATAACAGCCACTTGTCCATTTTACTCCCAAGGTAATCAAGTCAAACTTCCCCGATTCATAAACACAATCGCTATGCAATAGATATTCTATCTTCTGTGGCATGGGCATTGACTTTAGCTCTTCATAAGCCTTGCCTTTCCGTAGATCAAAAAGAACGTCCAAGATAGTTTTCACATTCTTGTTCTCCAAATCAATGCCGAGCATATCAGCAAGGCTCTGGTCACCATCAAGATCAATAACTAACGATGGGTAACTAGAAGAGCTGAGATACTTAGTAGCCAGGGCAATGAAAGTGGTTTTCCCACTTCCACCTCTACCTGTAGAAACAATAACCTTCGCCATCCTATTCCCTAATAAAGTTTAATATTATAATAGTGTATTATAACGCAAGATGTCCTTTTCAGGCAGTTTGGTAAGCTGTAAATAAAAGGAGGGCTAAAAACAATTCTCATAGACGGAGGTGAAAATGGTCATAGCAGACATAAGCATTGCTCCTTTAGGTACGAAAACCTCATCAGTTAGCAAGTATGTAGCGATGGCAATCAAAATCCTGCAGCAGGAAAAAGATATCAAGTATGAGTTAACACCGATGGGAACAGTTGTAGAAGGTGACCTGGATGGTATTCTAAGAGTCACTAAGAAAATGCATGAAGCAATCTTAGGCCAGGGGATTATGAGGGTAATAACCACAATCAAAATTGATGAACGCCGGGATAAAAGGCAAAGTATGAAGAGCAAAGTAAATTCAGTGGAGAAAAAGCTGGGAAAAAGTTAGAGTTGACAGATTTGATTTGATTGAGTATAATATCCCTTACACTCAATCAAAGGAGTTAAAGGAAATGCTGCCACACATTGATGACTTTCTCTTAAACTTACAGGCCAACAAGTATTCTCCTGAGACAATATACAATTATGAACGCGATTTAGATATTTTCAGTAATTTCCTGGACGAAAGTAACATCAAGTTTGATGAAGTCGGTAAGCGCACTGTCACCTACTATAAAGCATATCTGGTTTCGCGCGACCGCAAAACAGCCAAGTTGAGCAATCAAATTGAAAAACAACTTGATTCCCGTTCCATAAACCGCATGCTTTCCGCTACGCGTTCCTATCTGCGTTATCTGATTGATATGGATTATCCCTGCCCAATACCCCCAGAAGCAGTCAAATTAACCAAAACGGGTCGTAAACATCCTCAGGTAGCTGAACTTGATGATTTGATTAGATTGATTGAAGCTCCAAGTACCCTGGAATCAAATCCTAGAGCTGCTTTAAGAAATCGAGTTATGTTAGAGGTTCTATTCGCCACTGGCATGCGCATTTCTGAGCTTTGTAACCTCAAGCGTAGCCAGATTGATGGCAGTGGCCGGATTTTCATCACGGGTAAAGGCAGAAAGCAGCGCTTCGTTTACTTGACCCTCAGAGCCAAGCAACATCTGGAAATATACCTCAATACTCGCCAGGATAACTGCCCCATGCTATTTATCCCCTATGCCGGCAGAAATGTAACTAAACCCGGAAGAAGAATTTCTACCAACTATCTTCAAGAAAGAATCAAGAGATACCGAGAAAAATTGAAGATCAATGTGCCCACCTCAGCACATTCCCTGAGGCACGGTTTCGCCACTTACCTTGCTGAAAAAGGTGCTAATCCTGCAGCCATCCAGATTCTCCTAGGCCACGAATCTCTCGATACCACTACCCGCTATGTTCACACATCTGATCGATATGCTGAAGAAACCCACCACAAATACCATCCCCTACCCAACTCTGGCCGGTGAAATCTTTCTTGCAACATTATGTCAACTTAGCTATGGGCCCGGTAGGGATCGAACCTACGACCAACCGGTTATGAGCCGGCCGCTCTGCCACTGAGCTACGAGCCCACTCTAGCACAAGAAAGATTTTCAGACTATCAGTCTACATTAGAGACTACCCTTTTTCAAGTTGGGTTTAGCGTAGTGAAGTCCTGTCGCGCCTCACATTCTTGCTCATAAAGGCTCACCATCGAGAACTTTTCACTCTTGGTAGTTAACTAAACACGATGGACTTTTGTTACCTGACAGCCTTAAGCTATCATGTGCTGTCATTTTCATTCTTTTCTGCCCTTTAGATATAACGCCTTTCTTCTATTTCCTATGAGTTCAACTTCCCCTATTTTAAAACCGGCACTTTCTACAAGGTGAGCAAATTCATCGGGGAAAAGGTTAGTCTGAGCATAGCGTGGTGGCATACCACACTTCTTGCGGTTTTCTCACCGATTTTGTATCTAGAAAATCGCGCTTTCAGTTCAATTGGAGCGGGAGACGGGATTCGAACCCGCGACACCCTGCTTGGAAGGCAGGAACTCTACCACTGAGTTACTCCCGCTCTTGAGGGTGAGTTTAGCAAGCCTATTATGACAAGGCAAATAGTCTCTAACTACTTTCCAGTAAATTTTGGCTTTCTTTTTCCCAGAAAAGCAGCCAAACCCTCTTTTGAATCCTCAGTGCTAAAGCATTGCGAAAAACATTGAATCTCCAAGTTTCTAGCGTTATCTAGAGCCATATCATAGCCATAGTTGATGGCATACTTTGCCATTTTCATAGCAAAGAGAGGCATTTCAGCCAGTTTTTCAGCAAATTTCTTTGTCTCCACCATAAGATCTTCAGCAGGAAACACCCGGTTGACTAACCCCATCTCAAAACCACGCTGTGCTGTAATTCTATCACCACTCATGACCATTTCCTTCGCTCTCCCTGTTCCAACGAGACGAGCCAGTCTTTGTGTCCCTCCCCAACCAGGAATAAAGCCCAAAAGAATCTCTGGCTGACCGAAAGCTGCTTTATCCGAGGCAAACCTGACATCGCAGCACATGGCAAGCTCTTCTCCACCTCCCAAGGCATAACCATTAATTGCTGCGATCGTCGCTTTCCCCATAATCTCTAGATGTCTAAAAACATTGTGCCCTCGCTCTATAAAAGGGATTATCTCTTTGGGGCTTTTACCCTGAAACTCGGTAACATCAGCCCCGGCAGCAAATGCTCTATCACCTGCCCCTGTCAGAATGACAACTCTAATATTCTCATCTGCTTCACACTTGCTGATCGCATCACCAAGCTCTGATATCGTTTCAGTATTGAGAGCATTCAGTGCCTTGGGGCGGTTCAGTGTAATTGTAGCAATGTTATCCTCTACCCCAAATAAAAGATTTTTGTATTCCATAGCTAATCCCTCCAATCTTATTTATTAAACTGCATAATTATACCTCACCATTGCCTGCCTGGGAAGGAATCTCCCAGGTTTGAGGAACTTGCCCAAGCATTGCATTTCCCCAAACTACAGTAATGTTTGATATAATTTGAATTTAAGTTACCTGAGTCAAGGGTGACACTTACCAGACTGGAATGGAGGAAACTTAATGGTGAAGGTAAAAATTGGAATCATTGGGGGAAGTGGGCTTTATAGGATGAAGGAATTGAGTGATGTAGAAGAGGTGAAACTAATTACTCCTTTCGGTGAGCCCAGTGATGTTATCACTGTGGGCAAGCTTGAAGGAATAGGAGTTGCCTTTCTACCCAGGCATGGTAAAGGGCATCGCATTAGCCCCAGCAATCTACCGGTAAGGGCCAATATTTATGCCTTAAAATCCCTAGGGGTAGAGAGAATCATCTCTATAAATGCCGTAGGCAGCCTCAAGGAAGAGATAGAGCCGCTTCATTTTGTTCTTCCTGACCAAATTATTGACCTCACCAAAGGCAGACCGAGCACTTTCTTCACTGATGGCGTGGTGGGACATATCTCTTTTGCACAGCCATTCTGTCCCATTTTAAGCCAAGTTTTATTTGAGGCAGCCATCAAAACAGGAGCTACGGCCTATAAAGGAGGCACTTACCTGGCAATGGAAGGACCACAATTCTCAACCAAAGCCGAATCACATCTTTATCGCTCCTGGGGTGTTGATGTTATCGGAATGACAGGTTCGCCTGAAGCCAAACTGGCCAGAGAAGCTGAGATATGCTATGCCATGCTTGGATTTGCTACCGACTATGATTGCTGGCATCCAAATTACGCCTCTGTAACCGCAGAAATGATCCTGACTAATTTGAAGAAAAGCGTGAATGCTGCCAGAGAAATCCTGAAGCTGGCGATTCCAATGATACCGCAAAAACGAGATTGCATTTGTGCTACTGCTCTCAAAACTGCTATCGCCACCTCACCAAAGTATATATCTGATAAGGCAAAGAGAGATTTAGACCCAATCATAGGAAAATATCTCAAGAACAAAGAAAATGTCACCTAGGCTAAATTTTGGTTGTTTGCCAACAACCATTGGCAGTATGCCCCACACGAATCCAGATGAGGCTTGCTCCTTGATAATGAAATTTCTTCCCGATGTTCCCGCCTGGCCACAGCTACCAAATCGTTCTTCCAAGGAGAGCATGAATATTCAGTTCAGCGAAGGCTTTCCTGGGATAATCATAGAGGGAGATAAAATCCACATCGAGCCGGGGAGAAATTTCGAAACCGAACTGGAACGAATTTATCTTGATTGCCAGACAGAAAACTTCGACAAATATAGTGTCTCCACTGAATATGCTGCGGGGCTTCACGCATTTCTTTCCCAAAATGAAAAACTAAATACAGTTAAAGGGCAAATAACAGGTCCCGTCACCTGGGGGCTTACAGTTACCAATCAAGACGGCGTAGCTATCCTTTATGATGATACTTTGGCTGAAATTGCAGCGAAATTCTTAAGATTGAAAGCTTCCTGGCAGGAAAATGCGCTAAGACAACTTACACCTGATACCATCATTTTTGTGGATGAACCGTACATGGTATCTTTAGGCTCAGCATTTGTTTCCATACCTTACGAAAAAGTAACCGCCTTACTGGATGAAGTGTTCCAGGGAATACAAGGTCTGAAGGGTGTACACTGCTGTGGCAATACTGATTGGTCACTGCTCCTAGGCACCACAATGGACATCCTCAGCTTCGATGCTTATACCCAAGCCACTTCCCTCAGCCTCTATCCCAATGAAGTAAAGTCTTTTCTTAGCCGCGGGGGTATCATTGCCTGGGGAATAGTTCCCAATAATGAGGAAGCCTTAGTCAAGGAATCCTTGTCCAGCCTTTATGACCGGCTTGGAGAGGCTATGGCTCCTTTCACCAGGAACGACATTAGCTTCAGGCAAATTATGGAGCAAGGGTTAATAACCCCCTCCTGCGGACTGGCAAACATGTCGCCAGAAGCAGCAAGCCTGGCCTTGGAGTTGCTGGCCAGGCTTTCAAATAACATAAGGGAAAGATATACTCTGTATTAAGATGGTTAAAATGGAATGTCAATATGAATAAGAAAAAGAGAGTGGCTGCCTTAAAGCATCGTCGGCGCCAGAGAAAGCTCAAAGAAAAGGGGAAGAGCCAGACAACAAAGTGATGAAAAAGGTGCTCCTCCTGACTGGCAGGCCAGGCACGGGCAAAACGGCACTCATTAAGGAAGCTCTAAGCCAGGCAAAGACCAAAAGCGGCGGCTTTTATACCGAGGAAATACGAACTGGCGGAATAAGGCAGGGATTTAAAATCGTTACCCTCAACGGTCAGGAGACAATCCTGGCACATGTTGATATCCAGAGCCCCCATCAGGTAAGCAAATACAAAGTTGATATAGATAGCCTCGAGAAAGTTGGCGTTTGTGCTCTGCATCAAGCACTGAAGGAAAAGAATTTAATTGTTATCGATGAAATTGGTAAGATGGAACTCTTATCACAGCAATTCAGGGAGATGGTAGTGCAAGCCATAGACAGCGATAAAAAAGTTCTGGGTACCATAATGCTCAATCCCCATCCCTTTGCTGATCAAATCAAATCTCACCCTGAAGTTAGAACTCTTGTGGTAACCAGGGAAAATCGCAGCAAAATACTGCAGGACATTTTAGCTCATCTCCTACCTTGAGCCAGCTTATCTGATTCGCTACAGAAAAGGAGATGCCCCTCACTCTCGAAATGTGGCAAATAACTTTCTGCAGCATCCATCTCCTGAACCCAGCCGTTTTCCAACCCCAGTTCATCAACTATCTCCAGAACAGAGGAATATTCTGACAGAGATATCTTGCGTTGCAATTCCGGCATCTCCCGAGCCAGGTAACTTGGATGATATTGAGACATGATACTCACAGTGACTCTGGGAGAAATTTTGTGAACGAGCCAAGTGAGAGATTCTCGACTGCTTGCCAAGTCATCGGGGAGAACCAGGTGACGCACAATCAATCCTCTCCGCGCCAATCCAGAACTATCCAATATCAGCTCATCTCCCACCTGCCGATACATTTCCAGGATAGCCTGGCGCGCTCGCACTACATAGTCAACAGTATGGGAAAGCTTTGCTGCCCAGATATCAGAAGCATATCTCAAATCAGGTAAATAAATATCCACGATGCCATCTAGCATCTTGAGAGATTCAAGGGAATCATAGGCATTAGTATTGTAAATTATGGGCACCCTGAGTCCCATAGGTACCGCTTCCCAGACTGCTCGAACTAATTGAGGCACAAAATGGGAAGGCGAAATAAAACTGATATTATGACATCCCAGATCATCCTGAAGATATATCATCTGCTGAGCCAGCGTATGGAAATCCATCTCTTTAGAAATCTCATGCTGTGGACTCTGGCTTATCTGATAGTTTTGACAATAGACGCATCTCATATTGCAATTACCAAAGAAGATAGCACCAGTACCTCTGCTGCCCGAAATTACTGGCTCCTCTCCATGATAGTCACAGATTGCAGAAACTACAGGTAAATATCCCGAGTGGCAGAAACCCCACTCATTCTTTAGACGGTTAACATGACATCCCCGGGGACAAATGTCACACGATGCCAGTCGCGCTTCCAATACTTCCACTCTGCGCTCAAGCTCACCAGAACGATATAATTTAAGATACAACGGCTCCAACATGCGCCTCTCCGGGCATTCATTGTACTTTCTCATTTTTAATCATGACAAAAGGAAAGTTCACCGCTGAAATTATAATTTATCAACGAAGTACCTGCAAAACCTGCGTTGCAGGTAACAGATACTATAAAAAGTATATCCGTACGCGTACTTGCCACTTAATTTTGTATAAAATAAAATTAATGTTGTGCGGCCTCAAGGAATTGGTAAGTTCATAATCCTGGCAGGAGCCTTCCTGGTCTTTTTGGGGCTGCTGTTGATTTTTTGGCAGCGCATTCCTTTTCTGGGAAAACTTCCCGGCGATATCTTTGTGCAGGGAGAAAACTTCCGTTTTTTCTTCCCGTTAATGACCTGTCTTGTAATCAGTGTTTTGCTCACTATTGTTTTGAATTTTATCTTTCGTTTATTCAGATAATCAGAGATATACTAACGCTGAAGATACTAAACTAAAAGGGAGCTCCTATTTTCAGGAGCTCCCTTTTTCAATTCACACTCACCCTTACTCTTCACCTTCAGCCTCAGGCTGAACATCTCTTGCCCTGTCCTTCCAGAGCCTTATATTTCAACGAAGAGCTCAGGGCTTCCCATTGCTCTCTACCAACATATTCCAATCTTCTAACTTCTACCCTTCCCTACGCCGGTAAAGAGCGGTAACTGGGAAAGAACCATTGGCATAACCAGACCTGTCTCTGCTTCATGCCTTCCCTCCTTGTCAAGTAAGCCTCGCTCTCAATTTACCTGACAAAACTATTATAGCAACCAAACAAGCTAAAGTCAAGCTGGCGTATTCACTCATCTAAAATGTTACCGAGAGGGGTATGATTCACTCAGATAAAAATGTTACTGAGGGAGGATCATGCCGAGCAACGAAAGGATGAGCATAAACGAACGGAGAAAATATCTGAAACTA
>JAYENW010000013.1:0-39299 GCA_034722275.1 Chloroflexota bacterium | reverse complement strand
AATAAAATCTGGAGAGCATTTATCAACTTCCGAAGGCACTGCTAAACCTCCTCCAATTTGTAGAATTCAAGCTGCCTTCCTAGCAGTAAGCAAGTATCGTTTGGGGCTATCCTCCAGGCAGGTTATCGCCAGACCGGCACGTTCCATCATCTCTTTCAGTTTAAATTCATCAGGCAAGAAGTCATTAGCAACTATCCCCCCAATAGATCGATGCAGTTGCTTAAGCTTCTCACGGCTCATAGTGTGGCAGATAACTAACCTGCCACCATCTCTAAGCACTCTGGCTATCTCTCTTAATGCCTTAGCCTTATCGCCGAAATGGGGAAATACACTATTACATAGAGCTAAATCAACACAGTTATCACATAAAGGGATAGCGCTAACATCCGCTTGAATGCAATCTGTGACTGCGAAGGAATCCTTGGCTCTGGCCTCTAGAAGCATTTTTCGCGAGAAATCCAGCGCTATACTCCGCCCTTCCTCACCTACCACTTCGGTTAGAAAAGGCGAGAGGATGCCTGTGCCACTGCCAATGTCAAGTACATAACTTCCCGTTTCAATCTCCAGTTCTTGAACAATGTTCTTGAGGCAATTTACTCCCTCCCATCTAATCTCCCTGTCCCAGGTTGGAGCCAAGCTATCAAAATAATCCTGAAGTTTCATAGCTATTTTACCCGAACCTGTTGCCATTTTTTCACCTTCCTCTTGGGAGAGAATGCTATCGCCAAGCCAAAAATAACAGATGAAATTATCACAATAGAGGCTCCTGAAGGGAGATCCAGCAAATAAGAAGCAGCAACGCCAGCCCAGCAAGAAAGGATGCCGAAGACAACAGCGATGAAAAGCATTCGCTTTAAGCTATAAGTAAGCTGGTAAGCAGCAGCAGCGGGATTGAGAATCAGGCTGTAAATAAGTAGTCCCCCGATACTCGGCAGGGAAGCAGTGATGGTTACTCCTGTAGAGAATAATAAGCCATAGAAAACCAAGGTTGCGGGGATACCTACAGCTAAAGCTACCTCACGATGACAAATCACCGCCTGAATTTCCTTGTAGAAGACAAGCATCAAGGCAACTATTGCGACTGTCACTGTGGCAAGGAAAATCAAATTTTCTCGGTTGACCGTCAGTATGCTTCCCCAGAATAAGCTCAGGGCTTCAGTCCTGGCTCCAGGCATCATTCCCATGAACAGAAAAGCCAGCCCCAGCATTAGGGAAAAAACGATACCTATGGAAGTATCCAGATTTAATTCCCCACGGTCAGCCATGGGACCAATAATACCGGCTGAAGCTAAGCTGAAGAATAAAGCACCAATTAATGGGTTGAATCCCAGCCAAACACCGAGGAGAGCACCGGCAAAAGCAGCATGAGCGATACATACTCCGATAAAAGAGAGATGCATGGTGACTACAAAGACGCCGACAATGGAGCATGTTATACCAACACACAGCCCAGCAAGGATGGCATTTTGCATAAACTGGTAGTGAAGAATAGATAAACCCATTCTCTTTACTATTCGTAGCGCAGGAGCTTATCCTCCTCCGGCTTAGCAGGTACCGATATCGGAGCGCCATATAGCTGATTTAAGGTCTCTTCCGCAAGCATCAAATCTGAGCTTCCTTCTCTCCATATCTTCCCTTCTTTCATCAGGACAAGCCGTTGGCACATGGATGGTAACGTTCCAATGTCATGCGTGACTAACAGAGTAGTCACGTGATATTGACTATGGATAAGCTGTATCAAGTCCAAGATTTCCCTCTGAGCTTTTGGGTCTATGGAAGCCGTAGGTTCATCAAGGAGGAAAATCTCGGGCTGTTGAACTAAAGCCCGGGCAATAGCCACCCTTTGATATTCACCCTCAGAGAGGTGTCCTACAGGGCGCTGGGAAAGATGAGACATACCAACCAAATTTAGCGTGCGGTCTACATTTTGCCATTGAGCCTTCGTCGGCCGATGAAATAGCCCCAGGCGACCATAGCAACCCACCATCGCTGTCTCTCTGACACTGATAGGTAATCTAGGGTCAATATTTTCCACTTGAGCCACATAAGCAACGCGCTTTCTCAATTTAATGCTATTCCTTCCGTTCACCGCCATTCCCAGTACACAAGCTTGACCATGAACCAGCCTGCCTAACCCATTGATCACCGTGAGCAAAGTGGTTTTGCCAGCGCCATTGGGTCCAATGATGCCGATAAATTCTCCCTTCCTTACCTGCAAGGAAACACTCTGTAAAGCCACATCTTCTCGATAAGAAACTATGGCATCTTTGATGCTGATGACCACATCATCCATGCTGCCTCCATTGGGCCAAAGCTTGGAGCAGCAAATCAACATTCTTGTCTACTGCTTTCTCCCAAGTTTCGGTCTTCTCAAACCCACCAGGGAAATTGGATATGGTTACCTGAACAGCTCCGATATCTTTTGCCATGGCTTTGCTTGCCGCCACATCTCCACTCTGTAGGTTATCAATTACCAAGGCCACGCCTGCCTGTTTAGCCTCATCCATCAGTCTTTTCACTTCTGCCGCACTCATTTCTTCAGGCCGACCATAGGTAGCCACGACATCAAAGCCAGCCCACTTTGCAAATCCCACCTGCATTTCAGAGCAAATCACCTTCACCTCTCCTATCTCTGCCCCTCGCAACTTATTCTGCGCTTCCTTGCCTTTGGCTGAGATTGTTTGCTCCCGTTCCTTTGCTCTCTGCTGATAGTATGCTGCGTTCTCAGCATCTATTTTACATAAAGCCTGAGCGATTTTATCTACAGCTTCAGCTTGAACCGGGGGGGCCATCCAGTTTCCTTTGACATCGATAACCTCGATAATAAGATTTGGATTATTGGCAGCTTCGACAAGGCCGGTCACATTCTTCATATTTTGCTGCCACTTGTGAATGATGAGAGCTTGACTGTTGGCTAACGTCTCAACATCACCCGGCTTTACATCATAATGTCCGGGGCACATGCCCGGCGGTACAAGGGTACGAGCTTCTAGTTTGCCATCAGCTACATCTTGAACAATGCTGGCTATGAGCGAGCTCCCTGCCACGACATCGGCTGATGGGCGAGCGCAGGATAAAGGTAGGAGTAGAGTTACAGTAAGCAGTATTGCCAAGATGCCCAGTAGAAGTTTTCCTTTCATAATTTCTCTTTTTGATACTTTATGCATCTGCAATTAATTGCAGAAAGCAAGTAAAAAATTTACTTGTCCTTGCGGCATTCGCCACATTCTCCCACTATAGCCATGTGTCTCAAGTCAGCCTCAAAATCGTAATCGCGAAGCAAAGCACCCTTTAGCGGATATAATACAGATTCCTCCAAATCTATTACCTTGCCACACTTGCGACAGACCAAATGATGGTGATGGCTCTTTTCGGCAACATGATAGCGGACACGCCCATCACCAAAGTCAGTTTCCGTGACTAAGTTTAATTCCTTCAATAATTCTAAAGTGCGATAAACAGTGGAAATGTTGCTATAGGGATAGCGGGCATGTAATTGCTCATAGATCTCCTCAGCACTGATGTGGCTATCAGCATTGTGAAGAGCTTCGATAACCAGCATGCGCTGCGGGGTAAGCCTATAACCCTTTTCCTGGAGTACTTTATGGCAGCTCATTTGGGGCGAACTATAACAGAATGGGAAAATTGTTGCAATAAGTTGCGGGTGCAATTAATTGATTTTCTGGCGATTCTTACTCTCCACCAGGATGGTTACCGGCCCATCGTTATCAATTCTCACGAGCATATGCTCTTGAAAAATACCTGCCTCTACCTTAAGCCCGGTGAAGCGAACCTGCTCAACGAAGAATTCATAAAGTTGCCTTGCCTTATCTACAAGGGCTGCCTCTGTAAAACTGGGACGCCTTCCTTTACGCACATCAGCCAAAAGGGTGAACTGGCTCACGATAAGCATTTCTGCCTTCGTTTCCAGTGCCGAAAGTGCAAATTTGCTCTCTTCATTGGCAAAAATACGCAGGTTAACTATCTTGTTTGCCAGATAGCGGGCATCTTCTTCTGAATCGCCCGTGGCAACGCCAAGAAAAACCACCATTCCTCGACCAACCTTACCTACCACCTCCTGCTCTACACTCACCGAAGCTCTGGTAACTCGTTGTATCAGTGCTTTCACAACACCAATTTACACTAAAAATAGCGCATTCGTCTATACTAGCTGGCATATAGACAAAACCAAGGCAAATAAGCTATTCTTACCCTGAGAAGTGGAAATTATTTGGTTAGGACATTCTTGCTTTTCCATCAAAGGGAAAGAGCAAACTATCATTAACGACCCCTGCCCTCCTGAGATGGGCTATCTTTCCAACAATCCTCATGCTGATATAGTGACCGTAAGCCATCTCCATCCGGGCCACAGCTATATCGAGGGTATAGCTAATGAGCCCAAGCAAATTAAAACTCCAGGAGAATATGAGATAGGAAAAACATTCATTACAGGAACCGCTGCATTCCACGATAATGACAGGGGCAAGATAAGAGGCAAAAATACCATTTACGTGATAGAAATTGATGGCATAAGCTTATGCCACTTGGGTGATCTGGGGCACCCTCTGACATCACAACTAGTAGAAGAACTGGGAAGCATTGATGTTTTGTTCTTGCCTGTAGGAGAGATATCTACGATATCCATCGATACTGCCACAGAAATAGTGAAGCAACTGAACCCGCGCCTCATCTTCCCCATGCATTACAAGACGGAGAAACGAGATGATCTTCAGCCTGTGGATAAATTTTTGAAGAGAATGGGAATCCATGAAGTAGAAGGAAGGGCAAAGCTCTCGTTTACTCAATCTTCCCTGCCTACAAGTATGCAAACTATTATTCTGGATCACCCTGAGCTATAGGCAGAAAGCTGCTCCAAAACAAAGGCTACCGCACCAAGCACACACGAATCATCCCTCAGCAACGCCGGCTTGATCTTCACGGCATCTTTTCCCATGGTAAAAGCCCTTTCTCTAACCACCCTTATTGCTGGCTTGAGCAATAAATCACCCATCTTGGCTACACCCCCTCCAATCAAAATCAGCTCAGGATTGAAAATATTAACCAGGTTAACCAAGCCCACTCCAAGGTAAAATCCCAGGCGCGAGATGAGCTCCAGCGCTAACTTATCTCCCTGCTGAGCCGCCTGGAAAATAATCTTGGCATCAATTCGGCTTACATCGCCCTGCACAAGCTCAATAATAGATGTTTCCTTACCTTGCGTGATTTCTCTCACGGCTTCCTTGGCTAACGCCGTGCCTGAGGCCAGAGTTTCCCAACAACCAATATTGCCGCAATTGCAATGCGGCCCATTAACATCTACGGTCATATGCCCCACTTCACCAGCGATGCCACTGGCTCCAGTGTATAACTTACCGGCGGCGATAATGCCTCCCCCAATGCCGGTACTCACAGTGACATAAATAAGATGTGATACTTTCTTCTTAAGTCCAAACAACCATTCCCCAAGAGCAGCAAGGCTGGCATCATTCCCCACATAGGTGGGAATGTCGAAATGCTGCTGAATGATATCCTTTAAGGGAACCTCATGCCAGCCAGGAAGGTTGGGAGAGAAGATAACTTTGCCATTATCAGGATCGATAATACCCGCAGCAGCAATGCCTATGCCTGAAAGTTGTGTCGCTTCAACTTTTCCTCGAGATATGGTTTCATCCATAGCCCCCAGTATGTTACCTATGACGCTAGCGGGACCCTCCTGCGCCAGCGTAGGCTTGTAGCCTCGAGCGAGAATCTTTCCCCGAGCGCTAGCCAGGGCTGTGGCAATCTTCGTGCCACCCAGGTCTACTCCCAAGATCAATTCATCTTCTTTAGATTTTTGCGCCATCTATTATCACCCCATCACAGGTTAGCTTATACTACTGCACTTGGTCAAGGGCGCTTGTCAAACATAGACATGGGAGGTAAAATGGTAAACAAATCGTGAATAAGAGATACAATGATTGATTTTGAGCATATCAAGAAACTGTCTCATACATCATCTTCAAAAATAGTGCTTTTAGTGATTGACGGCGTGGGGGGATTGCCCCATCCCAAAACGGGCAAGACCGAACTGGAATCAGCAAGGACCCCCAATCTAGACCAAATGGCTCGGGAGTCTATATGCGGCCTCAGTGACCCTATAAGCCCAGGAATCACACCAGGAAGCGCACCAGGGCATCTGGCCATCTTTGGCTACGATCCCATCACATATAACGTTGGACGGGGGATCCTAGAAGCCTTGGGAATAGGTTTAACCCCTAAGAGAGGCGATATTGCTGCTCGGGGGAACTTCTGCACCATCAATGCCCAAGGAATCATCACTGATAGGAGAGCGGGGCGAATTTCTACGGAGAGGAATGCGGAATTATGCCGTCTCTTAAGTGAGCTCAAGCTGAATGCAAAGATAGTAGTGACACCAGTAAAGGAACATAGGTTTGTACTCTTGTTTCAGGGAGAGAGATTATCGCCTGAGTTGACAGACTCCGACCCTCAGCAAGTAGGATTGCTGCCCAAAGAGGTTGAAGCGCTTTCACCACAAGCGGTGAGGACGGCAGAAATTGCCAATGAATTTATCGCCCAGGCAAAGAAACGGCTAAAGAACGCGTCCCTGGCCAACATGGTGCTCCTGCGTGGCTTCTCCCGGCGCCCCGATATGCCATCTTTTCACGAAATCTACAAGTTAAAGCCAGCAGCCATAGCTACATATCCTATGTATCGTGGCTTGGCTGGGCTGGTGGGGATGGAGATACTCCCCACGGGAGGCAGCATCACTGAGGAATTCAAGAGCTTGCAGCATCACTATGCCGATCACGATTTCTTTTTCGTCCATTTCAAGAGCACCGATTCCAGAGGAGAGGATGGTGACTTCGAGGCCAAAGCTCACGCCATTGAAGAAGTTGACCAGGCACTCCCTGACATGCTCAAGCTAAACCCAGATGTCATCATCGTTACTGGAGACCACTCCACACCGGCAACCCTAGCCATGCACAGCTGGCACGCGGTTCCCCTTATGTTGCACTCCAAGTGGTGTCGCCCCGATAATGTCACTCAGTTCTCGGAAAGCACTTGCATTAATGGTGGGCTGGGGCAACTTGCTGCTGTAGAAATTATGCCTTTAGCCATGGCCAACGCTCTAAAACTGGATAAGTTCGGCGCCTAGAGATGAAAGTACGCAAAGCCGTCATTGTTGCTGCTGGCAGGGGCACGAGGTTCCTCCCCTTCACCAAATCTGTGCCTAAAGAGATGCTGCCTCTGGTAGACAAGCCAGTTATTCAATATGCCGTAGAGGAAGCTGTCGATTGTGGCATGGAACTGGTAATCATGGTAACCAGCCCAGAGAAAGTAGCCCTGGAAGACTACTTTGGCAAAAATGCGGAGCTGGAGCATGTTTTGCAACAAAAAGGCAAAAATGACTTGCTGGAGAAAATATGTCATCTCCCTGACCTGGCCAACATCTGCTTCGTTCACCAAAAAGAACAACGCGGACTGGGCGATGCCGTGCTCTCTGCCAGAGCAGTAGTGGGCGAAGAGCCATTTGCCTTAATCCTTCCCGATGACCTCTTTGAAGAAAGGGAGCTGGCGCTTCAGAATATGCTCCACATTTTCCAAGAATATCAGGGCAGCGTTATTGCCGTGAAGCAAGTAGGCAAAGATGAGATAGAAAGATATGGGGTGATTACACCCAAGAAAATAAAAGAAAATATCTACCAGGTCGTTGACCTTGTAGAGAAGCCAAAACCAGAGCGATCTCCTTCGAATCTTGCTGTAATGGGCAGATATGTGCTTACACACCAAATCTTCGAGGAGTTAGCATCTACTCCTTCAGGCGTAGGCGGGGAGATTCAACTGACTGATGCCTTAAGGCGTCTCCTCACAAGACAACACATATATAGTTATGAAATTCAAGGGGAATACTACGATTCGGGCACCATTCCAGGCTGGATACAAGCTACGCTAACACTTGCCTTGAAGCATCCCCAAATGGGACCACATCTGAGGAGTTATCTGAACCATCTCCTTCAATAAAACTTAACTCCGCCCCCTAAAAACTTTACTTTCCTTCTCTGGGTTGAGTAGTTTCCACCAGTCCAGCTTCTTGCAATGACTCCATGAGGCGAGCAGCTCTGGGATAGCCAATACGAAGGCGACGTTGTAGGAAGGAAGTGGAAATATGCTTATGCTCGCTGGCGAGATGTTTTGCTTCTTCCAGAAGTGGATCAGGCAATGGTGCTATCTTCTGCCCTGAAGGAGCGATATCGGTAACATCATCAAAATTTACACTCCTTATCCCTGTCCTCTGTTGATTACCCCAGAAATACACCAGCTTCTCGATTTCATTATCAGACACGAAAGTCCCCTGAAGGCGTTTGGGCTTGGCAGCCTCAGTGGGCATAAAAAGCATATCACCCCTGCCCAATAATTTCTCCGCACCCACCATATCTAAAATGGTACGCGAATCTACTTGAGAGGTGACAGCAAAGCTGATGCGCGTGGGAAAGTTGGCTTTTATCAGTCCGGTAACTACGTCTACCGAAGGACGTTGCGTAGCAACAACAATATGAATACCTGTGGCTCGAGCCAATTGCGCCAAGCGGCAAAGGGTATGCTCCACCTCATCAAAGGCAACCATCATCAAATCAGCCAACTCATCAATGATGAGCACCAGGTAGGACATCCCTTCCCCCGGTGGCAGCTCCTTATTATAGCCCTCAATGTTACGCACGCCGGCCTGGGCAAACTGGTGGTAGCGGCTGTCCATCTCATGATTAAGCCAGCGCAGTGCCTTTACCGCCTTATCGGTATCCACCACCACCGGGGCAACTAAGTGGGGCAGGCTATCGAAAACGACTAGCTCCACCCTCTTGGGATCAACCATAATAAACTGGACATCATCGGGACTGTTGTGCAGCAATAAACAGCAAATAACGGAATTGAGACAAACCGTTTTGCCGCTGCCGGTAGCCCCGGCAATAAGCAAATGAGGCATCCGGGCCAAGTCTGCCGCCACCGTCTCACCCCCAGCACCTTTACCCAGCGCCATGGCCAGCTTCGATCTCGCTTTAACCTTCTGGAAGGAGGCACTCTCAATAACATTGCGCAGGCTCACCGACCCAAATACAGCATTGGGAATTTCAATGCCCACCAGCGATTTCCCCGGCACAGGAGCTTCGATTCTGATACTGGGAGCAGCCAAAGCTAAAGCCAAATCACTGGCCAGTGAAGTAATACGATCCACTCTTATTCTTGTTTTTGATACTTCTTCTTGGCGAATCTGCATAATGCCATCTCTGCCCCTCTCTTTTATCTCCCTATATTTGCGATCCCAACCGGGCTCAACACCAAACTGTGTTACCGTGGGACCCATATTTATCTGCACAACCTTAGCTTCCACTCCATAACTGGCCAAGGCTTCCTCAATCATATGAGCTCTCTTCTCAATGTCATCCCTATTTAGCTCCACTTCGGTCACCTTATCCAGAATCTCAATGGGCGGGAGCTGCCAGCCGCCCGGGGTAAGAATGGGACCATGTTGCCCCAACAATCTCCGCACTTCAGAGGTTGTCACAGGCCTGGCCTCTACTTCAGGAGTGCTGATATCGGAGGCCATCTCTGCAGGGATAGCTTGCGGAGGAGGGGAGGGGGGAACTTCAGGATGAAATTCCGGGAGATGCGATACTTTAGGGCGAGGCCGAAAAATTTCGGCAAAGCGGCGCCTGCAGAAACTGGCCACTCCAGTCACCGCATGCCAGACCTTATGTGGAGCCAGGAAAACGACTCCCAAAAGAATGAGCCCGGCAACATGAAGCCCACCAGTGAAATCTGCTGTGCCTATTATGCCTTGTCCAAACCTGCCTCCCAGCGTAGCATAGTATAGAATACCTCTTGCAGCAACGAAGAAAGAAAGGATTCCCCACAAAGCTAAAGCGAGAACAATCCCTCCCAGAACTCGATTCCAATGCCTTGCCACCCTGGAGAAGTGCCCTCGCCACACTACCAAGATCAAGAGGAGCAGGGCAATAGCCATTATCACCAAGCCAAAGCCAAATAGCGCTAGCATATCCGCGCTCCAGACAAGAAGATGCGCCTGGTACTTAGTGGAGAAATAACTCAATAGCACCACAATAACAACTATCAGTATCAGCCTTCGTATCACTGGCAAGGCGAGGAAGCTGAAAAAGCGCCTCCATGACGATTTACTCCTGGCCTCCCTTTGTTTTGGGGTAGATGACCTGCGACCTTTTCCCTTAGCCATAATAACTACACACTGGTAACAACAGGAATAATGACGGGATGGCGATGGATCTCCTTATCAAAGAATGTGGTCAAGGCATTGCTTACCACAGTATCAACAAAACCAGGCTCCCGAGAAAGCTTACCACTGTGCTCTAGAACAGACACCACAACATCTTGTCCCTTCTCAATCAATATCTGGCTCTCTCGAGAGGCAATAAAACCCCGCATGATGATGCCGGGTCTGCCTATCAGCTTATCATTTTCAGCATCAATAACAGCAGTTACCACCACGACTCCTTCCTGTGAAAGTAACCCGCGCGCCCGAAGAAGGGAACTATCCATCCTGCCCGTCACCTTGCCATCGACATAAATATCTCCCACCGGGGCCTTGCCCACAACCCTGCCATTCTCCTTCCCCAACTCGAGTATGTCCCCATCCTCCAGAATAAAAATGTTATCCTGGGGTATACCTACACTCTGAGCCAGGCTGGCATGTAAACTCAAGTGCCGATATTCCCCATGAATAGGGATAAAGAACTTGGGCTTAACCAAGCGAAGTAAAAGTTTCAATTCCTCCTGACTGCCATGGCCATGAACGTGGACCTGAGCCAGTTTATCATAAATTACTTGAGCGCCCTGCCGAAAGAGCGCATCAATAGTTCTATTGACCAGCATTCCGTTTCCAGGAATGGGCGTTGCCGACATAACCACCGTATCACCGGGAACAATCCGAACCTGACTGCGGCGGTCCCGATTGGCTATGCGCACCAGAGCGGATGTCGGCTCACCCTGACTCCCTGTAGTCAAGAGAGCAACCTGATTGTGGGGTAAATTCTTAAGCTCATCAAAGCGACAGAGGACGCCTGAAGGAATATGAAGATACCCCGTTTTCAGTGCCACTTGCGCCAGTTCCTTCATGCTTCGTCCTATGATAGCCACGCGGCGATTATATTTGGCAGCAACATCAATCACCTGTTGAATACGAGAGATGAGAGAAGCGAAAGTGGTAACGATTACCCTGCCCGAAGCTCCAGCCATGATATTATCCAAAGTCTTCGTGACCATCATTTCAGAAGGAGTGTAACCCGGGAGTTCAGCATAAGTGGAATCGGAAAGGAGAAGCAAAATCCCCTTACCCCCAGCCCAAGCCAGTCGGTTCAGATCAGTAGTCGCTCCCACAATAGGGGTACAGTCAAATTTGAAATCACCACTGTGCACTATAACGCCCAGAGGCGTTTCTATCACCAGCCCTACAGAATCAGGGATACTATGGCAAACGGAGAAAACTTTGACAACAAAATTGCCCAAAATGACTCTGCCATCTGAGGGAACTGTGTGCAATTCCGTCTCAGTTTTCATCCCTCGCTGCTTGAGTTTCACAGCAATTAATTCACGAGTGAATTTAGTAGCGTAAACGGGCACAGAAAGGCGAGATAAAATATAAGGCAAGGCGCCGATGTGATCCTCATGTCCATGGGTGATAACTATCCCCTTAATTTTTTGCTGCCTTTGCAAGAGATAGCTGATATCAGGAATAACGAAGTCAATCCCCGGCATTTCTTCATTAGGAAACATGAGCCCGGCATCAATAATGATGATGTCATTGCCGTATTCCAGGGCAGTCATGTTCTTCCCAATTTCACCCAAACCTCCCAAAGGAACTATCCTTAACTTATTGGTTTTCATAGCTCCCCTTAAAACAAATTCAACTGCCTGGATTCAGAGTCAACTTCGCTCACTCCTTCAGCTTGAGCCAGTATTTCGGGGATTTTGAGCGTGTCCGCTTCGATAATGTGACTCAGATTGCCCTGGTGAAGGGCAGCTGCTGGATGATACATGGGATAATAGATAACATCACCCATCTTTCGCGCCTTCCCGTGAACCTTACTTATGCTCTCATGAGGGAAATATCTGGCGAGGGAATAACGACCCAGGGTAACAATCATCCTGGGGCGAATTAACTCTATCTGTTGATCAAGCCATTTGCGGCAAACTTCTATCTCCGCTGGGAGAGGGTCGCGATTTTGGGGGGGGCGACACTTGATTACATTGCTAATATAAACCTGTTCCCGTCGCAAGCCAATTGAAGCTAACAGCCTTTCCAAAAACTGCCCTGCTGGCCCCACAAAAGGGCGACCTTGCTGATCTTCATGCCATCCGGGGGCTTCCCCAATAAAAAACAAATCAGCATCTTCCGCTCCCTCACCAGGCACCACTTTGATACGCGACCGTGCCAGGGCACAGTCCTGACAATTTTCAATTTCACGATAAAGTTCAGCCAGAGCAGACATCTAGCTTGATAGTAGCATACCCCCCCCCAGATATCAAAGAGGCCAAATCTCCTTGAGAATCAGCACCAGTGGATTGCTCCCTGAACCACTCACTTCAGCTAAACTGTTCTCAAATTCATTCCTCTTCCTCATCTTGCTCCCAGATAGGCTCGGTGAACTGGTCAATAAACTCGGCAGTAGCTTGCTTAGCTATCCTATCCACCTCAGCAGTGGTCTTCTCAGCGAGCTGTGCAAGGTTACTTAAATCAACCTCGATCTCAAGCATTTCAGCGAGGACCTTGAGCACAGCCAGGGAAGCCTTGGGATTCGCTATCTGAACAGCATAAGAAGGGACTTCACCCAACAAGCAAGCACCTTCTAAGCCTCTCTCTCTGGCCATCCCCAATATCAATCCGTTCAACCCAGCGATGCGAAGATTCCCTCTGAGAATAACTTTATGCGCTTTTAACTCGCTAATCAGCTCACTTCCCGTGGCTGCCCCCCAGACTTTGGGTTCTTCACTGTGATGAACATGGGTCACCGCAGCAGCACAGCTATATATCTTGGCAACTTCGAGCTTTTGTGCCACATCCAAAACATAGTTAACCAGCTCGTGCCCTTTGGAATTGGGCTGCTCCTCACCAATAAACAACACCATCCCTTTTTCGCCTTGAGCATCCTGCCAGTAATAAAACTTATTTTCGGGGAAGTGAGGCGCCTCAGCTATATTATCTCTTACAGTAACCCCCATGGGTTCAAAGAAAGCCGGGGCATAAATCTCTCCTATCTCCGCAGCATTCAGCTTTTCCACCAGATATTTAGCCGCTATCAAAGAAACATTGCCAATGCCTGGCCAAGAAGCAAGCATAAAACAGGTTTTTGCTCTAGGGTGCTTGTGAAGCTTTAAAATTGCTCGCATACTCGATGATTCTTATCTGCATTTGGCTGCTACCGATACGCCAAGACAATATAAATGTGGGGTATACAGGATTCCTTCAACCCACCGCCTTTTGTCACCTATACCCAGAAGTTCTTTTAAGACTCGATAGACATTACCCGAAATCATGGTATCTTTCACTCTTCCCACTATTTTACCATTCTCTACCTTATATCCCAATAAGACATTGCCGCCAAAGTCACCGCTTAAGAGATTACCCTGTTCAGCACCAATGAGCTGCTCTACAATCAAGCCTTCTTTGATATCTGCTATCATGCTTTCGAAAGAAACATCTCCCTCACCTATAATAAGTGAGCTTACCCCCGGCTTGGGAAAGCCACCAGCCACTCGCCTGCCATGCCCTGTGCTTTGCGTGCCAGCCAACGCCGCCGTTTGTAAATCATACAGGAAATTGGATATCCCTCCCCCAGAAATGAGAGGCAACCGCCGGCTCCCTACTCCTTCATCATCACAGGGACAGCTTCCCAGGCTGTAATTTATCGTGGCATCATCCCACATGGAGAAGTTAGAGTCAAAAAGCTGCTTTCCCAACTTCCCTTTCAAGGGAGAGGCTCCTTCAAGGATTGTCTTGCCATTAAAAGCCAGGGCCAATGGGCTCAAAAAGGCACTGGCTACACCACTGGGGGTAAATACCACCGGCAGCAGCCTGGTAGGCACAGCAGCTTTCTCGCGAGCCCACTCCAGTTGCCTTATTATATCGCCTGCCAGACGGTCAACGCTGACAGGTAAACAGCATGAGCCTTCGCTATCAGCAACAAAGAGCATGTCTTCGTTCCGAATGAGCACACCTTCCAAACTGAAGCTGAAGAAGCTTTTATTATAGCTTGCCGCGCCGCCCTGAGAATTGAGAATATGCACCGAGGCCGTTCCCTTGGTCACTCCCACATCACAGAGAATATCAGAAGTGTGCTGGGTAAGTTCGTCTATAAGCTCCTCACCCATCTTCACCATCTCTTCCATAGTCACTTTCTCCACCTGAGGGTCAAATATGCTCACTTCAGGATAGCTCATAAGGGAAGGAAATTGAAATTTCGCCACAGAACCAAGCTGCGCTGTTTCCACAGCCATATCGATTAAGGATGCGGCACCATCACCACCACTAGCCTGGGCAAAACCAATCTTGCCTTCCCGGAAAATTCGCAAGGCAATACTGGTGCTTTCTTTAGTTTGAATCTGCTTCAATCGATTGGCTTCAAAGTGAATCGGTGTCTCCCGAGAAGAAATCTGAAAAACCTCAGCTTCATCAGTCACTTTCTTAGCAGAGTGAAGAACCTCTTCTGGCAAAAGACTTTCCATCTTAAATTCCAATCCCTAGAAGTGTTAAGATTTTTGTGCTTATCAATTTATCTTCCCCCTACTACACAGCGGCGAATGCGTATATGTGGGCTACCATTGGAGACAGGCAAAGGAGATTGCCCCCCTTTACCACAACCGCCCCCCTGATTCATGCGCAGGTCACCGCCAATGGCATCGATATTTTTTAAGGTAACAAAAACGTTACCGCTTAACACCACGGGACGCAACAGCTCCGCTAGTTTCCCGTTGCGAATCATATATGCTTCCCCGGCGGAAAAAGTGAACATCTCCAGGCTGGTCGTTCCTCCATACCAATCCTTGACGTAAATACCTTCTTTGATTTCGCCAAGCATCTCCTCAAAAGATGAATGGCCAGATTCAATAAAAGTGTTGCTCATGCGCACTATTGGAGGGAAGAGATAGCTCAAAGCACGGGCATTCCCTGTAGCTTTTTCTCCCATACGGCCTGCTGTCTCGCGAGAATGAAGCCTGCCCACCAGAACTCCCTCCTGGATGAGATAGTTTTTTGAAGACGGTGTTCCTTCATCATCATATTTGTAACTCCCCCTCAAGTTAGAAATGGTGGCATCATCGACAATATTGAGCTGCTTCCCCCCAAATCTTCGGCCCAAAACCATAATCTTGCGCATTTGTTCGTTTTGATATACGAAATCCGCCTCAGATAAATGACCAAAGGCTTCATGAGCAAAAACCCCGGCCAAAATTGGGTCTAAGATTATGGTGTATTCACCCCCTTTCGCCTGGGGAGCAGTGAGGAGCGCCGCAGCGCGCCTTGCTATTCCCTTCACCTGTTTCTGCAAGCCTTCTACGGCACAAAAATCGCCTCGACTCCCCAGGGAGAATCCCGCCTGCTGAATTTCATTGTTATCCCGGGCGATGGCCGCGAGCCGCAAGGTGAGATCAGGCTTGGCCTGTTCTATATAGCTGCCTTCAGAGTTAGCAAAGACCACTTTGCGAGTGATATCGCGATAAGTAACATTAGAACTTTGAATTTTGGGGCTGCTCAAGATAATATCATCGTATTCATCAAGAAGTTGCTTCTTTGTCGCCAATGACACACTTGCTGCATCTTTTGGGGACACCACTCTCACTGTATCCAGCACAGGACCAGCAGGTAAAAATTTGAATTCCTCACCATTGGCCAGCCTAGCTTCCTCCACCGCCAGAGCCACCTCATCCTTTAACTTCTCCAGGCAGTCGAAGCTGACAAATCCCCAGCTACCTTTGACCAATGCTCTGACATTACCACCAGAGTTACGGGTCCGCCCGATCTCTTCTAGCCTCTCGCCGCGGTATGCAAGATGGGTTGCCTGGCTTTCTTCAAAGCGGATTTCAACATAATCAGCATTGTGCCCCTTCAAGACATCACTGATTTGGTCGCGCACGGCAATTATTGTAGCTTTTGAGGAGAATAAAGGCAAAATTAAGCCTCAACATCTGGCAGTTATCTTGCCCAGCCTGGAAAAACGAGTTAGATCAGGCATAAAAGGGAATAGTACTATTTTACTACCTCTGTACTCATGTCAATCATTTTCTCTCCTCCGCGCTTCCATTTCTCAAGGGGAAAAGTCCCTTCTGCCAAGACTTTTGGGTGATAGACAATACCCACCAACTTTTCTCCATGACTTTTAGGTGATAGACAAGGAATGGAATTTAATTTAACCTAAACAAGGTTTAGTAAAGATAAATAAGGTGAAAGTAGTATGAAAACGAAATTGAGCAGCCCAGCAATGCTGACCACACCAGAAGTCGCTCATCTGTTACATGTACATCCCAACACCGTGAGACAGTGGGCAAATAAAGGGCTGCTTCGTGTTTATCACCTGGGCACCAGGCGTGACCGCAGGTTTAAATGGGAGGATGTTGACAGCTTCATCAACGGCAATAATCACAAATCGTAGCAGATCGAACTACGTCAACCAAACTTCACCATAAAAAGTCAGCTTAATAGATTTTGCCCGAGCGTTGTTGTATACTGTAGTTAACGACATTGAAAAAAGGGAGGGGTTTTAATGAGGTCCAGCCTTATCGGGAAGATCGAAAAAGCTAAGAGGTATGCCCAAGAGCCAGAACGTATCACCTTCTCAGGTTTCACAGCCATTTTCCATGGGAAAAACGACGACCATAAAATAAGCTACTCCAACGGGAAATGGTACTGCACCTGCCATTTTTTCTCCCAATGGGAAACGTGCAGCCACGTTATGGCATTACAGCAGATACTGGGCAAGATGTTGCCCAAAGAAGCTCTCGCCTCTCCTATAACGAATCAATCTTTAGAAAAATAATCCAGCGCTTCAGCCACGACAAATAAGGAGCCTGTGACACAGATGAGGTCACGCTCGCCAGCCAGAGATAAAGCTTGCCGCAGTGCCTGAGATACATTCTGGGCTGTATCTGGCCTGAGCCCCAGTTTATTAAACTCAACCGTCACCGCTGAAGGAGAGGCTGCGCGCGGATGTGAAGAGCGCGTAACAATAACCCTTGGAGAGAGGGAAAGCAGCTTCCTTACCATGCCAGGTATGTCTTTATCAACAGAAACCCCGAAAATAAGGAAGGTTGGCTCAGTGCCAAAATATGATTTAATATTCTCGACCAGCCTTTTCACAGATGCCACATTATGCGCGCCGTCAAGCAATATGACGGGACGGTGTCTTATAATTTGGAATCGCCCCGGCCATTTGACTTGAGCCAGCCCCTGGATAATGTCTTCACTCGAGATAGCAACGCCTCTGGAGATGAGAACCTCGAGAGCAGCCACTGCAGTGGCTGCGTTTTCAACCTGATAATCGCCTAAAAGCGGAATGGTGAGGTGGTAGGCCTCCCTTTTGCCTTCAACTACAAGTGATTGCTGAGAGAGGTCAGCGCTTATGCGACGCCAGGTAACATCTTTGCCCACCTGAAGCCAACTCGTCCCTCGCTTGCGGCAAACATCACAGAGCACCGAAGTCACATCCTCTGACTGGGGAGAAAGCACTACCTGAGAACCTGGCTTGATAATGCCTGCTTTTTCATAAGTTATCTTCTCCAGGCTATCGCCCAGAACCTGAGTATGTTCCCGACTGATGGGAGTGATAATACAGACCTCCGGCTGAGCCACATTAGTGGCATCCAGCCTGCCACCCAAACCCACCTCCAGTACCTGGAAATCCACCTCCTTTTTCTTGAAGTGAACGAATGCCACTATGGTCAGCGCCTCGAAGAAAGTCAGCTCTCTACCATTTAGCGCCTTGAAGTAAGGCTTGAGCCGGGTCATTAAGCTGGCGAATTCCTCTTGTGAAATCAACGTGTTATCCACTTTGATTCGCTCTCTTAAGTTATGCAGATGCGGGGAAGTATACAGCCCCGTCCTATAGCCAGACAAAGTGAGAACCTGAGCTATCATGGCGGCCACGCTCCCTTTACCCTTGGTGCCTGCTACATGCACTGTTCTGGCAGAAAGGTGGGGATTACCTAGCAGGCGTAACAACTCTTCTATATGTCCTAAATCATAATCATAAGAGGCATAGGAGATTCCGGAAATATTTTCGTAATTAATGAATCTCGAAAGATATTCTTCCGCCTGAATATAATTCATAAGCCTGGCTTTAATTTTTGAAAATCCTCTGATATTATGCACCAAAGAGATGAATTTTAGGGATAAATTACTTGCCTCCAGCAGAAAAAATAAAAGCTTGCTCTGCGTCGGTCTTGACCCCGACCCCGAGCTCATGCCTCAGGTGAATGTCGGGAAATTCAACCATGCCATCATCGATGCCACACACGACCTGGTATGCGCCTATAAGCTCAACTTGGCTTTTTATGAAGCTCTGGGAATCGCAGGACTTACCACTCTAGAGAAGACCATAGAACATATACCTTCAGGCATCCCCATAATCGGTGATGCTAAGCGCGGCGACATCGGCAACACTTCCAAGGCATATGCCCAAGCCCTTTTCACCACTTTCGGTTTCACTGCCGCCACCGTAAGCCCCTATCTTGGCTTCGATTCCCTGGAGCCCTTCATTGAATGCCGGGATAAAGGGGTATTCATCCTGTGCCGCACCTCAAATAAGGGAGCCCGAGACTTTCAGGACTTCTGCGATGCCGATGGCCTTCCCCTTTATGAACTGGTGGCACGAAAAGCCAAGGAATGGAATATCTACGGCAATATAGGCCTCGTAGTGGGAGCTACCTATCCCCAGGAATTAAAGAAAGTGCGCTCCATCTGCCCCAAAATGTGCTTGCTCCTCCCGGGCATCGGTGCTCAGGGCGGAGATTTGCCTTCAGTGGTCAAATACGGGGTGGATAACCAGGGAGAAAAGGCAATTATAGCTGTTTCTCGACAGATTCTTTACGCCTCCAAAGGAAAGGATTTTGCCCCAGCAGCCAGGAATATGGCTGAGAAAATACGCAACGAGATCAATTCCCATTTGAAGAGATAGAGAAGGGAGTTCCGATTGCCAGCTTCTCATAGCTAATCTATAATTTCATTTGTGGCTCGCTGTATCTTTCATATTGACCTGGATGCCTTTTTTGTTTCCGCGGAGCAAGCGATTGACCCCAGGCTGAAGGGGAAGCCAGTGATCGTGGGTGGAGACCCCCGGCGGCGTGGTGTGGTAGCCTCTGCCTCCTATGAGGCACGACCCTGCGGCATCCATGCCGGCACGCCTTTATCCCAGGCACGCCGTCTCTGCCCCCAGGCTACTTTTATTCAAGCTAATTTCCTTCGCTACCGGGAAGCCTCAAACAAGTTTATGGCGATCCTGGCTGATTTTTCCCCCGACATCGAGCCTCTGGGGCTAGATGAAGCCTACCTCGATGTTACCGGATACCAGGAACTTTATGGCTCTCCCCGGGAACTGGCGCTTAAAATAAAAACACGCATACACAAAGAGCTTGATATTACCGCCTCGGTGGGCATCGCCACTTGTAAAGTGGTGGCCAAGATCGCCTCTGACCTCTGCAAGCCCGACGGGCTATTAGAAATAGCCCCGGGAAAAGAGCACGCCTTCTTAATTCCCCTCCCTGTAGCTAAGCTGCCCGGGGTGGGCAAGAAGACGGGAGAAGCGCTGAAAGAAATGGGTATTAACACCATAGGCCAGTTAGCCAGCCTACATATAGAAACAGTGAAAAGGCGCTTTGGCGGCTTTGGAGTAATGCTTCATCAGCACGCCAATGGCATCGATGAGCGGAAGGTAGCAATGCCAGGAGAACCAAAATCCTTCAGCCAGCAGATCACCTTTGCCAGAGACACTTCAGAGCGCCATTTTCTGGAGGCCAACCTGCGTCGTTTATGCCAGGAAGTCGGCCAAGAACTGCGCCGCCAGGATAAAAGAGCAGAATGCGTGGCCATAAAGCTACGATATGCCGATTTCAAAACAATCACCCGACAGGTTAGTTTAAGAGAGGCCAGCAACGCCAATGAGGTCATTTTCACAAAAGCCTCGGAATTACTGGATGCAGCCTTGAGACAAAGAAGAACCCCGCTCCGTCTCATAGGCATCAGGGCGTCGAAGTTAGTTAGCCAAGAGAGGCAACTCCCTCTCTTCGACTCCGAAACAGAGAGACTGGTGCGACTGGATAAAGCCTTAGATCGAATTCGGCAGAAATACGGCTCACAGGCAATAAAGCTGGTCGGATAGTAACTGTCTCAGCCAGATACTTGCCCGCGGTCCCCAGCAAGGGTATAATCCGTTTTTACAAATACAATTAAGGAGAGAGATTATGCCACCTTATGCCTTTTTCCATAAGCAATTTATGCCTTTGTCTGAAGCTAAAATCGGGATTTTAACCCATGCCTTCCATTATGGTACCGCCTGCTTTGATGGTATCCGTGGCAACTGGGACAGTGCAGAAGAGAGATTTTGCCTCTTCCGCCTTGCCGACCACTATAGAAGGCTGCTCGATGGTTGCCGTCTCCTCAAAATCAAGCTTCCTTACTCAGTTGAGGAAATGTGCCAGTTGACGGTAGAGCTTGTCAGAAGAAGCGGTTATAGGGAGGATATCTATATTCGCCCTTTAGCCTATAAGAGTTCGGAAACTGTGGGAGTTCGCCTCCACGATTTAGAAGACGATTTTCTCATCATCGCAATCGCCCTTCCTCCTTACCTTGGTAGCGCAGCTATTCGCTGCTGCACTTCATCCTGGCGACGCGTTGATGACACCATGATTCCAGCAAGGGGCAAGATTTGCGGTATCTATGTCAACAGTGCCCTAGCCAAAACTGAAGCCTGGGAAAATGGCTTTGATGAGGCAATATTGCTCAGCTACGATGGACATGTAGCTGAAGGCAGTGGCGAGAACATCTTCATTGTCAGTAAAGGAAAACTCATCACCCCTTCAACCTCCGACAATATTCTCCTAGGAATAACCAGGGACGCAGTGATAAAACTGTCCCAAAATGAGTTCAACATAGAGACTGCGGAAAGACAGATAGACCGCAGTGAACTTTACCTGGCTGATGAATGTTTTTTAACCGGCACCGCAGCTCATATGGCACCGGTGATAGAAATTGACCATCGCCCTGTAGGTACAGGTGAAATTGGCCCTGTGACTGGGGAGCTACAAAAAATCTTCAGCGAGGTGATACACGGGAAAAATCCCAAGTATCCCGATTGGTACACTTTCCTGTCTTAGAATCCTCTAAATCTGTGAGAGCCGTGCTAAACCTTTACTCCTAATACCTTGAGCATGTAGCAAAGGCGGCAACTATGTTCCAGGACACTAGTATAATAATAAGCTTCCTCTAGTAGCTGACCCGCTGCGAAGCTTCCGTGACCACGCACCATAACCAACTTAACCTGCTTTAATGCCTCAGCTATTTCCTCAATAAAACATCCCACTTTTACTTCTTGGTCTATGCCCAGGATTGGCACTTTGGGCAAAACCAATTTGCCTTCAGGATCGCAAGGCATGATTTCCTTTTCCACGAAGGATAGAGCAACAGCATAAGATGGGTGCGCGTGAACTACTGCCAATGTTGAGGTATTCTGATAGATAGAGCGATGAACCGCTAACTCTCTTGAAGCCCATGGCGTCGCTTGGTCATTGTGGTCAATGTAAGTTTCTACTAAATCTCCCTCTTTAATGCAGCCCAACATACTGCCTCTGCGCGTGATAAGAAGATGGTCCCCAAGCCTGACACTGAGATTACCACTGCAAGAAGTTGCCAAACCCTGAGTAAAGAGGGCACTCCCTATCGTCTGGAATTGCGACAACATCTCCATTTACTTAAATACCAACACCGCTGTATTTACTTTACGCCATACGCCTGATTACAGCAAGCACTCTCCCCTGAATTTCAACATTATTCAGAGCGGTGTAAATGGGCTTTATCTGGTTGTTTGCTGGCTGTAGGCGAACAAAGTCCGCTTCGACATAAAACTTCTTGAGCGTGATTTTCTGTTCCCTCTTAAGCCATACTGCCGCCATATCACCATTCTCAGCCCTATCGGTATCTTCCATGAGAACCACATCCTCTTCCCCTATCAAAGCATCCAGCATGGAGTCGCTTTTGACACGCAAGGCGTAAACCTTATCTTTACCCGAGATCAAGTCCCGACTCACTTCTACTTTCGCCACGGGAATGGTATCCCTGGACTCAGAAGCCGGTACGGGGATGGGTTTGCCAGCGGCTATCTCTCCTACAATAGGAACACTGACTAGCTCTCCGTCTCTATTTAAAAACTTTAGCCCTCGGGATATATCGCTGTGCCGATGAATATACCCCGCTTGCTCTATCTTATTCAGATTATACGCCACTACCGAGGTAGAACTTATACCACATCCGACCGCGATGTCTCTGATGCTGGGAGGATAACCTTTATCCTGTAAAAACTCAGTGATAAAGTTAATCATGTTCTCCTGCTTTGGGGAAAGCAACTTAGTAGCCAAGAAATACTAGCCTCCGTTTCCCTGGGATTGTTTCGTTATGCTGGCAGTGAGAACGTTCATTTTTTTCGTCAATCGAGATTTAAGCCTAGCAGCTTTATTGCGATGGAAAATGCCTTTATTTGCCGCTTTATCTATGCTGCTTACAGCTTCTCTCGCCTTTTCAGGCGCCGAGCTACTCTGGGCATCAATTTCCTTTTTCGCTACAGCTATACGCGTCTTGCTACTGCTTTTTACGGCACGATTGTGCAACCGTTTCCGCTCTGCTTGTCGCGCAGCTTTACCCGTTGATTTCTTGCTTGGCATCTACCTCTCCTTTCCTTTGAACACTTATTACATTCCAAACAGAATAAGCTTTAGATATTATTCTGGCTAATTGAGCCGTGCTCTTCACTTCCAAAGTGAGATACAGGGAGGTTAAATTATCTTCCTCATGAGGAATCATATTTACCCCGATAAGGTTTACTCCTTCTCCTGCTATAATAGCACTAATGTCCCGTACCAATCCAACCCTGTCCCAGGCATCGACTTGAACTGTGACTGCATAAACTTGCCCCACATCACCCCACTCTACCGGGATTAACCTCTCCTTTTCTACTTCGTTAATGATATTGAGGCAGTTCTTACGATGAACCGTGATGCCCCGACCTTGAGTAATATAGCCTATAATCTCATCTCCGGGCAAGGGATGACAACAACTTGCCAGACGGGTAAGCAAACCACCCACCCCCATAACTTTAACGCTCACAGGACTAATCCTCGCAGGGGGTGTAATTCTAACCAGCTCTTCGGAGGATTCAAGATCCGTGCTTAATTTAATGGCTACTTGAGAAATGCTTAGAGTGCCGCAACCCAGAGCAAGCAAAAAATCATCTTGATCGCTATAGCCAAACAAGGATGCTACTTTATCAATATTGGTCGCTGTCATGCCCAAGCGCTTAAGTTCTTTGTCCCAAATTTGCCTGCCAGATGCTATGCCTTGGCTGCGCTCTTGCTTCTTGAACCATTGCCGCACTTTGGCGCGGGCATGAGAGGTCTTAGTATAGCCAAGTTCCGCATTAAGCCAGTCCAGACTGGGGCCTTTGTTATCCTTACTAGCTATAATCTCTACGATATCACCATTTTTAAGAACATGGCTCAAAGGCTCTAACTTTCCATTAACCTTGGCACCGATACATCTGTAGCCCAAATTGGTGTGAATTCTAAAAGCAAAATCCAGAGGGGTAGCGCCTTTGGGCAATTCTTTTATCTCCCCCCTAGGAGTATATACAAACACTCTGCCCGAAAGTACATCGCTTTTGACAGATTCCAGAAACTCCTCACCATCCAATTCCTCTTTCCCATCACCGAGCCAGTACATCCAGCTTAACTCCTTATCAAAAGAAGCATCTGCTTTCCCTTCTTTGTAACGCCAGTGTGCCGCCACGCCATATTTGGCGACTCGATGCATTTCATAGGTCCTAATTTGTATCTCCAGCGGCGTAGTCGCCTTATACATCACCGTGGTGTGCAGAGACCTGTAGCCGTTATCCTTAGGATTGGCAATAAAATCGTCAAACTCTTCAATTATCGGATGCCAAAGAGCATGGATCACTCCCAACGCCTTATAACAATCCGAGACAGTTTGTGTCATCACACGGAGGGCAAGTAAGTCATGGATATCGCTGAAATCCTTCCCCTCTATGGAATATTTCCTCACCTTTTGATAGATGCTAAAAATATGCTTGGGACGGCCAGAAACCACCGCCTTTACGCCAGCCCCATCTAATTCCTGGCTCAATATTTGACTGACCTCATCTACAAATCTTTCCCTCTCCGTCCGCTTCCCAGCTACTAATCTGGCGACGCGATGATACTCTTGTGGCTCCAGATAACGAAAAGCCAAATCCTCTAACTGCCACTTTACCTTCCATATTCCCAGACGGTGTGCCAGAGGAGCATATATTTCCAATGTCTCCTGGGCAATAGCACGGCGCTTATTCAATGATAAGGCCCCCAGGGTACGCATATTATCTAATCTGTCAGCTAATTTAATTAACAGGACTCGCAGGTCTTCAGTTGTAGCCAGGAGCATCTTGCGCAGGTTTTCCGCCTGCAGCTTTGACTTTGCTCCCTCTTTCTCAGCTTGGGTCGTGATCCTGCTCAGCTTGGTAACACCATCAACTAACTTGGCTATGCGAGGATTGAACTCGGCTTCAATCTCCTGCAATGCTATATCACAATCCTCAGAGACATCATGTAACAAAGCGGCAGCTAAGGTATTGGCATCGAGTTTCAGGTCAGCTAATACCATTGCCGTATGCAAAGGGTGTTCTAAATATGGATGCCCCGATTTGCGCGTTTGCCCCTGGTGTGCTTTGGCAGCAAATTCATAAGCCTTTTTTACCAGATTCACATCATCAGGCAAATATTCTTTGACCTTTTCTAGAAATTGATCCGCTTCCATAGGCTAATTCCATAATACCGCAAGAACGAGAGTAACACAAATCAAAAGGCGAGAGCTTATATATTCATTACTCCAGCCCAGAATAATGAATTAACCTGTTTATGCTGAAATATTTTAGATATATCCCAAGAGTATTTCCAATCACCCTGTAACTTGAAAGCAAATTCCTGTAAAATACAAGTTGTGTTAAATAAATACCAATTTAAGAAGGGATTATTTTTTGTATAAAGCACCTCGCGGCACATCAGATATCCTGCCCTCAGAGCAACCTTACTGGAAATATATAGAACAAAAAGTTATTTCCCTCTGCCAGCTTTATGGTTACCAGTTCCTAAGCACGCCAATAATCGAGGACTCCCGGCTCTTTACCCGGAAGAGAGCTGGGGGAACAGATATCGTTGATAAAGAGATGTATATCTTCAAGGACCGTGGCGGCCAGGAGTTGGCCTTAAAACCAGAGGGAACGGCGCCAGTTTGTCGAGCTTACCTGGAGCACGGCTTGTTTAACCTGCCTCAACCTGTAAGACTGTATTATATTGGGGCCACTTTCAGATATGAACGCCCACAGGCAGGACGTTATCGCCAGCACCACCAGTTTGGCATCGAGGCCATAGGTGACGCTGACCCGGCCCTTGACGCCGAGGTAATAGAAATAGCGCAGAGGTTCCTTCTCTCCTTGGGCATTCAGGAATTCTCCATCCAACTCAACAGCATAGGCTGTAAGGCTTGCCGACCACAGTATATAGAAGCGCTGAAGCGATATTATTCAGCTTATGAAGATTCGCTCTGCCTCGATTGCAAAACAAGGCTGGAGAAAAATCCGCTGAGGTTGTTGGATTGCAAGAATGAGCGCTGCCAAGAAATAGCTGAAAAGGCGCCAAAAACTGCTGACTTCCTGTGCCGTGAATGCCAAACCCATTTCCACAGCCTTCAAGAATACCTGGGTATACTGGATATCCCATTCCAACTCAATCATAGATTAGTGCGCGGACTGGATTATTACACCAGGACTGTATTTGAAATCCAACCCCGAAAAGAAACACCGCAAGGCGTCCTCGGAGGAGGCCGCTATGATGACCTCATTGAAGACCTGGGGGGTAAGCCCACTCCGGCGGTGGGCTTTGCTGCTGGTATAGAAAGACTGCTGCTGAATTTAAAAGAGCAGGGAATAGCTCTCCCCCCCCCACCCAAAGGCGCCGTTTTTATCGCCTTCCTGGGGAAAGAAGCCAAAAATGAGGCGATGAAACTCGCTTCGTCGCTGCGGGGAGATGGCATAGCCGCTATAGAATCTGTAGGCGATAAGAGCCTGAAAGCACAATTAAAACAAGCCAACGGCAGAGACAGTAGCTACACTATCATCATAGGCAAAGAAGAACTTGAAACCCAAAACGCCGTGTTGCGGAATATGAAGAGTGGTGAACAGAAAACTATTCCTTTAAGTCAACTAGCAGCAGTGCTCAAGCAAACACGATTGTGATATAATATATATATATACAATCAGTTATGCCTGAAAACGAAACAAATACGACACCAACCGCTGAATATACTGCCAAAGATATCCAAATCCTGGATGAAATCAAGGCTGTGCGCCTCCGGCCCGGAATGTATATTGGAGGCACCGACAAACAGGGACTGCATCACCTGCTTTATGAGATAGTTTACAACAGCGTAGACGAGGCCATGGCCGGCTACTGTAACTGCATTGAGATAATCATTCACAAGGATAATAGCATCACTGTCATTGATAATGGGCGGGGAATTCCCACAGAGCTTGTCCCAGGGCAAGACATCACCGCTCTTGAAGCAGTGATGACACGCTTGCATGCCGGGGCTAAATTTGGGGGGCACGTCTATAGCATTTCCAGTGGTCTGCACGGAGTTGGCGCCTCGGTAGTTAACGCCTTATCTTCAAGACTCGCAGTTGAGGTAAAACGCCAGGGAAAACTTTATCATCAGGAGTATCACAAAGGCTTCCCCCTGGGAGAGGCGGACATCATCGGCGATGTCTTGAATACAGGCACAACGATTACCTTCTTGGCTGACAAGGAAATCTTTGAGGATATTAACTACGATTTTGCTGTAGTGTGCCAGCGGGTGAAGGAATTAGCCTACCTAAACAAAGGGGTGGAAATAAGCGTGAAGGATGAGAGGCACGATCAGGAGAAGACCTTTTATTTTGAAGGTGGCATAGCCACTTTCGTGAGACAGTTAAACAACAATAGAACCGTTGTCCATGCCAACCCTCTCTACTTTTCATCAATGACAGATTCCACCATAGCAGAGATAGCACTTCAATATAACACCAGTTTTACAGAGCTAACCTTGTCTTTCGCCAATTGCGTCAACACCAGAGACGGAGGTAGCCATATCACCGGATTCCGTTCAGCATTAACTCGAGTTCTCAACGATTACGCCCGTAATAGCAAGCTCATAAAGGATACCGATTCGGGATTCACAGGGGAAGATGTCCGTCAAGGACTGACAGCAATCATCAGTGTAAAGTTGCCCCAGCCTCAGTTTGAGGGACAAACGAAGGTAAAGCTGGGAAACCCAGAGATAAAAACTCAGGTTGAAGCCATCGTGGCAAATAATCTGTCGCTTTATCTGGAACAACATCCACAAGAAGCCAAGGCGATAATCGAGAGGTGTCTCATCGCAGCCAAAGCCAGAGAAGCAGCACACAAAGCCCGTGAATTAGTATTCAAAAAGTCGGGGCTGGAAAGCTCAACACTACCAGGGAAGTTAGCCGATTGTTCTGAAAAAGAGCCTCCTTTGTGTGAACTCTTCTTGGTAGAGGGTGACTCCGCAGGGGGCTCGGCCAAGCAGGGGCGCGATCGCCGTTTTCAAGCCATTCTTCCCTTGAGAGGGAAAATACTTAACGTAGAGAAAGCCGCCAAAGATAAAATCCTGGAACACGAAGAGATTAAGGCAATCATCATCGCATTAAGAACAAACTTCAACGAGTATTTCGACCTCTCCCGGCTTCGTTACTATAAGGTGATAATCATGACCGATGCTGATGTTGATGGCTCTCATATCCGTACCTTACTCTTGACATTTTTCTACCGCCACATGGCAGAGCTAATTGAGCAAGGTCATCTCTTCATCGCCCAGCCACCTCTTTATCGCATTCAATGCAGCAAACAGCAATTCTGGATTTACTCTGAAGAGGAAAGGCAAAGGAAAGTTGCCGAGCTGGGAGAAAATAAACTGGATATTCAAAGATATAAAGGCTTAGGTGAGATGAGTCCCGAACAGCTATGGCAGACGACTATGAATCCTGCCACCAGAACCTTATATAAGGTCGAAGTTGGGGATGCCATAGCTGCTGATCAAATCTTCCACATGCTGATGGGAAATGAAGTGCCTCCCCGCAAAGCCTTCATCCAGAGCCACGCCCAAAATGTGAGAAACCTGGACATTTAATATATTACCCTGTGCTATATAACTTTTGTTCTGCGATATATCTTTCTACCCTATCAGGCACCAGGTAGCGGATAGATAATCCTCGGGCAACATGCTGGCGAATATCCGAAGAACTGATCTCAACCAAGGGCATATTGATTTGAACGATGCTTTTCATCAAGCCCGGGAGGGATGTCTCCAAAGAACACAAATCCATGCCGGAGCTCGACCTGGGAGCTACCCCTAAACGGCATAGTTGCAGCAGCTTTTGTGGCTCTTTCCACAAAGGCAGGCTCATCAAAGTATCCTGGCCAAGAATAAAGAAAAAGGTCACTCCACTATCTCTCTGTTTCTTAAGCTCCATCAGGGTATCTACCGTGTAAGAAGGGCCAGGACGCTCTACTTCCAGGGTGCAAAGCTTAAAGTAAGGGTTATCCGCGATAGACCGACGCACCATCTCCACTCGTTGCAGCGCTGGAGTAATCTCACATCCCATCTTAAGCCATGGCTGTCCCGTGGGAACAAAAAGCACTTCGCTGAGCTTCAACTGCATCCACGCTTTCTCAGCTAAAATGAGATGCCCTATGTGAATAGGGTCGAAAGTGCCACCAAGAATACCTATATTCACTACTCACCTCTTGGCTCGGGGCCGAAATATCGCTACTTGAGGTGACGCCCCCATTCCTTCAGTCTCGCTTGTCCCTTTAAGCATTTCAACAGCTTTATTGGTCAACTCTACTATACCGCAACCGGCGGCAGCCGAAACAAAAAAAAACGGCGCCCCCAGCAGGGCGAAGATTTGCTTAAATTCAGGCAGGCGCGCCTGAACCTGTGGTAAGTCAATTTTGTTGATAACCACAATCTTGGGTTTATGCAGTAAATTAGAGTTATATAAAGATAATTCCCTCTCTAGCGTACCTAAATCGTCGCCGATGGCAGGAGAGGTGCCATCGAGCAAATAGACTATCATCCTAGTCCTCTCTACATGACACAAAAACTCGTTCCCCAATCCCTTGCCAAGATGTGCATCTGGCGCTATCGCTGGTATTTCGGCAACAACAAAATCACTTTTAATATCCTGCATAACTCCCAGAACAGGCTGCCGTGTAGTAAAGGGGTAATCAGCTATCTTAGGTCTAGCTTGCGATATGGCAGAAAGTAAAGTGGACTTACCCGAATTTGTCATGCCGATAATACAGATATCAGTGAGAAGCTTTAACTTAAGAGTAAGGAGCTTCTTTTCCCCCGCCTCACCAGGAGTGGCTATTTCAGGAGCCTGTTTTACTGAGGTAGCAAAACGAGCATTCCCCAACCCTCCCACACCACCTTTTGCCACCACAATATGATCACCCCCCGCTACCAGATCAGCAACAAGACACTCCCCAACAACATCCTCTGTGAAAACCATAGTCCCCATGGGTACTGGGATAACTAGGTCCTTCCCTTTCCTGCCATGCTTGTCATGGCTACCTCCATGAGTACCATTCTCAGCCACAAATTTTCTTCTTTGCTTCAATAGCTCCAGCAAAGCACCAGAATTAGCCTCGAGAACGACATCGCCTCCATGCCCACCATTACCACCATCAGGACCACCACGAGGGATATACTTTTCATGACGAAAGCTAATAAGTCCATTTCCACCATTACCTCCCTCAACAATAACCCTAACGCTTGTTATCATAACTACTATTTTATTCTAAACAATACTAATTAGTATATTAAGTGAATAATAATAATAATAATAATACTCATGTTCTCTTTTCGCTAAGTTATCAAAGTGAGTGGTAGAGATGAACCACAAAGGAATTGATTCACCAAAGATAGAGTGATACATTAACAATTTATCCACAAGCTGCTGGGTGATTTTCAGAAGAGGGTTAGCCGTTGAGGCAGAACCTTTTAGCGCGTTTTGTGTCTGCTGATTTTCTCTTTGATTTGAGATATTTGGTGGCATAAACTGGGGTTAACGTTTAATTCACTGGCTATCTTTTCATAGCCATATAGGACTGTGGCGTGGTTTCTATCACCCAGCGCCTTGCCGATTTCAGTGAAGGAGTCATTACTTTCCTGGCGCATAAGATACATGGCAATATGGCGGGCCAAAGTGACCTTTCTATTTCGGTTCTTAGATTTTATCTCCTCTGTGGGAAGGTCAAAATAGTCCGCCGCTGCCTCAATTATCATTTCGTTATGTTGGTTACTGTTGCCTGTTAAGAACTTGTTGATTGTCTGCTGAGTAATGTTGGACCCGCTTAATTTGGCCTGGGCGGCGAAATAAGCCAGAGCACCCTCGAGCTCGCGAATATTATCGCGCATTTTTTCTGCTATGACCTGCAGGGCTTCCTCTGATACAGGCACTCCAATTGTCGCTGCTTTGGCATGTAATATAGCTAGGCGTGTTTCAAAGTTGGGTGGCTCCATGGGGACTACGAGCCCCCATTGCAGGCAAGATTTTAGCTTATTATCCAGTGAAGGCATATCTTTAGGGTGACAATCAGCAGTAATGACAAGTTGCTGCTCATTGTTATGTAGTTCTTTGAATAACTGGAGGAAGCATTGTGAAGACTGCTTCTTGTCATATATAAATTGCACATCATCAAGGAGGAAGGTCCGAATATCTCTGAACCTGCCCCGAAAATTTTCCACTTCCTTTTGCCGCGCTGCCCGTACGAATTCGCTGGTGAATTGCTCCGCGGTAATGTAGCTTGCTTTGAATCCTCTGTTGCGCGTTTCCTGTCCAATGGCATGCAGCAGGTGAGTCTTACCTTGGCCGGTTTCACTGTAAATAAAAAGAGGATTATAGATGTGTCCTGGGTTTTCAGCTACTTCTTTGGCAGCAGTATAAGCTAAGCGGTTACAGTCACTAACAACGAAGTTGCCGAAGCTGTATTTGGGATTAAACCTGCCTTGCCTTGTTTTACTGCTGGTTCCCCCGTCAGCTTGATAGGGATGGATTAAAAAATCAAGTTGCTTCTGGTCTTGATGGATGACTTCGATTTGTAGAGCGACATCTTTGCCTAGGATGTTCGCCAGAGTCTTTGCTATCAAAGAGTGAAGATGCGTGGATAACCACTCAGCCACAAATATATTAGGGGCGCTGACTATAAAAACATTATCTTGGAAGCTTACACCCTCGCTCCCTTTCAGCCAGGTATTATAATTTGCTTTATTAACTTGAACCTCAAGCTCGCCTAAAGCTCTAACCCAGATATCTCTGGCTGACTCCAATTCCCCTCCAATTATGATTTTATTTAAACCGTAGGATGGTAAAAAAGGCGATCACTAGATGGAACCAACAGTCATTATTTTAGCCTTTCATTTTTGAAGTTCTCTAGGCAATCTTTGACATAATGGCAGAAAAAGTTCCAAAATGTTTTTATGTCCAGTCGGCTTGTTTTCATGGGGACTCCAGACTTTGCCGTGCCCATTCTGGTATCTTTGCTTCATAGCCCTTATGATGTCGTTGCTGCATATACTCAGCCTGATAAGCAGGCAGGCAGGGGGCGTAAGGTAGTTGCCCCTCCGGTAAAAAAGGTGGCTGTAGAAAATAATATCCCCGTTATCCAGCCAGAAACGCTGAAGTCAGCGGAGGCAATAGATAGAATGGCTGATTTCAAGCCTGCTCTTATCATAGTGGCGGCGTTTGGATATATCTTGCCTCGGGAAATACTATCCCTGCCTGAATTTGGTTGTCTCAATGTCCATCCTTCGCTGTTACCCCGGCACCGAGGGCCATCTCCGATAGCGCATACCATCCTCTGTGGAGACCGAACCGCCGGCGTTACCATCATGTTGGTGAACGAAAAGGTGGACAGCGGGCCAATTCTAGCTCGAAGAGCAGAGGATGTATCCTCTGAAGATACCACAGGAACGCTTACATCCCGCTTAGCCATTGTGGGAGCTGAGCTTTTAGAAGAAACTTTACCCCAATGGATTGAGGGCAAGATTAAGCCGCAGCCTCAAGATGAGTCTCAGGCCACTTATAGCAAGCTAATAAGGAGTGAGGAGGCTAAGATAGAGTGGCGCCTGCCGGCTGAGGAGCTTTGCCGTGGGATAAGAGCTTACAATCCTTGGCCAGGTTGTTATACCTGGTGGAAGGGCAAGCGGCTCAAGATTCTTGAAGCTATCCCTCTTGGTGATGTAGCAGAAGGTGAGGTGGGCCAGGTGGTAGCTTTGCCCGGGTCGGTGGAGATTGGCGTGATCACAAAAAGAGGGGTTCTGGGCCTCTGTCGGGTTCAGCCAGAAGGAAAGCGGCAGATGGCTGTAAAGGATTTCGTTCGAGGGCGGCGGGACTTCATTGGCGCCCTTTTAGCCTGAATTTCTCAATTTGATTATATAATGCCTGGTGCTGGCGACTGGCAATAAAAGGTATATTCTGTGCCATATTTCCGGTGCTCTTGCTACCAAAGAGGCATCAGAGTAGAATGCCACCACAAGCAGGGAAGCTTGAATCCTGCTTTGGAGAAGTATCAGAAATGGGCATTTACGAAACAGTCATCAGCCGGCGCTCAATCAGGCGCTTTAAGGATATACCTATCCCCAGGGAAATTCTGGAGAGGTGTATCAATGCTGCCAGATTGGTGCCTTCGGCGGCCAATATGCAGCCGTTGGAATACATTGTTGTCGATGATGACCAATTGCTACCTCAGGTGGTTTCCGCCTTAAAATGGGCAGCATACATCAGTCCTATGGGCGACCCTCCCGAGGGACAGAGACCCAAAGCCTACATTGTCATCCTCGAGGACCGGAATGCTGCAGTCGCAGCTTCCCTTTATGATGCCGGAGCTGCGGTGGAGAGCATGATGCTTGTGGCGCTGGAAGAGGGTCTTGGCTCCTGTCCCTTTGCCAGTGTGGAGAGGGATAAGGTGAGAAACACACTGAACATTCCTGGTAATTATGAGATTCTGTTGGTTCTGGCTTTGGGTTATCCTGATGAAAGCCCGCTTGCGGAGCCATTCAACGGTTCCGTGAGGTACTGGAAAGACGAAGACGGCGTGCTTCATGTTCCCAAGAAGAAGCTGGAAGCGGTTCTCCACTGGAATGCTTTTTGAAATAGAGATGTTTCGCCTTAATCAAGCAATTCATTAAGGCCAGTGTAGCTGTCAAGCTGGCGCTGGAGCTGGTGGTCAAGTTCCCCTATGGTGACTTCGGCAGTGGAGAACACTGTTGCCTTGGCAAGATGCCCTCCGCGGCAGATATCCTTTCCTGAAAGTTGGATATGTATATGAATGATAAGGTTATCATCCTTCAGTGCCACTGAGCCCTGCGCAGAGACAATCTCCAGCGGGCCGCGGTAGTCGACACTGTCGTATTTCCCCGGCAGTTCCATCAAGAAATTGAGTTGGGCGCGCTCTACCGAGCCGATAATGCCCATAACCACACCTGAAGAGATGCTGTGCTGGCCGCAATAGCGGCTTATCTCGCTGAGCAGTTCTCTGCCCGGTTTGACTCTGAATATATGAACTTTCTTAAACAACAGGCTGGCTCCTCTCAAATCCGTTGGCAACATCTTAGCACAGGAGCCGGAACAATCTCCAGTATGAGTGGAAGGGAGTCAGGATATATTCTGATGCATGGTTCAGCGCCGCCTTCGAAACAGGGGAAGCAACCACATCAGGGCGATTACGCCGAAAAATGGTGATATTTGAACTCCAGCACCGCCGCCCTTTTGTGTCACTGTGATGGGATGCTTGTCAGGCGGTTCCTGCGCAGTTATAGCCTCGCCACTGACCTCATAAACTGCTAGCTGGGTTCCCATATATTGCTCCGGCATCCACCCTAAATAGTTGTTTCCCCCGGTGGCCTCAGCCCAAATCCAGCCAGGCTCACCGTCAAGAGATAGGCTCTGATTGGCTCTTTTATATTCTAGCAGGTGTACTAATGTTGCCGCATGCCCCGGCGCCAATACTATAGCCGAGCGATAACCCGCTCCCTTATACATCACGGCAAGCAAAATAGCGTAATCCTCACAGTCACCGTAGGTGAAGCCTTTCTCTTCGATCGCGACTGCCACTTCATCGGCGTTCTGAGCAAACTCCTTGAAGCCGAACTGGTTGGCATCAGAGCTATATCTGATCTTATCACGGGCAAAGGCGAAGACTTTCTCCGCCCGTTGGCAGAGGTCAGGGTAATCCTGGGCAAATCCCTGACCAAGGCGGTATGCTTCATCAGCGTTTCCTCCCAGACTCTCAAAGGCGATGACGGGGCGAAATTCTGTTTTGGAGAAGACCTGGAAGAAACCGTCCTGGCCGCTACACCGAGTTCGACACACATCCCAATCATCGAAGACCTGCCCCTCCTCTCCATAAAGATGCTTGGATGGATTAGCCAGGGCGTAGGCTGGTATTACCAATGCTAAAATTACTGCTACCGAAATAAGGATGCTTTGTTGCAATTTCATTATGACCCTCTTATAGCGGTGTGGTCAGAGCAGCGTGTATTATTAAGCCAAAGAATACCAGATAGCCGAACACATAGATTCCTACGGCGATAGGGTTTTCCCTAATGCTCATGAAGGGTATCTTTGGCGTCAGTTTGTCTATAATATGAAATAGAGCTATTCCCAAAAGAAGGCTCACCAGAAAGCTGACGGCTATCAGTCCCAGCCTTCTAACATCGAACAGGCTTTCTAAGAGCCCACCACCAACAATGACCGGCCCGGTTATCGTTCCATGGATGACTAAACCCATCAGGATGAAAAAGCCAGCGATAAACAATCCCACCGAAACCGGGTTTTCTCCGATACTTTCTCGTTCATGAATATGTGGGGTGAGTGCATCCAAGACCCTGATGCCAAGCCAGGCTAGAAAGGCACAGATGAAGGCCAGAATGATAGTCCTGGCTACCCAGAGTAGCACAACTACATGGAAGCTGGCAGTGGGACCCAGCTCAAACATATGTCACTATCTCCAACACCTCAGTTAGCAAAGCCTAGCATAAGCCCGATTGGCTGGCAAGCTTTGAGACGAGTTAGCGGCGAAAGGCTATTAAAGTAGGCGCTTTAATTTATTGACTAGCAGCCAGTGGAAATGCTAACATATCATCGAAATGCCTCTCGGATTAAAGAGGTTTGTTTGGCAAAAGGAGGGAGATATGGCAGATAGTGTCTACAAGATGATTGAGTTAGTGGGGACCAGTCCTGAGTCCTGGGAGAAGGCGGCCGCCAGTGCGGTGGAGATGGCTTCGAAGACACTGCGAGATCTGCGTGTTGCTGAGATCGTTGAACTGGACATGCAGATTGAGAACGGCAAGGTTTTCAGCTACCGCGCAAAGGTGAGGGTATCTTTCAAGTACGGAGGTGAGAAATAAGTCTCGTAAGAGATCCAGTAAATAAACTGGTGCTCACTGCGAAAGTTTGATTTCTTTAGATTTCAACCGTCAAAAAGTATTTTTTTAGCATTGCGGCAAAGGATTCCCTCCGGGGAACCAACATGAAATGTAAGGGGGGTGAACTCTGCCCCCGCTGATGTTATAAGCTCTGGCCACATGTAAATAATAGGTGGTTCTAAGGCTAGAGCCCTATTTTGTCCTTCACTTCGCGCATCCCCATGATGACATCGGTGACCAGGTCTCTTAACTCTACCCCCAACAGCGACGCTCCCTTTTCAATCACCTGGCGGTTCACGCCAGCAGCAAAAGACTTATCCTTCCATTTCTTCATCACTGACTTTGCCTCCAGGTCAGACACACTCTTGGATGGTCGGATTAAGGCTACCGCTGTGATAAGCCCGGTCAGCTCATCAACAGCATACAGAGTCTTCTCCATGTTGGTTTTCGGCTCAACATCGCTGCATAGTCCCCAGCCATGAGAGACAACCGCCCGTATGTATTCCTGTGGCCAACCTCGCTCCTCCAGTATCTCTCGTGACTTCTTACAATGCTGCTCTGGAAAGCGTTCATAGTCCAAATCATGTATCAGCCCAACTATCCCCCACTTCCCCTCATCCTGGCCCATTTTGCGTGCTATGTAGCGCATCGCTCCCTCAACTGAATAAGCATGTTTCAGCAGGCTCTCATTCTGGTTGAATTCCCTGAGAAGTGACAATGCTTCATCGTATGTCGGTGTGTGTTCCTGCATTTCGCTGCCTCCTTACTTATGTTTTTAGCGGTGAATCTAGATTATAAACCATTGCGTTATGAATGGTGAAAGATTGGGAGAAATTGGCCTTTTAATGAATGTTCAAAGCGCTCAGGCTGCTATGAAATAAATTAACACTGCGATAGCCTCTATCGCCAGGAGGGGAGGCAGCAGATACTTATACACTCTGGCTAAGTTGGCTTTGAAGTACTCCGCTGAGAGTATAAGGCAAAGATGGACCGGCGAGAGAAGAAGCCCCACCTCCCCGCTGGTATAAGCCAGCAGCAGAGCATAGCTATTCACTTCTAGAGCCGGGGCGATGAAAGGAATCAATAGTGGGAGGGCGATACTAACATATGCCATGCCGACCCCGGTAGCAAAACCCATCAGCAGGGGCAGTACTGCGAGGATGGCTAATGCCGGCAGTCCTATAGCTTGCATATCTGAAAAAAAAGAGTACCGGCAGTGCCGGAGCTTTCTATTGTCGCCTTATATAGCATTACGGAATACATCAAGAGCAAGATTTTGGGATCCAACCCATAGTTGAAGTCCTTTTTCAATTCCGGCCATTTAGCTCTTTGCTGCAGAGTGAAGAGGGCCAGTGTAGCAGGGAAAGCTATCACGGCATCCACCCCCAGCAAAATTAGCGCCACGAGTAAAAGAATTGGCCAGGAAGCTCTTAGAAAATCATGCCCGACATTCCTTACATTCCTTGAGGGTTTCTCCTTTGTTTGTGGAGTCTTCTTCAGCATCCGGGAACTAACGAGGGTTCCCAGCGCAATGGCCAGGGCCGTCATCGGCAGAAGTGTTATCACCACAGAAGAAAGTGGAACCGACAGGAGTACGCTGGCCATTATAATAGTGGGATATACCGGCAAGGAATATTCCCATATATGCCGGAACCAGTAATTTATGAATGTGGCCTGTTCCGGGGTCAATCCCATTCTTTTGACCAAATCCCCTAAAGCGGTAGCTGAAACCAGAGCTCCAGCCGGCATGGGAACCAGCCCTATTACCGCCGGAGTCAGGTACATGGCAAGCTTGGAGCCTATTCTCTCCTTCGTGGCTGCCAGTCTTGCCAGCAAGCCTTTAACCTCCATCAGTTGACTTAAGGTCAAGGTGCATACAATTATTGCCAGCAGTTTAAGAGTCTGATGCTCCAGTAAAGTCTGGGTAGCATAAGGCTTGGCAGTGAGTGCAGCGGCAGAACCATCAGCGAAAGGGTGAGGCTTCCTGCGAAGATAGCCAAGCCGGGATGGAGTTTTACCCGCAGGAGAATCAGAAGTGCAGCGATGGATATCAGTAAAGCCAGGGAAGGGCTCAGCATTTCAAGGCACCCTTCCTTGAATTCAGATAACATTGCTGGATGGTGCGCACACGTTCAAGCAGCGTCGGGTGCGAGTAGTTCAGGAAAACATAGAAGGGATGTGGAGACAGATTGGAGAGGTTGCTGGCGGAAAGTTTTTTCAGTGCCTCAATGAGGCTGCCTGGCTCGGTGATAGTCTCAGCAGCGTAGCGGTCGGCCTGGTACTCGTTTTCCCGGGAAACCTTCTGCAGAACCATTGAGAGCAGGAGTTCTATTGGAGTGTAGAGCAAGCCAAAGAAGAGCAGTCCAGAATAAATGGACTGCTGCTCCATATAGAAAACCTGGTACAGGCCAGGGCTGCCCACAAAGAGCGACAGCAGGAAAAGGACAAGACCCGCGTGCAATATGCTGATTACCATCCCTTGAAGGATGTGCTTCTTCTTGTAATGCCCTGTTTCATGTGCCAGCACGGCTACCAGCTCAGGCACCGTGTGTTTTTCAATCAGGGTATCAAGGAAGACGATGCGCTTGTTGTGGCCAAACCCGGTGAAGAAGGCATTAGACTTGCCAGAGCGTTTCGAGCCATCCATCACGGAAACGTTCTTGACAGGGAAATTGACCGAAGCGGCATAGCTGAGAACAGCCTCTTTCAATTCCCCAGGCTCCAGCGGCGTGAATTTGTTGAACAAAGGCATGATCCATGTCGGGGCAACAAACTGCATCACCAGAAAGAACACGGCAATGGCTGCCCAGCAGTACAACCAGGCATAGAGGCCAGCATATTCAAAGAGAGCCAGAATGCCAGCCAGCAGCGAGCCTCCCAGAAGCACCGTCAGGCTGAGTGCCTTGATATGGTCCAGCAAAAATGTGCGCCGTGTGGTTCGGTTGAAGCCGAAACGTTCCTCGATTACGAACGTGCTGTAAATGCTGAAGGGCAGTCCCAGCAGGCTGTATGCCAGCAGCAGTATGCCAATATACAGCAAGCCGTTCACAAGGAGAGGGAACCCCCACCCTCTAACGAACTGGTCGAAGTAGTTGAAGCCGCCGGCAAACCAGAAAGCGAGTAGAACACACAGCATGCAGGCGTTTTCAATGATGTCGAAATGCGTCGTTACACGCGTGTATTCCTGAGAGTTGCGGTAATCCTCAGGCTTGTATATCCCTTCAAGCTCGGCAGGCAATTCCAGCCTGAGTGCCTTGAGGTTCAGAAGATTGGCAACCAGGTGCAGCACAAAATCCAAGATAAGGGCAGTGAGAATTATGATGAAAAAGCAGTTCACCATTGTTTATTTACAGTGCTATTTTATCATTGGAGTCACAATTTCTTAAAAGGCTTATAATGTAGATAAGGAAAACTCTATCCCGGCTTTACTCACAGGAACGTTATGGAGATACTGGAAGCCGTTGGTGAGAGCATTGCC
>JAYENW010000012.1:73920-173027 GCA_034722275.1 Chloroflexota bacterium | reverse complement strand
ATGCTCTCCAGATTTTATTTGACAAATTTTTGTATTGGTGTTAAGCTCATAGTTTGCAATGTATCTAGTAACGTCCTCTTATCTATGGCACCTCTAAATCCTCCAGCTTAGTATCTAGAAAGACATTTTTTGATTTTTATTTCAAGGAGTGAAGAATTATGGCTGTTTCCTTGGTAGCTAAGCGTGAGCTAGTGAAGTCATTTGCTAAATTACCTGAGGGTATAGAAGTACCTGACCTTATTAAAGTTCAACTTGACTCCTTTCACTGGTTTGAAGAGGAAGGCGTGAAGGAACTATTTGAGGAGATATCCCCAATTCAAGATTACACTAGTGCCAGATTAGAACTGCGTTTTATAGACTATGAATTTCGCGAACCTCAGCGCTCGATTGCTGAAAGCCTGGAACAAGGTGTAACTTATGCTTCTCCTCTCTATGTGACTGTTCAGTTACTGGTCAAAAGCACAGGAGAGATAAAACAGCAGGAATTATTCCTCTGTGATTTTCCTCTGATGACAGATAAGGGCACCTTTATTATATCTGGTGCAGAGCGAGTAGTCGTGAGCCAGTTAACGCGCTTTCCTGGTGTTTATTTTACTTTGGGTAAAGATCTCGCAGGTGAGCGAGAATTAGGCACTGCCAAGCTTGTAGCTGAACGTGGAGCATGGCTTGACTTTGAAACTTCCAGTAGGGATGTGCTCTCGGTGAAAATAAGTGGTAAGCGGAAAATACTTGCGACTACATTGCTGCGCGCTATAGGTTATGAAACTGACGATGACTTAATTTCTCTTTTTCAGGACGCAGATAATTTCCCTGACCATGCCTTTATCCGCTCTACTATAGAACGAGATCCTTTAATTAAGAACAGGGCTGACGCGCTGGCTGATATTTATAGAAAATTATCTTCTGGGGAACCTCCCAGCCCTGAGAGTGCTCAGACGTTGTTAAATAATTTTCTATTCAATCCCAAACGTTACAGCTTGGGCAAGGTTGGTCGCTACAAGATCAATAAGAAATTGGGGCTTGACGTTCCTCTGGAAAATACCAGCTTGACTCCCCAGGATCTGGTACGAATAATTCGCCACCTTATTTCTATCAATAATGGCAGAGATGCTACTGATGATATTGATCACTTGGGGAACAGACGAGCTAGGACAATTGGTTTTTTATTGCAGAGACAATTTCGAGTTGGTTTATCCCGGCTTGAGAAAGCTATTAAAGCACGAATGAGTGTTCTTGGCCCTGAAGCAGCAGCTCCCATCATTTTGATCAACACTCGCCCTATGGTGGCTGCCATAAGAGAATTTTTTGCCAGATCCCAGTTATCTCAATTTATGGATCAAACTAATCCTCTAGCTGAGTTGACCCATAAGCGGCGCCTTTCTGCCATGGGCCCCGGTGGACTCTCCAGAAAGCGCGCGGGTTTCGAGGTTCGCGATGTGCATCATTCTCACTATGGCAGGATTTGTCCCATAGAGACTCCTGAAGGTCCCAACATTGGCTTAATTGGCTCTTTAGCGATTTACGCCAAGATTAATGAGTATGGGTTTATAGAAACGCCTTATCGAAAAATTACCCATGAAGTTCCTAACGTTAGAGAGGAACTATTGGGGAAGACGATTTGGGGAGATATAGTGGATGGCGAAGGCTGCCTTGTAGCTAAGTCGGGCACATTAATCACAGAAGAAGTTGCCCTAAGGATAACATCTCTTCCTGTAGAGAGCATCAAGGTTGTTCCTTTCGTGTCTGACCAGACCGTTTACCTGGCAGCTGAGGAAGAAGAGCAATATGCCATTGCCCCGGCTAATGTAGCTCTCAACGAAAGGAATGAGTTTCTCGATGAAATAGTGGAAGTTAAGAAAGGCAACAGATACTTTAAGGAACAAATAAATAGAGTAGATTTTATAGACGTCTCACCCAAGCAGATATTTAGTGCAGCTGCCTGCCTCATTCCTTTTCTTGAACATGATGATGCTAATCGTGCTCTCATGGGTTGCAATATGCAGCGTCAGGCGGTGCCGCTAGTGTGTCCCCAGGTTCCCTTGGTGGCTACAGGCATGGAGCAGGAAGTGGCCAAACACAGCGGACAAATAATATTTGCTGCTGCTGATGGCGTCGTGACCTCAGCAACCGGCTCACAAATTGTAATGCAGGATAAAGATGGGAAGGAGTACGTTTATAAGCTAAATAAATTTGTAAGGACTAACCAAGGAACATGTATTAATCAACGTCCTGCGGTGAGCAAAGGCGATATAGTTAAAAAGAGACAGATTCTGGTAGACAGTTTCTCTATAAGCGATGGAAAGCTTGTGCTGGGGCAGAATATTATCTGCGCCTTCATGAGCTGGGGGGGATACAACTATGAGGATGCCGTCATCCTTAGCAGGAGACTGGTTAAAGATGATGTTTATAGCTCTATTCACATTGAGAAATACGAAATAGAGGCGCGTGATACCAAACTTGGGCCTGAAGAAATTACAGCAGATATCCCTAATATAAGCGAAGATAGCTTTAACGAACTTGATGAGTCAGGCATTATACGTATTGGAGCTGAGGTAAAACCTGGTGATATTCTGGTAGGCAAGATCACTCCCAAAGGAGAGACTGAACCCACTGCAGAAGAAAAGTTACTGCGAGCTATTTTTGGCGGCAAGGCACATGAGGTTAAGGACAGCTCCCTGAGAATACCGCCAGGCGAGTCGGGTAAAGTGATTAATGTCAGGGTCTGTTCCCGTGATGGTAATGATGAATTACCCATCGGAGTCAATAGACTTGTACAGGTGTGGGTAGCGCAAAAACGCAATATTTCAGTGGGGGACAAAATGTCAGGGCGGCATGGCAATAAAGGTGTCGTTTCGGTTATATTGCCTGAGGAGGATATGCCGTTTTTGCCAGATGGCACGCCGGTGGACATTGTTCTCAATCCACTTGGGGTTCCCTCTCGGATGAATATTGGACAGGTTTTAGAAGCTCATTTAGGTTGGGCAGCACAGATATTGGGGTTTAGAGCACTTAGTCCGGTTTTTCATGGGGCTGATGCTATAGATATTGAAGATGCCTTAGCAAGAGTCTGGATAGCCTGGGAAGCTGGTGCTGTCAATCTTGGTTTGCAGGACTCAGATGGCATGGTGATGGATCGGGAAAAGGTTGAAGAATGGCTCCAAGGCCATGGTTTTACTCTCCAGGAAGTGATGAATGAAGAACATAGAGGTATGGCGAAAAAGGTCTCTCTTATTATATGGCTTGAGGAACAGGGTTTCAGTGTGCGAGATCTGAGCGATGAAGACTTGGAGCGCTTAACTCAAAAAGTTTATCAGGAGCGACGAGTTTATCCTCCTGTCTTTGGGAAAATAGAGCTCCGAGATGGGAGGACAGGTAGCCCCTTCAATCAATTGGTAACTGTAGGTAACACCTATGTGATGAAGTTGATTCATCTTGTGGAAGACAAGGTGCACGCTCGTTCCACAGGGCCGTACTCATTGATTACCCAACAACCTTTGGGTGGGAGAGCTCAGTTTGGTGGCCAACGATTTGGCGAGATGGAGGTATGGGCGCTGGAGGGCTATGGTGCCGCGCATACGCTTCAAGAGATGCTCACTGTAAAATCAGACGATGTCGCCGGGCGAGCTAAAGCTTATGAGGCTATTGTTAAGGGCGAAGATATTCAGCAACTTGGTGTTCCAGAATCAGCTAAGGTTTTGTTTATGGAGCTGCGTAGCCTGGGTCTTGCTGTTGAATTACTCAGTGGAGAATCTGCAGCGTAACAATAAAGTTGTGAGGTAAAAGAAGTGTCACAATTTAATGATATTAATGCTGTTAGAGTAAGTCTTGCTTCACCAGAGCAGATTAGGAGTTGGTCTCATGGTGAAGTAACTAAAGCGGAAACAATAAATTATCGCACTTTGAAGCCAGAGAGAGACGGCCTTTTCTGCGAAAGGATTTTTGGTCCAGTCAAGGATTATGAATGCCACTGTGGGAAATATAAAAAAATACGGTATAAGGGCATAATCTGTGATAAGTGTGGAGTTGAAGTCGCTCATTCCAGTGTGCGCAGAGAGCGTATGGGGCATATAGAATTGGCAGCACCAGTCACCCACATATGGTTTGTTAAGCTGGTGCCCAGCCGTCTTGGACTTCTCCTTGGTTTATCTCCGCGAAATCTGGAGAGTGTCATCTATTTCGCGCGATATATTGTTACTTCGGTTGATGAGGACGCCAAGCAAGAGAAGCTGCGCCAACTCAAAGAGGAAACGGCAGAGAAAATTGTTAAACTAGATAAGAAAATTAAGGAGCTAACAACTGAAGATGATATAGGAGGGGAGCAGAATCTTAAGGAAATTAATCAATTGCGCACTAAATCTATAGCCATAAGGCAAGAAATTGAGGAGGGGTTGAAGGCAGAAAGGGAAAAGTTGGCAAAACTCCAGCCACTGGACTTGCTCACTGAAAAGGAATATAGGGAACTCAATGGCGAGTATGGTGATATTTTTGAAGCTGGCATGGGAGCTGAAGCTATTCTGGAAATTATGAAGAAAATTGATGGGGATAAGTTACACCAGGAGCTTCTGGAAGAGATGCACAATGCCTCGGGGCAGTCGCGCAAGAAAGTTAGTAAGCGCTTACAGCTGGTGGAAGCTTTTAAGCTCAGTGGAAATAAACCTGAGTGGATGGTGCTAACAGTGTTACCTGTATTACCTCCGTCTCTACGTCCCGTAGTTCAGTTGGATGGCGGTCGCTTCGTCATCAGTGATCTTAATGACCTTTATCGGAGAGTAATCAACCGTAATAATCGTCTTCGCCGTCTTATGCGCTTGGGTGCACCACAAATAATTATCCGTAATGAAAAACGTATGTTGCAGGAGGCTGTTGATGCGCTCATTGATAATGGAAGAAGGGGGCGTGTAGTTACCACTGGGAATAACCATGAATTGAAATCACTGGCCGCAATGCTTAGTGGCAAGAGGGGTCGCTTTCGTCAGAATCTCCTGGGTAAACGAGTAGATTACAGCGGTCGCTCGGTTATTACTGTTGGCCCTGACCTTAAGCTTCACCAATGTGGTTTGCCACGGCATGTTGCTTTAGAATTGTTTAAGCCTTTCATTATTCACAAACTTATAGAAAAGGGTTATGCTACTACGCTAAAGATTGCTAAGAGACAGATAGAGAGAGGTAGGCCTGAAGTCTGGGATGCGCTAGATGAAGCCATCAGGGAACGTCCCGTGTTGTTCAATCGTGCTCCTACGCTGCATCGCCTTAGTATCCAGGCTTTTGAATCTGTACTGATTGATGGAGACGCTTTTCAGATTCATCCCCTGGTGTGTACTGCCTTCAATGCTGACTTCGATGGTGACCAGATGGCAGTTCATGTGCCATTATCCCAAGCGGCGGTAATGGAAGCGCGCAAGTATATGCTCAGCACATATAACATGTTGTTGCCAAGTTGTGGTGAGCCTGTGGTGACGCCTACGCTGGACATGGTTTTAGGATGTTACTACCTTACCAACATCAATCCTGGAGCAAGGGGAGAAGCTAAGATTTTCAGTGATTTTGAGGAGGCCAAGTTGGCCTATGAGCTTGGTGCCATTGAACTTAATGCTCAAATCGTAGTACGGGATGAAGAAGGGAAGAGAATAGATACCACTGTGGGGCGAATTTTGTTCAATGATGCGCTGCCTCCACAACTTCGTTTCCGTAATAAGGTGATAGATAAAGGTGCCTTAAGGTCGCTAGCGTCTGATTGTGTTTGTTTGTTGGGAAATGAGACTACTGCCGCTGTGCTGGACAATCTTAAGCATTTAGGTTTTGAGTATGCTACCAAGTCCGGGGTATCCATAGCTATGAACGATCTAGAAGAACCTCCCTCTAAAGCTGGGTTTGTTAAGGAAGCTGATAGGCAGGTTAGCCTTATCAGGGATGAGTTTGACCGTGGGTTGATTACGGAGGATGAACGCTACGAGAATACGGTTCAGGTATGGATGGAAACCACAGATAAAATCACAGAAGAGCTTTCTCACTCGCTAGATACTTATGGAGGCATGTATATGATGCTTGCATCAGGAGCTAAGGGAAATATCTCTCAGATCAGCCAGATGGTGGGAATGCGAGGACTGATGACTGATCCTTCAGGGAGAATAATAGACTTCCCTATTAAATCAAACTTCCGTGAAGGGCTCACACCCATGGAATATTTCATTTCAACCCATGGTGCAAGGAAAGGGTTGGCTGATACCGCTTTAAGAACATCCGATAGCGGTTATCTCACCAGGCGTCTTGTAGATGTGGCTCAAGACGTTGGTGTTGCTGAGAAAGACTGTGGCACCACAGAGGGAATCTGGATATCTGAGCAGGGAGATAGCTCTTTGCCTCCTTTCAGCGAGAGGATTCTTGGTTACTTAGCAGCAAGCAAAATTGTTGATCCCAACACGGGTGAGATTATCGCTGAACGTAATGAGGAGATCGACGAAGAGAAGGTAAAATGCATTATCGAGGCAGGCATCGATCAAGTTTACTTGAGGTCACCGCTCACCTGTCACTCTCGCTACGGTATATGTCAGTATTGCTATGGCAGAGACCTGGGGAAGAGAAAGCTGGTAGAGCTTTATACTGCTGTGGGGATTATTGCTGCTCAAAGCATTGGTGAGCCTGGAACTCAGCTTACTTTGCGCACTTTTCACACTGGAGGTGTGGTCGGTACTGATATTACCACGGGGTTGCCACGCGTGGAGGAACTTTTTGAGGCAAGAGTACCCAAAGGGAATGCTGTTGTTTCTGAAATTGGTGGTGTAGTTGAGCTAACTCAAAATGAGAAAACCATGGTCAAAATCAGCAGTTCCGAGTCCTATTTGGATGAATACACGATCCCTCCAAGAGCAAGACTACTTGTAAATGAGGGACAATGGGTTAATGTTGGCACGAAGCTGTATGCTTTAGGTGCGACAGAGGAGCATTTACCAGCTCTAAGTGAAGCTGGTGAGTCTCAGTTTGCAGCAGCTAGAGTCGCGGGGCAAGTCAACATCAATTTGGCCGAGAGGGGAATATATATCAAATACGAGGAAAGCGAAAACAGGGAATACATAATCCCATCCAGTGTGCGTTTACTTGTGCACTCAGAGGATCAAGTGAAGGCAGGGCAAAAGCTTACTGAAGGTGTTATTGACCCTCATGACATCTTGCATATTATGGGGAAAGAAGCAGTACAACAATACCTGATTGATGAGGTGCAGAAGGTATATCGTTCCCAGGGGGTAAATATACATAATAAGCATATTGCCATCATCGTTCGGCAAATGCTGAACCATGTGAGAATTACCTCTTCGGGAGATACAGCGCTATTGCCTGGAGAATTAGTCCACCGCTTTGTTTATGCGGACGTAAATGCGAAGATTTTAGCTGAAGGTGGCGAACCGGCAACAGCTCAAGCTATACTTTTGGGGGTAACTAGGGCCAGTCTGAGTAAGGATAGCTGGCTTGCTGCTGCTTCCTTCCAGGAGACTGGCCGTGTTCTCACTGATGTTGCCATTAAAGGGAAAACGGATAATCTTAGCGGTCTTAAGGAAAATGTTATTCTGGGGAAACTTATCCCGGCTCATGTCTTAGAAGAAGTACTGGAACTTCCTGCTGCTTGAATCTCATCGTTGTTCGGGCGGGTTACTCAGATTTTTGAAGGAGGAAGATCTAAGCGGGGCAAGAATGGAAAAGCGTGTTGTTTCAGGTGAACCAACCACTCGAGATAGTTTCACGGACTCTGAACTTCGCCCTAAGCGGCTGAAGGACTTTATAGGGCAGGAGAAGCTTAAGGATAATCTCAGGATAGCCATTACCGCCGCTCAAGAAAGAGGGGAACCATTAGACCATATTATTCTTTATGGGCCTCCTGGCTTGGGTAAGACTACCCTGGCTTATATCATTGCAGCTGAAATGGGGGTCAGCATCAGGGTTACTTCAGGGCCAGCGGTAGAACGACCTGGAGATTTGGCTGCCACCATTACCAATTTGCATCAGGGTGATATCCTTTTTATTGACGAAATTCACAGGCTCAGTCACATAGTAGAGGAAAGGCTCTATCCTGCTATGGAGGATTTTGTTTTTGATATCTTCTTAGGTAAAGGGCCAGCAGCCAGAAGTTTGCGTCTAGGTTTGTCTCACTTCACCTTGATTGGAGCCACCACGCGCTTTGCTCTGATCAGTCCTCCACTTCGAGATAGATTTGGTGCGGTTTATCATCTCGATTTTTATGATGAGGCGGCGATATTGAAGATCCTGCAGCGTTCCTCGACTGTTCTCCGGGTGGCAGTAGAGGTAAAAGGGCTAGCTCAGGTTGCGCAGCGTGCCAGAGGTACCCCTCGGGTGGCTAATCGTCTTTTGAAGCGCGTCCGAGACTATGCTCAGGTTATGGGGGATGGCGTGGTCACTGAGGAAATGGCTCTGGAGGGACTTTCTAAGCTGGAAATAGACTCTAAGGGGTTGGATGATGTAGACCACAGGTTACTGCACACCATAATTGATAATTTTGATGGCGGTCCCGTGGGGCTGGATACCGTGGCCGCTTCTATTAGTGAGGACGCTGATACTATTATGGATGTCTATGAACCTTATCTTTTGCAGTTGGGGTTTCTGGATCGCACACCTCGCGGTAGGGTAGCCACTAAACTGGCTTACGAACATTTGAGGCTGCCCTGGAGAAAAGATACACCTCAAAGTGTTTTATTGTAGCGGAAGCACTGTTCCCGGGATATAGCCCGTCGTTGCTATCAGCTAAGTTTCTTTGAGTTGTTATCCCTTGTGCAGTAAAGAGCGCTTAGCGGGATGTATCCAGAATGGGCTGACAAAAGCACATAAGGAAAGAGTTAGTAAAAACCAGCTCCAGAAATCTGGGTTTAATCCTCCTGTCAAGACTACTGCAAGCGGGATTGCAATTGAAGGAATTAGCAAAATAGCAATCTTGTGCTGTCGTTGCTTGAGACGAATGAGAGTAGCAGTTGCTACTGCTAGAACAAGAAAGCTGATGACAACCCAGGGGACTTTTGCCTCTAGGTGCAGAATGGATATATTGCCTCTGACAAATTCCTCTCCTGTGCCCAGGGATAGTAGCCAACTGAATACTACAGGCAGGGGAGCCAGCATCAATGAAGCATAGAGCCTATCTTGGCGTGCAACTTGCCCTGCGATGTAGATAACAACAAAAAGAGCCAGTGGAGTATAGATGAGTGCTGCCAGCCACTCCCAACCTTTAGAGAGGTAGATTAGCAATATAGCACTAACGATTACTGGGAGCAGATAATATCCCAACCAAGGCATGAGCCATGGTGGCTTGCCCTGATGCCAGCCATAAATTGTCACACCAATAACCATAATCAATGCAATTGACAGGCAGAAAATATTTTGCCAGTAATAGGAAACGAAGAGCAGAGCTATCATGAGATGAGGCAAGGCAGCGAAAAGCGACTCTTGCCAATTCCCTTGAGCATGTGTCTCATAGATTTCTTTGGCAATCGATTCTGGAGGGCCAAGAGCTTCAATGGCGAGTTTTTCTGCTTCTTCTTCATCAAAGCCCTCTTCCCTTAACTCGCGGCTTTTGTCCTGGAGGTGTGCGTAAAGCTCTCGGGCTGCACTCTCTTTAGTGCTGGGGTTAATGTAAAGGGAAGTTTTAAATCTAGCCAAATAGTGGCTTATAGCATCGTTCATGCTAACTTAAGATATTTCTGGCTGTATGATTGCTTTCACCGCGGTGGAGAAGTCTTGCCATGTAACCTGTCTTTTAGCTAAAGCTTGCTGTCCTTTTGGGGTTATATAGTAATACCGCCTTTGTTGTCCATTAGGCAATGATTGCCATTTACCCTGGATAAGCTTATCCTTCTCCAAACGATGCAGGGCGGGATAAAGGGTACCCTCTTTAAACTTGAAATATCCGTTGCTCCTTTTCCTCAGCTCCTTTATGAGTTGGTAGCCATACATAGGTTGATAATTAATCAAGGAAAGAAGCAAAGAGTCAGTGTTCCCCTTAAGTAACTCGCGCACATAATCCATTGGTTCACCCCGGCAAATTCATAGTTATTATAACAGATGAAAACCTTTTCCTGTCAATTTTTGCTATGCCTCTTGACAAAGCTTTCTAAGCTGTGCTAAGTTCTCTTAAATAGGCAAAGTGTTAGCATAATGCAAGCTAGGTGGAAAGACATTACCGGCAAAGCGATATGAAAGGAGGTGGTGAAATAGCGAAAAGTGAAAAAGTTGTTATTCAAGAGGGGAAACCAAATTCAAAGGAGGTTAAATAGTGAAGCATAAAAAGTGGTTACTAGCATTGGCTATAGTATGTACTTTAGGTTTGTTGGCGATTGGTTGTGCTCCAGCGCCAACCCCGACCCCAACGCCAACACCGACGCCAACACCGACACCAACACCTGAACCGATAACGCTGACCTTTGCCAATTTCCCGCCAGCACCTACTTTTCCCTGTGTATCCATGGAAAATTGGGCTAAAAAGGTAAACGAGCGCACCGATGGCTTGGTTACAGTTGAGACCTTCCCTGGTGGGAGCTTGCTCAAGGCGCCAGCTATGTTTGACGGCGTGCTTGCCGGCACTGCTGATATCGGTTGTTCCTGCCCTTCTTACGAGCCGGGCCGCTTTCCCCTATTGCTTGGTATGGAGAGTCCTGCCGTTAAGTTCCCCAATGACAAGACAGCCAGCCGAGTTTTATGGGAAATTACCAGGGAATTTCAGCCAGCGTCACTGGCTGATTTCAAGATGGTCTACATGTACAACGCTGGTCCCAACCATATTGAAACCATAAAAAAGGTGGAAACGTTGAAAGACCTTAAGGGTTTGGAGCTGAGAACTTCAGGGGCGGTCACCCCGATTATGAAAGCGCTGGGAGCAGCTCCCGTGGGTATGCCCCAAAGTGAGGTTCCCGAAGCTCTGCAGAAAGGAGTCGTTAAGGGATATGTTTCCTCGGAAGAGACGCTTCTCGACTTCAAATACTACGAGATTTGCAAATATGGAACTGATTGGTCGCCCTGCATCGGTTGTTTATTCGCCGTGGTGATGAATAAAGATACCTGGAATTCTCTGCCCGCCGATGTGCAAAAGGTCATAGATAACCTGTCCGTGGAGCAGTCTGAGTGGACTGGCATCTATATGGATAATCATACATTGGAATCTATCAAGGCGGCTGAAGAGAATGGTTGGCAGCGGGTCGTCATCGCGGATGAGGAAAAGGCAAAGTGGGATGCTTTACTCCAGCCCTTGGTTGACAAGTATATAGCAGACATGAAGGCTAAGGGACTGCCGGGTGAAGAATTCCTAGCCAGGCTAGCTGCGCTTAAGGCAGTGTATAAATAGTAGTAAAGATAAGATATGCAGGGCATTTTAGTCCTGTGTTGAGTGTCAGCGCATTTTTAGAGGGTGCTCAGGAAGCGTAGAGTCAGCTTGAGTACCCTCTAATAACATCGTGGTGATATCCGAGTTAGCTTATATGGCATTGGAGATGCTTGGGGTAAAAAGTGATTCGCCTGGAGAAATTCAGCAATAAGTTGAATCGCGGCGTCAACTGGGCAGCCGCTGGGCTTCTGACAGCGATGATGCTCCTGCTCGTGGGCAATATGATTATACGCCAGATCTATGTGCCTTTGGGTGGCACTTCCGAGATTGTGGGTTTCATGGCAGCCCTGGTGGCTGCCTTTGCTCTGGGATATACCCAGATAAAGAAGGGCCATGTTGCCATAGACTTCGTAGTAGCCCATTTCCCCAGGCGGGCTCAGAATGTCACCGATGCTATTATGTCCTTTTTGAGCCTGGCTTTATTTGTGCTGATAAGTTGGCAACTGGTTCTCCTGGGTAACCGCTACTGGGAGCTGGGTTCAGTGGCGGAAACGACGAAGATAATCTTCTATCCCTTCATATATGCTGTAGCCTTTGGTTGCTTCTGTATTTGCCTTGTGCTGCTGGTGGATTTCCTGAAATTGCTGCTTCAGGTGGTGAAGAAATGAGCCCGGTTGCTATTGCCATTATTGGTATAGTAGTCATGCTGGTCTTGATGTTCCTGCGAATGCCAGTTGGCTTCGCCATGGGTTTTGCTGGCTTTCTGGGAATGGCTTATTTTGTTTCGGCCAAGGCAGCATTTCATATGCTGAGCGCCGATGTCTGGGGAGAGTTTTGGTCTTATGGTCTCAGTGTTATTCCCCTCTTTATTCTTATGGGAGAGATTACTTTTCATTCGGGGATAAGTATCTCGCTTTATGATGCCGCCTACAAGTGGTTGGGGAGGTTGCCTGGTGGCATAGCTATAACCACGATTCTGGCCAGCACCGGGTTTGCTGCCGTCTGCGGCTCCAATTCAGCTACGGCGGCGACCATGGGCACCATAGCCTTGCCTGAAATGAAAAAATATAACTATGACAAGGCCTTGAGTGCCGGCTGTGTTGCCTCTGGAGGTACACTGGGCGTGCTTATTCCTCCCAGTGTAGTTCTCATCGTCATTGGACTACAGACGGAGCAGTCTATAGCCAGGCTTTTTGTGGGCAGCATTTTCCCCGGCCTGATTCTTGCCGTTTTGTTCGTAATCACCATTCTCGTTCTTTGCCGGCGCAACCCTGCCCTGGGCCCTGCGGGGCCAAGTTTTAGTTTCAAAGAGATGGTGGCATCCCTCCCCGGAGTCGCTGCCATCCTGATTCTCTTTCTTTTTGTCATAAGTGGCCTTTATCTTGGCTGGTTTACTCCTACTGAAGCCGGAGCGGCTGGCGCCTTTGGCGCTATAGTTATCGCCCTGGCAATGAGGAAGCTCACCTGGCAGAAATTTAAGGACGCACTTATTGAAACCTTGCCCATATCGTGTATGGTCATGGTTCTTGTTACCGGGGCGGTGATGTTCGGTCGTTTCCTGACAGTAACCAGGCTTCCTTTTATGGTTGCTGATTGGGCGAGTGCCCTACCTATTCCGAATGTTGCCATTTTGGCATGTATATTTATAGTCTATCTCATCGGTGGCTGTATTATGGATGCCCTGGGTTTCCTGGTTGTTACCATTCCCATCTTCTTCCCCCTGGCTATGGCGCTGGGTTATGACCCTGTATGGTATGGTGTAGCTATATGCCTGGTAACCTCAATGGGTGCGATTACTCCACCTGTGGGCGTATGTGCCTATGTCGTCGCTGGGATAGATAAAAGCATACCTATTCAGACTATTTTCAAAGGGGTGACCTTTTTCCTTGTAGCTTATGTATTCTGTATCGTCATTGTGACCGCTTTTCCCCAAATTATACTCTTTCTGCCCAGTCTCAGGTAGTAAAAGAAAGGTTTTCCCTTTCCAGGTTGTTTCTGGCCCTTGTCCTTGACTCTCCCAGACCTTGTTGCTAACATTGCAATTGAGCCGTGCTAGGTGGGGAGCCAGCGGTGCCCTGTACCCGAAAACCGCTATAGCGGGGCTGAATTCCTGCTTGAGGTTTACCTCCTGCGGGTTGTTTTTGTTAAGCGGCGTTGATTGCTGGGTTCTATACAACGGGAAGCTATGAACTCCGCCAGGTCCGGAAGGAAGCAACGGTAAGTAGTTTTTCTCGTGTGATATGGAGTTGCCTGGCGGGAGCTGGCTGGCAAAGGTGGTCTGCGGGTTTGGAAATCGAGAGCAGGTGCACGGCTTAGCAACAAAGTGCAGTTCACCACAAGATTTTAAAGTGACAACCTTTTCTGATGACAAAGATAGGACTCGCCGTTTTGGCTTCCAACCGAAAAAAAGATTAGGGCAGCATTTCCTCGTTGATAAGAATGCATTAAAGCTCCTTCTCGCTGCGGCTGAACTTGGACCTGAGGATGTGGTTATTGAGGTAGGCCCAGGTTTGGGTATACTGACGAAGGAATTGGCCAAGCGAGCAGCCCAGGTCATCGCTGTAGAGATTGATGCCAGGCTGGTGAGCGCTCTCAGAAGAAAGCTCTCTTTTTGGGGCAATATTGAGATTATCCATGGTGATATACTTAAGATTCCTCCACAACAACTTCTCAGGAGTGTGCCTGTTAGCTCCTGGAGGTACAAAGTCGTAGCTAACTTGCCCTATTACATCACTTCACCTGCTCTGCGTCACTTTCTTGAGGCCCAAGTAAAACCTTCACTGATGGTGACAATGGTGCAAAAAGAAGTTGGTGAAGCTATAGCTGCTACAGGCAAAATGAGTTTGCTCAGCCTCAGAGTTCAGTTTTATAGTAAACCTGCCATTGTAGCCTACGTGCCGGCAAAGAGTTTTTATCCCACACCAGAAGTGGATTCCCTCATTTTGCGCCTCGATGTTTACCCCAAACCAATTATCGAAGTCTCCGACGTTGCTGGTTTTTTTGATATAATTAGTTGTGGTTTCAGCTCACCTCGCAAGCAGCTTCGGAATTCTCTGGCTCAGGCTTTGGGGATACCACCCAGTCAAGTTGCTCCGTTGCTGGAGAAAGTGGGAATAGAAGCCAGGCGTAGGGCCGAGACTCTCAGCCTTGGAGAATGGGAAAAGCTGTGGAGGGTCTCTGCTCCTTTCTTGTGAGCCTTGCTTGTGGATTAAAATGCTGATTATTTACGCACCAGCCAAGTTAAATCTCATTCTGGAAGTTCTGGGCACGTGTGGTCGCTATCACCAAATTTCCACGATTATCCAGACAGTAGGCTTGTATGATATCCTGAAATTCGAGCTAGCTGAAGAAATATCTTTTGTCTGCGATGAACCCGGTTTAGAGCGCGGTAATTTGGTACCACAGGCTGCTGAAATCCTCAGAAGAGCCAGGGGATATAGAGGGGGAGTGCGAATTGAGCTTATCAAACATATACCCTGGGGAGTTGGTTTGGGAGGAGGCAGTAGTGACGCTGCTGCCGTTCTGTTAGGGCTTAACAAGCTTTGGAGACTGGGATTATCCACTTCTGCACTTGCTTATCTGGCATCCAAGGTCGGCTCAGATGTCCCCTTTTTTGTTTATGGAGGCATCGCTTTAGTCCAGGGAAGGGGGGAAAAGATAATGCCCTTGCCACCTTTGCCGCCGGCCTGGTTTGTTTTATTGGTGCCACCTTTAGCAAAGATTCCCGAAAAGACAAGACAGATGTACAGTAAATTGAATTCCAGCCATTTCACCAGAGGACAATTCGTGGACACGGCCCTACCAGATTTGCGGCAGGGGAAATTTGATTTTTCATTGACCTTCAATGCTTTTGAAGAGATAAATTTTGTCGCCTTTCCTGAGCTGAGGCAGTATAAAAGGAGACTTGAGGAGGCTGGCGCCCGGCGAGCTTGCCTCACGGGCTCGGGGCCGTGTCTTTTCGCTATCCTCTCTGAAGAAAAAAAAGCTGGAGAACTGTGTTCACGGTTAAAAGAGCAGGGCCTGGAATGTTACCTGGCATCTTCTTGTTACCCAGGTGATAGAAAAGACGCTCATCCTGCCCTGCCATCAAGTTAGAATTGAGGAGATAAGTGGAAAATGTAAAGAGGCAGCGCTGGTTTAGAATAGGGCTTTATGTCGTTATTCTCGTTGTCCTTAGCATTGGCCTCACCTACTTGCTGCAGTTTCTCCTGGCGTCTTTTGATATCAAGGGTAAAGGGATTGCCACCACAGCTTACCTGGTGGTTTTCTTGACCACATTGGTATGTAATGCTGGTATCATGGTTCCTGTAGCCATCCATATCTCGGTAATGATGGCAGCGGCATCGCAGTGGAACCCTGCTCTTGTAGCTTTAATAGCCAGTGTAGCTGGCACTTTGGGAGAAATAACTGGCTATTACGCTGGTTACCTTGGGAAAAAGATAATGTTCACCGAGAGCACACCGGGGTATGATAGATTTGTTGGCTGGATGAAGCGATACGGTCCCTGGGCAGTTTTTGTCATTTCCCTTCAGCCTGTTTTGCCTGTTGACATCGCCGGGCTTACTGCTGGAGTATCGAGGATGCCGTTGTGGAAATTCTTATCGCCGTGTTGGGCAGGGAAATTCCCCAAATATCTCTTATTCTGTTATTTTAGTTCTCAGATCTTTCGCTTCTTGCCTTCGTGGTTTTGATAGTTATAGCCAGTTCTATTTCTTCTTCTTTAGTCTTTATTTCTCCATCTAATTTTGCTCTAAGCAACTTCTCGAGCAGCTTGCCCGCTTCTGGGCTCGAAGGAACGCCCAACTTTGCCAGGTCATCTCCGCTGGAATAAGGCTTGATATATCTCAATTCATTTAGAAATAGATTGAGGTGATAGCATGCCGTCGCAAACTCTGAGGCGAGAACATTGGCCTGGATAGCCAGAGGTTCATAGTCCTTAAGCAAGTAGTAGATTGCACTGCGTTTCAGTGAAGGTTTATTTAGCAGGGGCAGGTGAGCTTTGAGCTCAAGTGTATCGTGTAAGGTTCGAGCTAATTTCTTGGGTATATTGAGACGGTGAACAAGCTGCTCATTTTCCCCCTGGCTGAGCGGATAGATAGCCAGGCAGAGGTAAAGTGAAGGGAGCTGGCCGGGTTTATTTAGTGCGCGCGCCTTTTCAAAATTCTCAGCCAGGTGCTTACCGCCTTCGAGGGGAAGGCCAATTCTTGACAGTACGCCTAGTTCATCAAGGCGGTGAAGAGCCTGCTCCGGGTATTGCTCTCTCAAAATCACTTCTAAATCATGTCTTATGCGGTCACTGCTCACAGTGTCCAGCATAGAGATACTCTCTTTAAGCAGCCGAGCAGTTCTTGTTTCTAGGTTAAATCCTAGCCGTTGTTCATAGCGAATGGCACGTAAAATCCTGGTAGCATCATTTTGGAAGCTTTTGGGATGCAGAATGCGAATAAGCTGCTGCTCCAGGTCATCTTTGCCATGATAAGGGTCAATTAATTCTCCATAACTGCTTGGAATAAGGGATATCGCCATAGCATTGATGGAGAAATCCCGCCGCCGCAGGTCATCATTGAGAGTGCCAGGAGTAATTGTGGGCAGTGCACCAGGTCTAGCATAAGTTTCCTCTCGTGCTGTAGCTATATCTATGGTGAAATCAGCACAGGTAAGCTTGGCAGTGCTGAATTGTGGGTGTGTAGCCAGCTTAGCTTGAGTTGCCTCAGCCAGTTGTCGAGCCAACATCACTGCATCGCCCTCGACCACCAGATCAAGGTCGAAATTAGGATGATTCAAGAGTAAGTCCCGAACGACACCGCCGACGAGATAAAGTCCTTGCTCTGATAGGTAAGCCAGCCTGCTGGTATTTTTGACTAATTTCAGAATATGCTGCGGTAAATACTGCTCAACTTCTGCGGCGAGATTCATTGCTAACTCTGTAGTTCCTTACTCTTTCTTTTTGTGCACCAGCTCATAAGTATTATTGTATTATGGCTTTTGTTGCCTGTCACTATATTAACATTGGTGAGGAAGAACAAACACACTTGTCTTGAATTTTTTTGTGTGATAAGATAACCAGAAATCCACTTCAGGAGGTAGTTATGAAAGAAGAAGTTGCAGTTATTGGTGCTGGGCAAACTGTGTTTACGCGCAATTGTGGGATGTCTGTCAGAGAGCTCTGTTTCGAAGCATACAAAGAAGCGGCTGAGGGACTGAATATCTCCCCGAAGGATGTGGATGCCTTGATTATCGCCTCGGCACCGGAGTACGATAAACAGCGAACACCGGCAGCACTGATATCGGAATATTTAGGATTGACGCCCAAGCCTGCATTTTATATAGAGACTGTTTGTTCCTCTGGAACCACGGGAGTAAAGATGGCTTACTCGCTGATAAAGTCTGGCCTTCACGATATCATAGTGATGATAGGCTTTCAGAAGATGTCGGAGCTGACTTCGCGTGAGGCGGCAGAGGTAATGGGTAGAGGTGATGACACGATGTTCAGCTCTCCTTTCGGTACAACGATGCCAGCAGGGCATGCGCTCTACGCTCGGGCTCACATGGCTAAGTACGGGACAACTGCAGAGCAACTGGCAAAGGTAAGGGTTAAGAACGCGCATTATGGTTCCTTAAATTCCAAGGCTACCTATAGGAAAGTGCTGAGTCTTGAGGATATAATGAACTCGGATGTGATTTGCAGCCCACTGAAGAAGTTTGATTGCTGTGCCAATGCAGATGGTGCTTCATGTGTCATACTTGCCAGCGCTGATAAAGCCAGGAAGCTTACCGATAAACCCATTTGGGTTCTTGGCGTAGGTTCAGCGACGGCTGAATTGAACTGGAGCGCCCGAGGTTCCAGCACCAGCTTCCTTGCTACTAAAGAAGCTGCCAAGACGGCCTATGAGATGGCAGGATTAGGCCCTGAGGATATAGATGTAGCTGAAGTTCATGATTGTTTTACTATATCGGAAATCCTGGCTTACGAAGATTTGGGTTTTGCCAAGCCCGGGGAGGGGCCAAAGTTGATAGAGGATAAAGAAACATACCATGATGGCAAAATCCCGGTAAATGTTGATGGAGGATTGCTCTCCAAAGGTCATCCTATTGGTGCCACTGGAGGTTCTCAGGTTAGAACTATAGTAAAGCAGCTCAGAGGAGAGATGGGAGAGTCGCAGGTTAAAGATGTTAAGGTAGGGCTGGTTCATAATGTAGGTGGCACAGGCACATATCCAAATGTAATCATTTTTGGGAGGTAATGATAAATGGATTTCGGAAATTTTGGTACCGTAAGTTTTACCAAACAGGCAAAGGTAGTGCCTTTTATTGATTATCTTTCTCAGGGCAAGGTTATGACGACACAGTGCAAGCATTGTGGAAGAAAATTTTTCCCACCCCGGCAGGATTGTCCTTACTGCCTGTCAAGTGATGTGGAGTGGTTTGAAATTAAAAGCAAGGGAAAGTTACTTACCTATACCATAGTGAATTACGGGCCTTCGGGCTTTGAAGATGTATCTCCCTATACTCTTGGAATAGTGGAATTCAGCGAAGGTGTGCGGGTGCTGGCGCGCATAAGTAAGAAGATCGATCCCAAAGATATCAAGGTCGGGATGGAATTGAAGGTTATTCCAGTAAAGCTGAGTGATGAAAAGCTATCTTATGATTTTGAGACTTAGCTTTGCTGGGTTGTAGAATTTCCATCGAAGGAGGATAGAGAAAATGGCAGAAATACCCAAGCAAATCCAAACATGGCAGATGGTAGAACCTGGAAAGGAAGGCAAGGCAGGCAAGCTTGTGAAGACGGTTGTTCCCATGCCTGAAATTAAGCCAGATGAGGTGCTGGTAAAGATAGCAGGATGCGGGCTATGCCATACTGATATCGGGTACTTCTATCAAGGCGTACCTACAGTGCAGAAGCCTCCTCTTACTCTGGGGCATGAGATGAGTGGCATAGTTGTTGCTGCTGGAGGGGAATCAGAAGCCTGGATGAATAAGGAAGTTATCATTCCTGCAGTCATGCCTTGCAGAAAATGCTGGATGTGTAAGATAGGTAGAGCTAATCGCTGTCTAGCTCAAAAGATGCCCGGGAATAGTTTGGGAATATATGGTGGGAATTCTGATTATATCGTTGTTCCCTCGATAGATTTATGTGAGCTGAAGAACAGGCCCAAGGATATTCCTCTTTCACATTTCGCTATCGTGGCTGATGCCATAACGACACCTTATCAGGCAATAAGGAGAGCTGATTTAGCGCCGGGTGATAATGTAGTTGTGATAGGCTGTGGTGGTGGAGTGGGTTGTCATGTGACGCAGTTGGTCAAGGCTCTGGGAGCGAAGACGGTTATCGGGATTGACATAGTTCCGGAAAAACTCGAGCGGTCTTTGAAATACGGGGCTGACTTCACTATAAACTCACTTGGTAAAACCCCCAGGGATGTAAGAGATGAGTTCAGGAAAATCTGCAGGGAAATAGGTGAGCCCAATTATGCCTGGAAGATATTTGAGGTGACTGGAAGCGGAGCAGGACAAAGCATAGCACTTGAGTTGCTTTCATTTATCGGAAGGATAATTGTAGTAGGATTTGGAACGGCAGTAAACCAGTATAGTCTCTCCAGGTTAATGGCTTTCGATGCCGAGATAGTCGGGACCTGGGGTTGTCCACCAGAGCATTATCCTGTTGTTGTGGATATGATTTTGAAAGGGAAGATTGCGCTGGAAACTTTTGTTCAAACGAGACCGATGAGTCAGATTGTGCCGCTTTATGAAGAGGCTCATAAAGCTTATCCCTTAAAGAGATTCGTACTTGAGCCAGATTTTTAGATTAAATAAGGAGGATATGAAGATGGCCTTAGATTGGATTCCAAGAGTACCAAAGGAAAGCAGGTTGGATTTCAGGGTTGCCAGGGAGGATCTGTTGCAGAAACCTGAACCTCCGCGCACAGTTTATGAGAAGAAGCCTGTCATTAACCCGGAGACCAACGAGCCTGTGGAAGGCCTCTATACTGCCTGGGTTACCCTGGATAACGAGAAGATGGGCAACTCATACACACTGGATATGCTTGCCGGCACTGCCTGTGCCTTCGATAAAGCCTCGCACGACCCAAGCGTAGTTGCCATTGTCCTTACTGGCAAGGGCAACAGGTTTTTCTGCACCGGTGGCAATGTTAAAGAATATGCTGAATACATGGTGGGAAGGCCGATGGACTGCCAGGAGTATATGACAGTTTACTGGCACATATTTGATGTTGTGTGGTATTCACCCAAGCCTTTTATTCGCCGTGTTCAGGGCATGAGCATAGGTGGTGGCGAGGAAATAAGCGGAGTCTGCGATTTAACTGTAGCCGCTGATACAGCCAGTTTTGGCCAGGTTGGCCCACAGCATGGCTCCACAGCCATGGGGGGTGCCTGTCAATTCAAATCTGTTGTGATGACTCCCGAAGATGCTATATGGACCACGACTGCCTGTGAGCAATGGAGTGCCTATAAGATGTATCGCAAGAACTATATACATAAGGTGGTGCCAATTCTCAAAGAGGATGGCAAATTCATACGGAATCCTCAGGTTATCACTGACAAGTGGCTTGACAATGGTGATATCGTATATGGCGAGTTTAAGGATAAAGAATTGGGCTACAGTGAGGAAGAAATAAAGGAAGCGGGCAATGCGGTAAAAACGTTGCAACGGGATCCTTCACTGCTGGATAAGACCGTAAATGATATGGCATGGACTTATGCCAATTTGTATCCCCAGCAGGTTGGCCTTTCACTGGGTATGCTCAGGGCGCAGAAGAAAGTGGCCTATGAGAGAACTAAGGCGGAGATAATCTGGTGGTGGGCAGCAAATGCCTTGCCGTTTGGTGAATTTGACATGGGCATGAGCGCTTTCAACACTGCCAAGTTAACCGGGACCAGGGACGCCGATGTCATAAAATATCGGCAGATGATAGCTAAAGGTCTCTCCATGGGTGCTGAGCTGTTTGAGGCGGTTATGCCCAAGCCCAAGAAATAGGCGCTGGCGTTCAGGGAGTTTCGCAATTTAGCTGGAAAGAGCACAACAGCCACACTTCTGAGAAGTGGGGCTGTTGTTTTTGGGAAGATTATTTTGCTATCCAATTGAAAAATATTAAAATTTTTGATGAACAATCTTAGCCAGGTATTGACAAAAAATGATATATAGATTATTATATATAGCGTAAGAATAACGCAATATCATTTTAATGACATATGTACGTCCTCAGTCTATCATGCTTACTCTGTACGGTGACTATGTTCAGCATCGCAGTGGGGAGATAGGAGTTGGTAGCTTGATCAAGTTGCTTGGTAATTTTGGCTTGTCGGAACAGGCTATAAGGTCAGCAGTGTCACGAATGTGTCGTTCCGGCTTGCTGAAAGTGAGGCGAAATGGACAAAAAAGCTACTATTCGCTGACGGAGGAGGGGAGGGACTTGGTAACTAAAGGAGCACAGCGTATTTTCCAGCGGAAAAACAGTCATTGGGATGGTGCCTGGAGCATTGTTACTTACTCGATTCCAGAACAAAGAAGGAAGGTCCGGGACCGTTTACGTCTTGAGTTAGGATGGATGGGCTATGGTGCCTTAAGTGGAGCCACCTGGCTTTCACCTTACGATTTATCCCGGGAAGTGGCGGTGCTGGTAGATAAGCTGCAAGTTAAGGAGTGCGTTCAAATCTTTAGTGCAGAACACCAGGGCTTCACCAGCGCCAAGAAGATAGTATCTCAATGCTGGGATTTAGATAGAATACATGATAGATATGTCAGCTTCGTGGCTAAATATCGGGCCAAGCTGGAAAATCATTTGGAGCGACTCCAGGCCGGTGAACCTATTGAATCCAGTGAATGTTTTGTGGAAAGGTTTAATTTGATTCATGAATACCGCAGGTTCCCCTTCTTCGACCCTGATTTGCCAGGTGAACTTCTGCCTAGGAACTGGCTACGGCCTCAAGCCGCTGCTCTATTTCGTGAGTATCATGACCTGCTTGCCAGTAAGGCCAACGAGTATTTTGATTCGGTATTTAATGCGTACTAGAAATTTTAAGAAAAGGGAGGTTTAAAGATGGAGCCATTAGAACCGTTGGAAAAATTCAAGGAGGTGTGGGAGAAGCGGCATGATTATGCCAGGGATTGGAAGAAAAGGACAGGAGGAGAAGTAGTTGCCTATTTCTGCACCTATGTCCCTGAGGAAGTTCTTTATGCCGCAAATATTCTCCCCGTCCGTGTTCTAGGCACTCATGAGCCACCCGGGCTGGCGACACCGCATATGTTTGATATGTGGTGTCCTTTCTCCCGTGACTGTTTAAACCAGGGTCTGGCGGGGAAATATGATGATTACCTTGATGGAATTATGATCGCCCAGTCATGTCTTCATCCTCGCCACGCCTTTGCTGTCTGGGAACTTCATGTGCCCACCCCCTGGAAGTACTTTCTGGTCATGCCGAATGCGGTGAGAAGTCCACGCGCGAAGAAATTCCTTGCCGGTGAGCTTCTGGAATTCAAAAAAGCGGTGGAAGAACTGGGAGTAAAACCTATAAGTGATGCCGATCTTGACCGCGGCATCGAGATAATGAATGAAAACCGTCGTCTGATGAAGCAGGTATATGAGTTCCGCAAACAGGATAACCCACCGATCACCGGGGCGGAAGCCATGACGATGGTGTGGGCGAGCCAGCTCATGGATAAAAGAGAACACAATGAACTCCTGAAAAAACTTTTACAAGAGCTCCCCAAGCGGAAGGTTGACCGGGAGACAGGAGTCAGGTTAATGGTAGTCGGCAGCGAAAATGACGATAGACCTTTCATGGAGATGGTGGAATCAATCGGGGGAACTTTTGTCATCGAGGACCATTGCACTGGATCGAGGTATTTCTGGGATGAGGTTATTCCGGGCGAAGACCGTATTCAGGCCATTGCCAACCGCTACTGTGACCGAGTACCCTGTCCCAGTAAGGACTGGGGTCCAACTGGGCTGGATCATAAGAGGTTTCCTCATGTCCTGAAGCTGGCGAAGGAATTTGGAGCCGAGGGGGTAATCCTGACGCAGCAAAAGTTCTGTGACCCTCATGAGCTTGATATTCCCAGTTTGAGACGGTATTTCGAAGGCAATGACATCCCGTGCTACTTCCTTGAATTTGAGGTTACCGTCCCTGTGGGACAATTCCGTATTCGCGTGGAAGCTTTTCTAGAACAGATAAGGGCCAAGGAATTATTTGTATAACAATAAGGAGGGAAAGATGGCTGAGACAAAATATGAGACTAAGCGTTTGGATTGCTGGGGGAAGGCTAAGGAGCTGAGGACGAAATATTACAAGGATTATGTAGAGTGTAGAGAAAGAGGCGGGTTGCGTTGGGAAGGTGGCGCCTGGTCATTTGATGCTCTTCCTGAAGCGCTTGAGGGTGAAGTGCGGCCTCTCACTGAGGAGCCTTATGGAGCAAGCTGTGGAGCTGTTCCTGCAATCCAGAGAAAGTATCAAGAGGCTGCTGAAGGGAAGTGGGGCTGCGCTAAAGACTTATGTGCTTATATGCGCAGCTATTGGGGCTCAATAGTGCTTGATGAATTCGCTTTCGGCGGGAAATGGCCTAAGGCTGATTTCATCTTTCAGAACCATATCTGCTGCTCACATGCTAAGTGGCTTCAGGTAGCTGGTGAGCTTGAAGGAGGTGATGTCCCTTACTTCTGTTTTGATGTTGGTGCTGGTCCTTTCTACAAAATAGGTGACCGCCAGATAGATTATGTGGCGGAGCAGCTTTATGATGGCATTGAATTTCTGGAGAAAACCACCGGGAGGAAAATTGATGATGAAAAGCTAGCTCGTAAGGTCGAGAATACCTATCGCTCTGCCTGCTACTGGTCCAAAGTGTGTGAGCTTAATCAGGCTATCCCGGCTCCTCTGGATGAAAAGAGTATGTACTCTTTATACGTGTTTGGAACTCTGGAAAAGTCAAATGATGATTTTGCCGATTTCTATGAGAAAGAGCTGTATCCCGAAGTAAAGGATAGGGTGGCTAATAAGATTGCCGCTGTTGGCGATGAGTCTTGTCGCATAATGGGTGATAGCCAGCCCCCCTGGGGATTCCTGAGAGTCTTAAGGTATATGGAGAAATATGGTGTAGTTTCCATTGGCAGCCTTTATACCTTCTCCCTCGTCGGTTGGTGGAGAATTGACGAAGAGGGAAACCTCAAGCCGTATAAGACGCTCGAAGAGCAGGGCATAACCATTAAGAATAGAGAGCAGGCTTTGAGATTGTTGGCGGAGGGAGAACTCAGGGGCAAATTGATGTGGGCTCCATTTTATGGCGCCAGGATCAAAAATGACCTGGTGAAGAAAATAGCCAAGCAGTGGAAGTGCGATGCGGCTATGATTCATCTCAATCGCGGCTGTGAGGGAACAGCACAGCACCAGATGGAGATGAAGCTAGCTTTGGCAAATATGGGCTTCCCTGTAATGACCTATGAAGGTAACATGGCTGATGACCGGGAGTTTGATGAGGCGCGAACTATGCGGCTCATTGACCTTTTCGTCACTGAAACCATGGGCCTTAAGCGGCTAAGGGAGTAAAAACTTTAATAAGGAGGAATAAGATGATAGTTGCCGGAATAGATATAGGTGGCAAAAATGTTCATGCCGTCATTATGAAAGATGGCACAATGTTGGCGAAGGGTGCGATGCCAGCAGGAATAAAAAAAGCTGAATCTGCGGAACAAGTGTACAGCGAAGTAATTAAGAAAGCTGGCTTAAAGAGGGAAGATGTCGAGCGTGTGGTAGCTACTGGTAGTGCTGGTGACAGAGCTGCCTTTGCGCAGGGCGTCATTGCCGATGCCTCTGCCGATGCCAGAGGAACACATAAGCTTATCCCTACGGCAAGGACCATTATTGATGTTGGAGGTGAAGAGGGAAGGGCGATAAAAATCAGTGCTGAAGGGAAAGTCCTGGACTTTGCCGTAAATGAGAAATGCGCCGCCGGGACGGGCACGTTCGTTGACACTATGGCCAGGGCGCTGGAGATACCGGTGGAGGAGATGGCAAAGTTGTCACTCGAGTCCACGCATGCCGTAGCCATGAATGCCCAATGTGCCGTTTTTGGCGAGTCTGAGGTAGTTTCGCTGATTCATGCTAAAACGCCGAAGATGGATATCGCCAGGGCAGTGCACGATGCCATAGCGGGAAGAATTGGTTCGGTGGCTCGCATTGTAGGGCTGGAGGATGATATAACCATGATTGGCGGCGTAGCTAACAATGTTGGCTTTGTAGAGTCCTTGAAAAAGGATTTGGCAAAGGATGTCAAGGTGCCGCAAGACCCTGACTATGTTGGTGCCTTGGGGGCAGCCCTGGCGGCATCTGCTGGAGTGACGGCAGAGAAAGTAGAGGCAAAAGTGGTGGAGAAAGAAAGATATGAAGAAGGGAAAGCTTAATTAGGAGGTAAAATAATGGCAGAAATGATGGCAGAGGAAAAGAAAATAGAATACTGGAGGTGGCCGGAGGCTAAGTGGGTCAACCCCAAGATTGACTGGAAGAAAGGGAAGATAGTCACTGCTGGTGTTGATGTTGGTTCTGTGAGCACACAGGCAGTAATTATGGTTGATGGCGAGCTTTATGCCTTCAGCAACACACGCACCGGTTCGGACAGCCCTGAGAGTGCCTGGAAGGGTGTAAACATGGCTTTGGAAGGAAGCGACATGACGGTGGATAACTTTGATTATTGTATTGGAACTGGTTATGGAAGAGTGAATGTGCCCATGGCACAGCGGGCAATAACTGAAATCGCCTGTCATGCCCGTGGTGCCAACTATATGTATGGGCCGGAAGTGAGAACTGTTATGGACATGGGAGGTCAGGACTGTAAGGCTATCCATTGTGATGAAAAGGGCATGGTCTTGAAGTTTATGATGAATGATAAATGCGCTGCTGGCACCGGTCGTGGCATGGAGGTATTTGCTGACCTCATAGGAGTTCCTGTATGGGAAATTGGTTCGCGCTCTTTCCAGCTTGAAAAGAAACCACCAACGATAAGCAGTACCTGTGTCGTCTTCGCCAAGACCGAAGTTATTGGTTTACTGGAAGAAGGGGAACCCGAGAATGAAATTATGGCTGCTTACTGCACTGCCATGGCGCACCGCATAATGGAATTGTTGAACCGCGTAGGAGTGGAGGAAAAATTTGTCATCACTGGTGGTATAGCTAAGAATGAAGGAGTGGTAAAGCGATTGGAGGAGGACCTGGGATTTACGACGATGGATAGGGTATGGTATAGAAAGGAAATGCGCGATGCCGGTATTCCCTTTGATACTCAAATTGCTGGTGGTATAGGGGCTGCTCTCTTTGGCAGGGCTTTGATTGAGAGAGGAAAGGCAAAGAGCGCTAGAAAGGCATAAAGGATGATAGCTTCCTATGGGTTCAATGATGGCTCGGGTCATTGGTATATTTTTATTGATACCGATAAGTGTGATGGTTGTGGCAAGTGCGTAGAGGTTTGCCCTGGAAAGATATTGGAAGTGGGTGAGGATGAATATGACCCTTTTCGCGAGGAATCTGTGGCCAAGGTAAAAACTGAGGAGCGCAAGAAAACAAGATATGATTGTGCTCCGTGCAAGCCTGGCTATGGTGAGCAACCTGCACCCTGTGTAGCCGCTTGTGAGCCAGGAGCTATTTCCTTTTCAGATGGGTGGAAGCTTTTGTATGGTGCGAGGTAGCTCATCTCCACGATAGTTTTTATGGGCCATGTGAATTTTGTCATAAGGTAAGAGATGGCTGAATTTGAGCCAAAGATAGTGGCTTTCCTCTGCAACTGGTGTGCCTACAGAGGTGCTGATCTTGCGGGGACTTCCCGTTTTCACTATCCTGCAAATGTACGGGTAGTCCGTTTTATGTGCAGTGGCTCTATTGATCCTGTCTATGTCCTTGAAGCTTTACTCAATGGAGCGGATGGCGTGCTCATCGCGGGCTGTCACCTGGGGAATTGCCATTATCAGGATGGAAACTACAAAGCTAAACATCGTGTCCAGGTTTTGAAAAAAATTCTCGGCCAGGTGGGTATTGATGAAGACCGGGTCTGGTTGCGCTGGATTGATGCCAGCGAAGGGAAGCTCTTCAGTGATACGGTACATCAAATGGTGGCTGAAATTCGGGCTAAGGGACCCAACCCGATGCGCAAGCCCTGGAAGGTTTGGCAAGATACTGTTGGTTTCCATCTGCCTGAGATTGAATCTGAGCTCAAGAAATAGAGGTTAATAATGAAGGTAGAGACGGTTCTAAAAGCGGAAAAGGGAGACATTCTAGGAACTTTAAGGAGTTTCCTGGGAAAGCTTTTAGAAAAGGGGATTGTTGATTATTTGTTGGTGCCTCAAGAGTTCTCGCACGGCCGCACTCTGGCTCAGACTTTGGTAAAGGATCCGTCTCATCTCGATAAAGCCAATCCATTCTCCCCGGTGATGCCCATGAATTCTGCTGCCATCGTCTCCCAACTCACCGGTGACAAGCCTAAGAAGAAGCTGGGGGTCGTCCTTAAACCCTGCGAAATCCGAGCTCTCGTTGAACTGGTCAAATTGGGACAGGCCAGCTTAGAAAATCTCATCATCATTGGGACTGATTGTCTGGGAACCTATGAGGTGGAGGACTATGCCAAGCTCATGGATGAAATGGAGGGCACCTCAGAGGAGAAAGGGGCAAGGATACTGGCGGATATGCGCCGGGCCATAGTTGAACCGGGCACCACTTCCTTGCCAATATCCTTGCGTCAGGCCTGCAAAATGTGCAACTCTTTTATCCCTGTCTTGGCGGATATCATCCTCGGTCTCTTTGAAGAAGAGAAGGGAGTTTTCGTCAGCCTGGAAAGTGAAATGGCGGAGAAGCTCGGCTTGGAGGTGAAGGAAGCTCCTGGTCGTCAAGAGATAGTCACCAAATTGGTGGCGAGTCGCACAGAAGTACGGGAACAAGTCTTCGCTGGGTTTCGAGAGAAAATGGGAAGCATAGTTGACTTTTCTGATTGTCTGGCTACTTGTACTCGCTGCTATGCTTGTTCATCCGCCTGCCCAATTTGTTATTGCCGTGTGTGCTTCTTCCGCACTGACACCTTCGAACCCGAATCTGAGCGCTATTTCCGCTGGGTGGAGCGTGAGGATCCGCTGCGAATGCCTACGGAGATACTTCTTTATCATTTGACCCGACTCAACCATGTGGCAGCCTCCTGCGTGGGCTGTGGAATGTGTGAGAGTGCCTGTCCCCGCGCGCTCCCCCTGACGACCCTTTTTCAAGCTGTAGGGGAGGGAGTACAGCAGGCACTTAAATATGCCCCCGGCAGGAGCCTGGAAGAGGAGATACCACTGGCTAGCTTTAGAGAGGCAGAGACTTAGGAGCTATGACCGTCGCAAATCCGCTCAGTGAAGCAACGGAAGCCGTGATTGCGGCTGGCGGAGAAGCTCTAAACTCTTGTTACCAGTGTGGGCTTTGTACTGCTATCTGCCCCTGGAATCTGGTGCGCAGCTTCACCACCCGAAAGCTCATTCATCAAACCCAGCTTGGCCTGGTGGAACTTGAGAACGAGGAGATTTGGCTTTGTGCTACCTGCGGCGACTGTGTAGAACACTGTCCCCGTAAGGTCGAGATTATTGATATTGTCAGGGCATTGCGGCGCATAGGGACACAATGGGGTGCGATTCCGAAAAGCCTCAAGGCTGCCATAACCAGCCTGGCAGCGATGGGGAACCCCTGGGGGGAGGCGCGGGAGCAGAGAGCAGATTGGGCCCAGGGTTTGGGGGTGAAGACTTTCACCCCGGATACAGAATTTCTTTTTTTCCCCTGCTGCACCCCGGCCTATGACCCACGGGCTAGAAGAATAGCCCTGGCTACAGTTAGCATATTAAAGAAGGCCGGGATCGATTTTGGAATCCTGGGGCCTGAGGAAAATTGTTGTGGGGAAAGTATTCGCAAGGTAGGTGAGGAGGAGCTTTTTCAAAGCTTGGCTCAGGCTAATATCGAGGCCTTCAAACGTCATGGCGTCCACAAGATCCTTGTTTCGTCTCCTCACTGCTACCACACCTTCAAGAATGAATACCCCGCGCTTGGGGGCGATTTTGAGGTAATCCATTCCACGCAATTACTGGCTGAACTGATTCAAGAGGGAAGAATAAAACCGGTGAAAGCCCTTGGTAAAAAGGTTGCCTACCATGACCCCTGTTATCTGGGGCGCCATAATAAAATATATGAGGAGCCGAGGAGAGTGCTGCAGAGTATTCCAGGACTGGAGCTCATTGAGCTTCCTGACTCCCACGAGGATAGTCTCTGTTGTGGGGGGGGTGGCGGGAGGATTTGGATGGATACCAAGAAAGGTGAGAGGCTCTCCGACCTCCGTATAGGACAGGCCCTTGAGGTGGGTGCAGAGGTGCTGGCTGTTGCTTGTCCCTACTGTCTGCTTAATTTTGATGATAGCCTTCTCAGCATGGAGGAAGAAGGCCTCCCTGAGATTAGGGATGTCGCAGAACTGGTTGATGGAGCAATCTAGTGAAGACTGAAATAGAGAGAAGGATCGGGGTTTATGTTTGCCACTGTGGGAGCAACATTGCGGATACGGTCGATGTGAAAGAAGTGGCAGGATTTGCTGCTTCCCTTCGTGGTGTGGTGGTAGCCCGCGACTATATGTTCATGTGCTCCGACCCGGGGCAAGAGCTCGTCGGGAACGATATCCGGGAGTATAAGCTTAACCGGGTGGTGGTGGCCTCCTGTTCACCTCTCATGCATGAGCGCACTTTCCGCCGCGTTTGCCGTGATGCCGGGCTGAATCCCTACCTCTTCGAAATGGCCAACATCCGGGAGCAATGCAGCTGGGTTCATGATGATGGGGCCACGGAGAAAGCCAAAGAACTTGTCCGAGCGGCGGTGATGAGAGTCTACTATCACGAACCGCTGGAGGTGATGGAAGTTCCTGTTAATCCCAATATTCTCATCGTTGGTGGTGGCATCGCTGGGATTCAGGCAGCTTTAGATATAGCCAACGCCGGCTACAAGGTCTACCTGGTGGAGCGGGAGCCCTCTATTGGTGGGCACATGATCCAGCTTGACGAAACCTTCCCTACACTTGACTGCTCTGCCTGTATTCTGACTCCAAAGATGAGCGACGTCGGTTCCCATCCCAATATTGAGCTTCTGACCTATAGCGAGGTGGAAGACGTTTCAGGCTATATAGGTAATTTCAAGGTTAAGATCAGGAAGAAGGCCCGTTATGTAGACGAGGCCAAATGCACTGGTTGTGGTTTGTGTTTTGAAGCATGCCCGGTGGTGATGAAGAGTGAGTTTGACCTCGGGTTGGCTGAGCGTAAAGCAATCTACATCTCCTTCCCTCAGGCCGTGCCCAATAAAGCGGTAATAGACCGGCGTGAGGAACGGCCTTGCAAGGCTGCTTGCATGGATGCTTGCCCTATCCATACTAACGTGCCGGGCTATCTCAAGCTCATTGCTGAAGGCAAGTTTAAGGAGGCTTATAAGCTCATAAGAGCTACAAATCCCCTGCCCTCTACCTGTGGTAGAGTTTGTTACGCTCCTTGTGAGGAGGCCTGCAATCGGGGACAGCTTGATGAGCCCCTGGCTATTCGCGACCTTAAGAGGTTTGCTGCTGATCAAGTGGACATAGATGAGCTCGAAGTTCCCCAAATTACGAAGACAGGTATCAGGGTGGCAATTATAGGGTCAGGCCCTGCCGGGCTGGCGGCAGCCAATGATCTTGCTCTGGAGGGGCACGAAGTGACCATGTTTGAAGCGCTGCCTGAAGCCGGGGGAATGCTTAGATATGGCATTCCCGAGTATCGTCTTCCGAAAACAATTCTGGGAAGCGAGATAGATTATATTCGAAGACTTGGAGTGGAGATAAGAACTGGAGTTCAGGTGGGCAAGGATGTCTCTCTTGTCGAGATAAAGAACAATTTCCAGGCAGTCTTCATTGCCACAGGCGCCCATGGTGGAATGAGATTGGGGGTTGAAAGGGAAGACCTCCCTGGCGTGATGGAGGGGATAAGCTTCCTTCGGGGGGTAAATCTTGGCGATGAGATAAAGGTGGGCAAGAAGGTTGCTGTGATTGGAGGAGGCAATACGGCTATTGACTGTGCTCGAACAGCGAAGCGCCTTGGTGGAGAGGATGTAAGGATCGTATATCGCCGCTCCCGTGCTGAAATGCCAGCCTCAGCAGAAGAGGTAGCGGCAGTGGAGAAGGAAGGAATAAAAATAGATTTTCTGACGGCACCCGAGCGCTTTATTCCCGGAAGCGGAAAGCTTTCAAAGATGGAGTGTATCAGAATGAAACTTGGGGAGCTGGATGCCAGCGGTCGCCCTCGGCCTATTCCCATTACAGGCTCTGAGTTCACAATACCTGTTGATACAGTCATCGCTGCTCTGGGACAAGTTCCGGAGACTGAATTTATTCAGGAACTTGGTCTATCACTTGGCAAGGGAGGTACAATAGAAATTGACTCCCAAACAGGTGCCACCGGTCTTGAAGGAGTCTTTGCAGGGGGAGATGTAGTTAGCGGGCCTGCTTCTGTGATTGATGCCATAGCGGCGGGGAAAAAGGCGGCCTGTTCAATAAGCCGATATTTGAGCGGCGAACCAGGCGGGGGTGAAGAAGAAAAAGCCGAGCCCGAGAAACTTTCTGAGGAAGAGATAAAGGGATTAAAGAGCCGCTTCTCGCCTCAGGGGCGACTGGAGATGGAAGAAGAACCTGTAATGAAAAGGGTTGGGGATTTTCGAGAGGTGACCTCAGGCTATACTCGGGAGGAGGCTATCTCAGAGGCTTCGCGTTGTCTTGCCGGACAGATAGAAGGATGTATTGAATGTCATGAGTGTCAAAAGTACTGTGAGCCCGGGGCCATTAATTACGCCATGCAGGATGAGATTATAGAAGCAGAGGTGGGCAGCATCATCTTGGCTACTGGTTACCAGCAGTTTGATCCCTCAGTCATCTCCCAATATGGATATGGCAGATATGACAACGTCATCACCGGGCTTGAGTTTGAGCGGCTTTCCAATGCTGCCGGGCCAACCAATGGAGAGATCCATCTCAAGAATGGGCAGAAACCGGAGAGCGTAGCTATTATCCACTGCGTTGGCAGCAGGGATAAGAACTTTCATGAATATTGCTCCCGTGTCTGCTGTATGTATGCCCTCAAGTTCGCTCACCTCATCAAGGAGAAGACGAATGCCCAGGTATATCAGATGTACATTGACATGCGCTGTTTTGGGGAAGGATATGAGGAATTTTATGAACGCGTCACTCAGGAAGGAGTAAAGTTCATTCGCGGCAAGGTTTCCCGGGTAACTGACCGGGCTTTAAGCGATGAGGAAAAAGGTAAGCTCGTCGTCTGCGTAGAGGATACGCTTTTGAGCAGTTTTATCCGTGTGCCGGTGGATATGGTCATCCTCTGCAGCGCTCTTGAGCCGAGGGCCGATGTGGAGGCAGTGGCCAGGCTCTTCTCCATTGGCCGACGGGCGGATGGCTTCTTCATGGAGAGGCATGTCAAGCTTGACCCCATAACCACAATGAACGACGGGGTATTCATCGCCGGGTGTTGCGAGAGCCCTAAGGATATACCCGACACCGTGGCCCAGGCTAAGGCAGCTGCTTCTGAAGCCCTGAGTTTGTTGGCCCGGGGCAAGGTTGAGATTGAGCCTATTGTTGCCTCCGTGGACGAAGAAGTCTGCTCTGGCTGTGGTCTCTGTGAGAAAGTATGCCCTTACGGGGCGCTTTCTCTCGTCAGCCCGGAAGGTATCATGGAGGTCAATCGCGCTTTGTGCAAAGGATGTGGGGCCTGTGCTGCTACCTGCCCTTCAGGGGCAATAAGCTTAAGCCATTTTACTTACCGCCAAATATTGGATGAAGTGGAGGCGCTAACTTACTAGACAAGGCTGTTAGGTGATTATGGTTACTTTGATTGTTGATGAAGTTGAAGTCACCGTCGCAGAGGGGACGACGATTCTGGAGGCTGCGCAACAGGCCGGCATTTATATCCCGCATCTCTGTTCCCATCCAGACCTCCCTCCAGTGGAGGCCTTGAAGCCGGCCGAGGTGGTCTATCGAGGTGATGTCCGTATAGAGAACAAAAGGCCTGACCTGGAGTATGAGGGCTGCCAGCTCTGCGTGGTGGAGATTGAAGGAGAAGAAGAGCCGAAGCGAGCTTGTTCTACCAAGGCGATGGAGGGGATGGTAGTTCATACTGATACGCCACAGCTTCAGGATTTCAGGCAGGAGAGGCTCAAATTTCTTCTGGCTAAACATCCTCATGCCTGCTTGACCTGTGCCCAAAAGGAAGGTTGTGCTCGGTTTCCCTGTTCCATGAACGTTCCTGAAAATGAGAGGTGCTGTGTCAAGTTTGGCAGATGTGAACTCCAGAAAATAGCTGAATATGTCGGAATAAGTCCCGACACCCCGCGATATGTCTTCGAGGATCTCCCCATTATAAAGGATGAGCCGTTATTGGAGCGAAACTACAATCTCTGTATTGGCTGCACACGCTGCATCCGAGTTTGTAGCGAAGTGCGTGGAGTATCAGCGCTGGGTTTTGTCTTTGATGAAGAGGGCCGAGTGGTTGTAGGCACTGTTGCTCCTACGCTTCGGGAATCCGCTTGCCGTTTCTGCACCGCCTGCGTTGAGGTCTGTCCCACAGGTGCCTTGCTGGATAAGAAGCCGTTTGAAGAAGCTCCATGCCGAGCTGCCTGTCCGGTGGGGATAGATGTGCCCCGCTATGTACATCTCATCGCTGAAGGAAAATTTGATGAGTCCTACGCTGTAGTTCGTGAGAAGCTTCCACTGCCTTCCGTGTGCAGCTACATCTGCCTCAGTTTCTGCGAGGCGGAATGTCGGCGGGGTGAAGTAAATGAAGCGGTTGCCATCCGAGCTCTTAAGAGATTTGTGAGTGAGAATCACTCTGACTTCTGGAAAAGAAACCTCAAGGAGCCCACCTCGACTGGGAAGAGGGTGGCCATCCTGGGCTCAGGCCCGACAGGGCTGACGACGGGATACTACCTGACGAGGAAAGGCCATGAGGTAACTATCTTTGAACAAGCTTCTTTACCCGGTGGCATGTTAAGGCAGGCCGTTTCTCGCAAGCGTCTGCCCAAAAAGGCTCTTGAGGAGGACATTGAGGAAATCCTTCAGGCAGGGGTGAACTTAAAGCTTAATTCTCCCAGAATGCAAATTGGCGAGCTTCTGGAGGAAGGATTTGATGCTATAGTCCTGGCCACCGGGAGCACTTTTGTGGGGCCTCCTGCCCTTTGGCTAAAAGGGGAAGGAATTGAACTAACCCCTGTGGGAAGTGTTGCGGCCGCCCCGGATACTCTGGTTGCCAGTCGGAAAGGTGTGTTTGCCGGGGGAGACGTTGTGCTCGGCGGCATATCTGAAGATTTTATCCGCTGTGTTGATGGGCCAGGGAAAGATAACTTCTTCAACCTGGTGGTGGATCAATTAACCCGGCATCGGGGCGATTCCTCCCGTTCCGCCATCAAGGCGATTGCCTCTGGTCGTAAGGCGGCTGAGGCTGTTGACAAATATCTTGGCGGTGATGGGGTTATTGATGAGCCACTGCTCCCGGCCGAGGAGACCAACCACTGGCTGGGGCGAGTGGAAGGATTTGCTGACCTCGAGCGCCTCTCTGCTTCTTACCATGCACCTCCACCTCAGTTTGCTGGCTTGGATAAGGCAGAGTTGCCTCTTACTTTGGAAGCGGCGATTGGTGAGGCTAAACGCTGTCTCAGGTGTGACCTCAGGCTCCTGCTCTCCAAGGTTATTCTGCCGCCCAAGGTGAGACTATGGGTTGAATTTAACCCGGAGAATGTGGCGACTGTTCCTGAGTTAGAGGGAGTTTATCAACTGCTGGATGAAGGGGAGAATGTAATGTATATCAAAGGAGCCATGAATTTACGTCAAGAATTGCAAGAGGAGTTGGACACTCGGGAAAACGCTAAATACTTTATGTATCGGGAGGAACCGATGTATACTAAGAGAGAGAGTGAGCTTCTGCAGCAATATATGATTGAACATGGTCAGATGCCTGAAGGGAATCGGGAACTGGAGGATCTCTTTTAGTCTCATAATATAGCGAGGCTTGTCCTCGATAAGGAGAGTGAAATGGAATATCAGGATATCAAATTAGAAAAGGGGAGAGGGATAGCCAAAATTATCATTAACCGGCCTCCGCTTAATGTGCTGAGCCTCAATACCATCAAAGAAATGAATGCTGCCTTGAGAAAACTCAAGGAAGATTCCGAAGTTAAGGTAGTGGTTATCCGTGGCAGTGGAGATAGAGCTTTCTGTGCTGGTGTAGATGTCAAAGACCATCTGGGTGATAAGTTGCCGCTGATGCTGGAAGAATTTGGGCAGCTCTTTAAGTCATTGCGTGAAGTGGGCAAGCCAACTATCGCTGTGGTGAATGGTGTTGCGCTTGGTGGTGGTTGTGAGGTGGTAGCTGGCTGTGATGTGGCTATAGCTTCCGAAAAGGCGCAACTGGGACAGCCAGAGATAAAGCTGGGCGTGAATCCCCCACCTGCCAGTGTGATATTCCCCAGGACGGTAGGAATGAAAAAGGCTTTTGAGCTTATTCTCACCGGTGATACTGTAGATGCTCAGGAGGCGCAGAGAATAGGCCTGGTGAATAAAGTGGTCCCGGATGGTGAGCTTGATAGAGCCGCGGATGAATTTGTCGGCCGGTTTCTGGATAAAAGCGGCTATATTCTTGGTATGACAAGGGAGGCTATTTATACAGTAAGAGAGATAGGTGACTTTGATAAAGCCATGGATATGATGACTTATCTCTCACGCGGCATCATGGAAAGTGAAGATGCAGTTGAGGGGCTGACTTCCTTTCTGGAGAAGCGAAAACCAGTATGGAGAAATAACTAAAAATCTTGAAAAAGCGCAGTTTACCTGTTGACAAGAGGATGGTGTATGAATTAATATACATAGCGGGAAAATAACGCAATGTAGATTTGGTGACATATCTGCTATTGCTATCACTTTAACAATTTAATAAGTGTCCTCAGCTATTAATATGTTTCTAGCTTAGGTATCTGGGATAATAAACAGGGAATACCCTGATATTGTGAGATTTTATTAAGGAGGTAGTTTATGCCGAAAAGCGAAAAGAAACCAAAGATTTGGGATGATGCCTGGGTCAAGACGACGTGTGGTGGTTGTTATGCTACCTGTAGTGTATCTATTCATCGCGTTAATGGCGTTGCCGTTAAGATGGAAGGTGATCCGGACAACGATTTTGGCCCCCAGGGCGGCATTTGTGGCAAAGCTCAGGGGCTAATTCAGAGCCTTTATGACCCTAATGCTTGTAAATATCCCATGAAGAGGACCAATCCCAAGAAAGGATTTTTTGAGGATCCCAGGTGGCAGCGGATATCCTGGGATGAGGCTCTGGATGAGATAGCTGAGAAGCTCGAAGAGATTAAAGATAATCCCAAGCAGTTGCTGCACGGAGGTACTCCTACACCGGGGACTTCGGCCAACCTAGCTCTGGGATTTGCCGTTTTTGGGGCTCTTTTCGGCACACCAAACTGGTATATTGGCGGTGCCGGGCTTCACTGCGGGAACGCTGCTCATATGGGAGCGGGGCTTTTCCATGCCTCCTGGTCCATAGTTCCTGACTGGAAGTATTGCAACTATGTCATTTATTTTGGCTCTAATAAGGGGGTTGGTTCAGGACATTCCTTTGGCTTCAATATGAGATTGTCTGCTGAAGCCAGGGCCAGGGGGATGAAGACTGTGGCCTTTGACCCTATATGTAATTTTGGTGGCGGAAAGGCAACAGAGTGGATACCACTTTTGCCGGGAACCGATGGGGCTATCGCTCTAGCCATGGTCAATGTCATTGTAAATGACCTGGGAATATATGATGCTGAGTTTATCAAGACAAGAACCAATGGGCCTTATCTTATCAAGTCGGATTTAACCTATGTCAGAGATAAGAAAACTGGAAAGGCGATGCTCTGGGATGAGGAAGAGGGAAAAGCCAAGACCTGGGATGACCCCAGTGTGGAAGATTCTACTAAGGTGGCGCTTTATGGTGATTATGAGGTGGATGGGGTTAAGTGCCAGCCGGCCTGGCAGCTGCTGAAGGAGCATGTCAAGCAGTACACTCCGGAGAAAGCATCCGAGGCAAGCACTGTGCCGGCGCAAACTATTCGCCGTATCGCCACTGAGTTTGCTCAGGCAGCCATGGTAGGCAGCACCATTGAGGTTCATGGTGAAGCTGGTGATGTGGAGAAGTTGCCTTACAGGCCGGTGTCAGCGATAATGTTCCGTGGTGGACAGGGACACACCAATGGAGCCCATACCTATTGTGCTGTATGTCTGTTGAATGCCATAGTTGGGGCCATGGATGTACCCGGCGGCACCTTGGGTTGGCCTCCGGTCAGCCTGGGCTATCCCGAAACGGGAAAGTTTGTCGTCATACCATATCCTGATGACAGAGATGGAATGTTGACCACGGGGACATTTATGGAGCACAAGCCTTGGCCGGTGGAGGAATCGAAGCTTCCCGCCGATGTCTGTTTTAAGGACCTTGTGCCCACAGCTTCATTCTCACCTCACCCGGCAACCAGCGATTTCGAGGATTACTGGAATAAACTGGGACGTCCCTATGAGATAAAGGTAGCCATGATATATGGAGCCAACTTCCCTCGTACTACGCAGAGCAGAGAGGTGGTGTGTGACTTTTTTGAGAAAGTTCCTTTCACCGTCTCTATCAACACCACTTTCAATGAATTCAACGAGGGTTTTGCCGATATAATCCTGCCGGATACCAATTTTCTTGAGAGCTGGGGACTTTTTGAGCATCACGCTCCCTTCTTTACCTGGCCAATTGGACTTGAAGGGTGGTACTTTCCTCTTCGCCAACCGGTGATCGAGCCACAGTATGAGCGCAGGCAGGTAATAGAGATATTGTGGGATCTTGCCGATAGACTGGGCATGAGAAAGGAAATGAATAATTATTACAATGTCTATTTCTCCAGCTTTGGTGGGGAAGCACTCATTGGCGGCGACATCCACAGCATGAAAGGAGCTAGCGGGGTAGATAAAAGCAAGATAACTGAGATAATAAAACCTGATGAGAAGCTTTCCTACCCTGAGGTGATGGATCGTGTGTTCAAATATTACTTCGGTCCCGAGCATGGGCTGGATTATTTCAAGGAACATGGTGGTATACACTGGCCCAAGCAGGTGAGAGAGGCTTACTGGAGGCCATTCATTAAAACCAGGGTTCCGCTTTATTCCGAGCACATAGCTGAGCTTAAACCACATGTAATGGAAAATGCTAAGAAGATTGGGCTAGAACTTGACTGGGAACAATGGACGCCTTTACTGAGCTACTTTGTGCCTCAGGCGGCTAAGGAGGGAAGTGCTGAGTATGACCTCTATGGCTTCTCCTACCGAGACATACTTCATGGTGGCTCGGGCACGCCGGAGATTCCCTGGCTGGATGAGATTAGCAAATTGAATCCCTATACCTATTCTGTTACCATGAATGCTGATACTGCTGAGAAGAAAGGATTGAAAGACGGAGACCTCATCTGTATTGAATCCTCCTATGGTCGCAAAATAACGGGCTACTTGAAAACGATGCAGGGTATGCATCCCGAGACGGTGGCCATCGCTGCCTGCTCCGGCGGTTGGGCCCGAGGACAGCCCATTGCCTATGGCAAAGGTTCGAACTTTAATATATTGATGGAGTCGGACTTCAAGCATATCTGCCCCATATCTTTCAGCCAGGAGACAGCGGTCAGGGTTAAAGTATACAAAATTGACCGTCGTCTGGAATATGAAGGAGCCTGGAAAATGCCCACCTGGAAACCGGTGGAAGAGGCGAAGTCCAGTTCGGAGTTAGGAGGATAGCCATGAGATGGGGAATGGTAATAGACTTAAAGAAATGCGTCGGTTGTTGTAATTGTGTGCTCACCTGTAAGGCGGAGCATTACCTGCCACCAGGCATATTCTGGAGCAGGGTGCTCATCTCGGAAACAGGCAAATATCCCCTGGTAACAAAGCATGTCTTGCCGATACGCTGTAATCATTGCAAGGAAGCCAAGTGCGTTGATGCTTGTCCTACCGGGGCAACGCAGCAGCGCGAAGATGGACTCGTTTGGATTGATCCTGACAAGTGTGTCGGCTGCAGATACTGCATGATGGCCTGTCCTTACCAGTCCAGGGTATATTATGACCATGAATGGGAATACTTTCCTGGGCAGGGCTTGACCCCACTTGAAGAGTTGGGCAGGCTGCTTTATCCTCATCAGACAGGGACGGTGGAGAAGTGCAACTTCTGTATGGAAAGAATTGATGAGGGCTTGGCTAAGGGATTGAAGCCCGGTGTGGACCGTGAGGCTACCCCGGCTTGTGTTGTTAATTGTCCCACCAAGGCGATGCACTTTGGTGACCTTGATGATCCTTACAGCGAAATTTCGCTGCTGATAAAGGAGAGGAAGGGCAGGCAACTTCACGATGAGTATGGCACAGACCCATCAATATATTATCTTGATTGAGGATTCCAATTGGGAGGTGTAAAGATATGATTCAAACAAGGCCATTTGAGTTTATGACCCGTTACACTCCGCAAAGAGAGTGGATAGAAGGGAGAGGTGTTCTTTTGTGGCTTGCCTTCTTTTTCATAGAATTGGGGGCGGGAATATTCTTTGTCGCTTCGCTGTTCAGTAATCTGTGGGGAATGTTTGTTGGCCTGGTTGTTTGCGCTGTATTGGGTGGCGGCTTGCACCTTTTATATTTGGGGCATCCCTTTCGCTTTTATCTCATCTTCCTCAAACCTCAAAATTCCTGGATTTCCCGCGGTATGATCTTTGTAGCTGTCTTTCTTGTCCTGGGCATAATACATCTGGGCCTGTCTTATTGGGCCAGTTCAGCTCTGGGCTTGTTGATAGTGGCTGATATATTTGCCTTCCTGACGGTTATCTATGGTGGTTTTGCCATGAATTTTGCTAATGGGATTCCCTTGTGGAACACTGCCTTGCTTCCGGTGCTTTATGTAGTTGCCGGGTTCTGGGGTGGTGCTGAGGTAGCTATGGGAATTGTCCTAAAGACCGGTGCTCTTGCTACAGTGGGAGCCAGTGTGGAGGGGCTCATAAGGATACTCTTAATTGCTTTTGTTATTATCATTGCCGCATATCTGATCAGTGTCAGATATGGCTTAGGGGCTGGAGCTATCTCAGTGGGGCAAATAGTGAGAGGAAAGTGGGCCCCGCTGTTCTGGATAGTGGTGGTTGTGTTGGGCGTAGGGGTGCCAGCGGGGGTTGTGATTCACAGCGTGGTCGTCGGCTTGGCAGCAACTTCGGCATCGCTCTTATATCTCTCTATTATCCTTGAGCTTATAGGAGACCTGGGTTCGCGTTATTTGATACTTAAAAACGGCTTTTATAACCCGCTGACACCGATTTCTACTGTTCCTACAGCCTGGACCTAAAAAATATGAAGGAAAGCAGGTTTCACGGGCGGGGAGGGCAGGGAGGACGCATGGCCTCTGAGATATTAGCTGGAGCTTATGTCCTTCAGGGGGGATATGCTGCTGCCTTTCCCATGTTTGGTGCTGAGAGGCGTGGAGCCCCGGTGGCGGTCTTCCTGCGCATCAGTGATGAGCCGATAAGATTGACCTGCCAGGTATATAATCCTGATTGTATCATGATTCTGGATCCCTCTCTGATAAAGCCCGATAATTTCAAGGGAATAAAGCCGGGGGGGATTGCAGTTCTCAATACCTCCAGTCGGGTAATGACAAGACCTCATGAAAACGTCGAAGTTGTGGGCTGTGTAGATGCGGTGGCTATTGCGCTTGAGGAGATTGGGAGAGCTATAGTTAACACCTGTATGCTCGGTGCTTTCGCTAAAACTACGGGGTGGCTCAGCATGGATCCTATCCTGTCCAGTTTAGGGGAGTTTTTTAGCGGCAAGGTATTGGAAAGAAATATAAACAGTGCCAAGCGAGGCTTTGAAGAAACAGAGGTTATCAGATTTGGCAATAAAGTATAGAACGGAATTTGAGACATCCTGGGCAACCCCGGAAAATATGCTCATATTGGAGACCGGGGACTGGAGGTTTCAGCGCCCGGTTACCAAAGCAGGGAAATGCTGTCAGTGTGGCTGGTGTTTTATCTTTTGTCCCACAGGTTGTATTGAAGAGAAAGAGACCTGTTTTACCGCTAATTTGGACTACTGCAAAGGATGTGGGATTTGCGCCCAGGTTTGCCCACGGGATGCAATTATGATGGTAAGGGAGGAAAGGTAAATGCCAGAGCTTCCTTGGGGACCAAGGGTATTGGAGGGCAATGTGGCGATGGCATGGGGAGCCACATTGTGCCGTCCGGATATTATTGGCGCCTTTCCCATCACTCCGGCAACTTCGGCGCTAGAGCAGCTTTATACCCTCAGTGCTCAGGGAATTCTGGATGCTGATTTGATAGGGGTAGAGGGCGAGAATTCGATGCTGGGTTCTGTTATGGGTGCCTCTGCCGCTGGAGCCCGTACCTTCACTGCTACCTCTTCAATGGGTTTGGCTTTTGCCTATGATGCCTATCTTGCTGCCTCTGGTAGCAGGTTGCCAATAGTAATGGCTCTCGCCATGAGAGAGCAGCCCATGCCCATGGTTCTTGCTGCGGGAACATCAGATGCTCTGCAAGCTAAGGATGGAGGGTGGATTCAGATTTATGTTGAGAGCTGTCAGGAAATACTGGATTCTATCATTATGGCTTATAGACTGGCTGAAGATCCCGAGATACTGCTTCCAATCAATATCTGTTATCTTGGCTTCTACCTTTCTTATCTCTCTCAGAGGGTGGAAGTTCCTCCGCAAAAGGAGGTAGATGATTTCTTAGCCCCCTTACAGAAATTTGAGCGTATGAAGCTCTGTCTGGAGAAGCCGATGACCTTCCCTTCTGAGGTTGCCCCCGCCGATGAAATACTTATGGAGTATCGCTATAAGCATTGTGCTGCCATGCAGCGCTCTAAGGAAAAGCTGGATCAAATAGATAAAGAATTTGAGAAGGCTTTTGGAAGAAGTTATGGTGGGCAAATTGAGGAATACAGGATGGGGGATGCCGAGATAGCGCTGGTGACTATGGAAAGCACCACGGGAACAGCCCGGGAAGCAATTGATATTGTGCGCGATAAGGGATTCAAGGTAGGCTTGGTCAAGGTCAGAATGTTCCGGCCTTTCCCCAGAGAAAGGTTAGCTGAAGCTCTCAAGGGCAAAAAGGCTATCGGAGCTTTTGATCGCCATGTCTGCTTTGGGTGGGGATGTGGGCATCTTTTCCTGGAGCTAAAGACCTTAATGGCGGAGATGAAAGCATATGTTCCTTTATTAGGTTTTGTTGCTGGCACAGGTGGTGCCGATATCACTCCAGATCACTTTGCAAGGGCAATAAATCTGGTTGATTCTGCAGCTCATGGTAAGCCGTATAAAGAGGGTACCTGGCTGGCGTTGGAGTAGCAAATGGCGAAGCGCAATCATCTTATCATAGGCTGTGGGCCAGCAGCTTTCTCTGCTGTGCAAACGATGCGTCGCTTGTCTTCGGAAAATGAGGTCACACTTATAACCAGGGAAAAGCATCTACCTTACAGCCTGGCAGCCCTGCCATACTTGGTTTCTGGCAAAACAAGCGAAGCTGACCTCTGGCAGGCGGATGAAGATTATTTACAAAAGATGGGTTGTTCTTTAATCCGGGAGAAAGAGGTTGTTGAAGTAGCTCCCAAGAGCAAGCAGGTTGTTTGCAAGGATGGTGAACGAATAGCCTACGATACGCTTCTCATAGCTTCCGGCTCACATCCATCGAGCCCAGATATCAAGGGACTGGATAAAGTGAAGTTTTTCTCCTTCCATACTCTTGATGACTGCCGTCTGCTTAAGCGGGAATTGGAAGGCAAGAAAGATGTTATCATCTATGGTGCTGGTTTGGTAGCCACCGAATTAGCAATAGCTCTCCTTGATGCTGGTTATCGGGTCAAGATAGTGGTAAGGAGTCGCATTCTGCGCCGATACTTCGAGCCAGATGCGGGGCAAATGATTGAAGACCTTTTCCGTGAGAAAGGTGCCCAGGTCTATAAAGGCCATACAATAGATGAGGTCAAGAAAAATAAAGGCAAAATAGAGGTTATCCTTTCCGATGGCAGTGCCTTTGCGACAGAGGTTTTGATCCTTGCTGTTGGGGTAAAGCCGTCAAGTTTGTTCCTTCAGGGAACAGGCATCGAATTGGCAGATGGAGCAGTGCTGGTTGATAATCGGATGAAGACTAACATAGAGGATATTTACGCTGCTGGAGATATAGCAGCAGCGCCGGATTTCTTCGCTGGCGAGCAGGGCTTAAATGCCATTCTGCCCAGTGCTATAAGTCAGGGGAAAATTGCTGGAGCCAATATGGTTGGCCAGGAAACTAAATATGAAGGCTGGATATCCAGGAATATCTTGAACTTCTTCGGCAACACGGCTTTCTCCATAGGATTACAGGAGAGTGAAGGAGCGCAGATATTAAAGGAGATAGGCAGGGAGAGGAAACAATATAAAAAGTTGATTTACAGGGATGGTAATCTCCTGGGTGCCGTGTTTATCAATAGTGAAGTTTTCCCGGGAGTTTTTCAATATCTGATTGAGAAGCGAGTGAATTTGGGAGAGTATGCTGAGCTGCTTTTCCGAAAGCCAAAGGATACCAGCCTTTGGTTAATGCTTGAAAATGAAAGGAAAGAAAGCTTATCCTTAGAGGAGTAGCGTAAGATGGGAAGTTTCTACGATGTTCTCAAGGTGGAGAGTGGCAAATGCCCTGCAGATTGTTCAGCCTGTGAACAAGTCTGCGTTGAGGAGAGAACTGGCAAAGAAGGTTGCAGTGGAATAACTGCGGTTCATCTCCCGGAAGTGAATTATCATGGAGCTGCTATCTGTAATCAATGTGGTGAACCTGCTTGCATGGAGGTCTGTCCTGTCGTAGCCATAACTAAAGATGAGAACGATGGGGTTGTTCGCATTGATGAGGAGAGATGTGTTGGTTGTGGAATATGCACCCTGGCCTGTCCTTATGGTGGAATGAGCTGGAACCGGGATAAGCGCAAGCCCTTCAAATGCGACCTTTGTGATGGTGAGCCCAAGTGCCTGGGTTCCTGTAAATATGGGAATATATCGTTTCTTAAAAGTCGCCCTGTTGTCGATCAGCTCCGCAGCAAAGACCCGTTCAGTCCCGGGGTGCCCAATTGCATAGGTTGTTCTGTGGAACTGGCAATGAGATTTACTTTTCAAATTTTACCCGAAAATACCTTTATTTTCTCAACAGAAGGGTGTAGTATATTTTTAACGAGGGGCCAGAGCATGAGAGCTGTTTGCGCTTTGCCCACTTATATTTGTTGCATGACGCATGTGGCCTCTACGGCAACAGGTTTAAAGAGGTATTATCAAAGGATGGGGAAGGAAGTTAATGTGGTAGCTTTTGTTGGAGATGGTGATGCCGTTGATGTCGGTTTCCAGCCATTATCCGGTGCCGCTGAGAGAGGGGAAAATATCATTTTTATCTGTGCTGATAATGAAGGCTATCAGGCCACTGGCAACCAGCGCAGTGGCAGCACAAGCATATTCAGCAGAACGGCTACAAGTCCTGTGGGTGGAAAATGGCGCGGGAAGCCGGAAAAGGCCAAGAATTTACCCTTAATCATGGCCTTCCATGGAACTTCCTATGTAGCTACGGCTACTGTTGCTTATCCTGAGGATTATGCCAGGAAGTTGACCAAGGCGATGGCGGTGAAAGATGGCATGTCCTATATTCATCTCCTCTGCCCCTGCCTTCAAGCCTGGGGATTCAGGAGTGACCAAACGGTCGAAGTGAGTAGAATGGCGGTGGAAACAAATTATTTTCCTTTATGGGAAGCTGAAAAGGGGAAGTTTCGCTTTACCTATGAGCCAGAACGGCCAAAGCCCATTAAAGAATATGCTCAATTGATGGCGAAATACCGCCATATAAACGATAGGGAGATGACCTACTTCCAGGATGAAGTAGACTCCAACCTCTCCTTAATGCGTTCTCTGGCTGGCACGAGAGGTGTTGAAACCTGAAAAGGAGGTGGTGATATGTGAGAGAGTCAAGGCATTATTAAGAGATTGAAAGCTGGTAGAATCGAATTTGAAAAGGAGGAGAATTGTGAAAAGTAAAAAATGGTTGGTGTTGACATTAGCTATTGTGTGTAGTTTAACTTTGCTGGCGATTGGCTGTGCTCCCGCACCGACACCTACACCTACGCCCACACCTACCCCGACACCAACACCTACACCTACTCCAACGAAGACAATAGAACTGACCTATAGTAACTTCTTCCCTCCCACTCATGGGCATGCCATACTGGGACAGATGTGGTGTGATGAACTGGAGAAGCGCACCAACGGCCAGGTGAAGGTTACCTACTATCCCGGCGGTTCATTGACCCCGGCGCCCAAGGTCTATGATGGTGTCGTCAGCGGCATTTCCGATATTGGAATGTCCTGCTTGGCTTATACCCGTGGCCGCTTTCCTGCTGCCGAGGCAGTTGACCTGCCCCTCTTCTATCCCAACGGTTGGGTAGCTACCAATGTGGCCAATGACTTCTATAGCAAGTTCACACCTGCGGAATTTAACGATGTTCATGTCCTCTACTTCCACGCTCATGGCCCCGGCGTCCTTTTCATGGTTAAGGACCCGGTGAGGAAACTGGAAGACCTCCAGGGTAAGAGCATAAGGTCCACCGGACTGGGAGCCAAGATTATCGAGGCTCTGGGAGCTACTCCAGTAGCCAAAGGTCAAGGGGAGGCCTTTGAGCTTCTTTCCAAGAACGTTGTGGACGGCACCTATACTCCTCGTGAAGTGCTCAAGGGGTGGAAGCAGGCTGAGGTGGTAAAATATGTCATCCAGTGTACCGATGTTGGCTATACCACCGACATGTTTGTGGTAATGAACAAAGGCAAGTGGGACATACTGCCCACGGATGTCCAGAAGACAATCAATGAGATGAACAAAGAGTGGATTGACATGCACGGAAAGGTCTGGACGGGCTATGACCAGGCGGGCATTGAATACTTCCTGAGTCTCGGTGAAGGCAGAGAGGTCATCAACCTCTCATCTGATGAGATGGCGAGGTGGGTGGCAGCAGTGGCTCCCGTTGTCGATGATTACATCGCTGCCAAGGGGGCTATGGGGTTGTCGGCAGCGGACTACGTTTCCTTCTGTAAGAGCACTGCTAAAGACCTGACTGGGAAATCACCCAGCGACGCGGAATGCTACGAGTTTCTCCAGAAGATACTGGCATCTGCAGGCTAAAATCCTGTAACATGGGGTGAAAACAGGGTGCCCGGGCTTTGAGCTTTCACGCTCCGGGCACCCTGAAAGCAATCTGAATTAGAAGGGTATTAAACACTAAGTTGGAGCGTTTTGAGAAGTTCACCACCAGGTTTAGCAACTGGCTTAACTGGATAGCTGGCATTGCTCTGGTAGGTATGCTGGGGCTCACCGTGGTTGATATCGTGGGGGCTAAGTTTTTCACCTGGCCGGTACCTGGTGCCGTTGAGGTAACTGGCTTTCTCAGTGTAGTGGCCATAGCTTTTGCCATCGCCTATACTCAAGTCTTGCATGGACATGTTCGGGTGGAATTTTTTACCATGCGAGCTTCACCGCGGGTTCAGGGAATCATCGGTGCCATTATCTGGCTCCTCAGCTTTGCTTTGTTTGCCGTGCTTGCCTGGCAGAGCTATAAATTTGGCCGCGTTTTGCAAATTAGCGGCGAGGTTTCCCCCACAGAGGAGATACCTTTCTATCCCTTTGTCTATGGGATAGCCTTTGCCTGCATTCCCGTTTGCCTGGTTCTCGTGGTGGAATTCTTGAAGTCCGTGGCTATGGCGGTGAAGAGATGAGCGCCACCGTCATCGGCATCATCGGTATCGTTGTTCTTCTGGTAGTTTTCTTTCTCGGCATGCCGGTTGGCTTTACTATGGCCCTTGTGGGGCTGGTGGGCTTCTGTTACATGGTTACTCCACAGGCCGGGCTGGCACTCCTTGCCCGGGATGTATGGGCGCAATTTTCCTCTTATTCACTGACAGTTATCCCGATGTTCGTTTTCATGGGGTCTATTGCTTTTAACTCGGGTATGAGCCAGAGGCTTTATGATGCTGGCTATTCCCTGTTTGGGCGTCTGCGTGGAGGGCTGGCCATGACCACTGTTGCTGCTTGTGCTGGGTTTGCTGCTATCTGTGGCTCAACCAATGCCAGCGCTGCCGCCATGGGCAGAATAGCCCTGCCGGAAATGAGAAGGTATCACTACGACAATGCTCTGGCTACAGGCTGTGTGGCTGCTTCTGGCAGCCTGGGGATACTCATTCCCCCGAGTGTCATCTTCATTGTCTATGGTTTACTCACGGAGCAGTCCATTGGCAGGCTCTTTATCGCCGGGGTCTTTCCCGGGATAATACTGGCGGCGCTTTTCATGGGTGTGATTTATTTAATTTGCCGGCGCCACCCTGATTTTGGCCCGGCAGGAGGTCCAACCACCTGGAAACAAAAGCTAACCGGGATTAGCGGAGTCATTGAAGTACTCGTCCTGTTTTGCTTTGTTATTGGAGGCTTGTTCCTTGGCTGGTTCAGCCCGACGCAGGCAGGAGGGGCAGGTGCCGCCGGGACATTAATCATTGGCCTGGCAAGGCGTCATCTTAGCTGGAAGGGGTTTCTGAGTGCAGTTAAAGATACTCTGCAGATAACCTGCATGGTTCTGGTAATTGTCGCCGGAGCCCTCATCTTTGGCCATTTCATCGCGATAACCAAAATACCAATGGCGCTCGCTGCCTGGGCAGGCGGCCTTCCCATTCCTGCGGCGGCGGTCATGGGTCTCATCGTGTTTATCTATCTCGTCGGCGGCTGTTTCATAGATGCCCTGGCTCTGATTATGCTTACCATTCCCATCTTCTTTCCCGTGGCAATGGCTGTGGGTTTCGACCCTATCTGGTTTGGTGTGATAATTGTCCTGGTAACTCAAATGGGGGTGATTACTCCGCCAGTGGGGGTGAATGTTTATGTCGTCAGCGGAGTAGCCAAAGATGTTCCTCTGGAGACTATCTTCAGGGGTGCTATGCCCTTCCTGGTAGCTATCATAATTGCCGTAGCTATATTGATAGCCTTTCCTCAGATTGCCACATTCCTGCCCAGCCTGACCATGTATTAAGATGTCATCTAAAGAGTAACTCTGCCAGGCATTAAAATTTTATGTAGGTTAACAATTTTTATTTTTGGTTATCTATCAGGTAATTTAAATTGCTGTTGACAAAAGACGGTATACAAGTTAAGATATATAGCGTAAAAATAACGCAATATAAATTTTATGACATATCCTTGACTTAATCTGTTATATTGATTCTTTGGAGAAAGCTGGCTGAGGTTGGTTACGAGAGGGAGATAGCAGTAGAATGATTAATAAGTAGGACAATTGTTGGAAAAGGAGGTTTCTTTATGGCAAAAGAGGTGCTTTCAACAGCGGAGAGTCTGGCCAAGACCAGGACTTATGGTAAATTCAGATGCCCTAATCCCGAATGCATGGCTAGAATTACTGTGCCACCTGGGACCAAGACTTGCAAATGTCCACAGTGTGGTCTTGAGTGGCGTGTGTCCTGGGTTGCCCCTGATTTCCCCCGAGTACGTGGGCCTGTGTGGGATGTAAACAGAAAGTTAGTTCAGGAGATGGTAGCGAAGAAAAAGGAGGGAAAGTAAGATGGCATTGAATAGAAAGATAGCCTATATTGACCTCTCCACAGGCAAAATTGAAGCCAAGCCCATTCCGCTTGAGGTGCGCAAGCGATACCTCGGTGGCAGGGGGCTTGATATGTATCTCCTGTATAATCATACCGAGCAAGGTGTTGACCCACTTGGTCCGGAGAATGTGCTATTGGTAAGCGCCGGTATCCTCGGAGGGACATTGGCTTCCGCCTCCTCCAGAACGCATATCGCTGGAAAGTCGCCGCTCACTGGCTTTTTAGGCAGCTCTAATATGGGTGGTTTCTTTGGCCCCGAGCTGAGGTTTGCTGGCTTTGACCATCTGGTAATAAAGGGCAAGGCGGAAAAGCCGGTTTATCTCTGGATTCACAATGGTGAAATAGAAATAAGGGATGCCAGCGATTTCTGGGGCATGACTATTCACGATGTCCAGAAAGCTATCAGGAAGAAACTTGGTGATGAGGATATTAAGATGGCAGTTATTGGGCCAGCAGGTGAGCACCTGGTGAGGTTTGCCAATGTAATGACAGGTCTCAAAGACTCTGCTGGCAGGACAGGGATGGGAGCTCTCTTTGGCTCTAAAAACCTTAAAGCGATAGCTGCCAGAGGCACTATGAGCATCAAGATAGAGCATCCTACGGAAGCCCTGGAGTATAACAAGAGATTTATTACGCAGATCACGAGCTCCAAGGTGAACCAGACGCAGGGAAAGCTGGGGACTCCCTTTATCTGGGGAGCAACCAATTCCTGGGGTGGCATAAGAACGAGAAATTTCCAACTCAATCAACTTGAATATGCTGATGACGTTGAGCCGGAGAGGATTGACGAAATCGCTGAGGAAACTATGGGGCCTTATCACATGGCTGGTTGTTTTGGCTGCCAGGTTCATTGCCGTGCCAAGTATAGAATTCCCTCAGGTCCTTACGCCGGGGAATATGATGAAGGCCCGGAATATACCGCGCAGGGTGCTTTTGGTGGTGAACCAGGTTGTCATAGTGCTAACACTGTTCTGGTATGCAATCACCTGGTGGATATGTATGGTCTGGATGTTCTGGAAACGGGCAGCATAATCTCCTGGGCGATGGAGCTATATGAGAAGGGAATCCTGACTGGCAAAGATACAGATGGCCTGGATTTGAGATTTGGCAGTGATGAGGCGCTCATGGAGATGATTCGCCGCATCACTTTTAGAGAGGGGCTGGGCGATATACTGGCTGAAGGTGGACTTCGGGCTGCCGAGAAAATAGGTAAAGATTCAGTTAAATATCTCATTCATGTCAAGGGACTGAGCAATTTACATTCGGATGAGAGGGCAACTCCGGCACTGGCACTTGGCATCGCTACGGGCTCCAGGGGTGCTGACCACCTGAGAAGCAGGCCTGCTATTGACCTCTATCATTTGCCGGAGCCTGTACTCAGGAAGGTATACAGCAGCCCGGTTCCCTATGATGGGCCATTGAGCTCAGATCACCGTGAGTATATTGGTAAACCATGGGAGGTCTTCTGGCAGGAGCTGTGCTATGAAGGGGTGGATTGCCTTGGCATATGCAAATACCATACGACATTCCTGGGAGCAACGCTTCCTAATTTTGAGGATTGGTCCAAGGTGCTCTATTACAATACAGGATTGGAGATGTCACCTCTGGATATCTGGACGGTAGCGGAAAGAGCCTACAATATAGAGAGGTTGTTTAATATCAGAGAGGGCCTGACTAGAAAAGACGACTGGCTGCCTGATCGCTACTTTGATGAGCCCTGTCAGCTTGGGCCTGTTACCGGTGCCAAAATAGATAGAGAAAAGTTCACAAAGATGATTGATGAGTATTACGAACACCATGGTTGGGATGAGAATGGTGTGCCGCGGCCAGAGACGCTGCAGAGGTTGGGTATCGACCAGGAACCGTCCCACTTACTATAATTTTAAGGAGGTAAGCTATGGCTAAAGTTTTGATGATAGATTATGAAAAGTGTACCGGCTGCCGATTGTGTGAGATGGTTTGCTCGGTGTACCATGAAGGGGTAGTCAACCCTGAGCTAAGCCGCATAAAGGTAGTTAAGTGGGAGTGGGAAGGGCGATATGTTCCTATGACCTGTCAGCAATGTACTTCAGCACCGTGTATGGCTATTTGCCCCGTGAAAGCTATTTCACGGGACGAAAATTTGGGTCGGGTGGTGGTTGACTCCGATTTGTGTATCGGCTGCCGCATGTGTGTGGCTGTATGTCCTTTTGGAGGTGCGAAGTTTGATAGTGCCAATAAGCAGATAATTAAGTGTGACCTTTGTGACGGTGACCCTCAATGCGTTAGATTTTGTGAAGTGGGAGCAATACAATATGTTGAAGCAGAAGAGGTAACAACTGTTAAGCAAAGGGCGGCGGCAGAGAAGTTCTCCGGGATATTGCAAAAAGTTGCCTCTGCTATAGCTGAAGTTTCCTGACCTTCTCTGTTGAAGAGGTTCTAATAAGTGAATGGTATCTTACCGGTATCAGTATTGGAGCCGGCTGCTGAGCAAACTCAGCGTCAGGCTGCTGAAATTTTCTCCAGAAAAGAAAAAGAAGCCCAGCCTGATGTAGAGACGATTAAGGCGCAACTCAAGGAAATCCGCGAGTATTCTTCAGCCAATTTGCCCTCTCTTGTAAATCTGTTTCAAGAGAGTGTCAGCAAGTATCCCGAGGTGAAAGTGGCGGTGGCTGAGAATGCCAGCCAGGCTGTAAGTTACATTAACGAGGTTGCCGGGGATACCAGGCTAATCTCCATCAATAAGTCGACTGTAATCACCAATGAACTGAGGCCGGGGTTGGAAAGCGCCGGCTTCAAAGTTTACATCCGCTACTTTAAGGAATTCAAAGACTTTGATAAGGTAATACAAGATTACTGGCAGTTGCCTGGCTTATCCTCACAGAGTCTGGGTCAATCCTTCGAAATAACCACCAAAATAGCTCAACTGAAAGCAATTGAAGTTCGGGATTATATTGCTGTAGTAGGGGTGAATGCGGTCTCGGCAGAGGATGGCCAGGTGTTTTTCCTGCAGCACTTTTCCAATATATCTGAAGATCTAAATGAGGCCAAGAAAGTAATACTTGTAGTCGCCATTGATAAAATAGTTAAGAACTGGCAAGATGCAGCATTTCAAACAAAGTGCAATGGGATATTTGGTCTGGAAAGTATGACCTTAGATCTTGAATCCAGAGTGGTGGAACAATATGATTTTGAAAAATTGCCTCCGCTTCCCCCAGGCCAGAAGAGAGAGGTTCATGTTCTCATCCTTGATAATGGGCGGAGCGCTCTTTTAAGCGGGGCTCAAAAGGATTTACTGTTATGCTTGGGCTGCCGGGCTTGTGCTCGGCAGTGCCCCATTGGTCACTATTTTGTCGGCGGTGGCGAAGTTTGGAGCCCCAAGAGTTACCTCTGGAGCTTCTTGTTGGGGACAAATCCATCAACTGAAACTTGTATTCATTGCGGTCGTTGCTATGTGGAGTGTCCTGTGGATATTGACCTCCCTACATTGATGTGGAGGGCACAATTTGAGCATTATGCCAGGCATGGGCGGACGCCCAAAAAGCGATTGCTTGATTACCCCGAGCTCTTGGCTAAACTTGGCTGCCTGGCAGGCCCGATAGCCAACTGGGCCATAGCCAAACCAGTTTTTAGGCGTCTGATAGAAACAATGGCCGGCATTCATCGCGAGGCACACATGCCTACGTTTCACCACGAAAGTCTTAGGAAATGGGCGAGCAAAAGAAAAAGATAGTTTATTATGCGGGCTGTTTTGCCAATTACTATGACCCCGAGATTGGCAAGTCCTTTATCGAGGTCATGGAGAGAAATGGCTTCGATGTCATAATCCCCGACCAGAAGTGCTGCGGCATGCCGATGTTAGCCAACGGCAATGTAAAAGGAGCGGCCAAGAATGTCAAGTTCAATTTAAAGTCCCTTACCAGGGCAGCTTCTCCAGGTTATGATATCCTCACTACCTGTCCCAGCTGCAATCTCATGCTGAGGAGTGAATGTGTCACTTTCTTTGACAGCGAGAAAGCCAGGTTTGTCTCCGAGCATATTTATGATGCCAGCGAATATCTCAATAAGTTAAACCGTAAGGGCGAGCTAAATACCAAATTTGGCAGGATGGATTTGAAGATATTTTATCACGCTCCCTGCCATATGAAAGTACAGGACCTGACTTACGAGTCAGTTAACTTGCTGAAACTGATACCAGGACTCTCAGTAGTCAAGGTTAACACTGCATGCTGTGGTATGGGTGGTTCCTATGGTATGAAGAAGGTTAACTATGATCTTGCTGTGGAAATTGCTGGTAAAGTGTGGGAAGAGGTGAAGACAGCCCAGGTGGATAAAGGTGTGACCGAGTGCGGAGGCTGCAAGCTGCAGATAGAAGCTGGCACCGGGATCAGCGTGGTGCATCCCCAGATGTTGTTGAACGAAGCTTACGAATCTTATTGATTCTCCCCTATTTACTGTATGGTTTATCCCGAACAAACTAAACCCGGGACAATTTTGAGGTGCGAATGATAAATAGGCGTAAATGGCATTTATCACTCCTCGCTGGTTTAGTCCTGTTATTGGCCGGCATATCATGTGGGCAGCCGATGCCTCCGCCTTCTCCTGCCATCGCCGCAGGCCCCTCAAGTCTTAGCTTCAGTGCCTATCAGGGCGGGGCTAACCCGGCAAGCCAGATGCTAAGCCTGTGGAACTCTGGCGGGGGGACATTAAGCTGGTCAGTCGGTGACGATGCTCCCTGGCTCATCTTAAGTCCCACCAGCGGCAGTTCTGATGGCGAGATAGACAATATAACCTTAGCAGTAGACATATCTGGAATGGATGCTGGCAGCTACAATGCTGGTATCACTGTTTCTGCCCCGGAAGCGAACAATACTCCCCAGATAATACCGGTGAATTTAGCTATCAAGCCGTTGGAAGAAGAGCAGCAAGTGATCGATGCCCTGGATACCGAGAAGCTTCTGGATATCGGCTATGACCATCCCCAGGCGGTAGTTACAGTTGAAGGAGTTGTAGTGGGAACTTACTATGCCCAAAAACCTAAGGGCAAGCCAACTTTTCTTGACTTTCATGACCCCTATGAAGGATATTTTAAATGTGTAATCTGGGAAGAAGATAGAGAGACTCACGAGTCTATAAGGGGCAAATTTGTGAAGGCCTTCCCGCCCAATCCAGAAACCTATTTCTTGAATAGGAGAGTAAAGGTGAAAGGAACAATTGGAATCTACAAAGGGGTGCCGGAGATCGTTTTACATGACCCATCTCAAATCTGGATTGTGGAATAAGTGGTGGTTAGCGTCCATTCTTGTCCTGGTTTTGGCTGTCTTGGCTGCAGGCTGCACCAGAGTCAATGAAAATACAGTTCTTGTCACGCGTGTTATCGATGGAGACACGATAGAAATCGAGGGCGGTTACCGTGTCCGCTATATTGGCATTGACACTCCGGAGAAAGGCGAACCTTACTATTGGGAGGCGTTAAAGGCTAACCAGGAGCTGGTCGAAGGTAAAAGGATTCGGCTGGAAGGGGAGGTTGAGGACAAAGATAAATATGGCCGCTTGCTCAGGTATATCTGGGTGGATGGCACGATGGTGAACGCCGAGCTTGTCAGGCAGGGCTATGCTTATTCATACTCTTACCCTCCAAATCTCAAGTACCAGGCGCATTTCCTGCAGATGGAGAGAGAAGCGCGGGAACAGGGACTGGGGCTGTGGAGTCGAAGCTCTTGACAAATTAAACCCAGCCGCGAGCTTTCATCGCTTCAGCTACACGGGCAACAGCAACTACATAGGCTGCCCGCCGCATATTTATATTGTATTTTTTGGAGGTGTCCAGCACTGAGTGATAGGCGGTGGTCATTTTCCTGTCTAAACGCTCATAAACTTCTTTTTCATCCCAGTAATACATGTAGAAATTTTGCACCATCTCAAAATAGGAAACTGTTACTCCACCGGCGTTGCATAAGAAGTCAGGTATTACATGAATACCATTTTTGTATAGAATGTCATCTGCTTCTGGTGTAGTAGGGCCATTGGCTAACTCAGCAACGATTTTGGCTTTAATGTTTGATGCATTTGTTTTGGTAATAATATTTTCCAGAGCTGCGGGAATGAGTATATCCACTTCAAGTCCCAGAAGGTCTTCATTGGAAATAGATTGAGTATCTGAGGAATTGATTACTGAGCCTGTCTGGCATTTGTGTTCATAAACTGCCTCTGGGTTGAGGCCTTCCCTGCTCAGGATGCCACCTTTGCTATCGGTGACAGCCACTATCTTGGAGCCGAAGACGGAATTGCAAAGAGAAGCTGCATAGTATCCGGCGTTCCCGCAGCCTTGTATAGCAACGGTAGCGTTCTTGAGGTCTATATTGTATTCTTTGGCTGCTTCACGGATAGTATACGAACCACCACGGGCTGTGGCGTCACCACGCCCGGCAGAACCACCAATGCTGAGTGGTTTACCGGTGATAACGCCGAATTGGCTCCTTCCCGCAATTTTGGAATATTCATCCATCATCCAGGCCATAATTTGCGGGTTGGTATAGACATCGGGAGCGGGAATATCTTTATCGGGACCAATAGATTCCCATATAGCCTGTATATATGCTCGGCTCAGCCGCTCCAATTCACCCTGTGACATTTCCTTGGGATTGCATATCACGCCACCTTTTGATCCTCCCAAAGGCAAATCAACAAGAGCACATTTCCATGTCATCCAGGCAGCCAGTGCTCGAACGGTATCAATTGTTTCCTCGGGATGAAAGCGGATTCCTCCCTTTGTTGGTCCTTTGGCATTATTGTACTGAACTCTGAATCCCTGAAATACCTTAATGGAACCATTGTCCATACGAACTGGCAAAGATACATGCAGTTCCCGCATGGGATGTCGCAGGATTGCATGTGTATTGGCATCCAGGTTGAGAATCCTGGCGCAGTCATCTAGCTGTTCCTGTACGATTTCAAAAGAGTTTGCCATTTGTCTTACCTCCATTTTTCTGATTTTAGCACAAAGATTTTACGTAGGCAACCGTTTACCGCAAATCGACGGAAAAGGAATACCATATCAAAAAAGTAAAGGCAAGAAGTTAAAAGGTTAGGTAGCAGAAGGCGGTTATTTTTCCTCTATGGTTATTCTTATTATGCTATCACCCTGCTCAATTTTTTCGAGGACATCCGTTCCCTCTATTAGCTGACCAAATACCGAGTGTTTGCCATCAAGGTGATGCTGGGGAGCATAGGTAATGAAAAACTGGCAGCCATTGGTATTGGGCCCGCAGTTAGCCATGGACAGGGCGCCGGCAACATGGGTATGCTCGGTGAATTCGTCATCAAAGGAGTAGCCAGGTGTACCAGTTCCCGTTCCCGTGGGGTCTCCTCCCTGAGCCATAAAGCCAGAGATAACACGGTGGAATGTGGTACCGTTATAGAATCCCTCACGTGCCAGAAAGACAAAGTTGTTAACTGTTACCGGAACATCATGAGCGAATAGCTCCAGCACGAGATTCCCCTTTTCTGTTTCAATAGTGGCAGTGTATTGCTTGCTGGTGTCAATGGTCATCGGTGGTGGTGACGAGTAAGTTTTGGGCTTCGATGCCGCACCAGTACATGAGCCTGAAAGAAGTGCTGCCATGAGCATGATAATGCCTGCTATTCTTGATAGCGTTCTGATTGTCATAATTTTAAATTCTCCTTTTGTAAAAACAGTGTCAATTGCGTGGACTTGGTCTCAAAGCTGCTCATTCCTATTCTATCAGATTGTAATCTATGTGTCGCTTGGAATCCATCCCTAGCTTTGCCCTATGTAGGTTTCGTTAGCCCGTCTATACAAGCTCTCGTAGTTTGTTTATGTAGCTATTAAATATCTCCTCGTTGGCTTTATCGTGACTGGAGATGAAATCCTTCCACTGAGGGCTGGCTTTGACATTGGCTTCCAGTGAGCTTTCCATATCAATGTGCATGCCTTGCTTTAATGCTTGTTGAGTTACTGCCTGTAGCTGCCTTTCTACAGCCGCTTTTAGCTGTTGGTATGCTTGCTCTTTCTGTTGCTGATATTTTTGGCGAAGGCTTTCGATTGAATTCGAAATTAGCTCCAGGGTGGTGTATTTTCCATCCTCTTTCATGGTCTCTATGGCCAGAATGGCACTGCGGCGCCCTTCAAAATCCGCCTGGTTCATTTGCAGGCGAAGCGTGTCTATCAGCTTGTTCTGTGCTTCTTTTACCATGGATTCACCACTTTGATTCCTGAGGGCTTTTAGCTCTTTCCATAGTTCCTCGGAGCTGATGACACCTTTGAAATACTGAGATAGTATGGAATCAAGCAAGCTTGACCGCATCATGGTCTCGCTTTCTTCTGACGATAGAGCACCTATCTTAGCCAATCTTTCCTTTGCCTGTGGAGAAAGCTCCATGTTTATCACCTCCTGGCGAGTGTTTTTAGACGTTTACTCCTTCTTTCTGAAGGGTTGTTTTTCTGGCACATGCATGGTGGAGCCGAGATTCGAGGCAAAGTTGGAGACCAGTTTTCCCCCCTGGGTGCCGCAGTCAGGGCAGGAAGCCGGCTTGTCGAAATCGGACATTGGCCTTTTAACCTCGAACTCCTTCTTGCATTTCGGACACCAGAACTCGTATGTGGCCATCTCCTCACCTCCCTTGCAAGATTATCTTATATGACTATCCGGGCTAACTCTTTTTTGTAAGACTCTTTTATTATACCCTTTTCGGTAATAATTGCACTTATGTATCCATTAGGTGTGATGTCAAAAGCAGGATTGGCTGCCTTAACTCCCTCTGGAGCTACGAGTACTTCTTGAATATGAGTTACTTCCTGAGGGTTCCGCTCCTCAATGGGAATTTTATCTCCTGATACCGTTGAGAAAGCTATGGTGCTGGTGGGTGCAGCGATATAGAAAGGGATGTTATTTTCTCGGGCGAGCACTGCCAGAGTATAGGTGCCAATCTTGTTGGCAACATCGCCATTAGCAGCAATTCTGTCGGCGCCCACGATAACGCAGTCAATTTTGCCCTGCTTCATGAAATATCCCGCCATGGAATCAGTGATGAGTGTAACCGGGATGTTTTCTTGTTTTAATTCCCAGGCGGTGAGCCTGGCTCCCTGAAGAAGGGGGCGGGTCTCTGTGGCAATGACATTTACCCCTTTTCCCTGCTCTTTGGCAGCCTTGATTACACCTAGGGCGGTGCCATAACCAGCGGTGGCTAAGGGCCCGGCATTGCAGTGAGTAAGTATGCTAGACCCATCCTGGATGAGCCGGGCTCCCAGATGGCTGAGGCGACTGGTGGCCTCTATTTCTTCCTGGTGAATTTGCCTGGCTTTCTCAATAAGCGTCTTTTTGATGATGGAAACATCATCGCCTCTGGCACTTTTTTTCATTCTCTCGATAGCCTGGAAAAGGTTGACTGCTGTGGGTCTGGTGGTGGCAAAGGCTTGCATAATTTGATTTAACTCAGTCAGGAATTTGTCGTTGCTCGTTGCCTTTATGCTTTGTGCTCCTAGAGCTATGCCATAGGCGGCGGCGATACCTATGGCGGGTGCCCCTCGAACCTGCATCTTCTCGATGGCCAGAGCTACATCACGATAGTCGCTGAAATCAACGAAGCATTGCTCTTGGGGAAGCTTGTTCTGGTCTAATATTCGCAGCCTACCATCAAGCCACTCCAGAGACTTGATGGTTTCCTCTCTGGCTTTAAATGCTGTCATGCCTTATGTTCCACGGCTGAGCTTTCTCATCCCCACCTCAGCTGCTATCAGGATATTGTCATAAAAGGGTGAGTAAGGTGGAGAATAGGCCAGGTCCAGCCTGTTTATCTCATCAACGGTCATCTTGTTCTGCAGGGCAGTGGCGAAGACATCTATTCTCTTGGCTACTCCCATGTTCTTGTGCTTGCCTATCATTTGAGCGCCCAATAGTCTTCCAGTCTTCCTGTCCATTATCAGTTTGGTGTTGATGTTTTCTGGCGCGGGATCGGGATAGGTGAAAGCGTGGTCGGGATGAGAAATAGTAGAAGTGACGAAATCGTAGCCTGTTGCCTCTTTGGAACTCAGCCCTGTGCGAGCAACTGTTAAGTCAAAGATCTTGGAGACCAGAGTTCCCGTGATGCCCTCGAAGGCCTCGTTTCCGCCAGAGGCATTTTCTCCGGCAATCCTGCCTTGTTTGTTAGCTGTAGTGCCTCGGGGGAAATAGACCTCTTTTCCCGTTAGCAGGTCTTTCTGCCCCACGCAGTCGCCGGCGGCGAAGATATCAGGATTGCTGGTCTGCATCCTCTCATCCACCGCAATTGTTTCATCGGCATTAACCTTGAGTCCCGCTTCCTTGGCTAACCTTGAATTTGGTTTTGAGCCTGTAGCCAGGAGGATGAAATCGACATCATATCTGGTATCGGCAAGAACCACAACTCTGACTTTTCCCTCTTTATCTCCTTCAAAGCCCTGAATTATGGCGTTTTTAACCAGATTAACATTTTTCCCCTTTAATTCTTCTTCCACTTTCGCCACCATGTCATCGTCAAACATCCTTAAGATGCTCCCGGGCCTTTTTATTACTGTGACTTCAATTCCCCTTACACTGAGGGCTTCCGTCATCTCCATCCCGATAGGCCCAGCACCGATTATCGCCGCTTTTTGGGGAGCTTCTTTCTCAATAAAATTTCTCAGTATTACACCATCCTCCGCGGTTCTGATAACAAAGATATTCTTGAGCTCATTTCCTGGAATGGCTGGCTTGAATGGAGAGGCGCCGGTGCATATCGCCAGCTTGTCATAGCTTAGCTTTATCTCCTTGCCTTCTTTGAGATCGCGAGCCAGGACAACCTTTGCCGCAGGGTCTATTTTGGTAGCTTCATGCCAGCTCAGGATGTTTATATTTCTCTTCTTTTTGAAGAACTCAGCATCATAGACCACTAAACCGTGAACATCCTTGACCAAACCTGAGATAAAGTAGGGAAGCCCGCAGGAGCCATAGGAGACATACTCTCCATTTTGTATCACGGTAACTTCCGCCTCAGGCTTGTTTCGCCTGAATCTGCTGGCAGCACTCATCCCTGCAGCTACCCCCCCTATTACCAGAAACCTTTCATTATTCATTTTCCAGCCCTCCTATCAGTTATGATGATATTTTAGAACATAAGTGGGGGGATTGCATCTCTTGATTTGGATGATGATTTGACAATGTTGCCAAAGGTTAGTAGAATTATTATTGACATATGTCCATAATTTATATTAGGGAAAGGGCGATTTCTTATGGCTAGGCCAGTAAAATTGCGCTGTGTTGCCCAGTGGCAGGGTGCCAGTCTCTTCAGGCCGGTTGGGGTCCCGGTAAATGTCTTACAGGAAATACAGCTTTCAGTGGAAGAAGTGGAAGCTATGCGCCTTAAAGATTTGGAAGGACTGGAACAGGAACAGTGTGCCGGGAAAATGCATATTTCCAGGCCAACTTTCCATCGTGTGTTGGAATCCGGACGCAAGAAATTAGCCGACGCTTTAATTAATGGCAAGGCAATTCAGATAGAGGGAGGAAACTTTGGGCTGCCTCAAAGCCGCTTTAGATGCAATAATGATGGGCATGAATGGGATGTGCCCTTTGAAGTTCTGGCACGCAGGCTTCCTGTATCTTGTCCTGTATGCTCCAGTGTGAATATTCAACCTGTGCCTCTTCCACAATTTGGCTGGGGCAGGGGACGGGGCAGAGGATTTCGTGGAGGAAGGATGCATTGATAAATGAGGAAAGGAGGTGAACTATGCCATTTGGAGATGGAACGGGACCAATGGGATTAGGTCCGATGACAGGAAGGGGGGCTGGGTTTTGCGCTGGTTTTGGCAGCCCAGGCTTTGCCAACCCAGTACCTGGGAGATGGCTTGGTGGGCAGTGGGGAGCGTCGTATGGTTATCCTTACTCAGCACCAATATGGCCGTCGTGGCCTAGGTGGGGCTGGGGCTTTGGTCGTGGTGGGGGTCGCGGTCGAGGCTGGCGGAGGTCGGGGCTTTACTGGTACCCCTGGTAATAAGTTTTAGATTTCTAAAGGAGGTGATAGAATGTGGCCTTGGTATGGATTTCGGCATCCTTGTTGGGGATTCCCTTATGGTTATCGGTACCCGTATGTTGGATATCCCTGGGCTATGCCCAAGGAGGAAGAAATAAGAATGCTTGAAGACCAAGAAAGATGGCTTACAAGCGAATTGGATGGAGTGAGGAAGAGATTAGAAGAACTTCGCAAATAAGAATAAGGAGGTGAAAAATGCCTAATGGATTTGGAGGTAGAGGATTTGGAAGAGGGGGATGGGGATTCGGTTTTAGAGGAAGCTCCCCCCCCTGGCCCTATGTAGGTATAGGAAGGGGAGGATTACCCCGCTGTGGCTATTTCCTCAGCGGAGCTGCCGCAGCGCCTATGACGGGTTATCCCTATAATACTTATCCTGGAACTACGGCCCCTTATGGTGTTCCCTATGCTGGCGCGGCTTACCCTCCCGACTATCCGCAAACTGTGCCTTACGGAGGCGCTGGCGCGTTTGCCGGGCCGAGCCCTTACAGCCCGCCCATGACTCCAGAAGAGGAACTTGATTTTTTGCGAAACCAGGCACAGAGTATCAAGGGACAACTGGAGCAGATTGATAGCAGAGTAAAGGAGCTGGGGAAAGAGGAATAGTTGGAGCTGTGTATATAGCTAAATTAAGAAGGAGGTGAGATATGCCGGGATTTGATGGAACGGGACCCCGTGGGATGGGCCCCATGACGGGAGGCGGAAGGGGCTTTTGCAGTCCTTGGGGCTTAGGAAGAGGGATGCCTTATCCTGTGGCTGGTCAACAGCCTGGGTATGGGGCACCTTATGGCTATCCCTATGGAAGCATGAGTTATGCCGGGGCAATGCCTTATACGGGAGCAAGCCCTTATAACCTATCCATGACTCGAGAGGATGAGCTTGGCTTTTTGGAAAGCCAAGCACAAAGCCTGAAGGGACAACTGGAGCAGATTGATGGTAGAATAATGGAACTGGAGAAAGAAAAAAAATAGGAAAGGAGTTTTTATGAAGATTGCCATATCGGCAACAGGTCCCAGTTTGGATGCTGAAGTAGATGCTCGTTTTGGGCGGTGTCAATACTTTGTTATCGTTGATCCGCAGACTATGGAATTTGAAGCTCTGGACAACTCCAACGCCATGGCTGCTGGTGGAGCAGGCATTGGCACAGGTCAGATGATTGCCAGCAAGGGAGCGCAAGTAGTGCTTACCGGCAATTGTGGCCCCAATGCTTACCAGACCCTTTCAGCAGCGGGGCTACAGGTGATTACAGGCATCAGCGGGAAAATAAGAGACGCTGTTGAAGCCTATAGGACAGGCGGGCTGCAGCCAAATGCCCAGCCCAGCGTGGGCAGCCATTTTGGTATGGGTATGGGTATGGGGGGTGGGATGGGCAGAGGTATGGGAATGGGTCGTGGTATGGGTAGAGGAATGGGTATGGGTATGGGGGGTGGTATGATGGGTCAGGGTATGGCACCCATGACAGGGCCAGCACCTCAAGCAGCAAATCCAGAAGAAGAGATGGAGATGCTCAAGAATCAGGCTCAAACGCTGGGGCAGCAGTTAAGTGAAATCCAGCGGCGCCTTGAAGAGCTGGAAAAAGGGAGGTGAACTATGCCCATCTATGAATATCAGTGCATCCAATGCGGGGAGAAATTTGAGATTCGCCAGGCTATTGGTGAAAGTAACTCTGGCTTGAGCTGTCCTGAATGCCATGCTCCAAATCCCAGAAGGATTTTTTCCTCCTTCTTTACTGGCGGTTCATGGAAGCAGAGTATGAGAAATAAGTTGCCCACCTGTGATACGGGAGCTTGCGGGCTTCCCGGACTTGAAGAATAGGAGGTGAATTATGCCTAAAGGAGATGGTACAGGCCCTTCTGGTCAGGGGCCAGGAACAGGTAGGGGAATGGGTATGGGGCGTGGTGGAGGTGGTAGAGGGAGGATGGAAGGAAATCGCTCTGGAGCCGGTCCCAGTGGCAATTGCGTTTGCCCCAGTTGTGGGACGAAAGTTCCTCATCAAGCAGGCGCACCTTGCTACAATCTGAATTGCCCTAAGTGTGGGACAAAAATGGTCAGGGAATGATAATTTCTGTTGCCAGTGGCAAAGGAGGCACCGGGAAAACACTGGTGGCTACCAATCTGGCTCTCGCCTTAGCTAATGAAGGCAAAGTACAACTGTTAGATTGTGATGTAGAAGAGCCCGACGACAATATCTTCCTGCGCTTGCCCTTTAACTATAGCCAACCGGTATATATTCCTGTCCCGAAGGTAGACGAGGCTAAATGTACTTACTGTGGTAAGTGCGCTGAGGTTTGTGTTTACAATGCCATTGCCGTGCTTCCCGAAAAGGTGCTTATCTTCCCTGAATTATGCCATGGCTGTGGAGCCTGTTCTTACCTCTGTCCTGAATCTGCTATCACGGAGCAAGGAAAGCAAATAGGACTAATTGAGAAGGGCAGTTCCGGGAATCTAGAGCTGGTGCAGGGAAAGCTCGATATTGGCGAGGCAATGGCGCCGCCTGTGATCAGAGAGGTTAAAAAGCATGTTGATTTTCAAGGTGAGGTTGTCATTGATGTTCCTCCGGGAACTTCTTGCCCTGTGATAGAGGCAGTCAAAGACAGTGACTTTTGCCTCCTGGTAACTGAGCCCACCCCCTTTGGGCTGAATGACCTTTCATTAGCGGTGGAGGCAGTGAAAGAGTTAGGTATTGCCTGTGGCGTGATAGTTAATCGTGTGGGTGTGGGGGATGAGAAGATTGAGCGCTATTGTCAGGAGCAAAGAATACCCATCTTGCTGAAAATTCCCTTGGACAGGAACATTGCTACTCTTTATTCTAAAGGGGTCTCCTTGGTGGAAGGGATACCCGAATGGCGTGATGTTTTTCTGGAACTTTTTCAAAATATTGAGAATGTGGCTAAAAGAGGGGAGAAATGGCTGAAGAAAGTAGAGAAAAAATAGCTGAGGAAGAAAAAATAAGAGAGAAAACCGACAAAGAGGGCAATAAGTGGACGAAGGTGTATTTCGGTGGGGGGGCACACTTTAAAAATTGGCTGAGCCAGACTGAAGAAATCTATAGAAAGGAGAATGTAGAGATAGAAGAGATAGACTCTACTGGCTTTAAGTGCTTTGAAGAGGGTGGTGAAAAGGTGTACCGGATCTGGGTTAGAGAAAATGCTAAGAGTGAGGAATTGATGAGCGAGTGAAGGAAATTGTAGTCTTGAGTGGTAAAGGGGGAACAGGAAAGACCAGCATAGTAGCCTCTTTTGCTGTCTTAGCTCAAAGCAAAGTGCTGGTTGATTGTGATGTAGATGCTGCTGATCTTCATCTCCTTCTTAAGCCGCAAATCAAGGAAGAGAATGAGTTCTGGAGCGGCCAGGTGGCATATATTGATAATGAGAAATGCAATGAGTGCGGCCTGTGTCAGGAAGTGTGTCGGTTTAATGCCATCCAGGACTTCGAGGTTGATCCTGTTTCCTGTGAAGGCTGTGGCTTCTGCTATCAAATTTGTCCTGTAGATGCCGTAGAGATGCGGGAGAATATGTCGGGACACTGGTTTATTTCTTTTACCAAATACGGGCCTCTGGTTCATGCGAGGTTAGGGGTGGCGCAGGAAAATTCTGGCAAGCTCGTGGCGCTGGTGCGTGAACAAGCCAAACTCATGGCTGAGAAAGAGTCGCTAGAATATATCATCAATGATGGGCCTCCAGGTATAGGTTGTCCTGTTATCTCCTCCCTTTCAGGAGCAAGCCTGGCTTTAGTGGTAACCGAACCGACATTATCAGGGATACAAGACCTGGAGCGTGTCCTGGGCGTTTGTCATTATTTTGGCATTCCTGTGATGGTGTGTATAAATAAATATGACCTTAATCAAGAAAATAGCCGCTACATCCAGGATTACTGCTACAATCAGGGAATTGAAGTAGCTGCGAAAATCCCCTTTGATAATATAGTTACCCAGGCTTTGGTTCAAGGATTGCCCGTGGTAGAATACTCGCATAATTCGGTAGCTCAGCAAATTGAGAACTTGTGGCACGCCGTTGTCGATAAGGTGTTGGGTCTATGGGAATAAAGCGAAACATTGTGGAAATATTGAGTGAACTGCCGACAGAGGTCAAGTTGGTGGCAGCGGCTAAGCAAAGGACACCCCAGGAAGTGCAGGAAGCAATTGAAGCTGGTGTGGAAATTATCGGAGAAAACTATATTCAAGAGGCGAGAAGGGTATATGACGCAGTGGCAGAGAAAGCGGAATGGCATTTCATTGGTACGCTTCAAAAGCATAATGTGAGAAGAAAAACAGTAGAAATGTTTGACATGATAGAAACAGTTGGTACATTGGAAATAGCAACGGAAATTGATAAAAGGTGTGCCGAGATTGGTAAGGTAATGCCAGTATTGATTGAGATAAATAGCGGTGAGGAGAAGCAAAAATTTGGTGTTTATCCCGAAGATGCTGAACAGTTGATAAGGGAAGTTTCTCGTCTTCCCAACATAAGAATAAAGGGGCTGATGACTATGGGGCCGCGTTTTGGCAATCCTGAGGATTCCAGGCCCTATTTTGTTAAAACAATGGAAATATTTGATAAAATCAATAATCTTAACTTGCCTGGCGTAGAGATGAAGTACCTCTCCATGGGGATGACAAATTCTTATAAAGTTGCTCTGGAAGAGGGCGCTAATATAGTGAGGATAGGGAGCAAAATTTTTGGCGAGCGAAAATATTAAAGAGGAGGTACAAGACAAGGTGAGAAAAGCTGATGTAGTAGTTGTCGGAGGCAGCGCTGGGGGTATACCAGCAGCGATAGGCTGCCGTAGGCGGTATCCGGAAAAGAGCGTGCTGTTAATTCGAAAGGAGGAGCAGGTATTAATCCCATGTGGCTTACCGTATATTTTCGGAACTGTAGGCGGTCCTGAGGAAAACCTGATTCCTGATGCAATGCTTAAGAACAACGGCATTGATATTACTGTTGGCGAAGTAGAGGAAATAGATAGGGATAAGAAGGCAGTTTCCATAGCTGGTGGGGAAACTGTCAGCTATGATAAGCTTGTTTTGGCTACTGGTTCCTCCCCTGTGATTTTGCCTATCCCTGGTGTAGACAAGGAGAATGTTTTTTCCGCAGTAAAGGATGTCACCTATCTGAATAATATGCTGGATGAGGTGAATAAAGCTAAGGATATTATAATAATTGGGGGTGGCTTCATTGGCGTAGAATTCGCTGACGAGTGCAAGAAAAACCGCGATAATAGCGTCACCATTATAGAGATGCTTCCCCATTGCTTGCAGCTAGCCCTTGATGAGGAATTCTGTACTGTGGCTGAGAAGGTGCTTGTGGAGAGGGGGGTTAAGGTTCTCACTAACAAAAGAGTGGAGGCTATCCTTGGTAATAAGCGGGTTAACGCTGTTAGATTAGCTGGCGGTCAGGAGCTAAAGGCTGACATGGTTATCATCGGGGTAGGGGCCAGACCAAATGTTGAACTGGCTGAAAAGGCTGGGCTTCAAATAGGACCAACAAGAGCCATTGTCGTTGACCGGCTTATGCGTACTATTACCGACCCCAATATATTTGCTTGTGGTGACTGTGCTGAGAAATATTCCTTTTTTAATGGTAAGCCAAGTCTTACCATGCTAGCTTCTATTGCTACTGCTGAGGCACGTATAGTCGGAGCCAATCTTTTTGACACCCGTTATCGCAATTGCGGTGAAATTGGCGTCTTCTCTACCATTATTGGTGAACAGGCATTTGGCTGTGCTGGTTTAACTGAAAAAATGGCAAAACAAGAGGGTTATGATGTAGTGACTGGTGAAGCAACAGCACCCGATAGACACCCAGGCGGTATGCCAGGAGCAGCTTCCACGAAAGTAAAGTTGGTATTCTCTAAGGATAATGGCTTGCTTCTTGGTGGTGGAATTTCTGGAGGCAGGAGTACCGGTGATTTAACAAATATCATTAGTGCCTGCATTCAGCATATGATGACTGCTTACGAAGTTTCTCTGTTTCAAATGGGTACCCACCCTGCTTTGACCGCATCACCAATGGTCTATCAACTGGTGAATGCGGCAGAGCTTGCGGTCAGGGCTATGTAGAAATTGCAATGATAGGGAATAAGAGAAAGGCCAATCTTTGGTTATGAGTATCAAAGCTGCGGCAGGATATCGGCGATAGATGTAAGGAGAAGATGATGAGATATGCAGTACCTGTGATGGATGGCAGGGTATCCGGCCATTTTGGCCATTGCCAGCAATTTGCCTTAATTGATGCTGATGAGGCAAGGAAGGTTATCTTGAAGAAAGAAATCGTGACTTCTCCAGAACATGAACCAGGTGTCTTTCCGACATGGTTGGCAGAGCAAGGAGTTTCTGTGGTCATCGCCAGCGGCATGGGTTCCCAGGCGCAGAGCCTTTTCAGAGAGAATCGCATCAAGGCTATCACTGGTGCGCTGGGAGATGAGCCAGAGAAGGTTGTTTTAGACTATATAAAAGGTATGTTAGCTACTGGCGATAATTTATGTGATCATTAATAAGAAGGGGGATTATCATAAGCATGGAAATAGAAGAGCAAATTAGAGAAGCGCTTGGGAAGATGTTCGTTCCTGGGATAATGCGCAGCTTGGTACAGATGAACTTGCTTCGCAATATCGAGGTCAAAGAAGGGTTGGCGAAGGTTACTTTGGCTTCCACGGCTATCTCCTCTGATTATCATAATTGGATCAATGAGAAGGTAACGGCAGTAATTCGTAAGCTTCCCGGTATAACAGAGGCCACTGTGGATTTTGTGGAAGCCAAACCCAAGGAAATCAACCAGATTAGGAACATAATAGCGGTAATGAGTGGTAAAGGTGGGGTGGGCAAGTCCTTGGTAACTGGTCTGCTGGCCACTTCCTTTGCCAGGGACGGGAAAGAAGTTGGCGTACTTGACGCCGATATCACGGGTTCCAGCATGCCCAAGATATTTGGCTTAAATACTCGTCCCACCGGCAGTGAATCGGGCATTATGCCTGTGGTGTCCAGAACTGGGATCGAAGTCATGTCCATGAATTTTCTGCTTCCCAGTGAAGATGATGCTGTTATCTGGCGCGGGCCCCTCATGTCCAAGGCTATCACACAATTTTGGGAGGATGTCCTCTGGGGCAGGCTTGACTATCTTGTAGTAGACTTACCTCCCGGTACCGGCGATGCTCCGCTAACGCTAATGCAGACTCTGCCTCTCACCGGGGTAATAGATGTTTTCACGCCTCAGGACTTGACGGAGATGATAGTTAGAAAGGCAGTAAAGATGGCACAGAAGATGAACGTTCGCATTCTGGGAGTGGTAGAGAATATGAGCTATCTCGTGATACCTGAAACTGGGAAGAGAATGGAGATATTTGGCAAGAGCAGGGCGGGGGAGATGGCAGAAACTGCTGGAGCGCCATTATTGGGAGTATTACCCATCGACCCGGAGATAGCCAAGTTATGTGATGCAGGGGAAGTTGAGAAATATAGCTCGGATGCCATGTCTGAAATCTTCGCTAATCTGACTGCTGTCCTGAATGAGAAACCTCAAGAGTAGCCATGTGTTTCCCATCTATGTCTCAATTGATTGCTGCTGGGGCAGCCAACTTTACTTTGGAAATGATAAAGAGGGGCTGAGAGTGGAGATTATAGAGATGGTTGACATAAAATTTCCTTTAAGGGAGAGTAAAATTGCCATCGGAACTTGAGAGTACTCTTAAGAAATGGGCAGAAGAAGCGCTGGAAAGCATAGGTGTTAGCAAAGCCAAGGTAGCAGATTTTGCCGAGTTGCAAGACAAGCTCATAGAAAACATGAGGGCAACTTACTCTGAGAGGACAATAGATTTTTTCTTAACCCCGAGGAATCTTGGCAAAATGAAGTCTCCTGATGGATTTGCCAGGGCAACCGGTTCTTGTGGGGATACCATAGAAATATATCTTAGGGCCAAGAATGGTGAGATTATGGATGCCAGGTTTACTACTGATGGGTGTGGTACTTCTATTGCCTCTGGGGGCATGGTCACTGAAATGGTGAAAGGCAAAAGTGTTGTCGAGGCTCAGGAGATCGACCAGGGTGATGTTTTAAATGCTCTGGAGGGACTTCCTGAAGAGAGTGAGCATTGCGCTTTGCTGGCAACAGACACGCTCAAGGAAGCGATCAGGAATTATCTGGCTTCCAAGAACGAAGCTCGAAATAGTTTTAAGGAGCTCCAGGTTCAGAGTAGATAATGAGTTCTATCGTTTATGGTCCGGTACCTTCATGGCGGCTGGGAAGGTCATTGGGAGTTGACCTTTTATCCGCTAAAGGCAAGACCTGCTCCTTCAATTGTATTTATTGCCAGTTAGGTGAAACGATTTACAACACTATGGACCGAGGGGAATTCGTTTCCCTTACCCGGTTAGCTGAAGAGCTGGAAGAAGTAAAGGGGATAGCTGCTGATTATGTTACTTTCTCTGGCACGGGTGAGCCTACTCTGGCTAGCAATTTGGGCCAGGCCATTGAGTTGGCTAGAAGCATTTTTCATTTCCCTGTAGCAGTTCTCACCAATTCCTCTCTGATGAGTAGAGAGGATGTGCGGCGTGACCTTGCCAAGGCAGATGTTGTAGTAGCTGACCTGGATGCCCATAGTCAAAAGCTGTTTCAGAGGGTCAATAGACCTGTAGCCGGTCTCTTGCTCAGCGATATAGTCGAAGGGATCAGGCTTTTCCGAGAGGAATTCAAAGGTAAGCTATGGCTTCAGATAATGTTTATGGAAGCAAATAAAAGCTTTGCTAGGGAAATAGCCCAGGTAGTGAGTAGTCTATTTCCTGATGAAGTACAGCTCAATACCCCTTTACGTCCCTGTGCCGTCGAGCCTCTGATGCCATCGGAAATGGCTTCTATCAAAGGTGAGTTTGCTAGCTTGGGGAATGTGGTTACGGTGTATGAAGCAACAAGGCCCGAGGTTACACCGCTGGATTTAGAGGAGACTCTGCGGCGAAGGCCAAAACTTTGATGGGGAAAGCATGAAACGCAATCGACCTATATTGAAAGTAGACCAAAACCTCTGTCGAGGCTGTGGCTTATGTGCCCAGAACTGTTCTCAGGAACCAATCATGGATGTTTAGGGCAAGGCGGAAACAGATACCGGAAAATAGCTTAATCTGAAAAGATAAAGGAGAGTGAAGGGATGGCAGATAAAAAAGAGATTAAAGAAAAGCTAAAGAGAATCTACGAGGTTTTGCCTAAATTGGATGATGGGCGCTGTGGATATAGAACTTGTGGACAATTCGCTAGAGCAGTGGCTGAAGGAAGAGCGCCCTGTTATGGGTGCGCTACAGGTGGCCCTCAAGTGGCCAAAAAGGTGTGTGAAGTTATGGGAGTAAAATTTCCTGAAGTTCAAATTGGCTATTTCAGATTTCCTTATCCTGGAGGATTAAGTGGTATAGGTAGAGGTGTGAGAATGAGCAGAGGCGTTGAACTGGCTACAGTTTCTCCTGAAGAGCTAAGAACAACTGTCTCCAATTTAAGACAACAGGCAGATGATATAATTCAGACAATTGAAAAATTGGCTCCCAGCACTTAGGCAGTAGGATGGAAGAACAACCTGTCCTGGGATTGAAGCCTATAGGAATAATCCATTCTCTCTATAAAGGCAGGGGAGAGGCGCCATACCAGGGTTGTGGACATGAAGAAATCTGCCAGGTAGAGCTGTTCCCAGAGTTTGAAGAGGGGCTGAGAGATATAGAAGGATTTTCCCATATCATCTTAATATGTTGGCTTCATAAATCTAGAGGGTATCATCTGCTGGTTAAAACACCTTGGGACATCGTCGCACATGGTCTTTTCACCACCAGGTCACCAAATAGACCCTGCCCGCTGGGTTTATTTGTGGTGAAACTGGTAGCCAGGGAGAAGAATATTCTTAAAGTTAAAGGGCTAGATGCCTTAGATGGCACTCCCCTTTTGGATATCAAACCATACGTTCCTCCTGTAGATGAAAAAGCCAATATCAGGGTCGGCTGGTTTGAAGGCAAGGTGAAAAGTAGGAGAATCTGAGGGTGTACTCATCTTATAGGCCTTGCTTCTATGACGCTCTACAAGACATTGTAATTAAGAGATGAGAACATATTTGGATTGTATTCCTTGCTTCTTTAAGCAAGCTCTCAAAGCAGCAAAGCTTGTTGGGGCAAATGAGGGTGTCCAGAAAAAGATACTGGACCGCTTAGCTGCAGAAATACCTAATTTCCCATTATCGAGTTCCCCACCCGAGATGGGGAGGATTGTTTACAAACTTGTCAGTGAAATCACTGGTGAGGAAGACCCCTTCAAGAAGATAAAGGATGAATACAACAGAATATCCCTCAATATTTATCCTGATTTGAAGAACAAAGTGGCCCGCTCCAGAGATAGATTATTAGCGGCTATAAGGCTGGCTGTTGCTGGTAATATAATTGACTTCGGTGTGGATAGTTCCTTCGTCCTTGAAGAGGAAATACAGAATGTATTTGAGAAAGATTTTGCTGTCTTTGATTATCAAGAGTTTAAGGAGGCTCTAAAAAGCACAAAACAGATTCTCTATTTAGCCGATAATGCTGGTGAAGTAGTTTTTGACCGTGTGTTAATTGAGGAATTAAATAGGGAGGTTGTCTATGTGGTGAGAGATAAGCCTGTCATTAATGATGCCTTAATGGAGGATGCGAAATTTTGTGGCATAGATAAGATAGCCAGAGTTATCTCCAATGGCTCTGATGCTCCAGGGACAATCTTAGATTTATGCTCGGGGGAATTTCTGAATATTTATAAAAAAGCGAGGTTAATTATCAGTAAAGGGCAAGGGAATTTCGAAGGGTTGGCGGGAAAAGACAAGGCACCTATTTTCTTCTTATTCGAGGTGAAATGCCCTGTTATTGCTAATGCCATTGGACGTAAGGTCGATGACATTATTCTGAAATATAATTGCAAGTAATGAGGATATTTTTCTCACGCTGATAAGAAGCCAGGAGCTTCCTCACAGAAGTGTTACACAATTATTTCATTATATTACTGGGAACCGGTGCCGGTGCTGGTTTTGCCAGTGGGCTGCTTGGAATTGGCGGTGGCTTTATTGTAGTTCCCATTAGCTACTGGGTTATTTGTGCTATGGGCATTCCCCAGGCCATTGCCATAAGGACGGCCTTTGGCACAAGCCTGCTGGCAATTCTGCCTACTGTAGTAAGTGGTGCCTGGAGACACAATAAAGAGAGAGTAATTCAATGGAAAGTGGCACTTATTCTCGGGCTCTCTGGCTTGGTGGGAGCTTTTGGTGGAGCTACTCTAGCTTCCTATCTTTCTGCTGATGTTCTGGAGATAATTTTAGGAGGCTTATTCTTGGCGGCTGCCCTGTGGATGGCTTTCGGGCAGAGGATAATGCTAAAGCCGACCAATGGGGATAGTATTGAGAACAGACCCTCAGTAAAGAATACTCCCTGGCTTTCGGCAATCTGTGGTCTTCCTATAGGCGTGCTGGTCGGCCTTACCGGTGTCGGTGGTGGTGCCTTGATAGTTCCAGTGCTGGTAATGATATTCTGTTTCCCCATGCACATGGCGATAGGAACATCTTTAGCCTCTATAATGTTTACCAGCTTGGGTGGCATCATTGGTTATATTACAAATGGTATTGGAGTGAGTCCCCTTCCTTACTCAGTGGGCTATATCAACTTACCCATATGGCTGTGCTTGGTGGTCACCAGCATACCGCTGGCACAGCTTGGTGCCAGAGTGGCGCATGCTCTGCCAGCGAGACGGTTGGAATATCTATTCATTGCCTTCATGGTCTATGTGGGGCTCAGGATGGTTGGTGTGTTTTAGGCTCTGGCTGCTCTTAACTCGGCAATAGAATAAACAATCCATAACCTGTCTCTCCTGGACTTAATAAAACCAGCATTTTCAAGGATACGCAGGTTGCGTGAGGCGCGGGACTGCGAGATATCCATTGCTTGCGTTATCTCGCAAACGCAGCACTCCCTTTGCAATAGGAGTTTGGAAATTCTAACTCTGGTCTCGTCTGAGATTGCTCTAACTATTCTGATAAAGTCTTTCGTGGCCCAGGTTCGTATGATTGTGTGCACATGAAGGCATATGCAATATTTATGAAATCCTTGCTTGTCAGGTGACCGGGTGAAGATAACTTAACTGAGTTAAAAATTAACGCAGGTTCCGGCGTTATTGAAGAAGAACTTCTCTCCAAACTTCTGGGCTAATATGGCAGAAGCTTCCATTCCAGTGCAGTGAGATACTCCCAGTCTCTGAATGTCAAGGCGCCGCAACTCAGCGATCGTTGAATCCATCCTTTGTGGAGAAGCAGTCATAAGATGGGTGCCGCCGATGACAGCGTAAACAGATTCCATATTGGTTATCTTTTGAGCATGCTTTATGGTATTGATGATTCCTCGGTGGGCACAGCCTAAAATAATTATCAAGCCCCTTTCAGACTTAGCAAATAACGCCTGGTCATCCCTTAGTGGGTCGGGCTCGAGCTTGCCTTTTCGCTTTACACAAAGCTGAGGGTCGATTTTTTCATACTCGGTAAGCATGGGGATCTCACCGCTGGTGACGATATTTTTGCTGAGCCATAGCGGGTCTCCTGTTAATTTGAAAGATGCGCCCAGACCTTCTGCCGCTTCTCTGGAGAATGGTACTCCAATATATCTTTCCTTTTGTTCAAAATGTTTGACATATTTGCTCGACCAGATATCAGGATGCGCAATCACCTCTATTGGTTTTTTAACCAATTTAAGTATTGGTAGCAACCCACCGGTATGGTCTAAATGTCCATGACTGAAGACAATACTATCTAGCTGGGATAAATCTATTCCCAGAGTGATGGCATTGCAGGCTGCTGAAAAACTCTGTCCAGTGTCAAACAAGATTTTATGATTGTCTGCTTCTATCAGGACGCTGATGCCCCATTCAGCGAGAAGCCCCATTCCACTGGCAGTATTTTCGCTTAATGTGGTGATTCGAATTGACATTTTCTTTCCCTCCTTTGCTTTTATTAGATGCTAGGGAATATTCTTATTTCATCCCCTATTACAGCATTGAGAAAGTTGTAGGCGCTTCCGTTCCTCAGTGAGATTTCCAGGTAGCCGCTGCTGCCCATGATAGCCATTAATCCTTCACCCTCAGTGTAATAACTGTTTAATCCGTGAATAAGTCGTCCTGCTGCCTCAACAGTAATGTCTTTACTGGGCAAATCATGGCTCTTGATATTTGTAATCAGGTTACCGAAATGGTCAACATGCAAAATCTGTCCTATGACATTTTCCTGGTCATCGATGTATGGCTTGGGGAGGGAAAGTACATTAAGGGAGTTGATTTTCTCTCCAAATTCGTAAAGTGATATACCTAGGGATAAGCCGGCGGCCACCGGGGCAAAGATATCCCGTCCGTGGAAGGTGGAGCTGATAGGCTGGTGCCAGAAACGGGGATCTGTGATAGCCGCGATTTCCAATCCTTTTTTGATTCTTACCTTCTCCTGGGTGATAGCGTATTGAGAGGGATGATTTTCCAGAGAGGATAATTCATCAATCACATAGCTGAGAATGCCGTTGTCGGGAGCGACAAAGAAAGCAGAGGGTGTTTTCAAGATTATTCCCTGGCGTTCACTGCCCACACCAGGGTCAACTACAGCCACATGGATGCTTTGTTGGGGGAAATAACGGTAGGTGATGTTGAGGATGAAGGCAGCCTGCAGTATGTTTTGTGGTTCGATGGAGTGGCTGATATCTACAATATTGGCTTCGGGATTGACACTCAGCATGACGCCTTTCATAGCAGCAACATAGGCATCATCCAGTCCAAAGTCAGTGGTCAGTGTTATCACAGGCGTCATCTTGGATTAAGCACCAGCCTTGACAATCAATACGGCAAAAACGACAAAAACGATGGCCAGGACAATTGTGATTCGGAGCAGCGTTTTTTCCAGGCCGCGGCGCGTCCGGTATACAGTGTCAGATTGCCCGAAGATACCTCCTATGCCTCCACCGTGCAGTTGAAAGAAGACCGAGGCCATTAAACCTATAGTTACCAGTATCTGACCAACAATAAGATAAGTGGGCAATTTATTTCTCTCCTCCCTGGGGCTCAATCCCCAATTCCTGCAGAAGAATTTTCTTTACCATGGAGGGATTGGCTCTCCCCTTGGTTATTTTCATCACCTGCCCTGTTAGAAAGGCCAGGGCTGACTCCTTGCCGGCTTTATAGTCTGCTACTGCCTTGGGATTACCAGACATTGCCTGTTTCACCACCTTCTTTATCTCAGCAGCATCGCTGATCTGGCTGAGCCTTTTCTCCGCCATAATAATGCTGGCGCGTTTGCCACTGTGAAACATTTCTTCAAATACCGCCTTAGCGATTGGTCCGCTGACAGTTCCCTCATCTAGCAGGTTGAGGAGTTCTACCAGATTCTCCGGGCTTATTTTAGCATTTTTGATTTCGGTGCTGGTAGTATTAAGCAAGCGGCTGTAGTCTCCCATAATCCAGTTGCTTATCATCTTTGCTTTGCCAGAGCCGGTTAGCCTGACACAGTTTTCAAAGTAGTCAGCCATTGCCTTGGAACTGGTCAGAACGTTAGCATCATATGGAAGCAAGCCGTATTCTGTCATGAATCTGTCTCTTCTGGCTTCAGGTAATTCGGGAATACTGGCTCTGATTTTTGCTACCCAGGCTCTGTCAATAACTAAAGGAGGCAAATCGGGCTCGGGGAAATATCGGTAGTCATTGGCATACTCCTTGGTTCTCTGGGTTACAGTTATATTTTTGGCATCTAACCAGCCTCTGGTTTCCTGGACAAGTGTGTCGCCTTCATCAAGCGCTTTCTCCTGGCGTTTTACTTCATACCCGAGGGCCTGGTATACCGCTTTGAAGCTATTCAGGTTTTTAAGTTCTACCTTCTCTCCAAATTCTTCACTTCCCGAAGGGCGGATGCTTATGTTGGCGTCACATCTGAAGCTGCCCTCTTCCATGTTACCTGTAGATACTCCGAGATAGCGGAGGATACTTCGTAGCTTGATGAGATAATCACGAGCTTCTTCAGGAGAGCTGATTTCAGGTTCGCTGACGACTTCCATTAAGGGGACTCCCGAGCGGTTGACATCTATTAAACTGTAGTCTCCCCTGTGCTGCACCTTGGCTACATCTTCTTCAAGGTGCACTCTGGTAATGTTGATCTTTTTCTTTGTGCCGTTGCTTTCAATAGCCAACCAGCCCCGCTTGCCAATAGGGGCATCATACTGAGAAATCTGGTACCCTTTCATCAAGTCAGGATAGTTGTAGTTCTTACGGTCAAATTTGGTATATTCGGGGATGGTACAGTGTAAGGCTAAAGCTGTCATCGTTGTGTACTCCACTGCCTTTTTATTGATAACGGGAAGAACGCCAGGCATGCCTAGGCAAACAGGGCACACATGGGTGTTAGGAGGAGCATTGGCATAATCGACGCTGCAAGAGCAAAACATCTTGCTTTTGGTCAATAGTTGGGCGTGAACTTCTAATCCAATGACAGTTTCATAAGTCATAGCATTAATTTAGTATAACAAGCGCTCAGGACAATAAACAAGGAAAGGCTGGTCTGTTCCTTTCTATGGTTGCCTTTTATTGACCAGAGTAATCGGCAAGATTATACTACAATCTTATCAGGATGGTTTTCTTCAAAATTCTTGTTTGTATTCTTTCTCAACTGGTTGACTCTCGGGAATAAGTGCTATGTCTTGTGATGCCATAATATGTGACTGGAATGGAACGATAATAGAAAATCAGGATGAGAGGTCCATTCTGAGAAGCATAGCAGTAGACCTGTTCAAAAAATCTTTTCCCTGGCATCCACTCAGGATGGCTCACATTCTCAAAGTTGGGAAAGAATTGGAGAAGTATTACCAGGAAGAACCTCGAGATGCTGAAATTGACTTTGTGGTGGAGATGTTTCAGATTTATAATGAGAAGATAATAAATGGCCTGGCGATGTCTTTCATATACTGCTCAATTGAGAGGTATGCCAGCAGACAGGACACTCATGACAAGCTTGACTATAGAGTTCTGCGACCAATTGATAGCTGTCACCGGGAGGGATGGAATACTGGCATTCTCTCTGCCGGATACGGATATGGCATCCAGAGGATTTTGCAGAGCGCTGGTTATCATCATTGCTTCGATTTCTATGAAGCTAATGTCCTTAGGATGGAGAGGGAGAAAGCCATCGGTTTTGACCTGAATATCTACAGGAACAAGCCACAGCGCATGCTCAAGTTGCTTAGAGACAGAAACATGGATGAAAGTAGAATTGTGTACCTTGGTAATAGTGGAGATGATGACGGATGTTTTGAGCTTGCTGGTTATCCTGTGGTGGCTTTGCTTGCCTCGGAGGAATTCAAGCAGCAGTATGCCCGGAGATACAACGCATTTGTTCCTCACGATGAAGCTGACTTGGCGCGATACCTCCGGAGCTTATGACATTTCAGCAGAGCTTGAATTGAGATGCTCTCAATTCTTGCTTTTATCCCTTCAGTCTGATCTCGTTCTGATCTCGTTGTAGCAATCCCTGCAATACACTGGTCTGCCTTCACGAGGCTCGAATGGCACTTCGGTTTCTTTGCCGCATCGGGCACATACAGCGGGGAACATTTGGCGTTCTGCTCTAGGGGTGTAGCCATTTCCATATCGCCGTGTTTTCCTTGTTTTGCGGCATGCTGGGCAGCGCTTGGGCTCGTGGGTATAGCCTTTGGATGCGAAGAAATCTTGTTCCTCAGCACTGAAGATAAAGGTAGCCCCGCAATCACAGCACTGGAGCGACTTGTCTACAAAACCCATTGGGTGACCTCCTTTCTTTCAATCTGTGGTCAGAGCAAAGTCACCCAGCACTTGCACGAATCCAGGGCATTTAACCAAGTATGTGATAACCTGCACCAAGCCAACAAAATATTATAAATAATATATACTGAAGGGTTTGTTTTGTAAAGGGAAAAGTACGAAAAATCTGCTGTTAATATAAGGAATTGAGTTATTCAAACTATAAAACTCGGGAATGCACAGATCTGGTGGAGCATGTGCTCATTTTGATTGTTGCCTTCGAAATCCAATCCCCTCCGTAACACGATTATATCATCAATCAAGAACCAAGTAGAACGCCTGCTATCAATGCTGAGGCCAGTTTTTAAGTTTTCCAAAGCCCGTACGCCGGAAATGGGGGAGGACTACTCCATAGGTTGTAAGATACCTCAAAAAGGATATTTAGGGCAACAGATTGATTTGCCATGAGGATTCCACGGAAAGGTTACTGAAAAGACTCTTTCTGAAAGCATGCGGCGACTATTGCGAAAGGTTTTAGGTATCGTCCTCTTTGGTGGGCCATTGTGGACAGTTCCCGAACTCATGTTTGAGAAGAAGGGGCTGATTCCAGCTTTGCAGCAGCTGTTTACCGAAATGGGGACTACACGAGCAGGTATGATATAATAGTGTCTAAGGAGGCTAGAAAGCAGCGTGAGAGTGTACAATTACACAGTTATTTTTGAACCTGTTAGGGAAGGCGGCTACAATGTTGTGGTGCCGGCAATTCCTGAGATCTGCACCTCAGGTGAGACCTTGGAAGAGGCGAGGCTGATGGCTGAGGATGCCATCAGGTGTTATCTGGAGAGTGCTTTAAAGGAAGAGGAGCCGATTCCTGAAGATAGAGAGCCGGCACTGGAACGAGTAGCGATAACCCTATAGTATGCCAACACTTCCCACATTGAGGGGGCGTGAAGTACTGCAAGCCCTGCTGAAAGCTAACTTTTACGTTCATCACCAAAGAGGAAGCCATGCTCGCTTATTCCATAAAACAAAGTCTGAGCTTAGAGTCACAGTGCCTGTTCATAATAAAGACCTTCCAGAGAAGACTTTAAGATCAATCCTCAAGCAAGCTGACATAACAGAAAATGAATTTCTCAAGCTGCTTAGATAAGGCTACTTATACCCCGATAGCCACCTACTCCAAATTAGGCAGATATTAACAGGTTCTTGGGCAAGGGAAAGTAGAGCAATAACTGAGTCCTAATTAATTTAAGGTAATATCATTACCTTTTTGATGGGGGAGGGGGGACTCGAACCCCCACGCCTTTCAGCACATGATCCTAAGTCATGCTCGTCTGCCAATTCCGACACTCCCCCTTTTTATGTTGCCGAGATAATGTTTATTTTACCATAAACCATGAGAACCATTGGCGGGCTTTTAAGTCCTGTTCCTTGTGACCATTTAGTATTACCTCAGGATTTGTTGTAAGGGCTTATTGCCAAAGTCTGGGATTTCTCCCTATAATAGTTGTTGGCAATGAGAGTGGTATCAATTGTTGGTATGGCAGGCGCGGGCAAATCGGAAGTAGCCAATATATTTGAGAAAAATGGCTTCAAGAAGGTGCGTTTTGGAGATATTACAGAAGAGGAAATCAAGAACAGAAAACTTGAGGTCAATGAAGAAAATGAATGCCAGGTAAGGAAGCAGTTGAGAAAAGAACATGGAATGGCAGCTTATGCCAAATTGAACCTGCCCAGGATTGATACCGCACTGAAATCATGCGATGTTGTGGTGGATGGACTTTATTCCTGGGAGGAGTATACGCTATTGAAAGATTTGTATAGTGGGAGATTCAACACGGTTGCTGTTTGGGCATCGCCTGCTACCAGGCATAAAAGGCTGGGAAACAGGGACAGACGGTCTTTGACGCTTGCGGAAGCGGTCAGCCGGGATAAGGCCGAAATAGAGAATAGCAACAAATGTGGGCCAATTGCCATGGCGGACTTCACCATAATAAATGAAGGTTCCATGAAGGAACTGGAAAAGCGAACGAAAGAAGTTTTAGCTGCTTTAAGATGGAAGAAGCGAGTAGAGCAACGAGACCAGATATAGATGAATATTTCCTCAAGATAGCTTCTGTGGTGGCGGAGCGTTCAACTTGCCTGCGTCATCATGTGGGCGCTGTCGCCATTAGAGATAAGCATATATTGGCCACTGGTTATAATGGAGCTCCCGCGGGGCTCAAGGATTGTCTTGAACTTGGCTGTCTTAGAGATGAGTTGCATATCGAGTCCGGCACGAGACAGGAAATATGCCGCGCGATTCACGCGGAGCAAAATGTGATTATCCAGGCAGCGCTTCATGGCATCAGCCTCGCTGGTGCCACAGTTTATGTTACCCATTCTCCCTGCATACTCTGCGCCAAGATGCTGGTGAATGCCAAAATAAAGCGCTTTGTCACTTTTGGCAGCTATGCCGACGATTCTTTTAAAGAGCTGTTCAAAGAAGCGGGCATAGAATTTGAGATGCACGAAAAACCACCTGGTACGATCACTTACCTGCCATAGGATTCCAGGTTCGGTGAAATTTGAGGGCTCAATGCAGCCTGCTTGTTCTCTGACTCTCGTCAGCTTATTACAGTTTCAGCTTCTCTTTGAGAACAAACACGCGACCATAAGGGACTAAGTTACTCTGGGCACATTTTTCACACAAGTAGGCGTAGTAATACTCTAACCCGCTAAGTGTCTCATATTCAACGCCATAGAGTTTTCTGGGAGGATGGTGGCATACATAAACACCCAAGTCATCGAAATCGCCTTCCTGCATATTTGGCATCTTATATCTGGATTATACCCCCATCCCAGCCTGAAATAAAAGGTCTTGAATAGCTATTTCGCACGAGGCTGCGATTTATGCAATGGAATATTCCTTTGTGACTTCTTCTATTCCTCCTGCCTTTAGTGGCTGATTTTCAGCCTCTCAGGCGCGCTGGAAGGATTTTTGCGAGCCAGGCAGCCCCCTGGCTTTTAATCTCTTTGGCAACTTGCTTAACACTTCACTTAAAGCGCAGTTGCCAGGAGCAAGAGGTTTTTATTCAAAATTCTTTCGAGTTACATTAGCATAATGGTGCCGTTACCTGGTACGTGGGAGATAAGTTGAAGCTCAATAATGTATTCGTGGCAACTCTCATAGGGCCGCCTTATTGGCGCTGATGTCTGTTGCTGGATGTCAACAATCAGCCTGGCAGCAGCAGACATTTACAGTAACACCTAAGTATTACTTCAGCAGCTAGGGAAAATTAGGCTGGCAAAGCTTCAAATTATCCTCAAAACTCCGCCATCGCCAGTAACTGTGTTTATAATTGTTCTTATTGCAATTGGGGGATGTCGTTGCTAAAATAGGCACTAATATTGAGGCAGGGCTTTGTTTATGATAAATGCTCCGGTGTTGGTTCTTAATCAAGGGTACGAACCCGTCAATCTATGCCGAACGCGTCGAGCTATAGTGCTGATTCTCAGAGGTAAAGCCGAGGCTGTAGAGAACAACAGAGGGGAGATTCATTCTGTTAGCCGCGTTTTTGAGATTCCCTCCGTGATCCGTCTCGGTCACATGGTTCGTCGCCCTCATCGCCAGAGGAAACTGACCAAGATTGAGATATTTAATCGCGACCACTTTGTTTGCCAGTATTGTGGGCAGCAGGTGAAAGAGATTACCTTAGATCATGTTATCCCACGGCAGCGAGGAGGTGAGCACACCTGGGAAAATGTAGTTAGCTCTTGTATCCCGTGCAACCGGCGCAAAGGTGGCCGTACACCTAGTGAAGCGGGAATGAAATTACTCCGTCAACCGAGCATTCCCCACAATGATGGTTTTTATGTTCCCTACCAGGTTCTCGACCGCCATGGTGAGTGGCGGAAATATCTACCTCTTCAGTCAAATTAACTTTTATTGGGGAAAATTCCGCATTACTGCTTATCATTTGAGTTCACGGTGGCAGTTTTTTCTCTAGAAGGTGTTTTCTGTTTTATTTCCGCATAATTTTTGGTTTCGTATGATAAACAGCAGAGAAGTCGTCCGCAGAGGCCTGATATTTTCATGGGATTCAAGGCTAAGCCCTGTTCCTTAGCCATCTTGATGGATACTGAAGGGAAATCACCAAGAAAACTCTGGCAGCATAAAGGATAGCCACATTTACCAACGCCACCCAGTATCCTGGCCTCGTCCCTGTGCTTTATTTGTCTTAATTCAACACGTGTTTTCAGGCTGCGGCACAGCCTGTGCACCAACTCCCTGAAGTCAACTCTCTCTGCGGCTCTGAAGAATATCGTAAAGTGACCGCTCTCAAAATCATAGTAAGCTGCCAGAGGCTTCATTTGTAAGTTGAGCTTGGCTGCTGCCTCCTTGCATTTGGCCAGGGCCTTCTCCTCTTGCTTACTCCGGTACTCTTTTAAATCCTCTGGCTCAGCCCGGCGCAATACCCGCGTGATTGGCTGAGTTAGTTCACATGGTTGGATTGGGACCTCAAGAGCGCTGACTTTGGCCACCGTTAAATCATTTGTGGAATCTAATACTACGTAATTGTCTTTCTCTAGTGGTATATCACCAGCATCACAATAAAATATGTTACCTTTGGGAAGCAGGCGAACTCCGATTATCTTAGGCATTGATAACCTCTCTTCGGGGCAAATTGAGCATTAACCATTCAAAAGCTAAGCGAGGGTTGACATTTCTGTGGATTTCCTCGTTGATGAGACGTAATTTGTCCAGGAAATCCTTAATCTCGCTCAATGTTAATGTCTCAGCCTGTTCTGCTAAAGTCATTTCATAGTCTATATTAGTGATGTATTTTTTGCAATTGCTCTTGATGAGCATTAAATCACGCCACCAATCAAACCAGGTAGCTGTTGCTTCTGCGATTGATCTTCGGTCCTGGCTGAATTGAGCGGCCAGTCCCTGGGCATAAGCAAAACGCTCCTCCACGTCACCAGTTATCAGAGAAGAGAGCTTGGCTATCCTTGAGGAACGCTGTCTCAACAGCTCCTCATCTCTCACAGCCGATAGTGCCCAGCCGAGGCACCCATGGCTCAATCGAGCCAGAAGTACCGCTTTATTGGTATCGAGATTGTGGTTTACAACAAGCTCCTGTTGTATTAGTTCTAATGGCATGGGTTTCAGTTCCAGTCTTTGGCATCGTGAGGTGATCGTGGGCAAAAGATGTCTCTCCTCGCTGGCTAATAAAAGCCACACTACTTTAGGTGGTGGCTCTTCCAGAATCTTGAGTATGGAGTTAGCTGCTTCGGAGGAAAGGAGTTCGATATTATCAACGATAAACACCTTGTATTTCCCTTCATAAGGAGGGAAGTTGGCATTATGGTGAAGTTCTCTCATATCATCAATGCTGATTTCCGTTTTGGGGCTTTGCTTTGTTTTGTTGTCCAGGTCCAGTCGGGTATCGATGTCCAGGAAGATGACATCGGCATGCTTGCCAGCAGCAATTGCAAGGCAGGAGTGACATTGGCCGCATGGAGGCTCAGGGTCATCGCAATTTAAAGCCTGGGCTAAATTGATAGCCAACGTTTTCTTGCCTGCATGGCGTGGTCCCACCAAGAGATAAGCATGGCTTATAGTTCCTTCCTTGATACTGCCTTCCAGCAAGGTCAAGATTCTATCTTGCCCTATTACCTGCCACATCTAAGTATCCCTGTGTATTAAATCCTGATAGTTTTCCCTGCGGCGAATAAGATGCGCTTCGCCTTCTTTCGCCATTGCTATAGCTGGTTGGGGGAGGCCATTGTAATTGCTGGCCATGGGGACAGAGTAAGCGCCACAAACAGGAATGGCGATGATGTCATCGTGAGTGACTGAAGCTAAATTGATATCTCTGGCCAAGATATCGCCTGACTCACACAGCTTGCCGGCGATGGTGACTAGGCCCTCTTCTGCTTCTGAAGCCTTATTGGCCACCAAAGCTTCATATTTGGCGCCATAAAGGGCAGGGCGAATGTTGTCGCTCATGCCACCATCAATACATACATACTTTCTTATACCGGGTATCTCTTTTATTGCTCCCACAGCATATAGTGCTATCCCTGCCTGCCCTACAATTGCTCTCCCTGGCTCAACAATGAGTTTTGGGTAGCCTATTTTCAGAGTTGAAGTGAGGTCGTTTATTTTATTACCTATAGATTGAGCATAATCAGATGCACTGGGCACATCAGACTCAGAAGTATAGCGAACGGCAAAGCCACCTCCAATATCAAGTTCGCTTGCCTCAAAGTTATATTTGGCACTGACTTTCTGAGCAAATTGAAGGACAATTTCCAGGGCTAATTCATAGGGCATTATTTGAGGAATTGGAGAGCCGAGGTGGAAGTGAAAGCCCAAGAGAGTGAGGTTGGGAGTTGATATAACCTGGCTTACCGCCTCTTCAGCTTGCCCTGTGGTTATGGGAAAGCCGAACTTGCTATCCAGTGTTCCTGTAGTGGTGTACTGGTGAGTGTGAGGGTCAACTCCCGGCGTGAGGCGAAACAAAATATCTTGCCTGATTCCTTTTTCTTTCGCCAGTCTGTCGAGCAGCTCAAGCTCATAGAAGTTATCTACTACCACACGGCCAATGCCCCAATTTAAGGATAATTGCAGTTCCTCCGCTGTCTTATTATTGCCGTGGAAGTAGATTTTATCCTGGGGGAAATCTACGCAATGGGCAATGTAAAGCTCTCCCCCGGAGGCAACATCGAGGCCCAGGTCTTCTTCTTTAAGAATAAGAGCCAACGCTTTATTGAGGAAAGCCTTGGAGGCGTAGATCACCAGAGTATAGGGGTAGTGTGTAGAAAAGGCAGTTTTGAATTCACGACATTTATGGCGAATGGTGAATTCATCAAAAAGGTAGAGCGGAGTGCCAAATTCCCTGGCCAGGTCAACAACATCGCAACCGCCAATGCAGAGATGACCCTGGTTATTTATCTCGGAAGTTAATGGAAATAGATTCAGTTTTGACATCGTGCTCTGCATTCACCTTCGCTATCTTAGCTTGTAATCTAGAGTGAGTCAAGGAAGTTTTCTTTGACAGCAAAGCAGGATTCAAATTAGAATTGCTGATGATGTATGAGAAAACAGTCTTTGATAATGGGCTGAAGGTTATCACTTCTACCATGCCCCATACGCGTTCGGTGAGCCTTGCTTTCCTTGTTGGCACTGGTTCTTGTTATGAGTTCTCCCGGGAAGCGGGCATTTCTCATTTTGTTGAACACTTGTTGTTCAAAGGTACACGGCGACGGCCAACAGCCAAGGAAATAAGTCAGGAAATTGAAAGTGTGGGAGGCATAATTAATGGCGGCACCGACAAGGAAATGACCGTTTATTGGTGTAAAGTGGCTAAGAATCATTTCCCTGTGGCTCTGGATGTTTTGTCCGATTTATTGCTCCATTCTCGTTTTGATACTAAGGATATTGAGCAAGAACGCCCCATCATCATCGAAGAAATAAAGATGAATTTGGATCTTCCTCAACAAAGGGTGGGTATGCTCATAGATGAGCTATTATGGCCGGAGCAGCCTTTGGGGTATGAAGTTGCTGGCAGCAAGGATAGTGTGACTGCCATAAGCAGGAAACAGATATTGGATTATGTCGCTCAGCGTTATGTGCCCAATAATACGCTCATCAGCATTGCCGGGAATATAAAGCATGAAGAGGCAATTCGTCAAATTGAGCCGGTGTTTGATAAATGGACTGCTGCGGAATTAGCAACTGGCTATGTAAGCGATGATAAGCAAACTCAGGTCAGATTGCGTGTTGAGCCCAGGAAGTGTGAGCAAGCGCATCTTTGTCTTGCCACTCACGGATTTTCTCATTCTCATCCCCGGCGCTTCGCTCTCGACTTGCTCAATACTGTGCTCGGTAGTGGCATGAGCTGTCGCTTGTTTACCGAAATTCGGGAGCATAAAAGGCTGGCCTATGATGTGCACAGCTATACAGAACACTTCCTCAACGCAGGTTCCTTTGTAGTCTATGCTGGTGTTGACCTTAAGAATGTAGAAACCGCGGTTAGCGCCGTTCTCGAAGAATTACGTAAGCTTAAGATAGGAGTCACATCTGAGGAACTCACTAGAGCTAAGGAACTATCCAAAGGAAGGTTGCAATTACGGCTTGAGGATAGCCAGAATATGGCTTTGTGGCTGGGCAGTCAGGAGATTTTGAGGCAGCGTATTCTTGATGTGGACGAAGTCATTTCCATCATAGATGCTATCACCGAGGACGAACTGAGAGAAGTTGCTCAGCAAGTCATAAAGGATGATGGGTTTAACTTGGCTATAGTAGGGCCGCTGGAAAGGGAGGATGGTTTGCTTGGGCTCCTGAAGATGTAAGAAAAGGGGCGCCTTTTGTCGCCCCTTTTCTCTTGCCCTTAGTATTCTGGTGGCATTGGTGGCATGGGTTTTTCCTTCTCGGGAATATCTGTCACCAGAGACTCGGTGGTTAAAATCATGGCGGCGATGCTGGCGCCGTTCTGTAAGGCAGAGCGAGTAACCTTGAGAGGGTCAACGATGCCACTCTTCACCATATCAACCTCCATCACGTCTTTCAAGGCATCATATCCTAGCCCCGCTGCGCTCTTCTTAACTGCGTTCACAACTACTGAGCCTTCTCTGCCGCTGTTGTCGGCGATGCAACGCAAAGGCTCCTCTACGGCTCGTTTTAATATAGCTACCCCGGTAGCTTCATCTTGGGAGACATCGAGATTGTCCAAGGCAGGCAAAGAGTCAATTAAAGCGACGCCACCTCCAGGTAAAATGCCTTCCTCTACAGCGGCACGGGTAGCTGAAAGGGCATCCTCCACGCGGTGTTTTCTCTCCTTGAGTTCTGTCTCTGTAGCCGCACCTACTTTTATCACTGCCACTCCACCAGCCAATTTAGCTAATCGCTCCTGTAATTTTTCTTTGTCATAATCTGATGTGCTTTTGTCAATCTCGGCTCTGATTTGTTTGATTCTGGCTTCAATCTCACCAGTCTTGCCCTTGCCTTCAACGATGGTGGTATTTTCTTTATCGGTCACTACTCTTCTGGCTCGCCCCAAATCATCTACGGTCACTGAATCCAATTTCCTGCCGACTTCCTCCGAGATAACATTGCCTCCGGTGAGGATGGCGATATCCTGCAGCATCGCCTTGCGTCTGTCGCCAAAGCCGGGCGCCTTAACTGCCAGAGGGCTGAGAGTGCCTCTCATCTTATTAACCACCAGCGTGGCCAGAGATTCACCTTCAAGATCCTCGGCGATAAGTACAATGTTCTTGGAAGTTTGGACTATTTTTTCCAGAGCGGGCAAGATATCGTTTATGGCGGAAATTTTCTTGTCAGTGATGAGGATGTAGGGATCTTCTAATTCTGCCCTCATTTGTTCTGGGTTTGTAATGAAGTAAGGGCTGATATATCCACGATCAAATTTCATCCCCTCAACATACTCAGTTTCAAATTCCAATCCCTTACCTTCTTCCACAGTGATAACGCCATCCTTGCCCACTTTTTCCATAACATCGGCAATCAGGTTGCCAATTTCCTCATCAATGGCTGATATCGTGGCCACTTGAGCCACTTGTTCTTTACTAGCTACAGGTATGGACATTTTCTTGAGCTCATCAACCAGGGTATTTACCCCCTTCTCAATGCCACGCTTCAAAGCCATGGCATCGGCTCCAGCGGCGATATTCTTGAAACCTTCACTGATAATGGCTTGAGCCAGTATAGTCGCTGTACTGGTGCCATCACCACATTGGTCATTAGTCTTAGTGGCTGCCTGCTTGACTAACTGCGCTCCCATGTTCTCAAAGGGGTCAGGTAACTCTACTTCCTTGGCCACTGAGACACCATCATTGAGAACTGAAGGAGCACCAAATTTTTTATCCAACGCCACGGGGCGACCACGAGGCCCCAGTGTCACCCTTATAGCATTACTTAAAGTATCTACACCAGTTTTTAAGGCTTTTCTTGCTTCTTCGCTGAAAAGAAGTTGTTTTGCCATTCTTATCCCTCCTTTTATGAAATTTTCTTGACTAGAATATCGCTCTCACGCATAATAACCAGTTCTTCACCATCCAGCTTAAATTCAGTGCCAGCGTATTTAGAATAGAGAACTTTATCGCCTACTTTCACTTCCATAGCTACACGTTTGCCTTCTTCATTACGCTTGCCTGGACCTACAGCGATGATCTCGCCTTCCTGGGGCTTCTCCTTGGCTGTATCCGGAAGAACGATTCCCCCTTTGCTTACTTCTTCTTTAGGAGCAGGTTTGATTACTACTCTGTCTCCTAAAGGTTCGATTTTTGCTGCCATGCTGCCCTCCTTTCTTTAATTTTAGCACTCTCATGCCTAAACTGCTAATTATTATAACACAAAAAATTTCAGAGTCAATATTGAAAAACTAGGCAATCCCTAATAAAATGGAGTAGAAATATGAATTGGATAGGCGCAAAATGTTAAACTTCGTGAGGTTAAAATGGCAGGCAAGGTTTCTCCTGAAGTAAAAGATATGGAAAGTAGTGGTGGGGGGTTTGAAGAGGCCGTAGCTAGAGCTGAGAAGTTGAGTCAGGCAGCTCAAGAAGCTGCTGAAAGGTCAGTGAAGGCAGCGCAAGAAGCTATAAGCAGAATTGAAGGAATAAGTCGGGAGGCTCTGGCGACTGCCAAGGAATCCCGGAAAATATCTCAGGAGGTGGTGAAAAGGGCGGAAGCGGTGACTCGATCATCTCAAGAAACCTCTGAAGCGGCGAGGAAAACATCCCAGGAGACAATAAGCAAAGCTGAAATATCAATCAAATCATCGGCAGAAGCTGCTGAAACATCAGCCAGGGAATTTAAGGAGGCTGTCAGCCGGGCTGAAACACTGGTTAAATCGGCTGAGGAAGCTGCCAGAACATCGGTAAAAGCATCTCAGGAGGGAATAGAGAGAGCTGAGAGGATAGGCCAGGAGGCGCTGGAGACTGCCGAAGAGGCACGAAGTGTCTCAGAGGAAGCTATAAGCAGAGCTGAAGAAATAAGTAAGACGGCGGCAAAGGCTGCCAAGGAGGCGAAAAAGGCATCGCAGGAAGCGATCAAGAGAGCTGACAAAATAAATAGAATGGCGAGTGAAGCTGCTGAGGCATCGGCAAGAGCGTTTGAGGAAGCGATGAGTAAGACTGAGGAAATAAGCCGAGCATCTCAGGAAGCTGCCGAGAAAGCGAGAAGGGCGTCAGAAGAAACGATACAAAAGGCTGAAACAATAAGTGAAACAGCTACCGCGAGGGCGAGAGCATTGATAGCAACATCTGAGGAGACTATAAATAGGGCTGAGGCCTCATTCAAATCGGCCAAAAGTACTATGGGAAAAGTGACCAAAGCATCCCAGGAAGCTGTAAGCAGAGCGGAGGAGGCAAGCCAGATGTCCTGGGAAGCTGTTGGAGAGGCACAGAGAGTATCGCAGGAAGCGATAGGAAAGGCCAAGGAGGCGGAAAAGGCATCGCAAGAAGCGATAGGAAAGGCGGATCAAATAGGTCAGGAGGTAGGGGAGGCTGTTGGGAAAGCAAAGCAAGCATCCCAGGAAGCGGTGCAAAGAGCTGAGGAGATAGGCCAGGCTAATATGGAAGCTGCCCAGGAAGCGGAGGCAGCAGCTCAGGAAGCGATAAGCAGAGCCGAGGAAATAAAGCAGGAGGCTGAGGAAGCCATTAAGGATTCGACACGGGTGTTCAGAGAGGCTACTGCGGCCTCAATAAGAGTAGGCCAAGAAGCGGTGGTAACATCTATAAGGGCATTGGAAGAGGCAATTAATCGGGCTGAAGAAACAAGTAAATCGGCTAGAAGGGCTGCGAAGACATCAATACGGATATTTCAAGAAGCGATAAGCAGAGCTAAAGCGGCAGGAGAATTGCCTGAAGAAACTGCTGAAGCCCCGGTAAAGCGTTTCGAAGAAGCCTTGAGCGGAGATGATAAACCCGTGGAAGAAAAGAAGGGAACTAAAAAACGTGGCCAGGAAATTGCGGAGCGCTTAAACTTCCTGGCGCGGATGTATGAAGCTAATAAAGGGAAAGACGCTGAGGAGGTTGATGAGAATGATTAATTGAATGGCAAAGCGATCTGTATGAAGGAGGGAACATTTCCTGGTTTCTCTTTTTCCGCCGCTTGGACGAATCCAGCGAGATGTAATAGAATTAAAATTATAGTAACTGAAGGAGGTAAGTTATGCCAGGGCCAGAAAGCCATGAAGGAATTGAACAGAAACCTGAAGAGGTTGAACAGCAAGTGAAAAAAGCTTCCAAGAAGCCAGAGCAGGCGGAGCAAGCTACGGAGCCTCTTGACGAAATTCAACAACGAGCTGCGATGGCTTATGTGGCGTATAGGGAAGCTGAACGCCAGGTAGAAGAGGCTTATAAGGAGCAGGAACAACAAGTAGAAAAAACTTATCGGCAAGCTAAAGAGAAAGCCAGGAAAGTATCTGAGGAAAGCGTAGCGCAAGCATTAAAAACCTGTGAGGAAGCTATGCTGCGAGCCAGAAAAGCATCTGAGGAGAGCATAGCACAGGCTTTAAAAAGTCGTGATGAAGCTGAGATGCAGGCTCTGGAAGCTCGCAATGCGAGTATAGAGAAGATCTGGACAATCTTCACTAAGAGTAGGAAATAAGTAAGTCAGGCAGGAGATTATTTTCCCGGTTCTATTCCCAGAATGATCGCTGTTGCGGGGCTGGTGATTTAGCGATTCCGCACCGCTTTGATACACTAGCTAGAGCAAGACAGGGATATCATCGAAGGTTTCTTCAAGCTTTCGGGTGGGGTATTGCAAGCCTTGCCTTGCTTTTATGATGGAGACTAAGTCGAGCGCTTTGGTAAAGTAGTTTGTAATTTTGCTTACGGCGGCAAGTTCGGATAGGATTACACTGATCTCAAGAGAACCTTTTTGTCTGGGGTAGTCACCACTCCTTATCAGGGCATTGGGAGCTATACTTTTCAACTTATCTCCGAGTTCCTTGATTATCTCCATGTTCATTTCCTGGGGTGGTGCTGTAGTGAGATAAAGAGCTCTTCTGGCATCCTTTGGATTACATGTGAGTGATAGCTCACCCAAAGCTTCGTCCATTGCGTGAGCTCCCTTGCTTGTTTCCGCCATCCTGTCTCGGAAATCACGTTTCAAGCTCCAGGAAAACACCTTTCTGGGGATTGATGATTTACCTTGACCGATTACTGTCCACCCTGCCAGGGTCTGTATTATATCTCCAGCATCGAGCGTTTTTGCCCCGACGTATCTTTCGTGAGTCTCTTCACCTGCACAAAGCAGATTGTAAAATGGCTCAACTATTCGCCCATTAATTGTTGATAGGTTGTTTGCGATGGGAATGTTTTTCTTAACATACCTTTGATTATCAATGAGAAATATGGCATCAGCCACCAAATAGGTGGATTTGAGGCATATGGCCGTGTTATAGATGGTTCTTGCCTCTGTATTTTCTTCTTGCCGGAAAGGCAAAATAATAGCATTATAAATTGGTTTTCCTATGTAACGTTCTTTGAGGTGCTGTGTTAATATTCCTATTCCTCCGGAGCCTGTGCCACCAGAAGCACCGGCAATCAACAAAAAAGCGTCTGTCTCATGTAGTCGCTCTGCTGCCCTCAGGGCATCTATAATCTTGTCGCTATCTTCCTTAGCTACCTCGGCGCCGAGTTCACTTACCTTGCCTACTCCGTGACCGTTGGTCTGTTGACCTCCAATAACGATTCTGTGTTTGTAATCGGGTTTGATGGTACGCAGTCCACTCAGGTCAGCAATATCTGTGTTAACTGCAAAGGCATCAGTAATTACATCAATCCCTCTTTTTATATGCCCTCTCTTGTTTAGTCGAGCAAACCTGTCAGCAATTCTGCAGCCACATTGACCTAAACCTATAACCACTAATTTCATAAATTTTATTCTAAGCAATATTGCATAATAATGTCAATACCTAGCTTTGCGAATTATACAAGATGTTGTGCCGCCTGTCATTTTGTATTCTTTCACCTGGTAGAAATTTACAGCGGCTGCTCTCCATATGTTACAATCTTGGGAAACATGCCTGAAGGCTACTCTGCATTAGACCAACCCCAGGTTCTTTCTGTTATTTTTTATCCCAGAAAGAATGTCTCTGTGCCTCCACCTGGTTCAACTGACTGTTTCATTGCGGTAGACAAAAATACCTCCGTTGCCTGTCGTTTATATATGCATGACTCGAAATCAGCTTCAATATTATGTTTTCATGGCAATGCTGAGGTTATCAGTGATTATGACTACATTGCTCCTTTATATAATCAACTGGGCATCAATCTATTTGTAGCGGAATATCGCGGTTATGGAGCCAGCCAGGGCGAGCCTGCTTTTAGCACTATGATTTCAGATGCCTCTATTATATTTGAGTCGTTCATAGCAATTTTGAATCAGCACCACTATAGTAAACGAATCTTTGTCATGGGGCGCTCTCTGGGGAGCGTTTCTGCTCTGGAGATAACCTGTTCTCACCAGAAGCAAATCAAAGGTCTGATTATTGAAAGTGGCTTTGGCAGTATTCTCAAACTGCTCTTGCATCAGGATTTCCCCATAGGTTATCTGGACTTCAAAGATACTGAATTCCCCAATGTGACCAACATACGCTCTGTCACCATCCCGACGCTCATCCTGCATGGCAGGGCGGATACGCTTATTCCTTCCAGTGAGGCACAACTCCTCTTTGACAATGCGGCAAGTGAAGATAAACGCCTGGTCATCATTCCCAAAGCTAATCATAACGACATCATGCAGGTGGGCTTAGGGTGGTATCTGAAGGCTATTAAAAAGTTCGTTTATCATTAGCATTGTCTTGGGAAAGCGGCATTATGTTGCTTGAAGAGTGTAATAGACGGCAGTCAAAGTTCCTGCTATATTAATATTTCATGTTTAAGTTAATTCCCTCAGGAACTGTTACCTCGGCAGAGGGGTTTCTGGCTGGTGCAGCCTCGGCTCAAATTAAAAAAGAAAGCGAGCTGGGCTTAGCCATTCTCTATTCTCAGGTTCCCTGCACAGCCGCGGGTGTTTTTACTACCAACCGGATTAAATCAGCTCCGGTTATTCTATCTCAAAAACATCTGACAACAGGACGGGCGCAGGCAATCGTGGCGAATTCAGGTTGTGCCAATGCTTGCCTCGGTCAGCAGGGTATAGTTGATGCCCGAAAAATGGCCAGCCTGACAGCCTCAAAGCTTAATCTGGTTTCAGAGGATGTTCTGTTAGCCAGCACCGGTGTGATTGGTGTGCCCTTGCCCATGGATAAAATCGAGGCTGGAATTCCCATGATAAAGCTCACTGAGGAAGGGGGACATGCGTTTGCCCGGGCGATAATGACCACGGATACCAGGTCTAAAGAAGCTGCTATTCAGGTTAGCGTGAAGGAAAGTAAGTTCGTTATTGGTGGGGTGGCTAAAGGTGCCGGCATGATACATCCCGATTTAGCCACGATGCTCTGTTTTATCGCCACTGATACCCTGGTAAGCGGTGACTTTTTAAGAATGGCCTTAAAGAAAGCCGCGGATAGTTCTTTTAACATGATTAGCATTGATGGAGATACCAGCCCCAGTGATTGTGTTCTTTTGCTCGCCAATGGCCTGGCTGGCAACGAAATGATTGACTTCAACAATGGCGAGTCCTTTGAAGAAGCTTTATGTGAGCTATTTTCTCATTTAGCCAGGGCTATAGCTCAGGATGGCGAAGGAGCAACCAAGCTGCTTCAGGTAACAGTAGAAGGCGCAAAAGATGAATCCGAAGCGCGCCAGGCAGCCAGGACCATCGTCAGTTCGCCGCTGGTAAAGACAGCGGTCTATGGCAACGACCCTAACTGGGGACGCATCGTTGCCGCTCTAGGACGAAGCGGCATGGAAGTGCTGGAAGAAAAGCTGGATGTCTATTTGAATGATGTTCAAGTTATGAAGCATGGCTGTCCTTTTCCTTTCAACACAGGGAAGATGCGGACATCTTTGCAAAGCGGCAGTGTGCTTATCAAATTAGAGCTAAATCTGGGTAAAGGTGAAGCCACTGCTTGGGGATGTGATCTGTCTCCTGAATATGTTAAGATAAACAGCGAATATACCACTTGATTATAGCTGAGCATGAAACCAATCGTGGTTAAAATTGGAGGCAGCGTCTTAAATGACCATGATACTACTCTGGAAGACCTGGTGATGCTGCAAATGCAGGAAGTGCCTTTGGTAGTAGTGCATGGCGGTGGGCAAGTGGCTTCTGAGTGGCTTATCAAACTTGGTATCTCTACCAGCTTTATAAACGGATTACGAGTCACCGATGCTGAGAGCTTAAAGGTGGTAACCGCGGTGCTTGGTGGTTTGGTCAATAAAGAGCTGGTGGTAACTGTACAGAGCCTGGGAGGCAAAGCTATTGGTATAAGTGGTAGCGATGGCAAGTTAATTCAAGCGAAAATGAAAAACCGTGAATTGAGCTATACCGGGGAGGTTGTGGCTGTTGACCCTGCTCCGCTGAGATTATTGCTGGAGGCAGGATATATGCCACTGGTGGCACCGATAGGTTTTGGCATGGTTGATGGTAAGGCAATGCTGCTCAATGTTAATGGGGATACTGCTGCCGGAGCGATAGCCGCTGCATTGGCTGCCGAAAAACTTGTTTTTATGACTGATGTTGATGGCATCCATGATGACATGGGGAAAGTTATCCCCAAACTTGACCTTGCCGGGGCGCAAGCCTTACTTGTTTCTGGTGCTGCTTCAGGGGGCATGGTTCCTAAAATAGAAGCTAGCGTTAAAGCGCTGGATTCAGTGTCCATCGTGCGTATCATCGATGGTACAAAAGCTCACGCTTTGCTTGATGAGACTGGAGGGACGATCATTGCACAATAGTAACTGGCAGGAACTGGAGCAAAAGTTATTTTTGAGGACATTCAGCAGGTTGCCGGTCACTCTGGTTCGTGGTCAAGGCACCCGGGTGTGGGATGAGCAGGGCAGAGAATACCTTGACTTTGTTGGTGGTTGGGCGGTGGACAGCCTGGGACACTGTCATCCGGTAGTAGTTGAAGCTCTGGAAAAGCAGGCCAGAACTTTAATTCAGGCATCCAATCAATTTTATACTATTCCCCAGATAAAGCTGGCACAACTTCTGGTTCAAAATAGCTGCCTTGACAGAGTTTTCTTTTGCAATAGTGGCGCTGAGGCTAATGAGGGAGCAATAAAATTGGCTCGCAGGTATGGCAAGCTTCGTCTCGGGGGTGCCTATGAAGTTATTACCGCTCATAGTTCCTTCCACGGGCGAACTTTAGCTATGACTGCTGCCACAGGACAGAGCAAGTTTCAAGAGCCTTATATACCTTTGCCCGATGGTTTTGCCAGCGTGAAATACAGTGACCTTGAGGCAATTAAGGCAGCGACCACCGCACAAACCTGTGCGGTGATGCTGGAGCCAATTCAGGGCGAAGGTGGAGTTAATGTACCCTATGATACATATCTTGAAGAGGTAGCGAAGTGGTGTCATGAAAAAGGCATCCTTTTCATTCTGGATGAAATACAAACAGGTGTGGGGCGAACGGGAACTCTTTTTGCCTATGAGCAATATAATGTTGAACCGGACATAATGATTTTAGCCAAGGGCCTGGGTAGTGGTGTGCCTATCGGTGCTTTTTTAGCCAAAGAAGATTTCTCTCTTTTTTCTCCTGGTGAGCACGGCTCTACTTTTGGTGGCAACCCCCTGATCTGCGCTGCTGCTTATGCCACAGTAAAATACATTATCGCCAACGACATACCGGGACAAGTCGAGCGTGTAGGAAAATACTTGATGACCAGGCTGGAAAGCCTGAAGCAGAAATTTGATTACATTACAGATGTGAGGGGCAGAGGGCTCCTGCTGGCTTTGGAATTCGATAGTGAGATTGCTCAGGAGATAGTTTTGAGCTGTCTCGACAAAGGCTTGCTGCTTAATAAACTGAAGGCCAATGCTATCCGCTTCATGCCGCCGCTTATTATCACCGAAAAGGAAGTTGATGAGGCAGTTGGCATTTTAGGAGAGGCTTTGACTGAAAGAAACAAGGAGGCAAGATGACTGATAAAATAGTACTGGCTTACAGTGGTGGTTTGGATACTTCAGTAGCCATAGTGTGGCTTAAAGAAAAATATAACGCCGATGTCATTACCTTTACCGTGGATATAGGCAATGTAGCCAATCTTGAAGCTATACGACAAAAGGCACTCAAGGTGGGGGCGATAAAAGCATTCGTGGCTGATGCCAGGGAGACTTTCATCAACTCTTTTGTCCTTCCTGCGCTCCAGGCTGGTATTACTTATGAAGGTCAATATCCTCTGGCTACAGCCTTGGGGCGTCCCTTGATTGCCCAGCTTCTGGTGGAGAGAGCAAAAGAGGAAGGAGCCACGGCGGTGGCGCATGGCTGCACTGGCAAGGGTAATGATCAGGTAAGGCTTGATGTGGGTGTAGCTGCTCTAGCTCCTGAGCTTAAAGTAATAGCTCCCGCTAGGGAATGGGATATGACCCGGGAACAAACCATCGCCTATGCCAAAGACCATAATATCCCTGTAACGGTTACTGTGGCTAACCCTTATTCTATTGATGAGAATTTATGGGGGAGGAGCATTGAATGTGGTGTTCTGGAAGACCCCTGGAATGAACCTCCCGAGGATATCTTTGTCTGGACAAAGAGTATCAAGGAAACGCCTGAGCATCCTGTTTATGTGGAAATCGGATTTGATAAGGGCATCCCTGTAAGCCTTGATGGCAAAAAGATGGATGGCCTTACGCTTATTCAACGGCTTCATGAGCTGGCTGGCGAGCATGGTGTCGGCCGGATTGATATGGTGGAAAACAGATTGGTGGGCATAAAATCCAGGGAGATTTATGAGGCACCAGCAGCGATAGTGCTGCTTAAAGCTCATCAGGCACTGGAAGACCTCGCTCTGACCAAAGACCAACTGCGCTTCAAAGCCAGGGTGGCCAGTGAATATTCTGACCTGGTCTATAATGGCCTGTGGTTCACTGGTCTGCGTCAGGACCTGGCTGCCTATGTGAAAAGCACACAGAGATATGTCACCGGGACGGTAAGGGTTAAGCTTTATAAGGGAAGCTGTCTTATAGTAGGCCGTAAATCGCCTTATTCCCTTTATGATTACAGTTTGGCTACTTATGACAAAGGCGATGTCTTCGATCAAAAAGACTCACCGGGATTTATTCATCTCTGGGGACTGCCCACAAAAACCCAGGCAAAGGCGCAGCCTCCTGAGTTATCTGCATAGCCAGGGGAATTTTGCTCTTCTTGCCAGCCGAGAAAGTCAAAATTTCCTGGTCACTAGCTTGTTCTGGAATATCTTAACAAGTATCATCTACCGCCACAATGATGCAGATATCCCCCGACCTGTTTAATTCGGCACAAGAACTGGTTGACAGATGAGAGGGAAAAGTATCAAGATTTCGTTTTGATGAGCAGGAGAGAAGGATGGCTGTTCAGCCAGAAGTTGAGGAAGGGTTATTATGCCTGAGAAGGGCAGCTCTAAATCGCTGGATGGGGGGCACAGGGAAAGGCTGCGAGATAAGTTTCTCAAATCCGGGCTTAAGGGGTTCCATGATTATGAAGTTATTGAAATGCTGCTTACACTGGCCACACCGCGTAAAGATTGTAAAAGGGCAGCAAAGAAAGCGATAGAGAAATTCAAGAGTCTGCCGGGAGTCCTGGAAGCTCCGCCGCATGAGTTACAGGAAATTGAGGGAATTGGTCCGGTTAATGTTTTTGGAATCAAGCTGATACAGCAGGTAGCACAAGAATTTCTAAAGGAACAAATTCTCGATAAATCCTATTGCAAGTCCTCGAAAGAAGTCTTTGACTACCTTTATCTCTCTATGCGAGACCTCAAAAAGGAGGTCTTCAAGGTTATATTTCTCAATGCTCAAAATCAGGTGATTCAGGTAGAAGACCTTTTTGAAGGAACTTTAGATGCCAGTGCTGTCTATCCCCGCGAAATTGTAAAAAATGCTATTAAACACAGCGCTGCCGCTCTCATCTTTGTCCACAATCATCCTGCGGGAAACCCTGAGCCCAGCGATAATGATAAAAGGATGACCCGAGAGCTGGTCTTTGCTGGCAATATCATGCAAATCAAGGTCTTGGATCATGTCATAATAGGTGATAACAGGCACTTCAGCTTTGCTGACGCCGGGCTGATTGAGAAATATGGACAGGACTTCTTGAGTTTGAAGAGTTCCCTCTGAGCCATTCTCCACAAGGAATATCATCTTGTCCTGCAATTGTCTGTCCAACTTATACTGCAGCCTCCTGTTTCACACAAAATAGTGTAGAGCCGCTGTCATGCCTCTTAGCAGGGTGAAAACCAAATTGAAGTCTTCCTTCGCTATCGGATATACTGAATTTGCATCGGGGTAATGGTTAACTGTAAAGTTACCATTGACCTTTTTAGTCGAGCCCATGATTAAGGTAGTTTGCTTTGACTTACATAATACCCTGGCTCATTATGACCCACCTCGAGCAGAAATCCATACTCGGGTATGTCATGAGTTTGGTATCCCTGTAAATTCTGAAGCAATCCGGCAATCACTGCCAGAAGCTGATGCTTTCTGGATGAAGGAAGATTCGGGCTCACCAATAGATAAGAGACCAGATAAAGAAAGATTCGCTCTTTATGCTGAATATGAGGCTAAATTAATAAAAGGAGCAGGGTTTGGAGTTGACCCTGAGATGGCATCTCAGGTGTTAGTGAAAGCGCGCCAAAGTTTTAAATTTCGACTTTATGATGATGCTTTGCCTACTTTGAAATTACTTAAAGACCGTGGCTTAAGGCTAGGGTTAATATCCAATATCAGCGAGGATATACTTTCGATAATCAAGGAGCTTGGTCTTGAACCTTACCTCGATTTCCAGGTAATCTCTTTAGAGGTGGGTGTGGATAAGCCACACCCAGATATTTTCCGGGCAGCACTGAGGAAAGCAGGAAGCGCTGCTGAGGAGACAGCATATGTTGGTGACCAATATGACTCAGATGTTGTTGGCGCCTGGGGCGTAGGCATGAAGGCAGTGCTCCTTGACCGCAGTGACTCTTTTGTCAGAATCAGCGGCTGTCCCCGAATCCACAGCCTTGGGGAAATTGTCGATTATATTTAAAAGAGCCTTAGTTTAAAGCCTGCCTCTACATCTGGAGTAGCCGTTAAACCTACTTATTGAGGCTATTCCATTCTCCCTATTGAGCATT
>JAYENW010000012.1:14327-73820 GCA_034722275.1 Chloroflexota bacterium | reverse complement strand
CGAATCCACAGCCTTGGGGAAATTGTCGATTATATTTAAAAGAGCCTTAGTTTAAAGCCTGCCTCTACATCTGGAGTAGCCGTTAAACCTACTTATTGAGGCTATTCCATTCTCCCTATTGAGCATTCCGTCAGGTTGTTTAGCCATCAGGATTGTCTCTCCACATAAGTGCGGGATATTAAAAACCTTCCCCCCCTACTCCATAAAGCTTATATTTTCGATGCTTCCAACTTCACGAACTTCCCTAATTCTGCCACTGCCTGATTATAGAAGCTAACAAGCTCATCCTTGCTGGTTAAATGCTTTTGTAAAGTTACGGTTCCACATCTGGGGCACCTGAGATTCAACCAAATGTGTCCTTTGGTGTTTAGCCTAGTTGCATCAATGGTATCTAGTAATGGAGCAAGCAACACAATATTAGGATGGGTAGCACATTTCTTGCAAATAAAGCTTTGCAGAAATGAGTCTCTTTCAAAAAGGCTGCCTAATTTGGAACTTGCAACCCATTTGCCCAAGCTCGTTAACGTCAACCCTCTATCATCTTCTTCAATTACTCCACGCTCTATCAAGTTACATATCCAATGGTTGTAATTGCTGTATGAATGGTATTGGTTGGACAAATGTGGTTCAAAAGAGGCAGAGTTTGCTTTCTGTATGCTTCTGATTCTTTTCTTTAACTCTTTCCTTTGGAGAGGACCTTTTTCTAGCAATGAAATAGTCAACAATTTTTCATGCCATTCTTCATTCCACTTTGAGTCATTAGAAATAACTGGGGTCATTATAAATATTCCCTCCTAACTTCGCCCCACTTTCTTCTTTAACCTATATGTTAAAGCCATCAACTCGCCCAAGGCACTCAATCTATCTTCTAGCATATCGCTACGGCACCAACTTGTCAATATTTTATTATATAGAAATTTGACAAGAATATCATTATGATATATTATATTAATATATTAGCAAAGTGGTGTGTGCGATTAGCTATAAATAAACTATCGGCCAAACTACTGATGGAGGTTTAGATGGATGCTAAACAAAAGGGTAAGTTAGAAAGGTATTTTAAGAATTCCAGTCGGTTTCTCTGGGGACTTATCCCTGGTAATCAGAAGGAAACATATGCTTGGCTAAGAGAAAAAGGTTTTGAATTTGAAAGCGGCACATATACACACGTAACCGATCAATTATTAGAAAAGCCTGGTGTAGAGAAGATATTAAAGGAACTCATAATCCCAGGGGTGAAGGACCAATTTACCGGTAAGGCTCTCGAATACTTACGGAGTTGCTGGCAAGCAGGAACGCGGCCTGATATGTCATTCTTGAAGCTGTATAACATTAAAAATCCACTGCCCTTTTTAGAGGTTAACACACAATTTAACTATGTGGAAAGATGGGGAGAGTTTGCTGGAGTATGGTTTGAAGAAGTAGAGGAACTGCAAGAATAATTAAGCCAGAGGGAACAAATAAGAAGTAAGATGGGGAGGGAAAAGGTGATTGCTGAGCTAAGGCCTTGGAAGTGTCCTATTTGCAGCTCCCAGCGCTTAACAGCACGAGGTTTAGCGCAGCACATTGCCATGAAATGGGACAAAGCCCATATAGATTGGAGAATTGAGCATAACATATACCCGCCCCACAAGCCGGAAGACATGCTAACGGTTCAGAGGATGATTCCAGAGATTCTCAGACATCTACCCATCAGGAAGAAGAATGGCTATGAAACTTGAAATGGCTCGGTTCCTTGGGAATAAAGAGCAGCTGCTACATTACCTTGCTCGGGAGAACATCGTTCCTGTGAAATCTAAACCGTGGGCTGACCACCCATTCGAGCTAAGAAGAAACGAGAAGGTTAAAAAGGGACAGCCTGGACGACACTTGGTTGGTAAGCAAACAACGCCACTGGTCACGGAAGTTCTAGGCGTTCGAGATGAAAGATCTTGCAAAGAAGTCAGGGAATACATCAAGCGTCTGCGGAAAACTTATGGTTACAGGTAAGATGCTGGTTTTGCCAAAAAACTAAACAATCAGCCATCTTGTGTCCTGAGGATAACCAAGCAAGCAGGGTAAGAAAGCTGCCACCTGCTAGGAATACTTACCAGCTTTGTGCTGCCTTCGATAAAAAGTAATACTTTCCGAAAGTCTTGCTGAAGCGCCGAGGGTGCTCAGGGTCTTGATGGTGACTAAGCAGAAAGCGCACTTCTTTTGGCGAATATCCCTGATCAAACAGCGCAAAAGCTTGGCACTTGATGGTGCCGGGGGCAACGTTGTATTTTCGTGCTGTCTCTATAACCTTCTTTCAGCCTACCCACCTTCCTCATTCGAGGTTTCTAAGCATTTAGTGAAAACTGGTTGACAAACAGGAAAGAAAATATCAAGATTTCATTTTAGGTGCTCTAGAGTTAGAGAGATGTTAAAAGACAAAAGCAGATTAACGCAAGATTATGTTGCCTCTGTTTCTTTTGACCAGAGGCTGTGGCGTCAGGATGTCAGAGGGAGCATCGCTCATGTCAAGATGCTGGCAAAGCAGGGAATAATAGCTGTGAGCGATGCCGGCAGGGTAATTGAAGGGCTCGACTCTATTGGCGGCGAAATCGAGCGGGGAGAGTTTCAATTCAAAGCCGGGCTTGAAGATATTCACATGAATATCGAAGCCAGGCTATTTGAAAAAATAGGCGATGTTTCCGGGAAGCTCCATACGGCTCGCTCTCGGAATGACCAGATAGCTCTGGACACACGCCTCTTCCTTAAAGAAGAAATCCTGAAAACTGTTGATAAGCTGGTAAACTTGCAGCGCTCACTGCTAGAACTGACTGAGGCGAATCAAACAGTTATCATGCCTGGCTATACCCACTTGCAGCAGGCTCAGCCTGTTCTTCTGGCGCATCACCTCCTGGCTTATTTCGAGATGTTTCAAAGAGACAAAGAGAGATTTCATGACTGTCTCAAGCGCGCCGATGTCTTACCTTTAGGCAGCGGCGCCCTGGCTGGTGTTGCTTATCCCATAGACCGCGAGTTTGTTGCTCACGAATTGGGCTTCAGCCAGGTCAGCAATAACAGTCTTGATGCTGTTTCTGACAGAGATTTCATTATAGAGTACGAAGCGGCAGCGGCTATTGCCATGATGCACCTTTCGCGGTTGGCTGAAGAGCTTATCTTATGGTCTTCCAGGGAGTTCGGCTTTATAGAAATCAGCTCAGCTTTTACCACAGGCAGCAGCATAATGCCGCAGAAGAAGAATCCTGATGTGGCGGAACTGGCCAGAGGGAAAACAGGGCGAGTGTATGGCAACCTGATGGGTATGCTGACCACCATGAAGTCTTTGCCCTTAGCCTATAACCGTGATATTCAGGAAGATAAGGAGAGCTTTTTCGATACCGTGGATACCCTGCATTCCAGCCTGGAGATATTTGCTGAAATGATGAAGGCAATTGAAGTGAATGCTGGTCGCATGCGCGATGATATCGAGAAGGATTACATACTGGCCACCGACTTAGCTGACTATTTGGTGAAGAAAGGCTTGCCCTTCCGGGAAGCTCATGGTGTTATAGGCAGACTCAATGAATATGCTGCAGGCAGGTCTAAGAGTTTCCATGAGCTTGGTTTGGATGAGTATCACAGATTTTCTCCTCTCTTTGATGAAGATGTATACGCCATTACCCTGGAATCATCTATATCTGCTCGCAATATCGTTGGCGGCACCTCCTCGCAGCAAGTAGAGGAAGCGGTAAACAATGCTAAAAAGATACTCTCTTTTGATAAGCGTTTAGAGAAGAAAGATGAAAAGTAGAATAAAGCTGGCGCCATCAATACTTTCCGCTGATTTTGCCAGGCTTGGTGAGCAGGTTGACGAAGCCACCAGGGCGGGGGCTGATTACATTCATGTAGATGTCATGGATGGGCATTTTGTGCCCAACATCAGTATCGGAGCTGCGGTAGTAGCTTCCATTCGCTCCTGGACCAGCTTGCCTTTGGATGTCCATCTGATGATAGAACATCCTGAGTGTTATATCCCTGACTTTGTCGCCTCTGGTGCTGACATCCTCACCGTGCATATAGAAGCCTGTCCTCACATTCACAGGACAATTGAGTCTATAAAGGCGAAAGAGGTGAGAGCCGGGGTCTCTCTAAATCCGGCAACGCCTTTGAGTTTCATAGAGGAGATTATCCCTCATGTTGACCTGGTCCTCATAATGAGCGTCAATCCAGGTTTTGGTGGGCAAACCTTTATCCCGGAAGCATTGCCCAAGATAGCGCGCTTGCGAGAGATGCTTGATGATAGAAACATCAATGCTGAGCTTGAAGTTGACGGCGGCATCACTGTGGATAATGCGCCCAGCGTAGTTAAAGCTGGTGGCAGAGTCCTGGTAGTTGGTGCCAGTATATTCCAAGCTGCAGAGGGGATAAGCCGGGCATTACAGAAAATGAAGGAGACAGTAACTTAGTGGGCTGCCTTGTGCAGGGTGCGAAGGCATCGGGTACATATATTGACTTTTGTCTTCTTTCCCTCTACCATAATTGAGACACGATGAATATTTGGCAGCCAGCGGCGCTTGGTGCGCCTTTTGGAGTGGCTTACGTTGTTTCCGAACATGGGCTTTTTGCCACATATTTCACACTTCATTGTAAATTCTCCTCGTCAGGTTTCTTAAGGTGAAGCTGGGCTCAATCATTTTGTCAATAATATCACAATAATAACTTCAAAGCCAATGGTAATATGGGAGACTTAGTTAATGGTCAAACTCTGAGGGAGATGTTCATGGCAGGGACTGCCTTGCTGGAGAAATGCGCCCCCGACATCAACGCCATCAATGTTTTCCCGGTACCTGATGGGGATACGGGAACCAATATGCTGCTCACTATGCGTTCTGCCATAGATGAGGCGAAGCAGGATGTGGACAGCGATGCCTCTTCAATAGCAAAAATGATGGCTCATGGGGCTTTGATGGGAGCACGGGGGAACTCAGGCGTTATCTTATCTCAATTCTGGCGTGGTCTGGCTAAAGGGCTGGAGCACGATGTTTGTTTCAACGGGCTGGATTTTGCCAATGCATTGGCTGAGTCTGTGCAGTTAGCTTATCAGGGAGTTATTAACCCGGTAGAGGGAACTATGCTGACGGTGCTTAAGGATTTGTCTAAAGCTGCTCGGGAGGCTGCCGAGGCTCATCCAGATGATTTAACCGCGGTGTTGGAAGTTGCTGTAGAAGCTGCTGAGGATTCAGTAGCACGAACGCCCACTTTATTGCCTGTGCTGAAGGATGCTGGCGTTGTTGATGCTGGTGGGCAGGGCCTTTATGTTTTACTCAACGGTGCACTCCATTACCTCAAAGGGGAAATGGGAAAGATACAATATTGGAAACCGCCGATAGTCTCCTCTGAGCCGGCTTTACTTCCCAAAACAATCCCGATGTCCACCGAAGTGGAATTACCTTATGGGTACTGCACCAATTTTCTGCTGGAGGGGCAAAAGATCAACATAGGGAAGATTGAAAAAGCTCTGGCAAAGAAAGGGCAGTCTCTAACCATTACTGGTAATGGTTCCCTGGTCAGGGTTCATATCCATAGCTTTGATCCGGGAGAAGTCATCAGCTACGCTGCTCATCTGGGCAAGCTGCATGAGATAAAAATCGACAACATGGATGACGAGTATCTTGGGTTCCTCAAAATGCAAAGGGAAAAGTTACCTGTAACTGACATAACCATAGTAACAGTAGCTTCAGGCGAAGGCTTCTTCAAGATATTCAATAGTCTGGGAAATGTGATTATCGTTCCTGGTGGGCAAACAATGAATCCCAGTGTTCGCCAGTTGCTCCAGGCAGTGGAATCAGCGCCCTCAGATAATGTCATTATATTGCCCAATAACAAGAATATTGTCTCTACAGCTCGACAGGTTAAGCCTTTCACTTCGAAAGGCATCAGAGTTGTGCCCACCAGAACTATGCCTCAGGGTATAGCGGCATTTCTTGCCTTTAATTATGACCTGGACCTGGAAGAGAATGCCCGAGTTATGAAAGAAGCAACAAATACAATTAAGACCATAGCAGTTACTAAAGCAGTGCGAGGGACACAAATCAATGGCTTGAAGGTAAAGAAAGGAAAGCCCGTTGCTGTTTTAGAGGATGAGAAGTTGGTAGCCAGTGGTGATAAGAGAGTGGATGTCGTTCTGGAGGCTCTGGAAAAATCGGAGGTGAGGGGTATGGAGTTAATAACCATTTATTGCGGCAACAAAGTAGAAGCGGCAGAAGCTGAAAATATCGTCAAAGAAATCCGCAATAAATATAAAATAGAGGTTGAACTTGTTCAGGGCGGACAGCCTTACTACGAGTATATTATATCATTGGAATAATGGTTGAGATTGTAACTGATAGTTGCTCTGACATTACTTCTGAGCTGGCCCGCAAGCTTGGGGTTACCGTGGTGCCTTTATATGTCCAGTTTGGCAGCCACGTTTACCATGATAATATTGACCTGACCACCGAGGAGTTCTATCACAAGCTGATGCAAGGTGAAATCATGCCTACCACTTCAACTGTCACTCCCGATTTTCTTGCCGAGCTCTTCAATAAACTGGCTGAGGAAACAAAGGAAATCCTGACGATAACGCTCTCAGAGATGTATAGTGGAACTTACAGGATAGCACTCCAGGGCAGCACAATGGTAAACAAGGATTGCCATATCGAGGTTATAGATTCCCGGCTGGCTATAGGGGGACAGATGCTTCTGGTTATCTCAGCAGCCAGGATGGCCAAGTCAGGCGCCGATCTGGATGAAATTGCTGAATGGGTTAAGGAAGCCATTCCCAGAGTTCATGTGTATATGACATTTGATACCCTGGAATATCTGAAAAGGGGTGGGCGTATTGGCAAGGCACAGGCGTTTTTGGGCAGTTTACTGAAGGTAAATCCAGTTCTGGGGATAAAAGATGGCAATACCTTTCCTTTCGCACGGCCGCGTAACCGGTTGCATGCTATGGACCTTATGGTAGATTTTGTGCGGGATTTCGATCATGTCGAGGCTCTGGCTATCGAAGATGCCACTACCCCTGATGAATTAGAGATGCTCGCTGAGCGTCTCCAAAATGTAGTTCCTCCAGAAAATCTCTATCGTTCCAAGGTAAGCCCCGTGGTGGGTACTCATGTTGGTCCTCATGTTCTTGCTGTCTCTGTCCTTGAGGCGGAACATTAGCACAAGATGGCTGAGCTTGATGTACTGCAAGCTATTCTTGAATTAGAGCATAAAGGTGGCTGTGCTGACAAGGCAGTGTGGGGTGGTCTGGACAAGTATCTTGACAAGAAGGCCAGTGAAATAAGGCAGGGCCTTGTTCTCACGCTCAATGAGGTGAAGAGAAAAGAACTTGCCCGGCAGCTTTTAGCCGACTTCGATGGGCTCAACCTGGCTGAGCAAAGCTACGCTTCCTGTGGCATAGATGAGCGAAAGATATGGGTAACGCGTATCCTCGACTGGTTGAATGAGCTGGATAAGGCCAAGCGAGAAGTGGTGACACCGCATGAGCATCGGGAAGTCAAAGCTGGGAGGGCGAAGAAATCAAGAGCCCAAAAAGTAGTAACCGAAGATAAGCCGCGCTCCCAGGAAAGAGATGGTGGATTAAATTTGCCGATAACCGTTATCAAGGGCGTTGCCCCTAAAATAGCTGCCAAATTTGCCAGACTTGGCATTGCCACGATAGAGGATTTGCTTTATTTCCTCCCCAGACGGTATGTTGATTACAGTCAACGCAAAACCATCTCCCAACTAGAGGAAGGGAAGGAACAGACTATTACAGCCATAATTTGGGAAGCCAGAGTAGCTACATTTGGCAACTGGCGCAGCACGGAAGCGATTGTTGGTGATGAAACAGGAACCGTCAGAGTGGTTTGGTTCAACCAACCTTATCTGGCCAGAAAATTCACTACCAATGCGCGCATAGTTATCAGCGGCACGGTAAGAAAATTCAAGGGGAAGAAAGTATTTGAATCCCCGGAGTGGGAATTGTTGGAGAGCAAGACCAGTTCTGAGCCAGGTGAGGAAACTATTCATACTGCTCGTCTGGTCCCGATTTATCCTCTCACCCGGGGCTTATACCCACGGCAGGTCAGAAAGTGGACCAGAGAAGCTCTCGATGGCTATCTGGGGCAAGCAGCAGAGTTTCTTCCTTCAGAGCTGAGAGCGCGATGCCAGTTGATGGACCTGCCACAGGCTCTTGCCCAGGCTCATTATCCCGATACGCAACCGATGGCGGAGAAAGCCAGAGAGCGCTTGGCTTTTGATGAGTTACTATTGTTGCAGTTAAGCGTTCTTTCCCGGAAGCGAAGCTGGCAGGAAAGCCAGCCGGGCAATGCTTTCACTATCAGCCATGAGGTGATTGACAAATTCTTAGCTTGTTTGCCTTTTACTCTGACCGGTGCTCAGCAAAGAGTGCTTCAAGATATTTCAGATGACCTGCAGCAACCGAAGGCCATGGCGCGTCTTCTGCAGGGCGAAGTGGGCAGTGGTAAAACAGTGGTTGCCGCTGTGGCTCTTCTGCTAGCTGCAGCTAATGGATATCAAAGTGCTTTAATGGTGCCTACTGAAGTATTAGCTGAGCAGCATTTTCACAACATTTGCAGCTATTTAGCTGAGGTTGCTAAACAGGAAGAGAAAACAGCAAGCATCAAATGTTATTCGGGCTTCCTCTCCAAGCCGCTTACTATTGCTTTGCTTGTGGGCAGCCTTAGCAGCAGTGAAAAAGAAGATTTGCACCATGAAATAAATCAAGGCGTGATTGACATCGTTATTGGCACCCATGCCCTGATACAAAAAGGGGTAGAATTCGACCGTTTAGGTCTGGCAATCACGGATGAACAGCATCGCTTTGGTGTACTGCAGCGGGGAGCATTACGACAGAAAGGCTTCAATCCTCATGTTTTAGTGATGACAGCCACACCTATTCCTCGAACGATGTCATTAACGGTGTATGGAGACCTTGACCTTTCTGTTATAGATGAGTTGCCGCCAGGGCGGCAGCGTGTTAAGACAAAGTGGCTCAAGCCTGAATATCGGGACCAGGCTTACCGCTTCATCCGCCGTGAAGTCAGCAAAGGCAAGCAAGCTTTTATCATCTGCCCTCTGGTTGAAGAATCTGAGTCTTTGGAGACAAAGGCTGCCACCACCGAATATCGGAGGCTATCTCATGAAGTCTTCCCTGACTTGAAATTGGGCTTGCTTCATGGGCAACTGCCGCCTTCTGAAAAAGAAGAAATAATGCGATGCTTTCGTGCTGGAGAATTTGATATTCTGGTGTCCACTTCGGTGGTAGAAGTTGGCATTGACGTGCCCGGGGCTACGGTTATGCTGGTAGAAGGTGCCGAACGGTTTGGGTTATCGCAACTTCATCAACTCAGGGGCAGAGTTGGTAGAAGTGAGGATGAGGGGTATTGTATACTTATCCCGGAAAGGTATTCGCCTGAAGTAAAAGAGAGGCTCCGTTTCATGGAAGTGATTCATAATGGCTTTGTTTTAGCTGAGAAAGACCTGGAGCTGCGTGGTCCTGGGGAATTCTTTGGCTCTCGTCAAAGTGGACTACCTGACCTTAAAGTGGCCCAATTGTCGAATATACGCCTTATAGAGCTGGCCCGGCGAGAAGCAATCGCCCTGTTCAATAGTGACCCCGATTTAAAGCGAAGGCAAAACTTGCTTTTGAAGGAGAAGTTAAATTGCCTGTGGACACAGAAGACCGAGTGGAGTTGAAGTATTTCATGATATCTGGTAAAGGATGCTGCCATGGATAAATTATTGTTGAAGCAAAAGCTGGCTATTTCTTTGCAGCAGGCAGTTCTGGCAGTTCAGGAACAAGGTGTTCTCGCTGCGGCAGCCTTGCCGGAGATAATTATAGAGCATCCCCAGAATCCAGAACATGGAGATTTTGCCTCGGGACTTCCTTTGAAGTTAGCGCGCTCCATGAAAATGCCCCCCATGGTTATCGCCCAGCGCATATTTGAGCATATCTCACCACCGCTTGAAGTTGATAAGGTCTCTGTTGCCTCGCCGGGATTTATCAACTTCACCTTACGAGATGACTGGCTCAAAGAGCAGGTGGAGATGATTTTAACTGACAGTGAAGCTTATGGCAATCTCGATTTGGGTAAGGGCAGTCGTGTTCAGGTGGAGTTTGTTAGTGCTAACCCCACAGGGCCTCTTCATGTGGGGCATGGCCGCGGTGCTGTCCTCGGCAGTACATTAGCCAATGTCCTTGCTGCTGCAGGATATTCGGTGCAAAGGGAATACTATGTGAATGATATGGGCACCCAGATAGATAACTTCGGCCGCTCTCTTTACGCTCGTTATCAGCAGTATTTGGGAGAAGAGGCTGCCATGCCTGAAGAAGGCTATCTGGGCAATTATCTGGTTAGCCTGGCTGAAGAAATCGCCCGGGAACATGGCCGCGAATTTCTGACCTTGCCGCGAGAAGAAGCTGTCTCTGAACTGGGTAAAATTGGGATTGAGAAGATGATGGCTGGAATAGAAGAGGACCTCAGCTTGTTGAGAGTCAAATTCGATACCTGGTTTAGTGAGAAAAGTCTGTATCAGAATGGGCAGTATGATAAGGTCATGGCTTTACTACAGAATGAAAGACATGTAGCAAAGAAGGAAAATGCCACCTGGTTTGAATCAAGCTCTCTGGGGGAGGATAAAGATAATGTATTGGTACGCAGCGATGGTGCTCCTACTTATTTTGCCTCTGATATCGCCTATCATTATGACAAATTTGTCGAGCGGAAATTCCATAGTGTTATTGATATCTGGGGAGCAGACCATCAGGGACATATTCCTCGAATGAAGACGGTTATGCAGGCCCTGGGGATAGACCCGGAGCAGCTTAAAATAATTACCTATCAACTGGTTACTTTGCGGCGCGGTGAGGAAATTGTCAAGGTATCCAAGCGTAGCGGTGACATTGTTACCTTGTGCGAAGTTATAGATGAGGTGGGTGCGGACGCCTGCCGCTTTATATTTCTATCTCGCTCTGCCGATAGCCAGATGGATTTCAACATTGAGCTGGCCAAGAGGCAGTCAGCAGACAATCCTGTATATTATGTTCAATATGCTCATGCCAGGATTGCCAGCATCCTCAGGTTGGCAAAACAGCGGGGAATTGATTACAGCCAGGGCGATATTTCCCTGCTTTCTAATGAACCAGAGCTGACTTTAATTCGCCGTCTGGTGGCTTTACCTGAGATTGTGGAGGATGCAGCTGCTACCTTACAACCACACTATTTGACCTACTATGCGCAAGACCTGGCTACAGTTTTCCATAGTTTTTATAAGCAGTGCCGTGTTGTCTCTGGAGATGAGGCGTTGACGAAGGCCAGACTTAAACTGGTCAAAGCAACTCAGATAGTTCTGGTTAAAATTCTTGGTCTTATGGGCATGAATGCTCCCGAGAGTATGTGATGTTTCTCTTGGTTAAGGGTTTTGTTTTTTGTGCTGCTGGGCTAATTTAGTATAAGCCTCCGGGGCTTTTTGTACCCACCATAGTTGCTTTTCTGAAGCTTCGCCCTTAATCTTGCCGGGGACACCGGCAACAAAGGACTTATCGGGAATCTTCATTTTCTCTCCCACAACACAGCCAGCGGCGATGATGCAAAAGTCGCCGATTTTGGTATCATGCAAAATAGTGCAATTCATACCTAACAGGCTATTATTGCCAAGCTTGAAACCGTTAAAGACAGCACCATGACCTATTTGCACATTGTTGCCGATGACAATATCCTGCCGGTTACCTGTTGTTGTGGGTGAACCTGCGTGGATAACGCAGTTATCTTCCACGGCGCAATTATGCCCGATTGTTATCTTGCCCAGATCCCCCCTGATTACAGCTCCCGGCCAAACACTGGAGTTCTCACCGATTTCCACATCTCCGATGATATAAGCTGCCTCGCTGATAAAAGCTGACTCTGCTACCTTTGGCGTTTTACCATTGAAACTTCTGATCATTCTCACCTCCGATAATGTGACTGAATTATACTCTGAGAGCAGGTGATTGTCATGCAAAAATCAGCCAGTGAGGTTTGGTTAAAAGGAAGTTTGCATTGGAGAGGGCATTATGCTAGATTTGTCTTATAGTAGAATGACTCAGATAGAACTGGCACGAAAAGGTATTGTTTCCCCCCAGGTAGAGTATGTGGCCCAGGAGGAGGGGCTGGAAGCTGATTTTGTGCTGCAGGGTTTGCTTGCGGGCAATATCGTAATTCCTGTCAACCTCAATCACAAAAATCTGGCATCTTACTGCGGCATAGGCAAAGGGCTGAAAACCAAAGTTAATGTCAATATAGGAACCTCACCTGACTTTTTTGGCATGGACACGGAACTTAAAAAATTGGGGGCTGCTGTTGATTTTGGCACTGATACTGTAATGGACTTGAGCACTGGCGGTGATATCTCTGCTATAAGGAAAGCCATCATTGATGCCAGTCCTGTACCTGTGGGTACCGTGCCCATTTATCAGGTTGGTATTGAGGCGATTGAAAAGCACGGAACTATCGTGAACATGACCGTTGATGAGATCTTCAGTGTAATTGAAGAGCAAGCCAGAGAAGGCGTTGATTTTATGACTCTTCACTGTGGGGTAACTCGAGCATCTGTGGCCAGGTTAAGAGAACAGGGCAGGCTGACCGACATAGTCTCTCGAGGTGGTGCTTTCATTACTGGTTGGATGCTGCACAATGATAAAGAAAACCCGCTATACCAGTATTATGAGCGCCTGCTGGATCTGGCTCACAAATATGATTTCGCTTTGAGCCTGGGTGACGGGTTGCGTCCTGGATGCCTGGCTGATGCTAGCGATAGAGCACAAATCGAAGAACTTATCATCCAGGGGGAATTGGTAAAGCGTGCCAGAGAGGCTGATGTTCAGGTTTTTGTAGAAGGTCCCGGGCATATACCTCTGGATCAGATAGTAGCCAACGTTCAGATGGAGAAGAGCCTTTGCCGCGGAGCGCCTTTCTATGTTTTGGGGCCCCTGGTGACCGATGTAGGTGCTGGCTATGACCATATTGTTGCTGCCATCGGAGGTGCTATTGCTGCCGCTGCGGGAACTGATTTTTTGTGCTATGTCACTCCCACAGAACACCTTTCTCTCCCTGATGTAGAAGATGTCAAGCAGGGGGTAATTGCCTCGCGCATTGCTGCTCATGCTGGTGATATCGTGAAAGGAGTGAAAGGTGCCAGGGAATGGGATAAACGGATGTCCCGGGCGCGTAAGTCTCTTGACTGGGAAACTCAAGCGGAATTGTCTCTGGATCCACAGCTTTCACGACAAGTTCACAGCAAGATTCCCAGCGCTGGCAAGACTTGCAGTATGTGTGGTGAATATTGTGCTCTGGCGATAGTGGAGAAGTATTTAGCCCGCTCCAGCAAAGTAACACCAGGAATAGATGTCAAATAAGAGGCTGTGAGAGATTGCTGACCCCGATCAAGGCGAGTACAGAGCAAATACTTCAACAAATTGCCCGTGCTGATAAAACGCCGGCACTCATTATTGATAAAGAGGCGGTAAGGCAAAAATATTGCGAGTTTCGCGACAAATTCAAAGGCGCAAAAATTTACTATGCCCTGAAAGCCAATCCGCATCCTGACATTGTAAAGCTTCTGAAAGAATGTGGCTGTGCCTTCGAAATCTCATCTCAGGGCGAGTTGGAGCTTTTACTTGAGTCGGAAATCCCGCCCCGGGAGATTGTATCTGGCAATCCAGTCAAAGACCACGCTTTTATCAAGTTTGCCTGTGACAATGGCATAGAGTTGTTTGCCTTTGATTCATATGCTGAACTGGAGAAATTATCTCAATTTGCTCCTGGCTGCAAGGTTTGTGTGCGTCTTTCTGTGTCCAATGAAGGTAGTGAGTGGCCACTGAGCAGGAAATTTGGTGTTGAAATGGAGGAGGCGGCGCACTTGCTGCTTCATGCCGAAGAAAGAGGGCTTGTACCTTACGGTATCAGCTTTCATGTAGGCTCTCAGTGTACAGAACCTGGTAGCTGGGTCAGGGCGATTGAGAAGAGCCGTCAGGTCTGGGATGCCGCGGCAAAAGAAGGACTGAAGCTGCACCTGTTGAATATCGGTGGTGGTTTCCCTGTCAAGTACATCAAGCCTGTTCCTTCTATTGGTGAGATTGCCCGGCTAGTTATGAGCTCTGTGGCGGAAACTTTCCCCGGGGATATTGAGCTGATAGTGACGCCGGGGAGAGCCCTGGTGGGGGAGGCGGGCACGATGGTCGCCGCTGTTATCGCCAAAGCTGGTCGCAATGAGAAAAAGTGGCTCTATCTAAATGTTGGCGTATTTAATGGCTTGATGGAGACTGTCGGAGGCATCAAATATTCTTTTGTCAGCGCAAGGCATAAGCTGACTTACAGAGAAAATAACGATGGAGCTACTAAGTGGACGTTAGCTGGACCCTCTTGTGATAGCTTTGATGTCATAGCGACTGAAGTAGAACTTCCTGAAGTAAATATTGGGGACATAATCTATATCACCTCCGCCGGTGCCTATACTACCTCCTATGCTTCACATTTTGATGGTTTTCCTATCCCCAGGACGTATCTTGTGGACTAAAAGATAATTCTCCCTCACAATACAGAAACAATTTGACAGCGTCCATTTCCTATATTATCATTGTTATCTGTTAATGGATGAAGTTTCCATTCGTAATTCCACACTGGCTGAATTAGCGGCAGAATTTTTATCAGGCTTACCTCAGAAAAACAGAGATACCACCCAAAAAGGAGTATATAAATTTGTTCGTTGGCTTGGTTTGGGGAGAAGGCCACAAGAGATTAATCCTACTGATGTAGCGAGCTACACTGAACAAATTACCCCCTCGGAGGTAAAAGCGGTCAGGTTTTTCCTGATATACATCAGGAAAAAGGGATTTACGAAAGTCAATCTGGCTCCTCATGCCCGGCCGAAAAAAGCGATTCTGAAGATAGCTGCCTTTAGCCACAATCATCAGGAACAGGCTGTTCTGACTGCAGAAGGGTGCGCCAGGCTGAAGGCGGAGCTTGTGAGACTGAAGGCCCAGCGCTCTAATGTGGTTGAAGAGATACAAAAAGCAGCGGCTGATAAAGATTTTCGGGAAAATGCCCCCTTGGCGGCAGCCAGAGAAGAGAAATCCCGTTTACAAGGAAGAATCGAGGAACTGGAGTCCACCTTGAAGATGGCCAAAATCATGGATGAAAGCCAGAACACAGCAAAGGTGGAAATAGGAGACAGGGTAGTGCTCTGCGATTTATCATCAGACAGGAAACTGAGCTACATCATGGTTGACCCCCGTGAGGCGAATCCTATCAAGGGCAAGCTTTCTATTGCTTCACCTCTGGGCAAGATGCTTTTGAACAAAGAAAAAGGGCAGACAGTTGAAGTTGCCGCCCCTGCTGGTGTCTTCAGTTATTGTATCAAGGACATTCAACACAATCAGGGCACCCTGCTGCAGTGAGGCTGGCAGAAGCGCAGTATGTTGCGCTGACCTGAAAAGAGGCCTCGGGAGCGAAATCTTTAGCTTATTTGGGCTATTGTGAGTTTTTTGGTGGCCATTATTCTCAACAGCTTTGCCAAAAGTAGACTCTGTGATATATTTAACAACTTCTAATTGAGAGGGGTCAGACTACAGATGAAGTCGAACCAGTGGCAGATTTTGACTGCGGCGCCAGAGGAATATCAGAGCGCTTCTGGTATTCCGGCGTTGATTGCCCAGCTTTTTTATAATCGTGGCATCAAGCTGGATGAGATGGACTTGTTTTTAACAAGCGATGATAAGCTTGCCGCCAGTCCTTTCTTGCTTCCCGATATAGCTCCGGCTGTGAACAGGGTATACAAAGCTTTGCTTTCGGGAGAAAAGATTGCTGTTTATGGCGATTTTGATGTTGATGGCATTACAGCTACAGTCGTTCTTGTTGAGGGACTATCCTGGCTGGGCGCCGCTGCTGTTCCTTACCTGCCTGACCGCCATAATGAAGGTCATGGGCTGAAATTAGCAGCTATGGAGAAACTTCATGACCAGGGAATCGGTCTTATAATCACGGTTGACTGTGGCGTTACTGACTACCAGGAAGTGAAAAAGGCACGGAAAATGGGCATGGACATGATTATTACCGACCACCATGTTCCTTCAAAAATCTTGCCTCGAGCTATAGCGGTGATCGATCCCAAACGGGCTGATTCAGGCTATCCTTTTCCCGATCTGGCTGGCGTTGGGGTTGCTTTTAAATTTCTGCAGGCATTGCTATATAAACACCCCAGGGCAGGCTCTTTGAATGAGATGTTGGACCTGGTGGCTTTGGGTACTGTCGCCGATATGGTGCCTCTGGTGGGTGAAAATCGCTACCTGACTAAGGAAGGAATAAAGGTGCTCAATAATACCCGGCGTGTAGGACTTCAGGAGTTGATTAGTGTGGCGGGACTGAGGCCTGGTGACATCTGTTCTCAGCATATTTCCTGGGTTTTAGCACCTCGCCTTAATGCTGCTAGCAGGGTCGATAGTGCCTCCACCAGCTATAAATTACTCGTTGCCCAATCATCAGCAGAAGCCTGCTCTCTGGCCAGGGAGCTGGAGCAAAAGAATATTGAACGGCAGCATCTGACCGATGAAGTCATGCAAAAAGTAAAGGGGAGATTAGCTGACCGAACTCATCTTCCCCTGCTCATAGAGGGTGATGAAAGCTATCCACTGGGAATTATCGGGCTTGCTGCCGGCAGATTGATGGAAGAATTTCACAAGCCAGCTATCGTTCTCAGCCTCGGTCCTGAGACATGTCGCGGTAGCTGCCGCAGCATACCTGAATTCAACATTGCCGCCGCTTTAGAGAAATACCGCAAATTGCTTATCACCTTTGGTGGTCATCCACTGGCTGCTGGCTTCACGCTGGCACGACAAAATCTGCCCGAGCTGCAGGAAAAAGTCATGAAGTTAGCACAAAAGCAACTGGGGCATATTGATTTGCATCCGTCATTGGTCATTGATGCTGAGGTTCCCTTGTCTACTTTTGACAATGATACCCTGAGCATGATTCAAAAACTTGCTCCCTTTGGCCAAGCGAATCCTGTGCCCACTTTCCTCAGCCGCGATGTCGAAGTAGTTGAACAGCGCAGCCTTGGCAATAAAGGCAAACATCTGGAGCTGAAAATCAAGCAGGGTAGTGCAGTCTGGAGAGCAGTGGCTTTTAATTTAGCCAAGCCTCAGGAAGAGATTCCGTCTCATTTAGACGTTGTGTATAATGTGGAAAAGACCTGGTGGAATAAAGAGGAAGTGCTGCGTCTCAACCTCCTTGATTTTGCCCCCAGTCAGCTTCGCTAGCAGACTCTGTAGTCAAGGCGCTACGCCGAAATCTGCGCATCCTGATAATCAGCCAGGGCACCGCTACCACTAATATCGCCAGACTGATGAGCTGTCCCTGCTGGAGTCCCCAGAGATACGATGTGTCAGCATAGCGGAGAAACCTTAAGCCGAAATCGCCGGCGGCATAAAGGCAAAGATAAAGGAAAAAGAGTGAGCCTTGTGGTTTGAGCCTGCCGCGCAGCTTCCATATAATGGCGAAGACGAGCAGATTCCATACCAGGAAATAGATTTGTGTGGGGTAGAGTGGCACACCCCAGTATTGGTGAGGAATAGTATCGCGAGGAGAATAAACCACCGCTCCGGGGAAAGAATCGAAGGGGCTGAGCTTGCCAAAGCAGCAGCCATTCAGTGTGCAGCCAAGTCTGCCTATGGCTTGAGCCAGAGGCGCGGCAACAGCTACGGCGTCGCCGACACCGCTTAACCCTGGGAAAGGGAATCTCTTCACGCGCATATATATCCATACGGCTAGAAGAGCACCCAGAATAGTTCCATATAGAGCCAGACCGGCAGAGCCGATTATCTCTGTGGGGTTGGCCATGTAGTAAGACCACTGGTCAATGATGTGTACCAACCTCCCACCGATAAAGCCGCCAACAATCCCCCAGAGGAAAAGATTGAGAACAAGGTCCTGGGAAATGGCAAGTTTCTTTGTTTCACGAATGGTAATGGCTAGCAGCACTATGACTGCCAGGGCTACCATGATGCCATACCACCGCACCATAAGTGGTCCGATGGAGAAAGCAAGCGGGTCTATGCTGATAGTTAGCGTTTAGTGTCTCCTTTTGCTCAGCTTGTACCAGGGATGGTAGCTGATTATAGAGGCCTCATCCAGTTCGCCATTTATGAAGTAGTTGGCGACTCTCAAATAGTCAGCAACTCTATCAGGCATCAAGAAGTGGTCTCTTACATATTCATGAGCTTTCCTTCCCACCGCTTCTGCCTCCTCTGGATTTTCCAACAGACGGATTATTTTTTTGGCTGCTTTTTTGGCTGAAGTGATAAAAAATCCCGTTTCCCTATCTCTGACCTGGATGGGAATCGATCCCACCTCTCTGGTTATCACAGGTTTTCCTTTCCACATAGCCTCGGTGATGACCAGGCCGAACCCCTCCCTGGTGGAAGGCTGCAATATTATCCGCGCAGCTCTCTGCAGGGCGTTGACCTCCAGGGCATTAACCGCTACATCATCCGGGAGCCTGATAATGTGAATGTCAGGTTCGCCTTTTGTCTCCTCGCAGACCTGGTCGAAGATTCCTTCTCCCTCAGGGTCATCGGCAGCCATGTTGCCCGCTGCTATCAACTGACACTCTTTCTCCCTGCGGGCAATTTTGAAGGCACTGATGGTGGTATCAATGCCTTTCCAGGGGTCAAACCTGCCTATCTGAGCTAATATGGGTATCTTGGGGTCTATGTCATATTTCCGTAATACTTCGGCGATTTCATCAGGACTTAACTCTTTGTTTTTAATAGAGAGGGGATCAATGAAAGGAGGGCTGATGTACTTTCGCAGCGGCCAGCAATCTATTATGTAATGGGCACCGGAGAACATGACACCGTCATAAAAATCCGCCCAGAAAGTGATGAATTCCCATAATACCGGATTGGCTTCCAGAGTTGCCTCTTCTACATCGATATGGCTTCTCCACAGCCACTTTTCATTCGCTCTCTTTAAATAGCGCGCCAGGCCGAGTGGCTGAGGGTCATGGATAATTTCCATATCTGGCCCATATCTATTATGGTCTTCATGATAGAGTTCTGCAGTCTCCAGGAGCGTGTGATAATAAACCTTTATCATATCAGCAGTAAGAGTTCCCGTCTTACCCTGCAGAAGGTTGTGGAGTGTCTTGGTCACCTCATAAAATGCTGCTGTGCCCCGCACCGCCTTCCACTCATCTTCTATCCCAAGTTGATTCAAAAACGGCACCTGAGAATAAAGCATTTCAGCTACACCACCGCCTACCGCTGTTGAGTTGACCTCCAGTATCTTTATGCCCTTGAGTTTTCGAGTAAGCGTGTTCAGCTTATCTATCTTCTCTTCACCCACTAAAGGAATATAATCCTCTAGCGGAGGCACGGAAAATGGCTGGAGGCCTTTTCTTCGGCTATATACAGTTCCATCTTCCAAAGGCAGCTTCCTTTCTATGTGTGCAGCAGGTTTCGTTGTTTGATTGTCCATGTCAGCAGCCTCCTCGTTTCATTAAAGCTATCCTTATAAGATAGCATCGACAAATGTTTCAGCGTCGAAAAAGGCGATGTCGTGCAGTTTTTCGCCGCTTCCTATGTAAGTGATGGGTATATTCAATTCATCACAGATAGCAAATACTATCCCCCCCTTAGCCGCGCTGTCCAGTTTGGCCAAAAAGATGTCGCTTACGCCTACAGTTTGAGTGAAATATCTGGCCTGGGTCAAGCCATTCTGTCCTGTAGTGGCATCTAACACCAATAAAATCTGATGAGGAGCTGAGGCATCATGCCTGGAGGCCACTCTCTTGATCTTCTTGAGTTCCTCCATCAAATTGGATTTGGTGTGAAGACGCCCCGCGGTGTCAATAATCACCACCGGGACGCCGCGGCTATAGGCTGCCTCGATGGCATCGAAGGCAACTGCTGCCGGGTCGCCACCAGGTTTATGGGCGATAACTTCGGCTCCCACTTTTTCGCCCCAGTATTGGAGCTGTTCAACAGCAGCCGCTCTGAAGGTATCGGCTGCCGCCAGGATAACTCTTTTGCCCTGAGAGGTATAGCTGTAAGCCAGTTTGGCGATGCTGGTGGTCTTGCCCGAGCCGTTGACCCCGACTACAAGGATGATATTGGTGGTTGCGGTGGATGGTTCGCTCCTGGGCACATTGAGCAGGTTGATCATCTCTTCTTTTAAGGCTGCCTTTATCTGTGAAGGCTCCAGCAGTTTTTCGGCTTTGATGCGCCGCTTGACTTTATCCAGGAGTTTACTCGTGGTTTCTGTGCCAACATCATCGAGGATGAGCAGCTCCTCCAGTTCATTCCAGGTTTCCTCTCCGACGGAGTCCCGGTCGAAAAGGCGTGATATTTTGCCAAGCCAGGTTTCCTTTTTTTTAAACTTGCTGAACAAAACAATCCTTCAGATGAGCTTTAATATGTGCATGTAATATTAGCACAACTCCGCTCTTCTTTTTAGCCCTGGGGTATGCTATGGCTTAGCTGGCAGCTTCCTGTAGCTGGCGCTTTCTGGTGAACAACAGAGGATACACTATATCGCTTGTGCAGCAGGGAATCCAGACAGCGAGGAAGAGGAACAATAGGATAATAATGATTTGAATCCAGTTCACCGTTGTGCCCAGGGCCATGATGACGTGGAACAGCGATGCCCAGGTGCTGATCAGCACATGTCCGTAGTGAGGGAACTTGGTTATCCTTTTCCAATAGCCGAGCGCGATGCCAAGAAAAGCTGCCGGATTTACCAGCCACCATTTTTCGATAAAGCCTATGTGAATGCCTCTATCGGGCAGAGCCAGCAAAGATTCTCCCAAGTAAGGAATAAGGCAATCGCTTATTGTGGCTATGCCAACTGAACCGGTATAGCCGATCAGAATTACTAACCAGATCCTCCTTTTCCCATATTTCAAGTACAGCGCTGTGGTCACAAGGGCACTCAATACCACATGAAGTGGATGCAGCACATAGAAGATGTCCTGTGAAAATGGGGCAACGTGAGGTAAAAAATTGCCCCAAATTATTGCCAGCATGATGGCGACTCCCAGGAGGGCACCTGTGAAGGTGAAAGGCGCATGTCTCCCCAGTTCATATACTATTCTTTTGAGCATCTTCGGCCTTTCCTTTCGGGGCCTGTCCTGCTTTCTGGGGCAATTTATAGCAATTGGAGCAGAGCCCGAAAGTCTCAGAAATGTGGTGTTCTGGATGGAAGCCAAGGTTACGAGCAAATTTACTTTCTTCATCACACAGCTCGTTAGTGGCGAATTCCTGGATGGCGCCACACTGACGGCAAACTGTAAAGCGATGGCAACCTGCCTTATTGCCCAGGCGGCACTTCACGAATTTACCACTTGATGGCAGTTTATGGGCCAGGTTGAGATGGCAGAACAGGTCCAGTATACGGTAGATAGTAACGTGGTTCAGGTGTTTTCCTTGCCTGGCTAAAACTTTTTGTATGTCGTAAGGAGAAAACGGTTTCTCTGCTTCCTCCAGAACCTCAAGCACCTTTTCCCGGGGTCTGGTCATCTTATATCCCTGAGCCCGCAAAATACGTCTCGAACGTTGAATCATGCCGGCATCATAGCAGAGCAGCACTGCAAATGCAACATTGTTGCATTTGATATATATATCTATCAATGCTGTGAGTTCTCTCTTCATTATGATAAAATTTCTTCTCTTAACGCGTCTTTATCTGTAAAATGAGAATTGTGCTTATACCACTGGGCGATATAGATAGTGAGATAATGACTGAATTGAAGGACAGAGTCAGGCGCGTTTTTTGCTGCCCCGTGGAGACAAAAGAAGGTTTGCGTAATCTGGCTCCAGCCTATGATGTTGCCCGAGAGCAGTATCTCGCCTCGAAGTTGATAGACTCTCTCTATGCTGAGAAAAAGGAAAAGGGCGAGAGAGTTGTGGGCATAGCTGATGTTGACCTTTATGCCCCGGGTCTTAATTTCGTCTTTGGCGAAGCGGACGTCGTTCATGGAATAGCTGTTGTATCTCTGCAGCGCTTGAGGCAAGAATATTATGGCTTGCTGTCTGATGGAGCGCTATTTTTGCAGAGGGCTGCCAAGGAAATTGTCCATGAAGTAGGGCATACTCTGGGGTTGGAGCATTGTGCCAATCCCAAATGCGTGATGCATTTTTCCAACAGCCTGGCTGACACGGACTGGAAGGAAATCAATTTTTGCCCCAAGTGCTGCCCCAGGATGGAGTATTTGCTATAGTAACCGAAAAGTGGAAATGAGTGAAGACCTTGACAAAACAAAGCCAGGGTGTGGCAGAGAATCCCCTTATCTGTCCTCATTGCTTGAGCCTGAAGCCTACCCTCACAGGGCAGACAAGATAGAGCTGGTTCAAACGCAGATGTCATTCGTTTTCCTCACAGGTGATTATGCCTATAAGGTTAGAAAAGCGGTGAATCTGGGCTATCTGGATTATACTACTCTGGAGAAACGCCATTTCTTTTGCCAACGTGAAGTGGAGCTAAATAGGAGGCTCAGCCCGGAGACTTATCTAGAGGTGGTGCCCATCATTGAGAACGATGGCAGGTTCACCATTGGGGGAAAAGGGGAAGCGGTGGAATATGCCGTCAAGATGAGGCAGTTGCCTCAGGAACGCATGATGGATGTTATGCTAACTCGTGGTCAGGTGGATGAGGGGATGATAGATAGAGTGGCGGATAAACTGGTGAGCTTTCACCAAAAGGCGGAAACCAGCCCGCAGATCGCTTCTTATGGAAAATTGGACACTATCCAGCGAAATAATACGGAAAACTTCACTCAGGCGAAGAAATATATTGGAGTTTCTCTCACAGAGGAAAACTACCGGCGCATCAAGAATTATACTGAAGCTTTTATGGGGGATAATGCGGACCTTTTTGCGCGGCGAGTAACCGAGGGTAAGATAAAGAACTGCCACGGCGACCTCCATGCAGCGCATGTCTGCTTCGCTGATGACATCATCATCTATGATTGCATTGAGTTTAACGACAGGTTCAGGTATTCTGATGTGGCTTCTGAGATTGCCTTTCTGGCTATGGACCTGGACCGCTATCGTCGCCGTGACCTCTCGCAGCGGTTCGTGAACACCTGTGTGGAGCTCAGCCATGATGATGAACTGCTGAAGCTGGTCAAATTTTACCAGTGTTACCGTGCCTGCGTTCGGGGAAAAGTGGAAAGTTTTAAGCTGGATGACCCGTATATCTCGGAAGAGGAAAAAGCAAAGCTCTTGACAGTTGCCCGGAGGTATTTCGAGCTGGCAGAATCGTATATATAGTATGTGAATGTGTTCTTGTGCCAATGGACAAACAAGTAAAATGGTAAGGATGGTAGTAGCAAATTGAGAGAACCGTTTACCAAATTCATAGGAGATGAACTGGGGGCTGGTATTTTGCTTATCACCTGCGGGCTTCCCGGCACCTGGAAGACCGAGACCAGCGAGGAGGTTTCGAAGATTAAAGGCTATCCTATCCTTCGGACTGACCTGATTAGATTGAAAGTATTGAAGAATGAGGATATATTCGATGAGAAAGTCGCCTCGAATATGAATAAACGCATGATGGTCTATGATGAGGTGTTCAGGCAGGCGGACGAGATTCTTGGCAAAGGCGGCAGTGTGATACTCGATGCCACTTTTGTCACCCAATCGTTGCGAAAGCGTGCTGCTGCAATAGCAGCCAGACATGGTAAGACATTTGTCATCCTTCAAACCCACTGCCCGCAGAAGGTAGCCATTGCACGGATACTGAGGCGCACCAGGGAGGCTTATGAGTCCAATGCCCTTACGGAACAGGCCTATATCGACAATAAGAGGAAGTTCGAAGAGGTTGACCTGGATGATCTGAAAGAGGCGAACCCCAATCTCGATATAATGCACCTTATAGTTGACACTCAGTATGATGCTCCCCGGGACTGGTATATTATTGGCATGGAAAAGAGATAGGAATGAAAATAGATTTGCACATCCATACCAGGACCTGTTCGGATGGCAATTTCTCCATCGAGGATGTTTTCCGTGAAGCAAAAAACAGGAATATCGATTTAATGTCTACAACCGACCATGATTCTGTAGACTGCCAGGAGAGAGCTATCACCCTGGCGAGAGAGTATAGCATATTCTATATCACTGGAGTGGAATTGAATGTGGCTTTCCATTATCCAGATGACGATAAAGCTATTTCCCTGGATTTCCTGGGCTACCAGTATGATATTGGCAATCAAGAGCTGAAGAGTAAGCTCCAGTTGATAAAAGAACACAGGGAAAAGAGAGCGCATCAAATCCTGAAGAAACTAAATATGGAGTTCGATAAAGAGGGCATTGAAAGATTCACCGGGGAGGATATCAAGAATATACAGGATAGCGTCGATGGCGTATTTGGACGACCTCATATAGCAAATTACTTGGTGAAGAAAGCTATTGTGAAGAATACGCAGGAAGCCTTCGACAGGTATCTGGTCAGGTGCAATGTAGCTAAGTATCCGCTTTCGCTCTCGGAAGCTTCAAAGCTAATTAGAAACGCTGGTGGTGTTCTGGTACAGGCACATCCCAATGACCCCAACGGCACATCTTTAGCAAGCATAACACGCGAGCTGGATGGGCAAACGGAGGTGATAGAAAAATATATGCTAGAATACATCGATGGTGTTGAGTGCTGGCATTCAAGAAATAATGCCAAGACCACGGCGCATTACATTGAGTTTGCCCAGAAGCATGGTTTGATCATGACCGGGGGCAGCGATTGTCATCAAAAACCAGTTCTGATGGGCACGGTGGATATACCCGATTGGGTTGCTGAGCAGTTCAAGTGGTAGAAAAAGAGCTCTCCACAATTATCAGATAATGTTGTAAAAGTATTTCAGAGTAAACTTTGAAAATGAAGAATTATGATATTAAGGATCCATCGCTGGCTGGGGGAGGCAGGCTTCGCATTGAATGGGCTGGAGGAGAAATGCCGGTGCTCAAGTTAGTCCAGGAGAGGTTTGCCCAGGAGAAGCCCCTTGGAGGCATATGTGTTGCTGCCTGCCTTCATATAACTGCGGAGACAGCCAATTTAGCTCTGACTTTGCGTGAGGGAGGAGCCGATGTGGTACTCTGTGCCTCCAATCCCTTGAGCACACAGGATGATGTCGCCGCCGCACTGGTTAACTATGGCATTCCCGTTAACGCCATCAAGGGAGAGGATAATGAAACTTATTACCGGCACATCGCCACGGCTATAGAGCACAGGCCACAGGTTACCCTGGATGATGGCGCTGACCTGGTCTCTGCCATTCATAGGGAACATGCTGAACTCACTCATGATGTTATCGGTGGCGCGGAGGAAACTACCACAGGAGTTATCAGACTGAGGAATATGGCCCGGGCGGGAAGCCTGAACTACCCTATCATTGCTGTCAATGATGCGCGCACCAAGCACTTCTTTGACAATCGCTATGGCACGGGACAGAGCACCATTGATGGCATAACCCGAGCTACCAATATATTGTGGGCGGGAAGAACAGTGGTGGTTTGTGGCTATGGTTTCTGTGGCAAAGGGATAGCCAGAAGGGCGCAAGGCCTGGGGGCGCATGTCATCGTTACTGAGGTTGACCCTATCCTGGCTCTGGAAGCTGCTATGGATGGTTATCGGGTTATGCCTTTGCTCGAGGCGTGCAGGATAGGCCAGGTCTTCATCACCGCCACTGGAGATAAAAATGTCATTGATGAGGTTCATTTCACGCAGATGCAGGACAGGGCTATCGTGGCCAATAGCGGGCATTTCAATGTGGAGATAAACATTCCTGGCTTGGAAGGTATGGCGAAATCAAGAAGAAGAGTGCGTCCTTTCGTTGATGAATATACTTTAGATGATGGGCGCTGCATCTACTTGCTGGGTGAGGGCAGGCTCATCAATCTGGCTGCTGCTGAGGGACACCCTGCCAGCGTGATGGACATGAGTTTTGCCAACCAGGCTCTCTGCGTGGAATATCTCGTCAAAATGAGAGGAAAGCTGAAGCCAGATGTTTATCCTGTGCCCGACGATATCGATAAAGAGGTGGGCAGGTTGAAACTTGCCTCTATGAATATTGCCATAGATTCTCTGACTGAGGAGCAGGAAGAATATCTCAGTAGCTGGGAGGCGGGCACATAGAAAATATGAAATATAGGTTCTCGATATTTTGAAGTCAGTGTTTTCAGCAAGAAGGAGGAGAAATGCCCAACAGTTTTAGCCGACAGGATTCATACCTGGCAACTTCAGAGTCCGTTACTGAAGGTCATCCCGATAAATTATGCGACCAGATTTCCGATGCCATTCTCGATTCGATACTGGAGAAAGACCCACTGGCGCATGTTGCCTGTGAGGTATCTGTTGCCATGGGTATAGCGATGGTTATGGGGGAGATCACCTGTGACTGTTATGTGGATATCCCGAATATTGCGCGTCAGGTGATTAAGGATGCCGGATATACCAAACCCGAGTATGGCTTTGATTACCGCACCTGTGGAGTCCTCGTTTCGGTTAAGGAGCAATCGCCTGACATCGCCGCCGGAATCGGACAATCGCTGGAAATGAGGGATGGGGAGGTGACTGATGAGGTGCTGGACAAAACTGGCGCTGGCGACCAGGGCATGATGTCCGGCTTTGCCTGTAAGGAAACCCCGGAGTTCATGCCGCTGCCTATTGTGCTGGCGCATAAATTGTGCCGCCGCCTGGCTCAGGTGAGGAAGGATGGAGTTATCTCTTATCTTCGCCCTGATGGCAAGTCTCAGGTGACTGTTGAATACAGCCGCGGTGTCCCCAGGAAGGTCGTTTGCGTTATCTTGGGCGCCCAGCACGACCCTGGTGTAGAAAAGAGCGTGATGGAACATGACCTCATGGAGAAGGTAGTTGGCGAAGTCATACCCCCTGAGTTGAGAGACGACACTAGGGTGCTGGTTAACACCGCAGGGAAGTTCGAGATAGGTGGCCCTGTGAGTGACACTGGATTTACGGGAAGGAAGATAATTGTTGACGCCTATGGCAGCGCCTCTCGTCATGGAGGGGGCTGTTTTTCTGGCAAAGACCCCAGCAAGGTGGATCGCTCTGCTGCCTATATGGCCAGATATGTTGCCAAGAACATGGTAGCTGCAGACCTGGCTGATTCTCTCGAACTCCAGGTTGCCTATACTATTGGCAAGGCTCGCCCTCTGTCATTATCTGTGGAAACATTTGGCACAGGTAAGGTCTCTGACGAGGGCATACTCGCATTGATTAATAAACACTTTGACTTTCGCCCTGAAGCTATTATCAGGACTCTGGACCTCCGTCGCCCTATTTACCGTCAAACTGCTATCTACGGACATTTTGGTAGAGAAGACCTTGATCTCCCCTGGGAGAAGACAGACAAAGCTGAGATGCTGAAGGCTGAAGCGGGGCTGTAAAAGCAACGCGGATAAAGAAGGTGGAGCAAATGAAACGCCTGAAAGTCCTAAATATCAAAGAATGGCTGATAAGTCACTTGTTTATCTTTGCTGAGTAGCGTTATATCCTTTGAGGAGGCTTACAAAAAGAAGTTATCGCTGAAGCCACTGCCACTGTTGTAATTGAAATTTGTTATTCCCTCAGTATGAATATTCCCTGGCATGGCGAGAAAAGTTGGAAGTGAAACAAAAGCCTCGATTCTCTTGACATCTGTCAAGAAGCAAACTAAACTCATAAATATCCAGATTATAGAGGATGCGACCGATGAGCTAGTGAGGAATACTTACAAAAGAGAGCTTCGATAACCACAGAAATTATAAAAAGGAGGTTTGTAACGATGGCAGAGGAAATTGTAACATCAGGCGAGACTATCATAGGTGATGAGGTTGTAGCTTCGATAGCAGGTATGGCTGCCAAGGAAGTAGAGGGGGTTGCCAGTCTCGGTAAAAGTACTGTCCGCCGTGCTCTGACTGAGCATCTGGGAGGCGCCGGTGACAAAAGCAGGGTAGGGGTAGCAGTTGAGGTGGGGAAAAAAGAGGCGATTGTTGACCTTCAACTGGGCGTCATCTACGGGTTCAACATACCCACTATTATTGTCGAGGTGCGCAAGAAAGTGGCTTCTCGTCTCCTGGAGATCACGGGACTTATTGCTAAAGAAATCAATGTGCGTGTTGTGAGCGTTGAGTTCCCGGAAAAGAAGCAGGCGAAAGTGGCGTAGATACGCTGAATTTTATTGCAGGCTCACCTGGATATGATGTTAAGCTGGAGGAGAGCGCATATTTATGTCGGTTTTTAATCGGATACTAATAGTGATTGCCGCTCTGGTTATTTTTGCCGGGGCGGTGATTACTCTCTTTGTAGCCTGTGGTGTGAGCACAGCGCAGATTTTGCCCTATGGCTGGGCGCAATCAATACTACAGCATGTTGCTGATGCCAGCGGTGGTGCTTTGGCCAGCATTATAGTAATCAGTGTAATTGTTGCTGTGGCTATGATTGGTTTGCTGTCCATTGAGATCGCACCTTCACACAAGGCGGTATCCCTGGTCATAAGCTCCACCTATGAGGGCGTTACTACCATTGACCTGGATAGTATTTGTGTACTGGCGGAGCACGTCGGCGTTGCCATTCATGGGATACGTGATGTTAAGTCCAGTGTGAAGGAAAATCCAGAAGGTTTGCTTGTGGACTGCCGGGCTTCGGCAGACCTGGGGAGCAGTATACTTGAGATTGAGCCTGAGCTGCGAAGCAGGGTCAAGACAGCGATAGAGCAGCTCACAGGACTGCATGTGGCCGTGGTAGATATCAGAGTGAAATATGGTTCAAAAAAAGCCAAACGGCTGGCCGTTAGTTAATGAGGGATGATAGGATGTTACATCCAAAGACGATAGGTGCTATAGCGGGGTTGGTGGTGGGGCTTGTGATTGTAACTTTAGGCTTGCTGAAAGCCATTATTGTGGCTTTATTTGTTCTGGCTGGCTGGTATGTGGGCAAGGTTTATACTGGCGAAATTGATCTCATCGACATTTATGAGCGTTTCAAGAGCAACAGAGAGAAAAAGCGCGAAGGATAACTGAAGAGAAGCCCAGTACAAATATTATTTTTTGCTATCCATCCAGGCAAGGACATCTTCCATGATTTTTCGCTCTGCTCCGAGATAGTGACAACAGCCAGGGTACTTATAGTAGGCAGCTGAATACCTGATTGCTATTTTCCTGGCCACATCTGCTGAGATAACTCTGTCTTCTGTTCCTGAAGCGACCAGCACGGGACACTTCACCTGGGCAGCATTTATGATAACTCTGCCTGCCAGGAATTCGTAAGTCGCCAGCCCTGATTCATGAACAAAGGAGCGATATACTACAGCTCGCTCTCTCTGAGGTAGTGTGTTTAATAAGCCGTAATTTGCCTGTCTGAAAGGAACGATAAAAGGCTTCTTATATAAGATAACATCCAGCATATTAGCTGAGAACAACAACATTGTGGCCCACCTGAGCATTATCCTCCTCTCAGGAGCCACAGGAGCCAGTAATATCAGCTTCTCCGCCAATCCCATCTCCGCCAGCTTCTGCGCTATGAGTCCACCCATGCTATAACCAATGATAACCGGCAGTTGATGCAATTGCTGGATCTCTCTCTGGCATTGTTCCACATAATCGATAATCCCCGTTCTTTTCAACCCTTCGTAATCTTGAGGTTGTTCGTGATTCAGAAGAGTAACAGCCTTGGTATGGTAGCCCTGGCTCTCAAAGAAGCGACAATATCTGTTCCAGAATGTGCTCGTTCCCCACATGCCATGAATCAGAAAAATCGTTGTGCCCATCTCATTCTTCTATGGGGTATTGTACCATGGTGATTACGGTATAGAATGCTGCTCTGACACACTCTGACCAAGCGCCCTTTTGTGCGATGATGGTAAAGGCCCGGTCATACACTGGGATTCACGACACGCCCAACAAATAGAATGGTGTTGGTCTCGATATCGCGAATGAGGAAGATGAAGGGGTGGTCAACAGTGACCTCAACAGTTGCCCCTGGTGGTGCTGCTGTCAGCGCCATAATTACCGCTGTAGCCGCTGCCGCTTCTGTACCAGCTTCATCTAGAGAAACAAATGCCTTATGAACCACATCTGATATGAATAAATCCTGGTTGCCCGTCATCCCTGAGAAGTCGGCGTTTGTGGAGAAAGCATCTGGCATCCCCATTGCGGTGAGGGGCTCCCTGAGACTAAAGCTGGATTCGAATTTAAATCGCGGCATCGTCAGAGCAACCTGACTTGATTCCAGGGTCTTCAAGATATCATCTACCCGCCGGGCGTCCAGGGATTTCTCAAATGTCTCGAACTGGCCAGATTGCGGCAGTAAGATTACCATTGAAAGCTGGCGACCATCGTATGGCAGTTCTACTGCTTGATAGCCATCACCCTCGGCATAACCTAAAAACTTTTCCTGGCTCATCATGGGCACAGCGACTTCCCCTCCACCAAGCAGATGGAAAGAACCATCCCTGGTAGCGTCCTCGTCGAAGGGATATTGCCAGGCGGCGTTGAAGTAAATAGCATTGGTGAGGACAAGCCTGGTAAGCGCAGTAATGGAACCCGGCGGGACCAGATCTTTAATCCGACCTTCCGTCTGGTCACTGACCCACTCATTGATGGTGATACGGGATTCTTCTGGCTCGTGGGCGAAGTCCAGGATCCTTAGCCCAGCACCATAGTTCTCAGCCAAAAGGTCAAGAAATGTGGCAAGAAAGTGATAATCTTTTTGACCCCAGATGGCATTGACGATATTCAGTCGGAAGCCCTCATCATCTTTACCATGAGCACCTTCACCCCGGTGAGCCAGTTCGAGGGCAAGGGCATTGAATGCCGGGTGCAAGCTATCCTGGTTAAGAAGGAAATGAAGGGTATCAGCCATCTGCTGTGCGGTTTCACCGCGGGCACCAGCGTATGTCATCGCCAGGGCAAGGGAGATACTGCAAGGAGAGTAGAAAAGATTGCCATCTGTCCCTCTGACTGTCTGATACAGGTCAAAGGCAAAGGCATTATTTCCACTGACCAGAGTGGTTAGATCAGCCTCATCTACCTCTGGGGAAGTTATCCGTGGCTTCTCTGATTGTATTACCTCACCACCGACTGTTGGCTGCGCACAAGCCACCAGTCCTGACAGCAATGCCACAACAAGTATACCTAGAATCCCCCTTCTCATCTGAAGTCACCTCCTGTGCTATTCATAATACTTCATTTATATATACTATAACGTAAAATATTCGATTTGGTTTAAGCGCTCTCCCAATAATGCTGAAGAATGGCACAAGTCCTGATTGATTCAACTAGCCCTATCAAATGGTAGTCAGGCAACAATATGGCCAGAGGCGCATCCAGTTGAAGGGCACTTCTCCCTGATACTGATGGCGTAGTTGCCTCCCGCCGGCACCTGACCACATCCGCATTCCTTCACATAGATGGACCTCCGCCAACCGTGGCGCTAGAGTAGGTATGAGGCTGTCGAGGTTCCATTGCCGTTGGGCCAGCATGGTCAGCAGGTACAGATCCATCTTGGACTCTGTAATGTCCATGACCAAGATGTAAAGAGGTATCTGCGCGGGTTGGGCAGGACAGGTACCGCGAAAAGTGCCATCAAGATAATACGCAGCAACATCAGTAAAATAGAGGAGAGGGAAGACAGGAAACATTTCGTGCTGATGCCAGGAGGAAACCTTACTCAAAACGCCACCCGATTTGACAAAAGGGAGGTAAGTGTTTACAATGGGCTTGCCAATGAGAAGCATTCGCAAAAGCTGCGATGAACTGAAGGGCCACGCGTTGACCAAGCAGCGACGCCTGCTCTTGGATATCATCCATGATAGTGGTGAGCCTATAGATGCTAAAGAGCTGTATCGCCGCGCCAGTAGCAAAGACAGATCCATCAGTCTGGCTACCATCTATCGAAGCCTGCGCCTGTTCAAAGAACTGGGGCTGGTAGACAAAAGAAGCCTGGGGCTGATGCATTGTTGCTATGAGATAAGTCATTCCATAGAGCACCAGTATATGATATGTCAATGCTGTGGCAAAATCATAGAGTTCGAAAGCCCTCTGATCACAGAACTCATACGCAACCTTCAACGCGAACACAACTTCAAAGTGACCGGAGCTGAGCTGTGCCTGGAAGGATACTGTCAGCAATGCAACGAGGAGGCAGATAACAACCGCTAACCCCCATGGAAAACATCCTGATCAAGCAAAAGTTTGGCTTCGTTCAAAACTTCACCCCCGTCTGGTTTGCCACCGTGCTTGGTTTTGGCGGAATCGCTCTAACCTCCAGCTTGATTGCCAAAGTATTCGGTGCTACTTGGCTCAACCCCGTGTCAATCGTTCTGACCTACCTCGATTTCGGGCTGTTCATATTTCTATTTGTAACCTGGTTATCAAAGCTGATTTTCTATTCCCCAACCATCCTGAAAGAGCTACAACACCCAGTAGTAGCTGGATTTCATTCCCTCATGCCAGCTGCAATGATAATGATCTCCATCGTCTTTTCAAGAATTGGCGCAATGTTCCCCCTATGGCAACACAGGGAAATCGCAATTTCCTTCTGGATCGCAGGAGCCATTTTCGAAATTCTTCTCTTAACCATCACAATCTACTTTTTAATCACCAACGAGAAGATGAGTATAAATGCTATGAATGGAGGGTGGCTGGTCCCACCGGTAGCTGCTTTACTAACCCCCGTTGCTGGAGTAAAATTGACAGAACTTATCTCTAGTGAAGCTATATCCGCAAATATCCTGTGGGTCAACTACTTCTTTTTCGGGATAGGAGTTTTCGTTTTTCTCTTAATGGCTGTGGCTCTATTCAGTAAAGTCTTCTTCTTCGAAAAACTAGACCCAAAAATTCTACCCTCGCTCTGGATCATGTTAGTTCCCTTTTCTCTGATGTCTATCTCTCTGGCACTATTCGCAAGAGAAACTGGGACCTACTTGCAGTCAGGTTTAGGGAGCAGCCTGATGGACTTAGTTCCCCTGATAAACCCTATGTTAATTGGAATCGGAGTATGGTTGCTCATCCTCTTAATTGCCCTGACTATTTATTACTTGAGGAAGCTCAGCCTTCCTTATGGAGCAGGATGGTGGGCCTTCATCTTCCCCACAGGCTCAGTTTGCTTAGCTTCTCTAACCCAGGGATCTCTCACCAACCAGACATTCTTTAGCTGGACAGGCTTAGGCATTTACATCTTCCTGATAGCACTTACATTAATTGTCTTGTATCGGACTATAAAAGGATTGGTTCAAAGCATATCTCCCCATGGCAATAGAGCAAAGCACAAAGCATCATATACACTATACCAAAAGGGTGAGGACAACGAGCCAGTCATGGAGCTGCCGGATGTTGTTTTGCCCCAAACTCCGTAGCGACTAGGCAGCATAGCATCTGAATAAATTTAAGGAGGCTTATATGAATTACAAGATTACTGAGAAGTGCATTGGTTATGCTGCTCGTAAGGTAGCCAGTAGAAGCTGTTACACCAATCCAGATCACATGGGAACTAGAGAGATACTGCTGTGCCACCTAGTACAGGTTACATCTAGGTAGAACCCTAGATTGCAAGAGGTAGACACAATGGGAAAATACGATGTAATTATAATTGGAGGAGGGCCAGCAGGACTCACAGCAGGACTTTACACATCGCGAGCAGGGCTCAAGAGCCTGCTGGTAGAGCGTGGGATGTTTGGAGGGCAGATAGTGAATGCTACCCTGGTAGAGAACTATCCTGGATTCCCTGAAGGTATCTCAGGGTATGAGTTGGGAAGTCTCATGCGCCAACAGGCACTCAAGTATGGTGTGGAAATTGCCACTGCTGAAATGACAGGCATTACGGAAGAACAACCCTATGAGGTTTCTACTACCGAAGGGAATTTTGAATCTACAACTATCATCGTCGCTGCTGGTTCAGAGTATCATAAATTAGGCGTTCCTGGAGAGGAAAGATTATCAGGGCATGGGGTTTCCTACTGTGCTACATGCGATGGTTTCCTTTTCCGGGGCCGCGATGTAGCAGTCGTTGGAGGAGGTGATACTGCTATCACTGATGCTCTGGAGCTGAGTCACCATGCCAGCAGGGTGTATATAATACATCGGCGAGACCAGCTTCGAGCGGGGCGGGTTCTTCAGCAACGAGCTTTCGCCCAACCAAAGTTAGAATTCATCTGGAATTCGGTGGTGCAGGAAGCCCTGGGAGAAAAAATGTTGAGTGAGCTCAACCTGCGTAATGTAAAAACGGGACAGCAATCTACTTTAGAAGTAGCTGGAGCCTTCGTTGCTACAGGATTCATGCCCAACAGCCAACACTTTTTCAATCTCCTGGAGCTGGATGATGTTGGCCACATCGTCACCGATGAAATGATGGCTACTTCAGCTTCCGGTGTCTTCGCCGCTGGTGACATCCGCAGAAATTCAGCGCGCCAGGTCGCCTCTGCGGTTGGCGATGGCGTCACCGCTGCTATGTCTGCCTTCAAGTACATCCAAAAAATAAATTAAAAATAGAACTAACAGGAAAGGAGACAATCGTAAAATGGGTAAAGTAATAGAGATCACAGACAAGAATTTCGAGGAGGAGGTGTTGAAATCAGATATGCCTGTAGAGGTCGATTTTTGGGCACCCTGGTGCGGTCCATGCAGGATGGTTTCGCCAGTATACGATAAGTTGGCAAAGGAATATGACGGCAATTTCAAGTTCTGCAAACTCAACGTGGATAAAAACCAACAACTCGCTATGAAGTATCAGGTCATGAGTATACCTCTACAGCTATACTTCGGTAATGGGCAGAAAGTTGACGAAATCCTTGGTGCGGTTCCTGAGAAAGTAATTCGAGCCAAGGTCGAGGAAATCGTCAAAAGATTCCCAAGTGATGAAAAGGGAAGACTCCAAGTGCTCCTGAGCTCATGGCTTGAGTCCAACAAAGGGTACAGAGAGAAACTCAGAAAGTGGATGGGAAGAAATCAAAATATAGAAGGAGCTGCAAATTACGATATTCTCAAGGAGGCAGTACTGCAGATAGAAGAAGCAAATGAAAAGCTATCCCAGGCATTGACATAGTTGCAGGTAAGGGAGGACAAGCGGAGCAAACTTAGCTAATTTCGAGAGTTCAAGCCTATCGTGAGCTCTCTGAAGATTTTAAGAGCATTGGAAATATGGCGAACAACTATTCCTTCCATGGGTGTGCGATAGTCGCTTGTGGGACGCTGTCTCTAGAGCTTAATTTGCTCAGAGACAGCAACTTCCTGGATGCCGAGAAGGTTCTATACACAAAGCCGGGGAGGCATGAGAAGCCTGCAGAACTTGAAAGTCAACTGGTAAAACAAATAAGTACCGCCAAGAAATACGCCAGGCAAGTTATCGTCGTTTATGGAGGAGAGTTCTGCTACATCAACATTGATAATCCTTACAGGACAATAGACACGATAATCAAAGAACAGGAAGACTCGGAAACCAGGATCTCCCGGATAAAGGCCAGTGATTGTATCGACATGTTGGCTAGCGTTAAGGAAAGGGAGAAAATCAGCCAGGGCAAAGACATTTACTGGCTAACTCCTGGATGGCTGAAATACCGCTTTTATATCTACCAGGATTGGGACACAGGCAAAGCCAATGAGAATTTTCCTCAACACAGCGGAGGAGCAATTATGCTCGATGCTGTAGGGTACTATGATAGATTGGTGGGAAAAGACCCGGATAAAATTCTTAGCTTTTCCGATTGGATGGGAATTCCTCTAGATGCACACAAGGTTTCTCTCGATCGCTTGAAAAATCTCCTCATAAACGAGAAAAGGAGATATGGCCTGTCTTGACCTGAGGCGGTGTGAATATCAGCTATCCCGCGCGAAGAGAGTTAACCAGCCAGGCATTACAGCCAGTTATAGAATCAGGTCAGGGCAACCTCGTCTCCGTACTCTGGCACTGCTACCTCCCAGCCGGTTTTCTCGCCCAGGAAATCGGCGAGTTGCAAGGCTGCTTCTGATTCCCCGTGGACAGCCAAGAGATATCTAAGGGAGATTTGCAGGCTCGACCCCCAGAGGAAAAGCTCGTTCCTGTCAGCATGGGTCGGAAAACCATCACTCTGGACGCCGACTTCTGTATGATGGGGTTCACCTCAATTTACTGGAAGCGACTGAGATATGATGCTCAATAAGCTATAATAGCCGATGTGAATGACCGTGTGCACAGTGATACCACTAAGGAAGTGGTACTTATTGTTGCCACGATGGCCTCCTTTCTTTTCCCCTTCATGGGTTCTTCTGTCAATATTGCGCTTCCTTCAATTGGGAAGAAACTATCATTGGATGCAGTCACGTTGAGCTGGATTGCTACCGCGTACATACTGGCCTCGGCAACTTTGCTTGTCCCTTTTGGCAGGATAGCAGACATATATGGGAGGAAAAGGGTATTTACATACGGCATAATCATCTTCACGGTTTCCTCTCTTCTTTCGGGTTTTGCAGGGAATTGGCAGTGCTATGATTGCTGGAACTGGAGTAGCATTGCTCACTTCAGTATATCCCGCCGAAGAGACAGGGAAAGCCCTCGGCATAAATGTCGCTGCGACTTACGCTGGCCTTTCCTTGGGACCAGTTTTAGGCGGGGTTCTAACGCAGCATCTTGGCTGGAGGAGTATCTTTTTCATAAATGTGCCCCTGGGATTGGTAGTTATTGGTGTCATTTTATGGAAACTGAAAGGGGATTGGGCTGGGGCAAAAGGAGAAAAGTTCGATTTTGCTGGCTCCATAATCTACAGCCTTGCGCTCGTAGCATTAGTAGATGGTTTTACTGTCTTGCCGGCGATGTTGGGGGTATGGCTGATTACAGCAGGTGTCATTGGGCTTTCGGTGTTCGTCAAATGGGAAATGAAAACGAAAACTCCGGTGTTGAATATAAACCTTTTCAGGAATAGCAGAGTCTTCACTTTTTCCAACCTAGCAGCTTTGATTAACTACAGCGCCACATTCGCCGTGGCTTTCCTGATAAGCCTTTATCTGCAGTACATAAAAGGTTTCGATCCTCAAACTGCCGGCTTGATTCTGGTAAGTATGCCCGCTGCCGGCAGGCTTTCAGATAAAATTGAACCCAGGATACTTGCCTCGGCAGGGATGGCGTTGACGACCGCGGGACTTGTCCTCTTCATTTTTCTGAATGGGGAAACTCCTTTGGGGTTCATTATAGCCAGTTTAATTCTGATTGGTTTTGGCTTTGCCCTTTTTTCATCTCCCAACACAAATGCGGTTATGAGTTCTGCCCCAAAGAGAGCTTACGGGGTAGCTTCGGCAACGCTGGCAACAATGCGGCAGGTTGGAATGGTGCTCAGCATGGGAGTTGTTATGCTGATGTTTGCACTATACATCGGGAAGGTTCAAATTACCCCTGAACACTATCCGCTTTTCTTGCAAAGCATCAAACCATCGTTCATTATTTTCGCCGTTCTTTGCTTCGGCGGCATATTTGCGTCCTTGGCAAGGGGGAAGGTGCGGTAGTTCCCTGTGTCATTGTAAGCCGAAGGTCTCTTCCAATACAAGATAAGCCTGAGAGGAGAGATGATTTCTAATTCTGAAGTACACCTCTATGGTTAGACAGGCATCATAGGATATTCTGACCTTGCCGATTTTTATATTTGCTCTCATCCGTGCCTCTATTATATGGCCATGCCTGCGGGATGCACATTCCGCTGAAAGGTGCCATCACGATAATCAACAATACAACTCAGCCATCCAGTTGAAGTGTCCTCGCCAGATTGCGCCATAGAACGCGCTAACACATAAATGAGTTTCCCTCAGGCCTCTTCTATCTCCAGTATCCTGTCAATGCGGAAAGTTCTTTCCTCATTCCGCTTCATGCAGAATGCCCGCATACCAAGGTACTTCTTACCGCGGTATTCCATTTCTCCCACTGTTTCTGGCCTGATTGTTCTCCTCGTTTTCTCATCGTTAGGCTTGAGGTATACTATCTGCAATGCGGACTCATTCTCAATTGCTTTTCTAATCGCTTCAACTTTATCATTGACTGGATAGGATTGCTCTGCTTTCTTGTACTGGTACTTTGTCAGGAAATCCACTACCTTGTAATCTGTCCAGATGTGTTTCTTCAGAATAGGTTTCCTCAGTATAATACCATCCAGTGTGGTGCATCGGCTCAATGCTACATAAATCTGCCCATAAGAAAATGTCCCTTTCCCAATATCAATGATCACCTTATCGAAGGTCTTTCCCTGGCTCTTGTGGATGGTTACTGCCCAGGCCAACATCAGCGGGTACTGTTCGAACCTGCCAATGACCTCTGACTGCAGTTGCCCTCCCTCGACGAAGAACCTGAAAATCTCCCATGTATAAGGTGTAATCTCTACAGTTTTACCGTGAGCCAGTTCAGCGATGATGACATCCTCCTCATTCTTATCCTGGGTTATCCTGGTGATTTTCCCGACGCTGCCATTAACCCAGCGACCATCGGCATCGTTGTTTACCAGCATGATTTGTGCCCCTACCTTGATTTGAAGGTCAATCGCCGTAGGCAGGTTTTTGTCACCAAACTCTCCTCCGATGCTGGCAGTGAAGGCATAGAGTTTTCCTTTCAATTTCGCAAGCTGTGAGGCATTAATCTGCTCTGCAAGTTTGTTGGTTGTAGTCAGGTAGATGTAAAAGTCGTTCGGAGGCGGTTCGAATTGAGGCATATGCCTTTGATTGAGAAGCTCTAACCCGTCTTCGGCAATCGAATTGTTCCGGATAGAATTGAGCAGGCTGAGGAATTGTTCATCATGCTGACGGTAAACTTTTTCCAGTTCTATGAATTCCATTTCGAAGGAATCGAATACCTTTGCGCTATAGAAGTACGGGGTCTTGTAAAATGACCTGAAGACTACCTTTTCAGTGCCAGCAGTGACGGGGGGCAGCTGGTAGAGGTCGCCGAAAAAGATCATCTGAATCCCGCCGAAAGGACGGTCTCCCCTCGGCCCATTGAGCCGCAGGAATTTGTCCACACAATCGAGCAAATCAGCTCTCACCATCGAAATTTCATCGATGACAATTGCATCCAGCTTCTTGTAGATATTCTTTTTCTCATCGCTGAAACGGACTTTTCTGACCCGTTCAAGGGTGATGTTGGGCTTGAACCCAAAGAAAGAATGGATAGTCTGCCCTTTAACATTGAGAGCAGCGACACCTGTGGGAGCTAACACCGCGACTTTCTTTTCTGTGGCATGGTGGAAATAGCTCAGCAGCGTTGACTTACCTGTGCCTGCCCGACCGGTGATGAAAGTACTCCTGCTGGTACATTCCATCATATCCAGGGCTTGTCTGAACCGGTCGTTTATATCTATTGACGGCTGCTTGCTTCCTCTTTGGGCCTTCCTCCTGGCGGCGGGTCTTCCCCTCCTTCTTGTCTCTTTCTTTGATGTTAACCCCGGTGATGGCATGTTTCGTAAACTCCGCTTCCTGGTTTGCCCCAGCTCGAATATCGCAGCGCGCCAGTGGGGCATTGGCTGGAGATTACTATAATACCGAAGCCCATGACTGTCAAAGCAGTCCGCATCGTAGCTCAGGCTTTTCTTGAGAATGGTCTCCTCGCCGAAGCATCGCTCTATTTTACCTTACTGTGGCATTTCCTTTTCCACAAGCCCATCCTTCAGCCAGATTACTCTATCCACATATTGTTCGTCTTCAGGCTCGTGCGTTACCATAACAATCGTTTGTCCTAGGTCTTTATTCAGTCTCTTAAATAATTCCAGAATAACTCTTGCTGAACTTGCATCCAGGCTTGCTGTTGGCTCATCGGCGAATAAAGTTCTTGGTTCATTGATGAGAGCGCGGGCGATAGCTACTCTCTGCTGTTCACCACCGGACACTTCACTGGGGTAATGCGTCAGCCTTTCCCCGAGGCCAACAATCTGCAATATCTCTGCGGCGCGTTTCTTATAGTTGTTCTGTCGGGTAGAGCAAAGAGCAGGCAGGTAAACGTTTTCCAGGATTGTCAGTTCACCAAGCAGAGAGTATTCCTGGAAAACATAGCCCAGCCTTTCCAGGCGGAATCTGGCTCTTTCCTGTTCGGTTAATTTCAGCACATCTGTATCTTCAATATAAATCTCTCCGCTTGTTGGCTTGTCCAGCAGTCCCAGAGAGTGCAGCAGGGTTGATTTTCCCGAGCCGCTCCGGCCCATAATGGCCACAAATTCACCGGCTTTAACTGCCAGGTTGATGCCTTTTAAGGCGTGGGTGGCAGAAAGGCCATGTCCATAAATTTTGTGCAAATCTCGCGCCACAATCATAAAATCAGGCCCCCCAGATAGATTTGATGATACTTTGTTTCATAATAGCCCAGGCAGGAACAACTCCCGCCAGCATGGCAGCTAAAATTAGGCCTATTGTAGAAGTTCCCATGGTTAAGGGCTGCGCGGTCAAACTCACCAGTCCTATCGGTAAATCGAGTGGATTGGTGACGGAATAAGGTAAAAGCAAAAAGCGAACTGCAAGCCAGCCTAAGAATACGCCGAAAGCAGCGTAGAATAGAGCCTGGATAAGATAAGACCCGATTATGGTACCCCGAGCGATGCCGATGGCGCGCATGATACCAATCTGCCGCCTTTTGCTGATGACATTGATATAAATCACAATAAACATCACGATAGCAGCCACTATCAGTCCAACGGCGTTGATAAGTGAACCAATAATCTCGAAAGTTGAGATCGTACCGCGAATGGCGCCGCCATATTCCTGCCAGCTCCGGATCTCTCCCTCGATACCCAAGGCTTTGAATTCTTCAATAAGACGATTCTCATCAACGCCGGGCTCAGCTTTGACCAGAATCTGACTGGCTCTGTTATAAAAGACATTCCTGCCCATCACCGATGCCAGCTCCTTTTGAGTAACAAATGCTAGAAGGTCTGCTTGCAGATCCCGTGAGCGAAAGATTCCTTTCACTGTATATTCCCGCTGAACGCCATTGTGATAGGTCAGGCGTACTTTGTCACCGATTCTCACTCCTCCCAATGTGAGAAATGGCTCGGTTTGTGCGCTGTCGCCGCCAGCTATTTCTGTGCCCAGAACGATTTCATCGCGGTCGCCATCATCAAGATAACTGCCTTCAACAATCTGGCTGTGAATAGTGGTGACATTGGCTTCCTGTCCCGGGTCAATACCGATCACCTCCCAGGTGCCACCTTTACCTTTATCCGTTGGGGAATCCTTTTCCTTCCACTTATGTTCAATAAAAGCGCTGTTGTTTAAGTGAGCTGCGACTCCAGCTACGCCTGGAACCTGTTCTATTTTCTGTTCCATCTGGCTCACATGGTCAATATAGTATTTGTTTTCCCCAGGGCTGATGACAACATTGGAGAACATGGTATTGATTATTTGTTCATCCATAGTATGCATTACCCCGGAAATGGTAGATGATGTGAAAATCAGGTTGACAAAACTGAAAGACATGACCAGGACAAGCAGGATTGACACCCATCTGTTTCCTCTGACAATTGACTTAAATGCCAGAAAGAAAGATATCGCCAGATTTCCCATTACTGACTTTATGGAGATATATTTCATTGTGAAAATACCAGGCTACAACAAATTTTTACTGGTCATTCCCTTCAAAGCAGCTACAATTTTGTGGAAGAGAGCAAAGAGGGCGGCCTGCTCTTCGGCTGTGAGGCAGGATAAGATCTGCTGAACGCGCTTCCCGGTATAACTCTCAATAGCCTGGTGAAGTTCCTTGCCAATATTTGAGAGAACTACCCGGACCACGCGCCTGTCTTTGGGGTCGGGTAATCTCTGCACATATCCGCCAGCTACCAGCCAGTCAACTATCCGCGTTGCTGTGCTGAGCGGCACTGAAAGGGCGCTGCTTAATTCTCCCATTGTCAAATTATGCTTTTGATGGATACAACTGCTAACACGGTAGAAAAGCTCATAGTTAGCATGGGGGTGAGGCTCATTTCCAGAACTTATTCCCTCGAAACGGCTCTCGGTTTTGGCCAGTTCATCATACGACATGGCTTCAAATTTATTCCAAATCTGCACGAATCCCTGCACCAGGGTGGTTACTTGGTCAGCATAAGATGCTTGCTTCATATCACCTCCATCAATTTCCATATTAGAATATTTGCATTTTGCAAATATATCTTATCTATTTATTTTTGTCAACTTATGACGGCGTATCGTGCCTGATAAGCAGAGCTATTGAGAAGAAGTCGAAGGGTTTTGTTCTTTCAGGAAGAGGACCAGCAGTGCTACCAGCAGTGAGGCTGTTAGTCCAGCGATAAAGGCAAAAGTGTAGCCGCCGCTGATATCAAAGATATACCCGGCCAGAATTGCGCCTGCGGCAGCGCCTGTCTGCCAGCCGATTTCGATCAATCCCATGATCAATCCGATATGACGCAGTCCGAAAGTATCACCAAGGAAAGCGGCATTAACCGGGGCAAGCCCTCCAGTGCCAAAGCCAAAAATGATGGCAAACACATAGAACATCCATAAGTCTGATGCCTTGATGAGCCACAGCATTGACACTGCCATTAACAGTGAGCAAATAAGATAAGCTCGTTTTCTGCCGATAGTATCTGAAGCTCTGCCCAACAGCAATCTGCCTGCTATTGCTGCGCCGCCAAGGACACTGAATAAGGATGCTGCCTGGATAGGGGGAATATCAAGGTCAATAGCGTGCGGAACTAAATGAGCCGTTATTACATAGGTACATGAGGAAAGCAGAAACATTATCGAAAGCAGCAGCCAGAAATTTCTTGTCCTCAGTGCCTGATGGGGGGAAAGCCCTTCCGAAGAAGAATCGCAATCGGTGGCCTCCAGCTTGTTGTGCTGAGACGAGCTTGCTATCTCGCTGGGAGACTTTCTGAGCAATTGACTGCAGGGAATTATGATAAAAAAGGCCATCAGGCCTATGATGAGAAAAGAGGTTTTCCAGTTGTAGCTGGCAATAAAGTAGGCTGCCAGTGGGTTCATGACCATCATGCCCATGGGGGATGCCAAGCCAACGATACCCAGGGCCAGGCCACGCCTTTTGGCAAACCACCTGTTCACTGTTGCCATAGAAACAACATAAATTCCTCCTGTTCCTATTGCCAGCAGCAAGCTGTAAGTTACAAATATTTGCCAGGGGCTGCTCACCTGGCTGGTTAATAACAGCCCTGCGGTGGTAAATACACCCATGGCCATGAAAATCACCTTGGCGCCATATCTGTCCAGAGCCCAACCGCTGATAACAGCAAAAAGGGCAGAAAGCGCCACATAGGCAGAATAAATTCCTGAGGTTGCTGTTCGACTCCAGCCAAGTTCCTCCTGTAAGGGCTTGAAAAATACACCGAAGGAATAATGTACGCCGAAGCAAATAATTCCAATAACCAGCAGAGCCAGCACCACAACCCAGCCATAGTAGAATCTTTCTTTTCGTGGCGCTGGATCAGAGTCAGGCCAGGGTGGCAAAAATAAAATCCTCCTCTCTGTTAATTACATCAGTGAGTTTGGAATGGAAACTCTGAGTTTACACCTAACACGCTGCTCGAGGCAATCTCAGAGTTATCAGAGTCATCATTGATGCTGTATGATTTTTTGCTCAGAGTGGCTTGAGGATAGGGATTCAGCGCGGCTCAGCCTGCTAAAGGAAGCGCTATAAAGAATGTGCTGCCCCTCCCGGGCTCGCTTTCGGCCCAGACTTTACCTCCATGCGCCTGTACCATTTGCTTGACAATCGCCAGGCCCAGCCCCACTCCTCCCTGGCTTTTGGAACGGGAGCTCTCCGCCCGGTAGAAGCGTTCGAAGATATATGGCAGATGCTCGGGCGTAATGCCTTCTCCAGTATCGGCAACAGAAACTATCAGTGATGGCTTCTCGATCTCATGTGCGCTGCCGCCAGCCGCCGTCATCAGGGAAATCGTGATGCTGCCTCCGCCAGGCACGTGCCATATGGCGTTGGTAATCAAATTGGCGATGACCTGTTCCATCCGCCTGACGTCAACGTTCACCTGCGGCACTCCTTGACCTGCTTTCAATTCAAGCTGTATGTTTTTTTCACGGGCCAGCGGCTCTGCCTGCGATATTTTGCGCTGCACCAGTTCCACCATGTTGGTGGAGGCAAGTTCCAGTTTCAGTTGTCCGGATTCAGCCAGAGAAATCTCGCGCAGGTCATCGGTCAGCCGGGTCAACATAGCAGTCTGTTCTTTGATGGAACCCAGGTGCTCCGTATCTGGCGGGAAGACTCCATCCGTTATGCCGTCTACAGTCCCCTCTATTATTGTGAGCGGCGTGCGCAGTTCATGGGTGATATCGGCCACAAGCTGCCGCCGCGATTTTTCACTTTTATCCAGGCTGGAAGCCATGGCATTGAAGGAGTCTGCAAGTTCACCGATCTCATCTTTTGATTTTACCTTTACGCGGTAATCAAGGCGTCTCCGTGCTATATTATGGGCTCCTGCGGTGAGCGCACGAATGGGTTCTGTAATCTGACGTGTTAATATCAAACCTATGAGGATGGCCACTGCGACTGCTATGATACCGGCTATCCACAGTGAAGTATTCACGCGCTTGAGGAAAGCCTGCATGGCAGCATCTAGAAAGGGTGCTCGGGCATTTAACCGCCCTACCACAGAGCCTTTTCCTGCCCAGACTGTAGGATTGAGCGTCAGGTATAGTGTCCCCACCTCTTTACCTGAAACGGTGATAGGGATGCCATCATTCAATTCTACCTCGCCGGCACTTTTTCCCAGCCATGCTTTGTAGGTATCTCCGACGATTGTTCCGAGATTATCAACGATAATCAGGCGGTCGTTTCTTGATCTTAACGAATGGCTCAGGGGCTCCTGTACCTTATCCCAGCTATATTCACTGGCATAGAACTGGCTCAGCACCTCTTCCACTCTTTGTGCGTATGCCAGATTGCTATAGTAAATATACTGGTGAAATGCGCGAGTGGTGCTCCAGTTGATGAGAAATGCCATCAACCCGATGGAAATCACCACGATAAGGAGCAGGGCGATTCCCAGCTTCCAGCTCAAACTACGCATCATGGTGTTCCTGTATTTTGTAGCCTACCCCGTAGACGGTGATTATATAGTTGGGGTGGTCCGGATCCGGTTCGACCTTTTTGCGTATATTCTTTATGTGGCTATCAATGGTGCGTTCATAGCCCTCGTAGGCTTCGCCCTGGACCTTGTCCAGCAGTTGCATCCGGCTATAAACGCGTCCTGGATATTCAGCCAGTGCCCGCAGCATATCGAATTCTGTTGATGTCAGCTCGATGAGTTTACTGCCACGATACACCAGTCGTTTGTCTGAATCTATGCTCAGGTCGCCGACTTTGAGCAGCGACTTCGGTGTCGTTCTGGCCCGGGCTCTTCTCATCACAGCTTTTACACGTGATACCAGTTCCTTGGGGTCAAATGGCTTGGTGACATAATCATCTGCGCCCAGTTCCAGCCCCACGATTTTATCGCTTACTTCGTCGCGTGCCGTCAGCATGATGATGGGGACATCTGATTCCTGGTGCAAAATACGACCAACATCCCACCCTGAAATCTCAGGAAGCATCAGGTCCAGAACTATCAGGTCTGGTTTCTGCTTACGTGCTGTCTCCAGGGCAGCACTGCCATCGTAGGCAGCTATAACCTGATAGCCTTCTCTTTCAAGGTAAGCTTTGACGATATTAACGATGTCCCTTTCGTCATCAACTACCAGAATTTTACTGTGCATCACGCTCCATCTAGCATAATGGATATCACGCTAATTATACTGGTTGCGTTTCACTTGTGCTATATGAGATATTTAACAGCAGGGAGAGGTAGATGAATTCTGCCTCTCCCTGTGTGATTTGTGGTTCAATTCAGTGGAAGTTGCTGCCTTGGTGGTGAGCGTTGCTCGGTCTGGTCTCCGGACTTGCTCTGCGAAGGCCAGTAGCTTCCCTGTCAACTACCCCATAAATTCGGTTTTCCAGCTTCTTCAGGATAAGGTCTGCCTGCTTCTGTGTCAGCCAGCCATCTGCCACTTTTTGCTGAATGGCTTCTCTTTCAGCAGTCATGATGGTTTCTACCAGAGCGTCCTTGCTGACTCCCTGGGCGGCAGCGATTTCTGCCAGGCTGTTTCCCTCCTGACGAAGGTCTCGAATTTCCTCAGGGGTAAGTCCCAGAAGGTCGCTTACAGGTTCGGCACAGATGCGCACCTGATGGCGATGAAATTGCCTTACCTGATTTGCCAGGTATTTCATGAGACGTATTCTGGCACCTTGGCGAAGGCCAGTAGCTTCCCTGTCAACTGCCCCATAAATTCGGTTTTCCAGCTTCTCCAGGATAAGGTCTGCCTGCTTCTGTGTCAGCCAGCCATCTGCCACTTTTTGCTGAATGGCTTCTCTTTCAGCAGTCATGATGGTTTCTACCAGAGCGTCCTTGCTGACTCCCTGGGCGGCAGCGATTTCTGCCAGGCTGTTTCCCTCCTGACGAAGGTCTCGAATTTCCTCAGGGGTAAGTCCCAGAAGCTCGCTTACAGCTTCAACACAGAGGGCTGCCTGTCCCTGAGCCTGACCTGATGCCCGGCAAGTTTGCGAGTTAGCGGTGTTGTCCGGGCTGGCTGCCATAGCAACCCCAGTAAGAGAACCTGCCAGAATTCCCACTACAGCCAGACCACCAATCAGTATCTTTATTCCCTTTCTCAACTTTGTTGCCTCCTTTTTATTTCATTCTGATTCGGGATTCTCGACTCTTTTGTCTTCATGATAAACCATGAATGTGAAGGAATTATGGAAAAGCGGTGATGATTTTGTGTTATTTTCTAGCAGCAGTGAGCCTTCACATTTTTGATAACCCCGCTGAATTGCATATTCCGTGACTTCACTGAAAAGAACGGCATCTATACCAAGCCCGCGGAAGCCAGGACAGATTCCAAAGAACATCAGCCGGATGTTGGGAATGCGCGGGCGCAAGGCATAATAAGGGTCTGGGAAAGCTTCTAAGACAGCAACCGGCTCACCCCGGATGAAAGTGAAGCGAACCGGGCCAGGGCTATAAAGATACGCAGGGAATCCGCTATAGAGTTGGCCTCTTCATCAGTGATTGGCAAAAATCCCCAGTTCTTGGACCGGCTCTTGTTGTAAATCTCCACTACGAGATGCGTCTCATCGAGCAAGTTTGTAACAATCAGGGACCGCGTTTCAATTCCCTGTCGCAGCCGCATTTTCTCGGCCACCTTCTTCAGCTGGGGAGAGATAGGAGTCTGTATATCCACTCAGGAAAAGCAGGTAGGATTACTATGATGCTGGAAAGGTAAAGAAAGCCGTGAAATGGATGTGTTACACTGCTTCAATTCTTATTGGCGTGATATACTGAAAGAAAATAAGTGAAATAGCTAAGGTGACATAATCCATGTCAAGAATAGCCATTCTCAGCGATGCACACCTTCTGATTCAGGCTGAGCGCTTTAAGGATGAGAATTACCGCTCTCCGCGTGGCGAAATATCGCTTAAGAATTTCAGCAAAGTCGTCAGCCAGGTCATAGGGGAAAAGCCCGAAGCGGTCATCCTTGCCGGCGATATGTTCGATGAGAGGGAAAAAGGCGGAGATTGGATAGCAGATGCCGAAGCAGCCAAATACTGGCCTGAGATTCGCGGTGAACTGAAGCGATTGATGGAAGCCACCAGATATGGGATTTATGCCCTGAGGGGAAATCATGACTCCGCCTCTGTATTAAAGGAGCTTCAGGATTATCTGGGAGATGGATTCCACTTTGTGCGAGACCAGGAAAAGGAAATCGGCGACCATGGCGTATATTTCCTGGAGACCCGCTACCGCCAGGGCAGCTACAGAATCCCCGAGGAAGAGCTTCCCGGAGGAGGGGAGATACTCATCATGCATGAAACCTTGCCCTGGGGCATGCCGGGATTAGAAGAAGAAGTGTTCCAGGAGCTTGGAAAGAGATTCTCTCTTGTGTTTAATGGCCACATGCATCACTATGCTCATGGTCCACTCGATATATCCAACTTTTATTCCCTGCCAGCGCTAATCCCATCTCAGGAACTTAAGAATAATTTCACAATCAAGTACCAGTGGCCTGGCGATCTGGCGGAACCTGAAATCAAAGACTCACCTTTTGGCTATCTGATGCTGGATAGCCAGGAGATTTCATTCCAGAGATATACTCCTGTACAGAGTATAGTGAGAGTAGAGATTAAGGGAGATTCTCCCTCCGAAGCTATCACAGGAATCAACGAAGTGTATGCCGCATTAATGGAAAGGGAGGATAAGGATAATCTGTGGATATGGGTTTCTGCTCGGGGAGTTACTTTTGTGGACATGCTGGGGAAAGAAACAGGCAAGTATCCTGAAATAAACACGATGGACATCGATATCAAGGCAAAAAAAGAGCTGAGAAAGCCGGTGGCATTGAAGGGACTGGACAAGGTGATAACTCTGTCTGAATTGGAAGGAAAAGTGCTCACCTCTTTGCCCTGGCCAGACAGGGAGCTGGCTCAAGAGTTGTTCGATGAAGTATTTACCAGGGATAATTTATCCCGGAGGGCGGATAGCAATCTGGGAAGACTCCTTTTTCAAAGGCTTCTTGAATTAGCTGCCCCTCGTTATGATGTGCCGCCGGAGAAAGTAAACAGCTTTCTTATGAGAATTGATCCCCTCTGGAAGAAGAGATAAAAAGAAATGAAGCTGGCTAAGGTGGCTTTTGAAAATGTGATGGAATTGGAAGGTTCCATTGTGCTTCCTGAAGGCAAGGTGGTCGTTATCTATGGCGAGAATAAGGCCGGGAAATCCAACATAATTCATGCCTTGAGGTATGCTTTTCTCAACAAAGTAATAAGGTCCAGGAAAAGTTCGGGATATGATGAATCAAAGCTTGTGACCGGGAAGGAGATGGCGCCTGCTGATGGTGTGGGAAGGATATCCATAGAATTCAGCCATGATGGCCGGCAGTTTGAAATCCATAGAGAAATAGACCGCTATAAGGATAACAATAAAATCCTGAGGAAGGAGGCTGAGGGATTTCATGAGCTCGATTTCGCCAGGACGCTGGACAAGGAATTGAGGGCGGGATTGCTCGATGCCCTGTTTGCCCCGGACAGCGCTATGGGTTTCAACCATCTCAATGAAAAGAACATCGATGCTGTTATTCGTGAGCTATTTAAGGAAATTGGCAATGCCAAGGTGTTGACCAGGGATTTCAAGCAGCGCATACAAAGACTCCGGGAAGAAGCCTCCGCCAGATTTGTAGACATAGAAAGGGATTATGCTTCTTTTGTAGCTTATTTGAGGGATGAATTGAGAGAAGTGCCGCTTGATTTGAGCGGATTTGAAAGATATGAGTTTGGCAGGACATCTGAAAAGATAAGCGATGTTGTTGATGTATTAAAAAAGTATATTGATAGCCTGGAAAAGGGTGATTTGAAAGAATGGATGGGGGAGATGAGAAAGAGGGCGCAGGATGCCCAAGATATCGAGAAGCTGCTCGGCAGAGATGCTGAAACCAGGAACAGCTTTCGGAAGATAGAACAGATTTCACATGATAAGGAACAACTGGATTTACTTGTGACCGCATTAAGAAAAGCGAAGCTCGGTGACCCTGTGCCTCAGGAACCGGGAAGGTTTTATGATAGCGAGCTGGACAAAAGTGCCCGCATTATCTATCAGAAGCTCAAGGATGCACAGGTTCGCTATTCTAATGCTCTGGTTCTGGCGCGGGAAGAGAAAATGGACTTCAAGGTTGATAATCCCGCCAGAATCAAGAGCGACAAAGAAAAAGTATTGAAGCTGTTGACCAGGGAAGTCCTCGCTGGAGATGCTCCCAGAGTTCCTGCTGACCTGGTCAAGATTGGCACTTCCGTGCATGGGCTTATTCCTCTAAAGCTCATGGATGAGGACCCCGCTTTTACCAGATTGAGCCCGGAACCTATTCCCGATGCACCTGAGGAGCAAAAAAGGCGATATGCCCGGATTCTGGAGAAGAAGGTAGAGAACTTGAAGGTTATGTGTGAGGATAAAGACAGGGCAGAAAACTTCTTCGACAACGAATTTGTTTCCGAACTCACTCGCATCAGCGGGTACAGCATGACCCTGATGGGAAACGAGAAGGTAGAGAAAGAAAGGATTTCAAATATGGCCCGGGAGATACATACCAAGCTTATTTTGTTCGCCCGGGAGCATGTAGAGATGCCCAAAATGGAATGCGAAGGAGATTTGGAACCTTTCCTCTTGGCTGTGAGACAAATTTTATCTAGTAAGAAATCAGGTTACCGGGAAGAGCTAAATGAGAAACTGAAATCGCTGGGTATAGCAGCAGAGAAGTTCGACATTCATGAGATAGATACACTGCTGTATAAACTTGTGGAGAAGGAGAGAGACATACCGCGCTACAGAAGCACTTGGGCTGAGCTTGCAAAGCAGGAAAGAGTTGAGTGGGATAACAACGACGCCGAATATGCTGACCTGAGATATGTGCCTGCGGTGACAGATGGAATTGATAAGGCGCTTGATGCCATTCTGGACAATGCTTTCGATGAGCAGGAAGTGATAAAAGGGATAAAGGATATCATTGTTGAGATAAATAACAAGCTTGTGGTTGAAGGCCTGGTAAACTCCTGCATCGAAATGAGTGAAGGCAGCCTGCAGCTCAGCAAGACCATTTATAAAGACAGAGAGATAACCCATCCCTGCGGGGCGGAGAGGTCATTTTTCAGTCTTGCAGCGCTGACTGCCCTGGCAACATATTTCAAATTGCCTGTTATCATAGATGAAGCTGCCAATAACCTGGACAAGAATCACTTGCGGCACTTTATCTCTCTTGTAAGGAAATTTGCCGCCGATTATGATGTTCAATATATACTCTCAATAAAGGAAACCGATGACTTTCCTCTTGGTGGCTGGGTTCGAGAATTTGCCGATGACCTGCAGATATATCAGGTAAAGATCAAGGGCGATAAGAAATATATCGAGCCTGTTGATTTGTATGCCTGATGAGGATGTTGCCAGTCATGTGAATGCAGTAGGATAATTCCTGTACAGCTCCTCGTTGTAGTGGCGGGGTTTATCTCCGCCTCGTACCTGTATTATTATGGGCACCTTCCTCTGTCATTGTGAGCCGAAGGCGAAGCAATCTCGAGATATCGTCGTTAGCACTCGGCAGTATAAAGCTGATAGCTGAAAATTGTGATATATTGAAGATAAGACGTGAAGAAAGCGAGCTAGCCTGAGCAAGCACAGAGTTTGCATATTTCGATGTTATCTGCCATTTCGAGGTGGTAAATATTGATTATAGCCACTATGCTTCGGGTAATTTCATTTCTTTAGATTAATGTCGCCTCATGCAGCGTACTTGCTTTTGGCACTTCACAAACACATAAACCATTCATTTAGAAAGCGGCCTCATTCCAGTTGCCATGTGGTATACTCATGGTGATAATAGATGAAACAAAACAGGCTAGTCTCACTCGTAACCAGGGAGGTAACTATGAGTATTAAGTTTGGCACTGATGGCTGGAGGGCGATTATCGCCGAGGATTTCACCTTCGATAATGTTCGCATCTGCGCTCAGGGAGTGGCGGATTATCTCAGGCGAAGCGGGTTTGAAGAAAAGGGCCTGGTGATTGGCTATGATACTCGCTTTGCCTCGGAGGATTTCGCCGCTGCCGCCGCTGAGGTAATTGCGGGCAATGATATCAAGGTTCATTTGTGCCTCAAGCCAGCTCCGACGCCGGTGATAAGCTATACTACTACGGCCACGAAGTCTGCCGGCGCCATCATTATCACCGCCAGTCACAACCCTGGCTCCTGGAATGGCTTCAAATATAAAACGCAGGATGGTACCAGCGCTCCCGGAGAGGTTACCGGCGAGATGGAAAGGGACATCGCTGGCCTCGCCATAAAGCAGGTAAAAAGGCTTGCTCTGGAAAGAGCTCTGAAAAAGGGGCTGGTGGATTATCTGGACCCTTTCCCTGCCTACTCTGAGCAGTTGAGCCGACTTATCGCTATAGAAGAATTGCGTCGCCAGAAGTTGAAGATAATTGTTGATTCCATGTATGGGGCTGGGATTGGCTACACCAGAACGCTTCTCCAGAAGGGAAATATGGAGGTCAGGGAAATCCATGCTGAAAGGAACCCTTTGTTTCCTGGCATTCAGCCTGAGCCCATTGCCAAAAATCTGGGCCAACTTTCGAAGTTAATCCTGGAGCAAAAAGCGGATGTTGGCTTTGCTACCGATGGGGATGCTGACCGCATTGGCATCATCGATGAGAAGGGAAACTTTCTCAATCAGCATCAGGTTTTTGCCTTGCTCTGTCTCTACCTTCTGGAAGTTCGCGGGGAACGGGGAGCCATCGTCAAGACATTGACCTCCACCAATATGCTTTCCCTTCTGGGAAAGATTTTCGATGTTCCCGTTTATGAGACGGCTGTGGGCTTCCGATATGTGGCTCCCGTGATGATGAGGGAGAATGCTTTAATCGGAGGTGAGGAAAGCGGCGGCTATGGATTTCGTGGCCACATTCCCGAAAGGGATGGCATCCTCGCCGGGCTTTACTTCCTTGACTTTATGGGGAAGACAGGCAGGACACCGTCTCAGCTTCTGGATTACCTTTATAGCAAGGTTGGCCCTCATTACTATGACCGCAGTGATTTTCACTTCCCTGCCAGCAGGCGCAGGGCAATCATGGACCGCCTTGCCTCCGTTTCTCCCGGGTCCCTGGCTGGCGTTGAGGTAGCCAGGATGGACACCACCGATGGATTTCGTTTCTGGCTCAGGGATGATTCCTGGCTGCTGGTGCGTTTTTCGGGCACCGAGCCGCTGCTGCGCATTTATGCCGAGGCTGAAAGCCAGAGTAAGGTGCGGGAGCTATTGAGCGAAGGTAAAAAGCTGGCGGGTTTTTAGGAGAAAGTTATGGCAGAGCTTGATAATTTGGAAACCTATAAGAAATATGACACCGGTGGGATGCTGGTGCATCTTCACAACCTGCCCCGGCAGTGCCAGGAAGCCTGGCAAAAAGCCAGTGAATTCACCCTGCCTCATGAGTTCAGGAATGCCGATAAGATAGTTATCTGCGGCATGGGAGGCTCGGCCATAGGAGCTGATTTGCTGCGCAGCCTCGCTTCGGATATGGCTAAGCCCATCATTTTTGTTAGTCGGGAATATGACTTGCCTGCCTTTGTGGATTCTGAAACACTGCTCATTGCCTCGAGCTATTCAGGCAATACTGAAGAGACCTTATCTGCTTTCCGCCAGGCTCTGAATCTCGATTGTAAGAAGCTGGTCAGCACCACTGATGGCAAGCTGAAAGGCCTGGCGGAGGAAAAAGGGATACCCGTCTTCAGCATAGAATATGCTGCCCAGCCTCGGGCTGCTTTGGGCTACAGCTTCATCCCTCTGATTGCTTTCCTCTGTCATCTGGGCTTTCTCTCAGATAAATCAGCAGAGTTGAGGAAGATGGTGACAGTACTTGACTCCCTGGTGAGCGAGCTGGCAGAAAATGTAGCAACGTCTCTCAACCCGGCCAAGCAGTTGGCCGGTAAGTTGTTGGGCAAGCTGATAGTTGTTTATGGTGGCGGCATACTTTCTCCTGTGGCCCGTCGCTGGAAGGGGCAGTTCAATGAAAACAGCAAATCCTGGGCTTTCTATGAGACTTTCTCCGAGCTCAACCATAATGCCGTGGTGGGCTATGAATTTCCAGAGGAGCTTGCAGATAAAATATATGTCGTTCTGCTGCGCTGCCCTTCATTGCATCCTCATATACTTGCCCGATACGAGGTAACCAGCGAAATTCTGGATAAAGCTGGAATTGGGCATGAGATTATTGACAGCCGTGGAGAAGACAGGTTAACTCAAATGATGAGCCTGGTATTTCCTGGCGATTGGGTTAGTTATTACCTGGCGATGCTCAATGAAACTGATCCCACGCCGGTGAAAATGATTGCTTACCTCAAAGAGCGCCTGAGCCAGCTTTCATAATCCTCTTAAAAATTCAGGACGCAGTAGAGATGAGTCTCTTCTTTCCAGGATTCTCTCCAGTTGCTTCAGCATGATTTCTTTATCATGAGGCAATGTTCCTCGTATGGAGAAGTAATTGGAGGCGTGCATGGAACTGAAGAAACAACTGGTGAAATTTACATTCTCCACAATCATTTTCAGTTCCTCAAGCGAATTGAAGGGAGAAATGGGATGGAATTTGCCTTCCTGGCACTCCTGGTATAAAGGTGTGCCGGGAACGAGGGTCAGCGTCAGCGCCCCAGCATAGTCCGGGTCGATATCGCTCAGGGCTTTTGCCGTTGCCAGCGCGTGCTTTTTACTTCCCTCGACGCCGGCAAGCCCCAGGATAACGGTGACCGAAGATAAAATGCCGGCCTCTTTTATCTTTCTGCCCGCCTCAACTATTTGATGAGAGTCCGTGCCTTTCTGTATTTTCCTCAGCACCTCATCGTCTCCGCTCTCCACCCCCATATAGATGATGCCCAGCTTGAGTTCCCTCAGTGTTTTGAGCTCGTCCACGCTTCTTCTCAGAAGGTCCTGGGGTGTGGCATAGATGCCCACTCTTTCCAGGCTGGGAAACTTCTCCTTCAGATATTCCAGAACTTCCTTCAGCCTGGGAAAGGGATACACCAGAGCGTCTCCGTCCTGGAGGAATATTCTTCTGCCATCCCAGTCCCGGGCTATAGCGTATACTATGCTGGAAATGCCGGGCAGGCGAATGCCATGCTGGTGATACAGAGCCAGGGCGTCGACCTCTTCTTTTACCTGGGAGAGCTCTCTCATTCGGAGTTTCGACCCGTAATAGTTACAGAAGGTGCAGGTATTGTTGGAGCATCCCGAGGTCAAGGGGAGATAATAACTCCTCCATTCACTGGGCGGACGGATGATTTCAGGTCTTTCAAAAGACATGGTGCAATTCTCTGGTGGCGGAGGGAGAGGGATTCGAACCCTCGACCCCAATTTCTCGGGGTAACCGCTTAGCAGGCGGCCGCACTAGACCACTATGCGATCCCTCCAGCGCAATAGTATAACCACCTCCAGATTTCCCTTTTGTAAGTTTACTGTGTGCCGCGATGTCGGTCAAATCGCTGGGGGCAATGGCTCTTTATGTGGTGGCGGGTTTATCCCCGCCTTATATTTCGGCTTCCTTGACAGCTAGGGGGTAAAGATGCTACCTTACGGAACTCAAGAGTTTCGCCAGGAGAAGATAATAAAGACTTTAGTTCAGTGTGATTTTGACGGCACCATCACCGAAAGGGATACCAGCTTCTTTCTTTTAGATGCCTTCGGTCAGGGGGATTGGCGGCGGCTGCTGCGGGACTATAAAGAGCACCGCATATCTGTGGGCGCTTTCAATACGCGAGCCTTTGCCATGGTTCAAGCTGATGAAGCCACTTTGCTCCGGATGGTAAAGGGCAGGGTGAAAATGCGCGGAGGTTTTCGTGAATTGGCGGGCTGCTGCTCCAGGAGAGGTTTCCAACTGGTCATCGTGAGCAATGGCCTGGAGTTCTACATCAATGCACTGCTGGAAGATATTGGATTGGGAGGCCTCGAGATACATGCAGCGAAGGCCTGGTTTTGTCCTCAAGGGATGAAGGTTCAGTATGTGGGGCCCGATGGCGAGCCAGTAGATGATGGTTTGAAAGAGGCATACACCAAATCATTTCTGAGCCAGGGTTACAGAGTGATATATGTTGGCAATGGTGACTCCGATATAATACCGGCGAAGTACGCTGACAAAGTCTTCGCCAGGGGCGAACTGCTGGCATATTGCCGGGACAATAATATGGAATGTTCTGCCTTCGATGACCTCACTGATGTTGTTCAGGCTTTGGAATTTCTGTAGTCAGACGCCGTCATGGCGTTTCGAGAAGCCTTCATCGAGCCGATACCTTGCCCGGGATCAACTTTTTAAGCTGCTCGGGCGTGCTGCTTTTCAGGAGGGCTTCTTCAGCGGTTACTGTGCAGCTTGTCACCAGATGAGCTAATGCCTGGTTCAAACTCTGCATGCCGTCTTTAGCACCGAGCTGTATGACAGTGGGCAGCTCATAGGTTTTGCTTGTACGAATCAAATTCCTGACAGCAGGGGTAGCAACCAGGATCTCAAAAGCTGCTATTCTTCCTTTGCCTTCAGCTCGTGGCAGCAGAGTCTGTGATAGCACCGCTTCCAGTACCTGAGCTAGCTGTAATCTAATCTGGTGTTGGTGCTCAGGGCTGAAGACATCAATCACACGGTCGATAGTCTGAACAGCATCAACGGTATGCAGGGTCCCCAGCACTAAATGTCCTGTTTCGGCTGCGGTGATGGCAGTGCTGATAGTATCAAGGTCGCGCATCTCGCCCACGAGAATGACATCCGGGTCATGGCGGAGAGCGTGTACTAAGGCATTGTTAAAAGACCTGGTATCATCACCCAGGTCACGCTGTGCGATAAGACATTTTTTATTGTGGTACAGATATTCGATAGGGTCTTCGATAGTGATGATATTTCTCTTTTCATTCTCATTGAGGTAGTCAATCATAGCTGCCAGGGTAGTGCTCTTGCCACTCCCTGTAGGTCCAGTAACCAGAATAAGCCCCCTTGGCTTGAGAGCCAGTGTCTTGCAGATCTGGGGTAAGCCAAGTTCGTCAATAGTTGGAATATCGAATGACACCTGGCGGAAGGCGATGCTCGTTGTTCCCCTTTGCCGCATCACGCTAACCCGGAATCGAGCTAAACCAGCTATGCTATAGGCTAAATCCAGCTCCAGTTCTCGATTAAAAGCCTCCCGTTGACTTTCATTAGTAATACTCTGGAACGCCTCTTCTATGTCCTGGGGTGTAAGTGGTGGCAAATCTTCCTGTGGTACCAGCGTACCATCAATGCGCAGCACCGGTGGACTGGGGACCCTCAAATGTAAATCTGAGGCGCCTTTATCTACCATTAAATGGAGAAGCTCATTTACCTGCATACCTGAAATCCTTAGCCGGGCCGCTTTTGTTGCGGTTCGAATTCTCCCTTTTCGATTATCTCTGTTATGATATCTACTACAGCGGCATCATACTTTGTTCCTCTGCCGCTCTTGATTTCCTGCATGATCTGGTCTTTGTTTTTTGCTGCCTTATAGGGGCGCTGAGAACCCATGGCCTCTACTATATTGCAGACAGAGAGGATGCGAACTTCCAGACTCAGTTCATTGCCACTCAGGCCATCGGGGTACCCCGAGCCATCGAGAAGCTCGTGGTGATGTAATGCCATCTCGGCTACTGGCCAGGGAAGGTCGGAGTCCTTCAATATTTCATAGCCTTGCTTAGAATGCAGACGAACCAGAGCCCATTCCTCATTGCTTAGCTTGCCTGTCTTGCTGAGGATAGATTCAGGTATGGAGATCTTGCCGATGTCGTGGAGAAGGGCGCCGATATATATCCAGCGGAGCCTCTCCTCATCCAGTCCCATCCTGGCAGCGACAAGGCGGGTTAAAATGGCTACTCTGCGTTCATGATGGGCAGTATAAGGGTCTCGGAGCTCCATCGCCCGCGAAACGGTTTCCGACAGGTCAGTAAAGAAATGCTTAAGCTGCTCTTCTGCCTTCTTACGCTCGGTGATGTCCATCCAGCTTGCCAGGTGATACTTGAACTCTCCACTGTGCACTACAGGCGTAGCAGTTATCTCGACCCAGAATCGCTCCCCATTTTTCTTTTGAAAAAGCTCTTCAAGTTTCTGCGATCCCCTGTGCATAGCTTCCTTGAGATCCTCCGTGGTCTTGAGCAGCGTTTCTTCTGTCCACCAGGGATATGGGGGCTTCGCGCCGACAAGTTCTCCAGAACTGAAGCCGGTTAGCTCTTTCAGAGCTGGATTCACATATCTTATTGAAGCATCTGGATTGATGACCAGTATAGGATTGGGGTAACTGTTCAGGAGAATGGAACTGAATTCTTCGCTCTGCAATGGTGTCTTCTCTGTTTGCTTGCTCCTGGCCTTTTCTTGACCTGGGGCGGTAATTTCCCTGTGTAATAACCCTGGCTCTTCAGTGGATTGTTCTTTCGTTTTATCTCGTTTCATTTTGCTTCCTCTTCGAACTCAAATTCTCCATTTTCAATTATTTGTAATATGATATCCACCACACCAGCATCGTATTTCGTTCCTCTGCCATTTCTGAGCTCCTCCAGGACCTCTTCTTTGCTTCTTGCAGGGCGATAAGGGCGGGTAGAGCTCATGGCTTCCACCACATCACACACGCCGAGAATGCGAACTTCCGGACTCAGCTCGTCGCCGCTGATGCCATCGGGATAGCCTGAGCCATCCAGCCGCTCATGGTGATGCAGCGTCATTTCAATGATTGGCCAGGGGAAAGTGGCGCCGTTCAATATTTCACTGCCTTGTCTGGTGTGGGCACGGATTAAGGCCCATTCCTCACCCACTAACTTGCCTGGCTTTGTGAGTATGCCCTCTGGAATGGAAACCTTGCCGATATCATGGAGCAACCCGCCAATGTAAAGCCCCAGGAGTCTATGTTTTTCCAATCCCATTTTCTCACCTACAAGGCAGGCCAACTCAGCTACCCTGTGCTGATGCTCTACGGTGTAGGGGTCACGAGCTGCCATCGCCCTGGAGACAGTCTCCGCAAGGCTGACAAAAGCCTGCTCCAGTTCTTCTTCTGCTTTCTTCACCTTGGTGATATCTTGAGCGATTACCTGGACGGTGTCTTCTTTGCCTGGAATCCTGAGGGGGGCATAGATAACCTGAAATTGTCTTCCCTCTCTTTGGTCCTCGAAGACCTGTATTTGCCACTCATCTAAAGTTTTTCGTATATATTCCAGGCGCTGCTGTACAAGCTCTTCAGGAAAAAGTTCAGTCATTTTCCTGCCAGCTAACTTTTCCAGGGGAATGCCGACAAACTCTGCCATCGCCGGATTTGGAAGCAGAAATCTCCCCTCTCTATCATGCTGAGTGAGATTAAGTGGAGAGTTTTCGAACAGCACACGGTATCTCTCTTCAGATTCCTTCAGGTGCTCTTCCGCTTTCCTGCGCTCGGTGATGTCGCGGTCGACACCCCGGTATCCAAGGAGCTGCTCATCAGAGCTGATTATGGGTACACCACTCGTCTCCAAAATAACGGTATGACCATCTTTGTGAACATTTCGATTGACAAGACCAATAAATGGCTCCTTTTTACTGAAGGTCTTAAATGCGGCAATTTTCAACTGCTCGCGGTCATCTGGATGGAAAAAGTCGTAAAAGGTCTTTCCCCGCATTTCTTCGGCGGTGTAGCCCAGTATCTGGCTGATTGCCGGGCTGCTATAGGTATATCGGCCCTCGCTATCCACTTGCCAAATCCAATCACCCGTATTGGCTACAACATCTTGGAAACGTTTTTCAGATTCCTTCAGTTCCTCTTCTGCTTGCTTGCGCTCGGTGATATCACGAAAGATTACGAAAAGCCCTGTAGTTTCGCCAGCGACTTTTATTGGGCCGGCAGAGAGGGAGACATTTATTTCTGTGCCATCCTTTCTTTTCCTGATTGTCTCGTATGTGGCAAAACGAGCCA
>JAYENW010000012.1:0-14227 GCA_034722275.1 Chloroflexota bacterium | reverse complement strand
TCACGAAAGATTACGAAAAGCCCTGTAGTTTCGCCAGCGACTTTTATTGGGCCGGCAGAGAGGGAGACATTTATTTCTGTGCCATCCTTTCTTTTCCTGATTGTCTCGTATGTGGCAAAACGAGCCAGAGCTCTCTGGTCAAGGGTTTTGCCCTCCTCCTTAAATCTTTCCGGAACTATGAGGTCATCCAGCCGCTTCCCCCTGATTTCTTCAATCGTGTATCCATAGATATCCTGGAATCCTTTATTTGCCTCCAGGATGGTATCGCCCTTGCCAAGAGTTACCATACCTTCTCGTGAGTACTCAAAGATAGAGCTAAGGTGTGCTCGCTGGATTGCTATTTCCTGCTCCATCTTCTTCTGCCGGGTGATGTCCTGAGCGATTACCTGGATGGTATCTTCTTTGCCTGGAATCCTGAGGGGAACAAATATGTTATGGAAATGTCTTCCCCCCGCTTCATCTTCGAAGACCTGAGTTTGCCACTCGTCCAGAGCCTTTCTTATGCGTTTCATTCGGGGCTGTGCGACCTCTTCGGGAAATACTTCAGATATTTTCCTGCCAGCTAACTTTTCTCTGGGGAAGCCTACAGCTTTCGCCATGGCAGGATTTGGAAGTAAGAACCTCCCATCTTTATCATGCTGAGCCAGGAGAAATGGAGAACTCTCGAAGAGCACACGGTATTTCTCTTCGGATGCTTGCAGTGCCTTTTCTGCCTCGCTTTTGTAAAGAGCCATTTCTACAGCGGAGTGTAATTCCTTCTCCTGGAATGGCTTGATGATATAGCCGTAAGGCTCTGTTATTTTGGAGCGCTGCAGAATTTCCTCATCGACATAAGCGGTGAGATATACTATGGGAATGCCATAACGGGAGTGTATCTGGTCCGCAGCTTCGATGCCATTCATCTTTCCTTGTAACATAATGTCCATCAAGACTAAATCTGGCTTATCCTTCGCGGCATGTGCAACCGCTTCCTCCGCGGAAGAAACTACAGCGGAAACGGCATATCCCAGGCTCTCCAGAGTCAACCGTATATCTTCGGCAACTATTCTCTCATCTTCAACTAGCAGTATTCTTTTTGGCTTCATTTTCACTCTTTCATTCAGCCATGCTGTGTATGCGCTCCGATTTTGGAATTGTCCAGGAAATCGAGAATATCCTCCTGCTTGAACCTTATGCTGTAGCGAGGTCCCAGTTTATATGAAGTCAGCAGCCCTTTTCTTTCCCAGCGCCTGACTGTGTTGGGATGAACATTGAGAAAGGAGGCAACTTCCTTTACCGTCAACATTCTTTGAGACAAGTTGTTTCCATTACTTTTCCTGTCCATTATTTACCTTTGTATATCATTGAATAGCATCAGTAACTATCAGTATATAGCTCTTCCTGGGAAAATGCTATAGGAATTTAGTCCTGGAAATGATAGGAATTTAGTCCTGTATCAGAGTTCCTGGCGCAATAGCAGACTGAAATATAGAGGCTGCTTTGGTCTTCGTTGATAACTATGGCTTTGAAGCCGTGCCTTTCATCGCTTCAAGTCCCAGTGTGATGAATTCTCCCAGTTGCAGCCCCAGCTCCTGGCAGCCGGCCACCTGCTCTCTGTTGATTTCGGCGGCAAATCTTTTCTCCTTGAAGCGCTTCAACACTGATTTGGCTGTGAGGCCTTTCAGTTTATTCGGATGGCCCAGGGCAGCAGCGGTGATAAATTCACTCAGAGAATCAGCACAAAAAAGCGCCTTATCTAATTTTGTTTCCCTGGGAACGCCGTGTACTTCGTTGTGGCATAAGATAGCGTGGGCCATAGCCTCGCTGGCTCCCAGCTCTCTGGCTATGTCTGCTCCCAGTTTGCTGTGGCTGTTGATATCCTCCTGAACAAGCTCGATATCCATGTCGTGGAACAGGCCGGTAAGCCCCCATTCGTCTTCGTCTTCACCTAACTTCCTGGCCAGAGCACGCATGATAGCCTCGGTAGCCAGCATGTGCTGTATCAGGTTTTCATTCTCCACATTAGTTTTAATAGAGCTGAGCGCTTCTTTTCGGTTCATATCCTTTGTATCTCTCGGTCGGGGACAAGCCCCGACCCTGCATACTTTTCCTGTTTCAGGATAGATTAACTGCCATTATACACTCTCCGCCGATTTCTCACCAATAGACCAGGCGGGATAAAAGTTGACAGATGCTCACTTATGATGCTAGTCTTCGGCAAGATAGTTGGAATGTCAGAATGTAGGAGTTGAGCCATGTCAGAAATGATTCAAATACGGAAGAAAGCCCAGCTTACCCTGCCTCTATCTGTGCGTCGGGAATTGGGTATCGAGGAAGGTGATTTTCTTGATATCCAGGTGCGCAATGGCGAGATTGTGCTCAGAGCAAAAAAACTGATAGATAGAGAACAGGCATGGTTCTGGAGTGAGCGCTGGCAACATGGAGAAAAAGAGGCCCAGGAAGATATCAATGCTGGCGGTCTCCATCACTTTGATAATGCTGGGGAAGCTATAGAATTCCTTCATCAAAGCTCCAGGGACACTTCAAGTGCTGAGAAATAATGCCTATCGAGCTTACGGCGCGTTTTGTGAGGCAGTACGCTCAATTGCCCAGGGCAACGCAGCGGAAAGTGGACAAAGCACTCTGTTTTCTCGATGCAGATTTTCGGCATCCGGGACTTCGCAGTCGTCCTGTCCAGAGTGCTCCTGGAGTTTTCGAAGCCCGTGTCAATAGCAAGTACCGTATGACCTTTGAGAGAAGAAGAGACACCTTCATCATGCGCAATGTTGATAACCATGACGAATGCCTGACAAATCCATAGGCACAGGGCGAAAAGCGGGGCTTGTCTCCGACCTGTTAAAGTATCAACTGCTGCGGCTTCTCTGAAGCACGCCTTTCAGGTAGCGTCCGGTTATCGAGGATTTTTCCTGAGCTATCTCCTCAGGCGTTCCGGTGGCCATAATATAGCCCCCCTCATCACCCGCCCCGGGGCCAAGGTCAATAACCCAATCTGCGTTTTTGATGACATCCAGGTGGTGTTCAATAACGATTACCGTGTTGCCATAGTTCACCAGGCGCTGCAGCACCTCCAGCAGCGAGGCGATATCAGGGAAAGAAAGGCCTGTAGTGGGCTCATCCAGTATATAGAGCGTCCTGCCGGTAGAGCGGCGGGAAAGCTCGGCAGCCAGCTTCACCCTCTGTGCCTCACCTCCGGAAAGCGTGGGCGCTGGCTGCCCCAGGCAGATATACCCCAGTCCGACATCTCTCAGCGTTTGCAGCCTCCTTTTGACTTGAGGGAAGTGTTCAAAAAAGGACAGGGCTTCCTCCACGGTCATATCGAGGATTTCGGCGATATTTTTCCCTTTGAAGTGAATCTCCAGAGCTTCCCGGTTATACCTTTTCCCTTTACATAGCTCGCAGGGGACGGTGACATCAGGCAGAAATTGCATCTCTATCTGGACATAGCCGGCGCCCTGACAGGCTTCACAGCGTCCTCCTTTGACATTGAAGGAAAACCTCCCTGGCTGGTAGCCGCGCATCCTGGCTTCGGGAACTGCGGTGAAAAGTTGCCTTATGGGGGTGAACAAACTGGTGTAGGTAGCCGGGTTGCTGCGTGGCGTGCGGCCGATGGGTGATTGGTCAATATTGATTACCTTGTCAATATGCTCTGTGCCGGTGACGTCATCGCACTTGCCGGGTCTTTCCCTGCTGCGATAGAAAATTCGAGCTAGATTCTTGTAGAGAACTTCATTGATGAGAGAACTTTTGCCACTGCCGGAAACGCCCGTGATGCATACCAAGCGGCCCAGAGGAATGTGAACATTGATATTCTTTAGATTATTCTCTCTGGCTCCTTCGACTACTAGCTCTTTTCCTGAGCCGGGGCGGCGCTCCCGCGGCATGGGAATTTGCCTGCTTCCGCTCAGGTATTGCCCCGTTATTGATTTGGGGCAACTCATGATGTCTGGCAGCGTTCCTGTGGCTACAATAGCCCCGCCATTTTTGCCTGCCCCGGGACCCATATCGATGATGTAATCAGCAGCCCTCATCATGGCTTCGTCGTGCTCAACAACAATCACGGTATTGCCTAAATCTCTGAGCTGGTTCAATGTAGTTATGAGACGGGAGCTGTCAGCAGAGTGCAGGCCCACTGTAGGCTCATCACAGATATAAAGCACGCCGCTGAGCCCGCTGCCAATTTGAGTAGCCAGATGAATTCTCTGTGCCTCACCACTGGAGAGCGTTGCCGAAGGACGCTCCAGGGTCAGATAGCTCAGGCCGATGCTTTTCAAGAAGCCCAGTCGAGCCTGAATTTCTTTAATGATTTGACCAGCTATGGCGCGCTCTCGAAGGCTGATATGGCTGCTCAGTTCTTTCATCCAGCCCAGAGCCTGGCTGACAGACATAGCGGTGACATCCATGATGTTCTTGCCTTCGATGGTCACCGCCAGTGATTCCGGTTTCAGCCTCTTTCCCTGGCATGCCGGACAAGGGCGTGAGGACATGTACCTGTCGATATAGTCTCTGGCGGCATTGGATTCGGTTTCCCGGTAGCGCCGCTCCAGGTTGGGTATGACTCCCTCGAACTTGGTGTAGTAGTGGCGCAGTCTGCCGTGGTGCCCCTTATAAGTTACAGGAACTAAACCTCCGTCATCACCATAGAGAATCAAATTCAGGTGGGATTTGTCCATCTCCTTGATTGGCGTGGAGAGGGAGAAACCATAGCGCTGGCTCAGAGATTCGAGCATGCTGCTGTACCAGGTGCTCATGATGCCATTTCTCGCCCAGGGATGGATGGCGCCTTCTTCCAGGCTGAGGTTTTTGTCAGGAATGACAAGATTAAGGTCTATCTCCAGCTTGAATCCCAGTCCGGTGCAGGCAGGACAGGCTCCGTGAGGGCTGTTGAAGCTGAAGTTCCTGGGCTCGATTTCTCCCAGGCTGATGCCGCAATAAACACAGGCAAAGTGCTCTGAGAAAAGCAGCTCTTCTCCACCTATGATGGAAATGAGCACTGCTCCTGCTCCCAGCTTCAATGCTGTCTCAATGGAATCGGCGAGTCGGGTGGCGTTTTCATCCTTCTCTATCTGCAGGCGGTCAACAATCACTTCAATGATGTGTTTCTTATTTTTATCGAGCTGAAGCTCCTCAGAGAGGTCGTGGATTTTGCCGTCAACCCGAACCCTGACAAAACCTGCTTTTCTGAGGTCCTGTAATATCACCTGATGCTCGCCCTTACGGTCCTTGATCAGCGGCGCCAGAATCATGATGCGGCTCCCCTGAGGTATATCCTGGACAGCATCTACTATCTGCTGCACCGTCTGGCGGGAGATGGCACGTCCACACCTGGGGCAGTGTGGATGTCCAATGCGAGCAAAGAGAAGGCGCAGATAGTCGTATGTTTCCGTCATCGTGCCCACTATGGAGCGTGGGTTGTGTGAGGGGCTTTTCTGGTCAATGGAGATAGCCGGGCTCAGCCCTTCAATGTAATCAACATCGGGCTTCTCCATTCGTCCCAGAAACTGACGGGCATAGGCGGAAAGAGATTCTACATACCTGCGCTGTCCTTCAGCATAGATGGTATCAAAAGCCAGCGAGCTTTTACCGGAACCGGAAATGCCCGTAATGACTACCAGCTTGTTCTTGGGAAGGGCAACATCTATATTTTTGAGATTGTGCTCCCGGGCGCCCTTGATGAGTATTGTATCTGGCATGACGCCTTAATTGTAGCACGGCATTTGTTTTCCCAAAAAAAGGGGTGACTTCAGAAGTCACCCCTTCGGATTTGATTTCAATTAAAGCTATATGATCCACAGGGGACACATCACCAATGTTACTGTGGCGATAAGCTTGGCTACAATGTGCAGTGAAGGGCCTACGGTATCCTTGAGAGGGTCACCAACGGTGTCACCAACCACACCAGCAGCATGCTCCGGCGAACCCTTGAGGATAACATTACCGGCTTCATCCTTGAGCTGCCCATCCTCAATGAATTTCTTGGCGTTATCCCAGGCGCCGCCGCCGTTGTTCATAAAGGAAGCCATCAGAATAGCGCTGAAAGTTCCTACCATGAGAAAGGAACCTACTGCCATAGGAGCGTTGTAGCCAGGTATGAATCTGAAAACAACCCCGATGACTATGGGGAGAAGCACTGGAAGCAATCCAGGGGCAATCATGCCCTTCAGGGCTGCCTTTGTGGTGATATCAACTGCCCTGGCGTAGTTGGGTCTCGAAGTGCCTTTCATAATGCCAGGGTCAGCTTTGATCTGACGACGGACTTCATCGATGATTCCACTTGCTGCCTCTCCTACTGATTTGAGCCCCCAGGAGCTGAAGAGGAAGACCGTCATAATGGCCAGAATGCCACCAACAAGAACCTCAGGACAAACAAGGTTTACATGGAACATGCTCCCTTCCTGGCCCTGGAAAAGCAGCACTCTGTCGAAGTAAGCCTGGAAGAGCAGGAAGCCTGCCAGACCTGCTGAAATCATGGCGTACCCTTTGGTCAGAGCCTTGGTGGTGTTGCCTGTGGCATCGAGATGGTCGGTAACTCGCCTTATTTCGCCACCGGCGTGAGTGAATTCGTTAATTCCATTGGCGTTATCGGTTATGGGACCAAAGGTATCTTCTGCCAGGATGAAAGGACAGGTCATCAACATGCCCATGGTAGCTACTGCAGTGCCATAGGCGCCGCTTATCCACCAGGGAATGTCCAGCCCGGCATTTGTGCCGAACCAGTAAGAGAGAAGCAGAGCCGCTGAGATAATGATTGTCGTTGGCATGATGGTCTCAAACCCTGCTGACATCCCGGTAACTATCGTCGTTGCCGGCCCTGTTTTGCAGGCCTCAGCGATCCTTCTGGTCGGATTGAATTTGGACTCGGTGTAGTATTGAGTAACATAGACCACCAATATGCTGAAGATTATGCCAATGAAGCCAGCTCCCATGAGCCATAACCAGCCGCTGACCATGGGAGCAAACATCACTTTAGAGATGACAAACATCGCTATGAGACATAATCCCAGGGCGACATAATAACCACGGTTGAGCGCATTCATGGGGTCTTCGTGCTCACTACGGCTATGAACAGCCAGTATGCCGAACATGCTGGCGATGATGCCAAAGGCACGAATGATAAGAGGAAAGAGAACCCAGCCCACAGCAATAATAGGAGCTACCCCCGCCTTCAGTGAGATTACATACAGGGACACACCTATTATCATGGCGCCGATGTTCTCTGCCGCCGTAGATTCAAAGAGGTCTGCTCCACGGCCGGCGCAGTCACCAACATTATCGCCAACCTGGTCAGCGATTACTGCGGCATTGCGGGGGTCATCTTCAGGGATTCCCGCTTCAACCTTGCCAGCGAGGTCAGCTCCCATGTCAGCAGCTTTGGTATAAATACCACCGCCAAGCTGTGCGAATAAGGCTATCATGCTGGCTCCAAAACCGAAGCCAACGATGATGTGGGGAGCGATTTCGGGATGGCTGGCTCCTCCATAGGCAAAGAACATCACCGTTACTCCCAGCAAACTCAGGCAAACAACGAGAAAGCCGGAGACCGCGCCACCGCGCAGTGCTACCGTGATAGCCTGGTTCAAACCTTTATGAGAAGCGGCAGCGCAGCGAACATTGGATTTAACCGCAATCCACATGCCGACAATTCCGGAAACACAGGAACAAATTCCGCCGACGAGGAAGGCTACTCCAGTCCTCCATCCCAAGCCAAAAGCCGTCAGCCCCAGCCTCTCCAGCTCTGTAGTGCTGGAGAGTTTGCCGAGCAGTACGCCAATTATCACTGCCACCACGATGGCTACTATGCCAATGGTGGAGTATTGGCGTCGGATGAAAGCCCAGGCACCCTCTGTAATCATGCTATTGACATCCTTCATTTCCTTTGTCCCCTGGCCACTGCGCAGGATGTACCTCACCAGTACCAGGGCAAATACGATGCCGATGACAATGCCTACCGCCACCACCCAGAATATCCCGGGTATTTGTGACATCACATACCTCCTTTAATTGTATTTCAGGCTTACTCGACCCGTTTTTACGGAACAAAAAATGAGGGCATTTAGCCTGTATCCCAATGCCCTCATTAATTCTTCGAAGCGATTCATAACGAAGATAGAGAATCTACCATGAAAAGCGCCGGATGTCAAACACTGGTTGTGCATTTAATAAGTCGGGCACAGGTCCCGACACTACGAAATCTAACTGTAGTGGCGGGGTTCACCCCCGCCTCATTCTCCTTCAGCCTGCTGTTTTCTTGTACCATGCGCCTGTGGCTGCCAGAATCACTGCGCCTACAGGCATGGCGAGCCACCTCGCCTTCAATATGTTTTGCCAGCTCCTTTTCTATGGGTATCTTTCTTTCCTGTTTCTCTGACATGTTGCCTCCTTGTATGGCTCAGGATAGAACAACTTCGTTCTCATACTCTGGCACCGATATTTCCCAGCCCGTTTTTTTGTTCAAGAAATCGGCGAACTCCAGGGCTGCCTGCGGTTCCCCGTGAACGATAAAAACATGCCGCGGCGCTCTTTGCAAACTTGATAACCAGTGATAGAGTTCATCTCTGTCAGCGTGAGCTGAAAAGCCGTGTATCTGAGCAACTCTCGCTCTAACAGGATGCTTTTGCCCCAGTATCCTCACTTCTTCAGCTCCATCAGCTATTTGCCTGCCCAGTGTGCCCACTGCTTGATATCCCACGAAGAGAATTGTGCTTTGCGGGCGAGAGATGTTTTTCACAAGGTGGTGCTTTATCCTGCCTCCGGTGCACATGCCTGAGCCAGCGATTATCATGGCAGTTCCTGTTATATAATTCAGTGCCTTCGACTGCTCTGCTGTCCTGGTCATGGTGAGAGTGGGGAAATCGAAAGGAGAATTGCCTTTGCGAATGAGCTCCATCATCTCCTTATCAAAGAGTTCGGGATGATGCTGAAACACTTCCGTGACGCTTACTGCCATAGGGCTGTCAACGAAAACCATGATGTGAGGTATGCGGTCCACAACCAATAGTTTATTCATGTAGTAGAGAATCTCCTGGGACCTCTCCAGGGCGAAGCTGGGGACATATATATTCCCTCCAGCTTGCACGGTCTGGTTTATTACTCTGGCAAGCTCATCGCCGATGATATCCTGGCTTTCATGCAATCTATTGCCATAGGTGGATTCCACCAGCACATAATCAGCATCGTCGAAAAGGGTGGGGTCTTGCAGTATGGGTTTGTTCCAGCGCCCAACATCTCCGGAAAAGAGAACTGTCCTTTTTTCTCCCTTCTGCTCTATGGTGACCTTTATCATGGATGAGCCGAGAATGTGGCCGGCATCGTAGAAAGTGGCTGTAACTCCCTCTCCTATCTGGACTGATTTCTGGTAAGGCACAGGTGAGAACAAAGGGAAACAGGCAGCGGCGTCATCCGTTGTGTAAAGCGGAATTTCAGGATGAGTGCCCTTTCTCCCTTCTCGCTGGTGTCTTTTCTTCTTGAATTCCGCATCGTACTGCTGAATATGGGCACTGTCCATAAGTACGATTTGAGCAATTTCAGAAGTGGCGGCGGTACAGTAAATGGAGCCGTGGAAGCCTTCACGCACCAGCTTGGGCAGCAGACCACAATGGTCAAGATGAGCGTGGGTTAGAAGCACAGCATCAATGGTATCAGGAGAAACGGGAAAGGGATTCCAATCTCTCCACCGGAACTCTCTTTCCTGATGGAGTCCGCAATCCACCAGAAACCTGGTGCTGCTGGTCTCTACCAGAAATCGCGAGCCGGTGACATTCTGAGCCGCACCTAAAAACTTCAGATTAAGATACATGGCCTTGCGGACTATCGGGCTTCAAAGAAAAACGCTCCCTAGTTACCTGACCAGGGCTTTCCTGCCGACGACCTCTTGCTTGATATACCATTTCTGGACAACCTCAATTACCTCATCAGTATCGTCACAGACTCTCAGCAGTTGAAGGTCATCTTCGGAGATATACCCTCCCTTCAGGACAGAACTCTCCAGCCAGTTCAGAAGTCCCTTCCAGTATTCGCTGTTGAACAGCACTACCGGAAATGGCTTTATCTTATGGGTCTGCATCAGAATCAGCACTTCGCTCAGTTCATCAAGCGTGCCCATGCCTCCCGGCATTATGATAAAGGCAATAGCGTATTTCACCAGCATGACTTTACGAGCGAAGAAATGGCTGAACGATATTGACTTGGTGGTGTAAGCATTGGAAACCTGCTCGTCAGGCAGCTCAATGCTCAGTCCGATTGATGTCACCCCGGCGTCGCTGCAGGCACGATAATGGTCAGGGCTACACTCAATGGTGCCTCCTGGTCAGGAGCGGTGAACTATGCCCTGAGCGGTGCCAAGACTGATTCGGGCTCTTCTGCACCTCAAACCTTCAGCAGCTTCCCCACGGGAAGCTACACTCTAAGCTTTAGTTCTGGCGGTCCTGCAGGTGCGACACTGGCCAACATCACGCCATCAGCCACTCAGAATTTAGCTGCCAATGGCTCCATCACCTTCACACTGAACTTCCAGACTCAAGCTGGCAGCAGCATAATGGTCAATGCTACCTTTGATGGTAATCCCTGGACCGGGGGAGCTCACTACAGTATAAGTGGGCCATACACAGATTCTCTTGCTTCTGTGCCCCAGACCTTTAACAATTTATCTCCGGGAACCTATACCGTCACTTTTCGTTCTGGTGGTCCTGGAGGAGCCACAATGGCTGAAATCACACCATCGCCAACGCAGACTCTATCTGCCGGAGGTGCCCTGACTTTCACTTTGCACTTCCATTCCCGAACTTCCAGTACCATAAGAGTCAATGCCACGCTTGATGGTGTGTCCTGGCGAGGAAATATGAACTACAGCATAAACGGGCCATATGATGATTCCAGCTCTTATGTTCCTGATAACTTTGGTGGTTTGCCTGCAGGAACCTATCATATACACTATCGTTCTGGTGGCCCTGCTGGAGCAACGATGGGCGGTATTTCACCCGGCTCATCGCAAACTCTGAATCCCGGCAGCACTGTGGTCTTCACTTTTAACTTCTATTCGCAGTCCAGCAGTACCATAATGATAAACGCCACGCTTGATGGTGCGTCATGGCGGGGAAATATCAGCTACACCGTAAGCGGGCCATGCACTGATTCCAGTTCTTATGTTCCTGATAATTTTAGTGGTTTGCCTGCAGGAACCTATACCATACATTATCGTTCCGGTGGCCCTGCTGGAGCAACCCTGGGCAACATTTCACCGTCACCATCACAGAGTGTAGGCCCCAATGAGAGCATAAGATTTACCTTTAACTTCCATTCGCAAGCCAGCAGCACTATAAGGGTCAATGCCACCCTTGATGGCAGGACATGGGAAACTGCTCCTGGCTCAGGAACAATCAACTATGGAATAGAAGGGCCATATTCAGACTCCAGTTCCACTATGCCTGACACCTTCCGCAATGTACCTGCGGGGACTTATTCTCTGGTCTACCGTTCCGGCGGCCCTACCGGAGCGTCCCTGGGCGGCATTTCACCATCATCGAGGCAGAATGTGCGTTCTGGACAGACGATAACCTTCACCTTGAATTTCTATTCGCAGGCCAAGGGAACAGTAATTGTCAATGCCACCTTTAATGGTCATCCATGGCAGGGCACGGTCAGGTATACTCTAGCTGGACCGTATGTGGACTCTGCCTCTTCTGTTCCTAAGAGCTTTGACAACTGTCCTCAGGGAGCTTATACCCTTTCCTATTCTTCCGGTGGGCCTGAGAACTCTATGCTGGAAAGCATTACGCCATCACCACACCAGAATCTGTCTCCCGGCGGCAGGATAACCTTCACCCTGAACTTTGTATCCAGGCTGCTGAAATAGCTATTGGAAATGACCTGACGGTGCGGAAGAGTCGGCTCTCCCGCACCGTTGCTGCCTGGACTAGCAATATTTGACAGCTCTCTGCTCAGACGCTACACTATCCCAATTATCTGAGAGGCGGGATTGCTATGATATGTCCTGTTTGTAAATCTGACATGATAGTTGTGGAACATAAAGATATCGAGCTCGATTACTGCCTGGAATGTGGGGGGGTATGGTTCGATTCCGGAGAGCTCACGCTTTTGCTCAAATCCATGGACCTGGAGAGCCAGAACCTTTACCTCAAAAATATCATCAACTCGCCAGAAGCTGAGTCACAGGAGAAGAAGCGGCGCTGTCCTCTTTGTGGCTATAAGATGAAGAAAGTCATTATGGGACAACAGCCTGGACTACTTATTGATGTTTGCGACCGGGGAGACGGCTTATGGTTTGACGGCGGTGAGCTTTCGCAGTTATTAAAACAACTGGCGGAGAAACCTGAAGGGAAACAGGGTTCGCAGCAGGAGGTCATTAATTTTCTCCAGGAAGTATTCCTGGCCCCTGAATAGAAAAATGAAATCGGCACAGATTACTGGAGGTGTCCTATGTTAGCAGCTTATATTATTGGTGGCATTGTGGTGGTTCTCGCTGTGGTCTTCGTTGTACTTTATAACAACCTTGTCAGGCTGCGCAACCAGGTGAAGAACGCCTGGGCGCAGATAGATGTTCAACTGAAAAGACGACATGACCTCATTCCCAACCTCATGGAAACTGTCAAAGGCTATATGAAACATGAAAGGGAGACGCTGGAGGCGGTAACCAAGGCTCGCAATCTCGCCCAGCAGGTGGCTTCCTCTGGAGCAGCCGTGAGGAGTAAGGCTGAAGGCGAACTGAGTGCTGCCCTGGGCAAGCTCATTGCCGTAGCTGAAAACTATCCTGACCTCAAAGCCAACCAGAACTTCCTGGCGCTGCAGGAAGAGCTTACCTCGACGGAGAACAAGATAGGCTTTTCGCGCCAGTACTACAACGATTCCGTCTTGAGATATAACAACCAGACAATGATGTTCCCTTCCAGCATGATAGCCGGCGTGGCTGGTTTCAAGGCTGATGATTTCTTTGAAATCACGGCGCCTGCTGAGAGAGAAGCTCCCAAGGTCAGCTTCACTTAAGAGCGTAATCAGCCATGTGGGAGCAGATAAGGTCCAACCAGACGCGGTCGGTGATACTGGTGATTGCCATGGCTGTATTGCTGATCCTCATTGGCTATTTCCTGGGTTTGTATTTCTTCGGCAGCGGCACCGGCGGCCTGATTATCGCCCTGATAGTATGGGCGATACTAAACCTGGTGGGTCTCTTCCAGGGAGACAATATACTGCTTTCCATGGCGAAAGCAAAGAAAATCGGCCGGGATGACCACCCCCGCCTCTACAATGTGGTTGAGGAGATGAAAATTGCTTCTGGGCTGGAGAAGATGCCTGACATATATATCATTGACGACCCGTCGCTGAATGCCTTTGCTACAGGACGAAATCCCGACCAAGCTGCAGTTGCGGTTACCTCGGGCCTGCTGCAGAAGCTCAACCGCGATGAACTGCAGGGCGTCATTGGCCATGAGATAAGTCATATCAGGAACCGCGATGTGCTGCTGATGGCTATGTGCAGCATACTGCTGGGCTCTATCGTCCTCCTTTCCTGGTATGCCTCGCGCATGATGTTTTTCAGCGCGCTGACCGGAGGCAGAAGAACTTCTTCTTCCTCGGGAGGAGGAAGTGGACAACTGATAATTCTCGCCGTGGCTCTCCTGCTGGTGATACTGGCTCCGATTGCGGCACAAATGATTTACTTTGCTATTTCCCGGAAAAGAGAATATCTCGCTGATGCTTCTTCGGCTCTGTATACCAGATACCCTGAGGGCCTGGCTTCGGCGCTGGAAAAGCTGGGAGCTTCCACGGGTCAGTTGAAATCAGCCAATAAGGCTACAGCGCCCATGTATATCATCAACCCCTTTCGCAAGAAGGGCATGGCTGCCAGCGACCTCTCCAGCACGCATCCTCCCATCTCGGAAAGAATCCGCATCCTCCGTGCTATGGCGGGCGCTTCTCCTTCTGATTACGACCAGGCTTACCGCCAGGTTCATCAAAAAGGCAATAAGGGAGTTATCCCTGCCTCCGCCCTCGCCGCTGGAGCAGTCTCCTTTCGGGCAGCCGCTCCTCAGGCGAGAGAAAAGGAACCGGACGAGACTCAGCGCAAGCGCGAAACCTCGGATGCGCTCTGGAAACTGCACAGATATAACACCATCTCCTGTGAATGTGGTACCAGGTTAAGGCTGCCTCCAGGTTTCAAGGGAAACAGGGTCAGATGTCCCCACTGCGGCAGGACAATCTCCATCTGAAAAGGTGT
>JAYENW010000011.1:0-46630 GCA_034722275.1 Chloroflexota bacterium | reverse complement strand
CTACTCTTTGAGATGATAGGCTTGGTTTTAAAGAAATAGAAGCTGCTTGGTTTTCTCATTTCGATAACTCCTCATGGTAACTTAATATCGCTACTAACCATACCATGAGTGTTACCCATGTATCTCAGCCTCCGCAACCAATTCTCTTTCAACACAAGACCTTATTACTACTGCGACATAAGAGAGATACTCAGCATCCTTTCTTTAACCCAGACCGAGACCGGGAACTACATCCAGCTCATAGTTGCTTGATTCACCAGTTTGAAGATGATAATAGCCACAAGCAGCAACCATGGCAGCATTATCAGTACACAAATGAGGTGGAGGAATGGCCACGGGAACTGGTGCACAATCAACAAAGTGTTTTCTTAGCTTCTGATTAGCTGTCACGCCTCCACTGAGCACAATTTGTTTTACTCCCAGTTGCTTGGCTGCTTCAACCGTTTTACCAACCAAAACATCTACTATCGCCCACTGAAAACTCGCTGCAGCATCAGCCTGCGAGATTTGTTCTCTTTGGGCAAGATGCCACAGGGAGGTTTTCAAACCACTGAAGCTGAAATCATAGTTTCCCCTAAGCCAAGCACGAGGGAAACTGAAGCAGGGAGTTCCATGTTCAGCAGCTTGTTCTATAGCAGGTCCGCCAGGATATCCTAATCCCAAAATTCTAGCTGCTTTATCCAGAGCTTCACCAGCAGCATCATCGCGAGTTCGCCCCAATTTCTTGAATTGACCCTGCCCTTTCATCAATATCAAGTCGCTATGCCCTCCTGAGACGATAAGGCAAAGACAGGGGAAAACCGGTAACCTCTCATTTCCTAGCCAATTAGCATAAATATGCGCTTCAAGATGGTTAATTCCAACAACAGGCAGATTTTTAGCCCAAGCAATTGCCTTAGCTGTATTTACTCCCACCAGCAGAGAGCCAGCCAGGCCAGGGCCATACGTCACCGCAACACCATCAATATCTTGCCAGGTGACTTCAGCTTCGACCATTGCTCTACTTATCACCGGGATGATGGTGAGGAGGTGCTGTCTTGAAGCTACCTCAGGTACTATGCCACCATAGCGAGCATGAATATCTATCTGTGAGGCAACAACATTGGAAAGTATCTTCCTGCCATTTTCAACCACTGCAGCTGCAGTTTCATCACAGGAAGTTTCAATACCTAATACTTTCATTCCTCTTCTTTATGTACTTCTGCCACCTCTTTGGCGTAACCTTTAATAATATCCTGGCGGCGCAATACCCCCAAAAGCTGCCTGGGGTCTTCTCGGCTCACAACAGGAATCCGCGGGACTTCGCTGGTTCCCATACCCAGATGTTCAACCAACTCACTCAAACGCTGATCAGGGTAAGCTGTAATCAACCGCTTAGTAGCGATATCAGCTACAGTAAGTTTCTTAATATCTCCTGTTATTCTGGATTCAATATCGCTTAAGGTAACCATTCCACAAAGACGACCTTCCTCGTCAATTACAGGTATCCCATGGTGCCCGGTCTTATTTAGCTTCTCCGCCAATTCAGGAATGCTCTTTTTGGCTAGTATAGTGGGGAAATGACGCGTCATCACCTCACCAACGCTAACTTTTGACAGGAAAGCAGCTTCCTCTGGACGCCCTTTACTTATGCCACGCCGCGCTAACTTCAAAGTATATATGGATTCACGGCTAAGCTTGCGAGCAAGAAGGGTACTGGTCACCACAGCCAGCAACAGAGGCAAGATGATGGCATAGTCTCTAGTCATCTCAAAAAGGATGAGGAAAGATGTTATTGGTGCCCGTGCGGCCCCAGCAAAAACTGCTGCCATACCTACCAGAGCATAAGCACCCGAGGGGCCAACAACTCCAGGCAAGAAAATACTTGCTACCCTTCCAAAGATTCCCCCCAACATAGCCCCCATAAATAAACTAGGGGCAAAGATGCCCCCACTTCCTCCACTCCCCAGAGTAAATGAAGTAGCCAATATCTTCAGAAACAGCAATGCTATTAAAGAGGAAAGCGCGATGTTGCCCGCCAGCACCTGATCCACGCCGTCATAGCCGACACCGAAGAGATAAGGATTGTAGAATCCCATGAGACCAACAGCTATTCCTCCCAGAGCAGGCTTTAGATATTCTGGCAATTTTAAGGCATTAAAACCATCTTCTATTTTATAGAGGGAGCGAGTGAAAAGAACAGCAATAAGAGCGCATAATAAACCCAACAAAATATACAAAGGTAATTCGCCATAACTATTAAGAGCATATTCCACAGGCATGTCGAAAGTGCGGAAGTCTCCCAGAAAAATATGAGCGATGAGATCAGCCACCACAGAACTTATAACCACAAAACCCAGACGCGGACTTAGAACCCGGCCCAAGATAATCTCAAGGGCAAAAAATATGCCCCCGATAGGAGCATTGAACGTCGCAGAGATGCCTGCCGCCGCTCCACAGGCAACCAGAGTCTTTACCCAATCCTCCGGCAAGCGAAACCACTGCGCCAGACTTGAGCCAATGCTAGAACCAATCTGGACAATTGGCCCCTCCCTCCCTGCAGAACCTCCACTACCAAGACATATCGACGAAGCCAGCACTTTAACCGCTGCTACTTTCGGTCGGATACGTCCCCCTTGTTCCCATACTGCTTCCATTACTTCGGGAACACCATGACCTTTTGTCTCACCTGTCTTGGTAAAGTAAATAATGCAACCAACGATAGCTCCACCTACTACAGGTGCTAAAATGACAGAGTAATGTCCTAAGAAAGTTAAGGAGTCAGTCATTCTAACTAAGAAAAGCTGATGAAATGTCTTGATAAGCCACCTGAAAACGACGGCACCAAATCCACCACCTAAACCAACAATAACACTGAGGATAGTGATAGAGACAAATGGGTGAGCACGCAAGTACCTCAGCAGAGAGAACGATTTGCCATAGTGAGAATCCTTATGCTCTTCTGTCATAATAAACCCGGTTTAATCCTGGTCAATCATCGTGCTCACCCGATTGGGCTTATCCTCAGAATAAAGGCGGCAGTTCTCCTCCCAGGGATATGCTCCATACTAAACTACGCACAAGAAGCCAATTTCTCAAGTAAATGATAAAAGGGGAACTATCTGCCTTAATCTAAATAGCAAGCTGCTGTGAAGTTCCTACGCAGTAGCTTGCTATATTTTAGTAAAGAAGGAGCATTTAGGCAAACACAGTCCGGCCTCTGTTGTAAATGTGAAGGTAAGCTGTGTATCAGATGGCCTTTGTGAGCCCATTACCGCTGACAGCCACGATTTGATTTTTACATGAGACTTTGCTAGAATCGCCACAGTTTGCACCAAAAAACGAAGGATAACAAAGACAGAATAGGAGGTATTTAATGACAGCAGACAAAGGTATGATTTCCATGATGGAGGAGAAGCGTATATTCCCCCCATCAGGAGAAGTAAGCAAAAAAGCTTACATCAAGAGCATGGAGGATTATAAAAGGATTTATAAGGAGTCCATTGAGAATCCTGAGAAATTCTGGGGTGAGCTTGCTGAGCAGCTTGCTAATATTTGAATTTCAAATTTTAGTCTAATAGCTAACAATTACACAAACAATAAGGAGGTATTAACATGGCAGAAGAAAAGAGAGTAGGAGAGGAGGCTATTACAGTCCATTGGAAAGAAGAGGAGTATATCCCTCCTAAAGAGGAGTTCATTAGACAGGCAAATATGAATGACCCTGAAATTTATGACCGCTTTTCGGAAGAAAATTATCCCGAGTGTTTCAAGGAATATGCTGATATGCTTAGCTGGGATAGATATTGGACACAAACGCTTGATGCTAGCAACCCACCTTTCTTCAAATGGTTCGTTGGCGGGAAGTTGAATGCCTGCTACAACTGCGTTGACCGTCATTTGGAGAAATATGGAAATAAAGCAGCGATCATATTTGCGCCAGAGCCTGAAGACGAACTTTATCAGTTTATAACTTACAAGGAACTTTACAGAAGGGTCAATGAATTTGCCGCGCTCCTTCAAGATATGGGAGTTAAAGAAAACGATGTAGTATCGATGCATCTGCCAATGGTCGCTGAGCTGCCGATATCAATGCTTGCTTGCGCTCGAATAGGTGCGATTCACTGCGAGGTGTTCGGTGGGATGAGCGGCAAAAATGTTGCTGACAGATCGGATGATGCTGGAAGTAAGGTCTTGATAACTATAGATGGCTATTATCGAAGGGGTAGGTTTCTTGATCAGAAAGCTCAAGCCGAAGATTGCCTTAAAAATTTGAAGGAAACCAAGATTGAAAAGGTTTTAATCTGGGAGAGGTATCCTGGCAAGTATAGCTCCAAAACTCCCCTGGTTGAAGGGCGAGATTACATCATCAATGACCTGCTGAAGAATTGTAGAGGGAAAAGAGTAGAGCCTGTTTCTAAGGCAGCTGAAGACCCTCTATTTTTGATGTATACCAGTGGAACAACGGCAAAGCCTAAAGGATGTCAGCACAGCAATGCCGGATATTTAAGTTATGTTGCTGGCACATCAAAGTATCTTTTTGACATCCATCCTGAAGACACATATTGGTGTCTTGCAGATATAGGATGGATTACCGGGCATTCATATATTGTTTATGGCCCATTAGCTATTGCAGCAACCAGCGTAGTATATGAAGGGACGCCAACCTATCCTGATGCAGGACGACCCTGGAGGATATCCCAAGACCTTGGGGTAAACATATTTCATACATCTCCTACTTTAATCCGTATGATAAGAAAGGACGGCCCTGATGAACCTAGCAAATATGACTACCACTTCAAGCTAATGTGCACGGTGGGAGAGCCAATAGAGCCACAAGTATGGAGATGGTATTATGAGAAGGTTGGAAAGGGAGAGGCGACAATTATCGATACATGGTGGCAAACAGAAAACGGAGGAGTCATTGGCAGTAATTTGCCAGCGCTTAAACCAATGAAGCCGGGCAGTTGCGGCGTAGGAATGCCAGGTATATTCCCAGTGGTCATTGACGAAGATGGAAGTGAAATCCCAGCGGGGTCTGGCAGAGCAGGGAATATATGCATTAAAAGGCCATGGCCAGGGGCGTTCCAGACAATATGGAAAGACCCTGACCGGTATGTTGAGACCTATTATGAAAAATATTCCAAATTAGGAAGCAAGGATTACCGCGACTATATTTATTTCGCCGGCGATGGTTCTATGCAAGCAGCAGATGGATACTTCCGACTTTTAGGTAGAGTGGACGATGTAATAAATGTTGCGGGGGAGCGATTAGGGACTAAGGAGATAGAGAGCTCCGCTTGTACCAATGAAGAGGTGGCAGAAGCAGCGGTTATAGCGAAGAAAGATGAGATAAAAGGCACTGTACCTGACCTTTATGTCTCTTTAAAGCCGGGATACAAGCCCAGCGAGGAACTGGAAAGTAAAATCAAAAATAAAGTTAGGAGCGATATTAGCCCGATTGCCATGCCGCATAAAGTTTACATCGTGCCTGATATGCCCAAGACACGCTCTGGGAAAATCATGCGCCGCGTACTCGCATCTATTTCCAACAATGAGGACGTAGGCGATGTAACTTCTTTAGAGAACCCAGCAGTCGTGGAGACTATTAAAAAGCAAGTTCGAGGCTGAAAAAAAGGAAGAGCGCAGGTTTAGATTCAAAGATGCCTGAGAAAATGGTGCCAAGTAAGATGCAAAAAATTACTTGGCACCATTAATTATATTTTGAAAGGAGAAAGTTATTTATGGCAGAAGAAGTTAAATGGGGGCACCCAGGAGCTCTAGGGCTTGCTGGCTTTGGCTTCAACACCATCCTGCTTCAAATACACAATATAGGTGTAATATCTAATGTGGAGCCCTTGCTTTACGGGTTTTTCTGGGGAGGTTTGGCACAGGTTATTGCCGGTATAATAGATGGTCGTCGTGGCGATACCTTCGGATTAACCGCCTTCACTTCCTACGGTTTGTTCTGGATAGGTTTGAGCTTCATGTTTCTCATGGAGTGGCTTGGTGTAGTCACATTATCAAGTACAGGTCTTGCCTGGGTATGCATCCTGTGGGGCATCTTTACCGCTTACATGACTGTTGGCACATTCAAGATCTCCAAAGTTCATGTATTTGTATTTGCCACATTAACTCTATTGTTCTGGTTACTTGCAGCAGTTTTCTTTGGTACTCTCTCAGCTAAGGTTGCTGGAGTAGAGGGGATTTTCTGTGGCGCTGCCGCTGTTTACGGTTCAGCAGCGGTTGTTCTAAATGCAATGTACGGCAGATGGGTTTTGCCTATTGGCTTGTTAGCTAAATAGCTATTAGAGCTTGGGAACATCCCAAATCAAAGACGCTCTAATAATTTGCATCACTTTGCAGAAGGCTTTTTAATGCCTCCTGCCATTTGTCCCCCAATCGCTTCGTATCTAACCTGATTTGTTGGGTGCCAATATTTATTGCCTTTTTATATTCATTTTTATAAAGTGAAGGGGGCAGTTTTCTCCCTGACGGTAAATCTATTACCACCTGTCTGCCTCGGGCGTAGATTGATTGTATTCCTTGCAGAGCAGCAAGCGTCTTTATCTCTATAATGTAAAGAAGGTTTCTTGCCGGACCAGGCAAGCTGCCAAACCTGTCCTCTAGTTCTTGTGCTATGTCTTGTACTTGCTGTTCATGTTCCATTTTTGCCAGCCTGTGATATAGGCTCAAACGAATGCCCAGATCAGATATATATTCTTTGGGTATAAAGGCTGTCACTGGTAAAGAAATGCTCGGAGCGAACTCAGGCCTCGCTTTCCTGACTTCACCAGATCGCCCTTTTTTCAAATCCTCCACAGCCTGAGCCAGCAGTTGACAATAAAGGTCAAAACCCACAGCAGCTATGTGCCCGCTTTGCCTGACGCCTAATAGACTTCCGGCACCCCGAATCTCCAGATCTTTCACAGCAATGCTGAATCCAGTGCCCAGTTCACTGGCCTCAAAGATAGTTTTAAGCCTTTTATATGCCTGAGAAGTTAACTGCTTATCCCTATCAAAGAAGAAATAGGCATATGCCTGTTTGCTACCACGGCCTATTCTACCTCTTAGTTGATAAAGCTGAGCTAAGCCCAATTTGTCAGATTGGTCAACAATCAGGGTATTAACGTTGGGCATATCCAAGCCCGATTCAATAATAGTCGTGGTGAGTAAAACATCATAGCTGCCGGCGACAAATTGCAACGCTACCTCTTCCAATTCTTCTTCAGGCATTCGCCCATGAGCTATGGCTATTCGTGCCTCCGGTACCAAAACCTGTAGCTCATGGGCAACGATGGCTATACTTTCAATTCGATTGTGAACGAAGAACACCTGACCGTTTCTTCCCATTTCGTGTAGTATCGCTTGGCGTATTAAATGATCATCGTAAGAGCCAACATGAGTTTTAATGGATAGTCGTTCCTCAGGCGGCGTTTCTATGACGCTCATATCCCTGATTCCGCTCAGAGACATATGTAGAGTGCGGGGAATAGGAGTGGCGCTCAAGGTAAGAACTTTCACCTCTTCTCTCATCTTCTTCAGTTTTTCCTTTTGCATCACGCCAAAGCGCTGCTCTTCATCAATTATCACCAGCCCCAGGTCTTTAAAGGCGACATCGTTCTGCAGCAATCGGTGAGTGCCAATACATATATCCACCACACCAGAAGATAGTCCTGCAAGGATTTCTCGTTCTTTGTCTCTGGAGCAAAAACGGCTTAGCATCTCCACTCTTATAGGAAAAGCTTGTAATCTTTCCTTGAAGGTGGTGAAATGTTGCTGAGCCAGCACAGTAGTAGGAACCAATATGACCGTTTGTTTGCTATCCATTACTGCTTTGAAAGCAGCACGGAGGGCCACTTCCGTCTTACCATAGCCCACATCTCCACAGATAAGCCGGTCCATGGGGCTGGGTTTCTCCATATCTTTCTTAACAGCTATAATTGCCTCAACCTGATCAGGAGTTTCTACATAGGGAAATGAAACCTCCAACTCCTGTTGCCACAGTGTATCAGCAGAGAAAGCAAAGCCTGGATTCACTTCACGAGAAGCATAAAGTGCAAGCATCTCCTGGGCAATATCAGCTATTGATTCTTTAACCCTCTTCTTTATCCTTTCCCATTCTTGGGTTCCCAATCTGTTTAAAGATGGTGTCCGCTCACCGGCACCAGTATAAAGACTCAGCCGCGCCATCTGATTTGTAGGTACGTAAAGCCTATCACTGCCAGCATATTCCAAGACAAGATATTCTTGCTCAATTCCATTAGCAGACATCCGAGTGAGGCCCTTAAATTTGCCAATGCCATGGTCAATATGAACCACATAATCTCTAGGCATTAACTGGTGAGTAAGCCAATGACGGCGTACTGGCATCTTCTTACTCAGGCGGGTCTGCTTTACCAATCCAAATAGTTCCGCATCTGTAATCAAGCGTAGATTATTCATTTTCCAGCCTTCGGTGGGAAGAGATTTCAACATCTCTCCTGCCAAACCTTGCAGCAGAGCGATAGAGCCAGGCGGAGGTATTTCTTTTAACTCCGAAACAGGAGAAAGTGGCACACCTTTTTCCTGGAATAGCTCAACAAGACGGTTCGCTTGATGACTGACTATAAGCAAGCGCTGTTTCTCGCACAACATTTGCTTGGCTGCCTGGAGGAATTTTTCTAACTGCCCACCATATCTTGGAGTTAAAGTAAAAGGTAAAAATTGCGAGTCACTTTCTGAGAGATTCCACGGCTCCAGGTTGAGCCGCCGCCTGGTACTTATCTTTGATTCTATCTCTCCCCATGTAAAATACGGAGAGGGAAGATTTTGAAGCAACTTACCATACTCAAGTTTCGCCATTCTTAACTCTTGAACCTCCTGGCATAATTTCTTAACAGCATCTTCAATTTCTTGAGGAACATCAAGTATAAGAATGGCATTGTCATCCAGATAATCGAGGATATTTCCTTTATTAAATAGGGGAAAATAGAAAAGAGCACCTGAAAACCACTGGCCTTGCTCTAGTTTATCTATATCACCCTGGAAGCGTTGCTTTATTTCAATATCGCAATTATCTAAAGTTAAAGGGTTGATGTGCATCCCATCAGGTATGAGAAGTTCTCTAGCTGGAGCAATAGCAACCGAGCTTACGAGTTCGCTAGAGCATTGGCTTTCCGGCTGGAAAAGCCTTATGCTCTCTATCTGATTATCAAAGAATTCGATTCGCGCTGGTAAGCGGCTGCAAGGAGAGAAGATATCAATGATTCCACCCCTTCTGCACATCGTCCCGGGTACTTCGACAATACTCTCCATCTCATAACCCATAAAGTGCCATCTTCGCAACAAGCTTAATGGGTCAGCAACCATGCCCCGCTTCAAAATCTGGCAAGCAGAAGTAAAATCTTTCTCAGAAATAGTTTTAGTTATCATTGCCAAGGCCGAAGCGATTATTAAAGGAGGCTTAGCGCCATCCTCATAAAGACCTAGAGCAGCTAATGTCTGTAATCTTTCCCACATAGCGTTAGCGGAATAAGAAGAGAGATATTCATAAGGCAAGAAATCAAGCTCGGGAAACAGATGCAAATTAGCTGAAGGAGGACACCAAATTTGAAGCTGCTCATAGAGCCTGTAGGCTTTCTCAGGTTGGGCAGTTATCACTACTAAAGGTAAGCCGAGTTCACTATAAAGAGCAGCTATCAAGTAAGGTTTAGCGGCATCAATGATAGCTGTCTTATGCTCATTTTTGGCTGTCAGTAATCGACCCACCAGTTGCCTATAGGCGGTGGTTTTCTCCAGTGAAGGAAGCAGACAAGAAAGATTCATACTCAGCTTTCAACAACAGCCAACAGTAACCGGTCAAATACTGATAATTGACGGCTGAATGGCTAAATTGTAACATGAGTTGTCAGTATGAGTGAAAACTGATAAATTTTTATCCATGTCTTACCAGCGTATAGTGGCTAAACTTGGCACCAGTCTCCTCACTTCAGGAACTGAGCACCTCGACTTACAAATCATGGCTAATCTGGCAAAGCAAGTAGCACAACTTCATCATCAAGATAAGGAGATAGTAATAGTTTCCTCAGGAGCAATTGCCGCCGGGAGGCAGAAACTTGAGAAGATTCCAGAAAGTAAGAATACATCTTTTAAGCAAGTTCTGGCTTCAGTGGGACAAAGCCACCTTATGCACTCTTATGAAGAACTATTCAGCCAGCATAACATAATTATAGCGCAGGCATTGCTCACAAAGGCAGATATGTCTGACCGCAGCGGTTACCTCAATGCTCGCAACACTCTGCTAACTCTCATCGAGCTTGGCGTGATTTGTATCGTGAATGAAAATGACGTTGTTTCCATTGACGAAATCGGAGAGATGAAGTTCGGTGATAATGACAATCTTTCAGCCATGGTAGCCAACCTGATTGATGCTGATCTCCTGGTATTGCTCACTGATGTGGCTGGATTATATACTGCTGACCCTCGTTACAACCCACATGCTAAACTCATACCCAGGGTAGACAACATAGACGGCACACTTGAGCAGCTAGCCTACAACACCAGCAATCAGCAAGGGACTGGAGGCATGACAACCAAGATTCAAGCAGCCAGGTTAGCTACTTCTTCAGGAACAAATGTAATCATTGTCAATGGGCGGGAGCCTGATGTCTTAATCAGACTGGATAAAGGGGAAAGCATCGGCACATTTTTCCCAGCGCAAGTAAACAAGATGGAAAGCAAGAAAAGGTGGATGCTCACCGGGTTAGCCTCCAAAGGGATGATAATAGTGGATCAGGGCGCCGCCTTAGCCCTCAAGGAGCACAATAAAAGCTTGCTTCCTGCTGGAATCATAGAGGTAAGGGGAAATTTTCAAAGAGGCGATACGGTAGATGTTTTTGATAAGCAAGCTAATCATCTCGCTTGCGGTATATCAAATTATGAGTTTAATGATGTTGCTCTTATCAAAGGAGTGCATTCAAATCAGATTTCCGCTATTCTGGATCACAATTACGGCGATGAGGTCATTCACAGAAATAATATGGTAGTATTGTAAAAGGAGTAAGAATATGCAATCAGCCATAAAGGAACTGGAAGAAAAGGGCAGGGCAGCCAAGGCAGCCTCAAAAAAGCTCGCTTCTCTTGCTAGCGAAATCAAAAACAGGGCCTTGCTGAATATCGCTGAAGCTCTTATCACCAGAAAAGACGAAATCCTATCGGCTAACAAAGTTGACTATGAGGAGGCTAAAACTTCAGTCATGAGTGAAGCTATGCTTGACAGGCTTCTCCTGTCTCCAGACCGCCTTGAAGCTATGGCTCAGGATGTAAAGACAGTAGCTTCCTTACCTGACCCCATAGGCGAGATATTTGATATGCAAACTTTGCCCAATGGCCTGCTCATAGGGAAGAAAAGAGTTCCCTTAGGGGTTATCGGAGCTATATATGAGAGCCGCCCCAATGTCACCATAGATATATCAACCTTGTGCCTCAAATCAGGCAACGCTGCCATCCTTCGTGGTGGCAGGGAGGCACTAAATTCCAATACCGCTTTAGCCAGAGTAGCCCAAGAAACTGCCTGTCAGGCCGGGGTACCACAAGGAACAATACAATTCGTTGAATCTACAGAGCGAGCTTTGGTCAATCATATGCTTCAGATGAAAGGAATAATTGATTTAATGATACCTCGTGGCGGTCCTGACTTAATAAAGCTTGTCTCAGAAAATGCCACCATGCCGGTAGTCACAGGAGGAATAGGTGTTTGCCACACCTATATCACTGAAAGCGCTGACTTGAGTAAAGCTGTAGCCATTGCCTATAACGCCAAGGTTCAGCGCCCCACAGTATGCAATGCCCTGGATTGCCTTCTAGTCCACAGTCAAATTGCTCAAGACTATTTGCCCGCCATTGCTAAGGAGTGGGCTAAAGCCGGGGTAGAAATGCACTGTGATGAGCGAGCCATGACCATTCTGAAGCTTATTCCCTCTCTGAACCTGATTGCAGCAACAGAGGAGGATTGGGGAAAAGAATATCTCTCACTAAGAGCAGCTATCAAGGTGGTGGATTCCTTAGATGAAGCCTTAGAACACATTGAGAAATATGGCTCGGGACACTCAGAAGCCATTGTCACCGAGGACTACTCAGCAGCCATGAGGTTCCTCAACGAGGTGGATGCTGCCTGTGTCTATGCCAATGCCAGCACCAGATTCACTGATGGAGGCCAATTCGGTCTGGGGGCTGAGATAGGCATAAGCACCCAAAAATTCCATTCCCGTGGTCCCATGGGGCTCAAGGAGTTAACCAGCTACAAATGGCTTATCTTTGGCAGCGGCCAAGTTCGCCCTTAAGATAAGGCCTTCAGCGTTTGCTTCTGGATTTGGAATAATTTGGCAATCCCTTCACGGGCTGAGGAGAGCAACAAACCCAAAGCTTCTTGGGAGAAGGGTTTACCTTCAGCAGTTCCTTGAATTTCCACAAACTCGTTCTTATCAGTCATGACAATGTTGAAATCAACGTCAGCCCGGTAGTCTTCTTCATAGCAAAGGTCAAGCAGCACATCGCCATCTACAATGCCAACGCTGATAGCCGCTATCATTCTATCAAGAGGAATAAATGGCAGAATGCTATTCCTCCTCAGATGATGGAAGGCTTGATATAAGGCAACGTATCCTCCGGTAATAGCTGCGGTTCTGGTGCCACCATCAGCTTGCAGAACATCACAATCCACAATGAAGGTTCTCTCTCCCAGAGCAGCCAAATTAGTGGCCGCCCTTAGACTGCGACCAACAAGCCGCTGAATTTCCTCATTCCTCCCTACTACTTTATTGCGCGGTGTGCGGGCGAGTGTGGAACGCGGCAGCATAGCATATTCAGCAGTAACCCAACCCTGACCACTACCTTTGAGGAAATGAGGTACTCTTTCTTCCAGGCTCACGGAGCACAGAACCCGCGTTTGCCCTTGCTCAATTAGAGCTGAACCTTCTGCAAAGCTTTGATAACTCAGTGTGATACGAATGGGGCGCAGTTCATTATTAACTCGCTTATCTATTCTTACCATAAGGATATCTTCTCTCAGGAGTATCTTGATATACTAAACGAAATGAGCTAAGATGTAAAACTAAATTTTAGAGGGGTGTCAAAAATGAAGAAAACTAAGTTGATTTGTGTAACTTTTCTAACTATGTGTCTGGCAATATTCAGCGGACTCATAGGTCAGCAAGCAGCCATGGCACAAAGTGAAGACGAAGCTCCTCCACGTGAAGGAGAAATTCAGCTTACTACCAAGTATCCTGTGCTGGCCGGGCCAGCAGATAAAAGTTTCGAGTTTGAAGTCAGCCTGTCATATAAAGGTGGGAGTGAGCCACGGGATTTTGACCTCTCGGTCACAGCACCAACAGGCTGGATAACTGCTATACAAGAATCAACTTATGAAAAGACAGAAATAGCACGTATGCACCTCAATCCTGTAGAGTTTAGCCCCAAAAGCGTAGTAGTTGTGGCTATGGCGCCGTATTGGCTTTACCCCGAGCCGGGAGATTATACGATAACATTCGAAGTTGTTGAAGCTACTTCAGGAAAGCCAAGCTCTAGCTTAGATCTTACTGCGAAAATAACTGCCAGATACGGTTTTTCTGCCCAGTCCAATTTAGAGGGTGGAAGACTGAACATCAAGACTAAGGCTGGAGACGAAGGCTATCTCCCTATAACTATCACTAATAGTGGGACTGCTGCATTAGACAAAATTACCTTTTCATCAAGCAGGCCAGAAGGATGGAGCATAACTTTCAAACCGGATAAGATAGAAGCTCTACCCCCAGGAGATAAACAAGAAATTGAAGTGGCTATAAAGCCACCTTCCAATACCATCGCTGGTGATTATATGGTCACTCTGAAATTTGACAGTGACCCTGCTCCCTCAACTACCCCACCCGAACTGGATATCAGAGTAACAGTAGCCACGCCAACTAAGTGGGGTTGGATAGGAGTGGGTATTATAATTGCCGTAATAGCTGGCTTGGCAGTCACTTTTACTCGCCTGGGTCGAAGGTAAGACATGGGTCAGGTTATTGTTGAGACCAGCGATTTAACCAAGACTTACGATGGCTTTACCGCTGTTGACAAACTAAACCTTGGCATAGAAGAAGGTGAGATCTTCGGTTTCCTTGGCCCCAATGGCGCTGGCAAAACAACCACCATCCTGATGCTACTCGGATTGACAGAGCCTACTTCAGGAACAGCAAAAGTTTGTGGCTACAATCCAACCAGAGAGCCCCTTCAGGTAAAACGCATCGTTGGCTATCTGCCAGAGAAGGTTGGTTTCTATGAGGATTTAACAGCAAGGCAAAATCTAAAATATACTGCTGAGCTGAATAACTTACTCAAGAAAGAAGCTGAAGAAAGGATTAGTGATCTTTTGGCTACAGTAGGATTATCCAAGGTAGCCGATGAGGAGGTCGCTAAGTTTTCCCGGGGGATGAAACAACGCTTAGGCGTAGCTGATATTTTAGTCAAAGAGCCAAAACTTGCCTTCCTTGATGAACCCACCGTGGGTATAGACCCCAAAGGCATTGACGACATCCTCAATCTCATGGTAAGAATAGCCAAGAAAGGAATAACCATCATTTTTTGTTCTCACCAGTTGCCCCAAGTTCAAAAGGTATGTACCCGGATAGGTATAATAGCCAAGGGGCATCTGGTAGCCGAAGGGCCTATAGACCGTCTGGGAAGACAAGCCTTAGGTAGCGGCCGCTATCGAATTGAGGTTCAAGTAGCCCAGCCAGACCCTAAACTCATCGAGCTCATAAAGAATATTAAAGGCGTCATAGATGTGTCAGGTGCACCCGAATCGTTACTTGTTACCTGCGATACGGACTTAAGATCGCAGATAGCGAAAACAACTGTTGACTCAGGCAGCTCTTTAATAGGAATGAAAATTGAGGAATTTAGCCTAGAAAAAATTTACAAAAAATATTTCCGCGAGGCTTAAATATGTATGCCATTTTCCGTAAGGAGCTAGCCGACCAGTTTAACAGCAGGAGATTTGTGATTCTTTTCGCACTTGCTTTCCTGGCAGCGATATTCGCTATTTACATAGCTACTCAAAGCATAAGGAGTGAAGTAACCTCAAGCACTGAATTTATCTTCCTCAAGATCTTCACCACCAGTGGGAAAAACTTACCGTCTTTCCTCTTTTTTATTTCCCTCTTCATCCCCATTATAGGTATAGCTCTGGGTTTTGATGCGATAAGTAGTGAACGGTCTAGTGGCAATCTAAGTCGGCTTTTATCACAACCAATCTACCGCGATGCAGTAATCAATGGCAAGTTTCTCGCTGGTCTGACAGTGCTAGCTATCATTATTGCGAGTGTGATTGCCATCGTTGCCGGATTGGGACTCCGTATTATCGGCGTGCCACCAAGCTCAGAAGGGCTTCTGAGGCTGGTGGTTTTCGTCCTGATAAGCATAATTTATGGGGCTTTCTGGATGGCTCTGGCTGTTCTTTTCTCCATTTTTTTCAACCGAGCAGCTACTTCTATGCTTGCCTCCATAGGACTCTGGATATTCTTTTTCTTCTTCATGTCAGTGGTCGCTGGCGCTATCGCCAATGCCCAAGTCCCACTCGGTTCAAATCCTACCCTGGAAATGATTACCAGAAATAGTGAGATCGCGGGAGCAATCGCACGCATTTCCCCATGTACCCTTTATGGAGAAGCTACTGCCGCCTTGCTCGTACCCGAATTAGGTAGCCTTAATTCAGCAATAATGATGATAAGCACACTTACTGCAGGAAGGATGTTAACCCCTCTTCCCTTCAGCCAGAGTCTCCTGCTTGCCTGGCCTCAGTTAGTCAGCATAATAGCTCTGGCAGCCATATGTTTTGCTATCTCTTACATAAGGTTTATGAGACAGGAGATAAGGTCAATATAAGATCAATTCTATACCTGAGTCAGAAAAACAAGTTGTGCCACGAAGAGACCATGTCTATGTACTATGTCGGCCATTTTTAATATAAGCCCGGATTATGTCGTCTTTAACTTCAACTGCGTAGTAAGGATTAATTCTCCTTAAAAGAGCGAATACTTCTTGTAGAGCAGGCCAGCCATCCTGACCTTTAAATAATCTGGCATCATCAATCAGAATGACATGACCTTTTATGGGATGATTCCTGATAGCCCCAAGTTCTTGAGTTACAGGGCTTTTTAAAGCTAGTTCTCCAGTGACTCCACCCCAATAGTGTGCATCTAGCCAGAATAGACATTCTCCACATATAGAAGGAAGCAGTTCAGGTAAAACCCTGCTGCTGTCACCATGAATAATATGAATGTGAGAAAACTTTGAAAACATCCGGTTTGCTCTGACAAATAAATCATCATTAAGTTCGATAGAATAAATATCCTGAAAATTGTTTTTTACCGCTTTAACCGTATGCCCAAGATAAGTGCCCGTTTCAATGAAGACAGGTAAGTTAAACTCATCCTGAAATTTCTCTATGCAACGTAGCTTCACTTTATGCGATGGATGTGCTCTCGTCCTAATTTTACCACGTAACAAATCCCAGTAAACATAAAGCATTCGAAGTACAGGATATACCACAACTTTTCTGATTTGCCGGCTTATAAAACTTAACATATCACTTGAATGATCACTTCGAGAAGTATACTATCTAACAGCTTGAGCTATCAACGGGTTCTCCTTCAACACCCAATCTTCACCCACAGCCTCTCGCCATCGGTGATAAACTCGATGGTGCCATCTTTGTCTGTTCGATAAAGCTTATTCTCGCCCAGGCTATCAACCAATCTCTCCACCACCTCCGGGCTGGGATGCCCAAACTTGTTGTCAGCGCCAACTGAAATCACAGCTAACTCAGGGTCAACTACAGCTAGAAACTGTGGCATCGTTGACGTTTTACTGCCATGATGGGCAACTTTTAACACTGTACTTTTTAACTTAGCTCGCTGCTCGATAAGCTCGAACTCTGCCTCTTGCCTGATGTCGGCAGTAAATAGGAAGCTCACCTCACCCCAATTCAACCTCACTACTATTCCATTGTTATCCACATCGCTGGTAGTTTCCTCGAATAACCTTGCTTGTGGATTAAGCACCTCCATTTTGATTCCGCTGCCCAAATCAATCTCCTGCCCTGCTCTGGCTATCTCGTGCCTAATTTCCTTATTCTCAACCAGCTTAAGCCATTCATGATAAACAAAGGAGTTATAAGACACCCCTGGTTCAAACACCCGCTTCACCTTATACCGCTGAAGCACCTCCACCAGTCCAGTGATATGGTCCGCTTGAGGCTGGGTGGAAACCATAAGGTCTATCGTCCTGTTCCAGAAAGGAAGCTTCTTGCTCAATTCCAAATTTATCTTCTGGGGATCAGGGCCGCCATCAACAAGTATATTCTGGTGGTTAGGGGTTTGAATAAGGATGGCATCTCCCTGACCTATATCAAGGAAAGTCACATGTAATTTATCGTCGGGCATGGTGAGAGCTACCGACCAGACTAAAACCGCTATTATCAGTAAAAGAGGAATGAGCCATTTCTTGAGAAGCCGCGACTGAGGCTTGACGATATCTCCACTAACTTTCTTCACCCCTAGAGCCAAGCTGGAGAAAGAAATAGTTAGTTGTTTTTTACGACTAATGAATATTATCACCGCTGCAAGCGCAATATAGTATCCCCATATTTGCCAGATTGGAGTAACACTGACCTGAAAAGAAGAGAAGGGCAATGCATCAAATCCATAAACTACCAAGAGCAGGTAACTGAGAAAAAGCCATGCCAGCCAAGCTACAAATTGAGCTATAACCGGAGCAAATAACCCAACAAAGGCCACCAGTGCTGAGGTGATAATAATGGCTGGTAAAGCCAGTATGGCAAAGAAGGTTGCTGGTACGCTAACCAAAGAGACGATGCCGAAGTTGTAAGCAATAATTGGCCAGACTGCCAAAATAGCTGCCAGGCTTACAGCAAAACCATCAACAACCATATCGCCCGTGGTTACCATCACTTCCCTATTTCCAAACATGGAAGCAACGCTGTTCCTTCCCCATACCTGAAAATGAGGGTAGAGGAAAACAAGTCCCGCCATAGCCAGGAAACTAAGCTGGAAGGAGACTTCCCATAAAATCTGAGGCTTAATTCCCACCATCACTGCAGCAGCAAAAGCCAGAGCAGTGATAGCACTTCGCTGCCTCCCCAGAGATTCAGCCAGCAAAAACAGACTTCCCATAATTGCTCCCCGAATCACCGGTGGACGCATCCCTGTGAGCAAGGCATAGAGCCAGATACCCAGAAGAGCAAGCCAGATATATATTGAGCGCTGCCGGCCAAAAACCAGGATACCAAGGCTAAGGAGCATGCCAATGATAATACCAATATGCAAGCCAGAAATAGCCAATAAATGTGCTGTCCCTGTTCTGGAGAAAGCCTGGCTCACGGAATCAGGTATGTTGCTCCTTAGGCCAAGCAAAATACCCTGTGCCAGTGAGCCCTGTGGTTCAGGTAAGGCCCTGGCTAAAGACTGGGAAAGGCTCTCTCGTAAAGAATAGAGCCATTGGAGGGCCTTGCAACCCTGGCCTCTATCCAGGATTTCTATTTTGGGATAATACATAACAGAGTAAATTCCTTGACGGGCCAGATAGCTTCTGTAGTCAAAATCCTCAAATTGGGGAGGCGTCTCCAGCTTCCCGGTTACTTGGAGTACATCCCCATAATTATAAGCAGGATACCTGGGCACTCGAATCAAGGCAGTGCCTGATGCCTCTTGTTTGCGACTATTCACAACTATTTCACCGGCTGAAAGTTTCAACAGACAGGCCTTAGACCTGATATCGGGTTCCTCCGTCACCATCCCCTGGACCTCCACTGTCTCTTCACCGTTGTAGAAGCAGAGGGAATGCTTATCTATTTGAGGCAGGCTGGAAGGGAAGCGTAAACTGCCTCCAAGAAGGGCTAAGAGACAGAGCCCAGCTACTATTAAAGGTTTTTTGTTACGTGGGAAAAGAGGAATGAATAAGAAAGGAAGAAGCCCAGCGGATAAACCAACCAGTGGTAAGCCAACTTTTGAGCCTAAAAATATGCCCGCTACCCAGGCACAGCTAATATAGAGCAACCACATACAAAAACTTTCAATCTGATACGGTTATGTACTCTTTTATCTTGTCAAACGTTCCCTGACCAATGCCTTTGACTTTTAGCAAATCTTCAACGCGCTTAAAGGGGCCATTCTCACTGCGATAATCTAAGATAGCTTGCGCTCTGGTTTCACCTATACCTGGCAGGGATTCAAGAAGCCAGGGTTCAGCCCTGTTGATATCTATCTTTTGCGGTGATTGAGTTTCACCCTTCTCTGGAATGTAAATCTTGATGTGGCTGAAGTTGGCATTGGGCTCAACCCCTGCGTCTGAGAGAAGAGTCTGTATGGTGTCACCTTCTTTCAGGGAGTAAATGCCAGGATTAGCTACGGCGCCACTGATATAGACCTGGCCACTTTGCTGAGAAGGCACTGTTTGCGATAGAGCGATTTCTGTGGGCTGGCTTTGCCTATGTTTTACTGCCAGCATCACCCCACCAGCTACCACAGCAATAACGAGAAAAACAGTTATAAATAAATAAAATCTATCAGCACGACTCATAATACAACTCCCTTCTCAGTGAATTGTTCCCTCTTCCTTGCAATGGTAAAATTTCCTTATGGCAGAAAATTCCAGGACGATAACCGTTAATCGCAAAGCTTACCATGACTACCATATTCACGAAAGCCTTGAGGCAGGTATCGTACTCAAGGGTCCTGAAATTAAGTCCATCAGGGCCGGCAGAGTAAATTTACGTGATGCTTATGCCAGGCCAGAAAATGGTGAACTATGGCTATATAACAGTCACATTGCCTCCTACGATGCTGCTAGCTATAATACTCATGAGCCAACCAGGCCTCGCAAGCTTTTACTCCACAGAAAAGAAATTGACAACCTTATGGGAGTGGTAAAGCAGCAGGGTTTGACTTTGGTGCCACTTAAGCTATATATTAGAAATGGCATTGCCAAAGTACAGTTGGGAGTTGCTAGAGGGAAGAAGATCTATGATAAAAGAGAAGCAATTGCCCATAGGGATGCACTGCGAGAGATAGATCGACAGATGAAACTTAAAAGAAGGCGCTAAGAAATGAGCAGTAAGGAACAATTTACTGTGTCCGGAAGCCAACTGGTGGAGAAAATTAAGCAACTCGTACATCAAGGGAATATCAGAAGAGTTCGTTTGCTACATCAAGGACGACCTTTGATAGATATCCCGCTAACTGTTGGTGCTCCCGTAGCTGCCGCCACAGTCCTGACAGCTCCGGTATTGGCTGCAGTAGCAGCAATTGCTGCCCTGGTCACAGAATGCACAATTCAGGTTGAAAAGGTAGAAGAGGAGGATACGAGACAAGCAGAGAAGTAGCATCAAAGCAATTTTGGGGGCGCGTGGTTTCGACAGGGGAAGGCCTACAAAATCGCAGGCTGAGGTGCCATTAACCTCATAAAACAAGTGGCAAAAAAACAATTGCCGAGCGAGAGCCGGTATTCGCTTAACCTTTAAAGGTTAGCCATCCAACCCAACCCCCCCTCGATGGGTTGGGATTGGGTGTCAGAAATATCGAGGTGCTCTGGTCCTGACGCCGATGAGGATTGGCTAAGAGAAATCGGCTGGTCTAGCCGGACTCGGTCAGCAGAGAAAAGCTAGATGAGAAAAAAGAGCTGACTAAGCCTGTAGGATATTTTGGCAACCTCCTTCTGGACGGGGAGTCCGACTCTCCCCCGCCTCCACCATTCATTTCTCCCTGTTCATTACGCCAAAAATGAAGAGCCATCCCACAAAATAGGCTTCTTGAAACCAGCTCACGTGCTTAAGACACCAAGAAGCTATTGACCTATGACCCAAAATATAGCAAAATAGAGCAATTTTAATAGATGAAGGAGGAACATAATGAAAGAAGTGGTCGTTGTTAGCGGTTGCCGCACAGCCATTGGAGCCTTCGGCGGTTCTTTAAAGGACATCCGCGTTGTCGACCTGGGTACACTGGTGATCAAAGAAGCGCTCAAGCGAGCGGGATTAAGACCGAAATCCAGCCAGGAACTTCTTGAGGATGGACCCGATGCCCTTAAACCTGATGGATTTATAGAATTAGAGAAAAAACATTACGATTACGATTCCTCTCTACGAGAAGTTCAGGTGGATGAGGTAATCATGGGAAATGTACTGCAAGGTGGACAGGGACAAAACACTGCTCGGCAGGCATGTATCTATGCTGGCGTCCCCAAGGAAACTCCCGCATTTACAGCAAATAAAATCTGCGCCTCAGGTTTAAAGGCCATTACTCTGGGAGCCCAAGCGATAATATCAGGTGAAGCTGAAGTTGTGATCGCCGGAGGAATGGAGTGCATGAGCCATGCACCTTATGTTCTCCCCAAAGCCCGCTGGGGCTATCGCATGGATGTGGAGGCCAAAGGGGAAGTAATAGACCTCATGGTATTCGATGGCTTGTGGGAGATATTTTATGGCTATCACATGGGAAATACGGCAGAGGAAATCGCCAACAGATATGGCTTCACAAGGGAAGAACAAGATGAGATAGGATACCTCAGCCACCAACGAGCAAGAAAGGCTATAGCGGACGGCTTATTTAAAGACGAAATAATTCCCGTAACTATTCCCCAGAGGAAAGGGCCACCTGTAATATTTGATACCGATGAGCGCCCCATGGACACCTCAATGGGAAAAATGGCTAAGCTTGCTCCAGCATTTAGAAAGGGGGGCACAGTGACCGCGGGTAATTCCTCAGGAATAAATGATGCTGCGGCAGCCGTAGTGCTCATGTCCCGTGACAAAGCCAAAGAATTAGGACTTGAGCCTTTGGCAACTCTCCGAGCATGGGCTTCAGGTGCAATAGACCCCAATTACATGGGATTGGGCCCTATCCCGGCAGTAAGAAAGGTATTGAAAAAGACAGGATTTACTAACAAGGATTTCGACGTTATCGAGCTTAATGAGGCTTTTGCCTCTCAGACACTAGGGTGCATGAAGGAGCTTGATTGGAAATTTGACGATATCAATCTTCACGGTAGTGGCATTTCTATGGGGCACCCCATTGGCTGCACTGGAGCGAGAATAGCAGTTACCATCATATACGATATGATACATAGAGGTTTACATCGCGGATTGGAAACCATGTGTATTGGAGGTGGTCAGGGAATGGCAGCTATCTGGGAGAGATAGGAATATTTATTTCCCCTTCTTTTTGTAATCAGGGCACCAGGTAGCATGGGGACGCTCTGGACGATAACAGGCGCTGCGCCAGTTCCATTGGCAGCTATCGCATAAGATAATGTTCATGCCCAGGGCTCTCTTCACCTTAAGCTTGATTTTATAAGCCCAGTTTGGACCTTCAGCACCCATGATGAACTCTATATATTCTTGGACAATGTAGCCAGAAATTCAGCATTATTCTGCGTCTTGGCCAGCCTCTCAAGAATTCTCCCCGTAAGTTCTCCATGATTAGGGGAATCAGTATCTATCATGCTGGCCATGCGTCTCAGCAACCACACCTGTTTCACAGTATTTTCGTCCAGTAAAAGCTCTTCCCGCCTCGTGCCACTAGGCACAATATCTATAGCAGGGAAGATTCTTTTCTCAGATAATTTTCTATCCAGGTGAAGTTCCATGTTTCCTGTTCCCTTAAACTCTTCGTAAATGAGGTCATCCATACGACTACCTGTATCTACCAGACAAGTGGCAATAATGGTTAAACTTCCACCCTCATCAATATTGCGAGCCGTACCAAAGAACTTCTTCGGAGGATGTAAGGCTGCCGAGTCGATACCACCTGATAGAGTACGACCACTGGCAGGTATGGCTAAATTATAAGCCCTGGTTAGTCTGGTGATGCCATCGAGGAGAATGACCACATCTTTGCGGATTTCTACCAGCCTTTTGGCCTTCTCCAGCGCCAACTCAGCGACCCGCGTCTGCACATCCACAGGCTCATCAAACGTGGCAGCTACAACCTCAGCTTTTACCGACCTCTTCATATCGGTGACCTCTTCAGGTCTTTCGCCAATAAGGCAAATCATAAGGTGAATATCGTTATAATTTACTGCGATAGCATTGGCAATTTTCTTGAGGAGTACAGTCTTACCCGCTTTGGGCGGTGATACAATAAGTCCTCTTTGCCCTCTTCCTACTGGGGATATTAAATTGATAAGGCGGGTAGATAGTTCATTGGGAGTCGTTTCCAGGTTTATAAGCTTGTCGGGGAATACAGGCGTCAGAGAGCCAAACTTTCGTCGTGTGCGAGCCAGCTCAGGATCAAGCCCGTTGATGCTTTCCACGTGAAGCAGACTATAGTACCTTTCAGTTTCTTTGGGACGCCTGGCTTGTCCATAGACAGAATCGCCATTTCTTAAATTGAAACGACGTATCTGGGAATTAGATACATATACATCGTGGGCACCACGTGTGAAGGTATCCTGACGCAGGAAGCCATAACCTTCATCCATGATCTCCAAGACACCAGTCACAAGCCAATTTCCTTCCCGCTCTGTTTGAGATTTGAGAATATGGGAAACGAGATCAGGTTTCTTTAAGTTGGAGTAACCAGTGATGTCTTGCTCTCTGGCAATCGCTTCTAATTCGTCTCGGGTTTTATTCTCTAATTCAGTTAGATTTAACATTATAATACTACTCTCTTTTTCTCAAGATTTCCCTCAGTATGAAAGCAGAAGATTAAGACATGATGACCACAGGAATAGACCTTAAGACTGCTCTCTATTGATGGCTGTACTTTCAAAGACCTTCTTCCAGTCATCCAAGAAACGTTTAATACCAACATCAGTCAAAGGATGCCTTATCATTTGTAATAATATCTTATAGGGTACAGTCGCAATATGCGCTCCGGCCTTAGCTGCCGCCAGACAATGCTGAGGATGTCTGATGCTAGCCGCTATCACTTGAGTGGGCATCTGATAGAACTCCAAATATTCCACAATATCAGCTACCACTCCCATGCCATCTTCACCAATATCATCAAGCCTGCCCACAAATGGGCTAACAAAGGCAGCTCCCGCTGCTGCCCCCAACATAGCCTGATTTAAGGAAAAACACAAGGTAAAATTGACCTTTATGTTTTCCTTGGCAAGTGCTGAAGTAGCCTCTACTCCTTCGAGACTGGCAGGTATTTTAATTATAACATTTTCCGCCCACTGGGCTATTTCTCTGGCTTCAGCTATCATCCCCGATGCATCTTGACTCAACACCTCCGCAGATACTGGCCCAGGGACAATAGAGCAGATTTCCTTAACCAGTTCCCGGTAATCAATACTGCCCTCTCGGGATACAAGGCTGGGATTAGTGGTCACCCCACTAATCACTCCCAATTCCACTCCGTAGCGAATGTGCTCTATATTAGCAGTATCTAAAAATAACTTCATCTTCCTAATTAGAGTAAAACAACTTCACTTGAGCACCTTCAACAACTGTTTTCCTGGCAGCCTTAACAAAATCCAAGAATAAGGGGTGGGGAGAATCAGGGCGTGATTTGAACTCAGGATGAAACTGACAAGCAATCATCCAAGGATGGTCCTTCAGCTCAACAATTTCAACCAAAACCCCATCTGGAGACAGCCCACAGGGTATAAGCCCAGCCTCTTTCAGCGGCTGACGAAAGGTATTATTGAATTCAAAGCGGTGACGATGGCGCTCATAGGCAACTTCGCTCTCATAGGCTTCAGCTACCTTTGTTCCAGATACTAAATGACAAGGATAAGTCCCCAGTCTCATAGTCCCTCCCATATTTTTGATATCATGCTGGTCAGGAAGAAGACTGATCACCGGATAGGCAGTATTAGCATCAAATTCCGTAGAGTTAACATTTTGGCTGTGGAAAACTTCACGACCGAATTCAATAACCATAACTTGCATTCCCAGACATAAGCCAAAGTAAGGGATTTTATTCTCTCTGGCAAATGTAGCTGCCCTTATCATACCCTCAATCCCGCGATAACCAAAGCCGCCAGGAACTATTATACCTTGAACCTGCTTGAGCTCCACCTCATCCCCATTTTCTAAATTTGCAGAATCAAGCCACTTTATGTTTATCTCACAGTCATGAGCCAAGGCAGCGTGACACAATGCCTCACGTACAGAATAATAGGCATCTTGAAGCTCCACATATTTACCCACCAGCCCAATTGTTACCGGCTCTTTAGGAGCCTTCAGCTTAGCTACCAATTCCCGCCACTCACCAAGATTGCTATCCTTTGCTTTCAACTTTAAATGATTAACAATAAATTCCCCCAATCCGGCATCTTCTAGCAACAAAGGCACTTCGTAAATAGTTTCACTGGTAACCAGCGGAATAACTGCTTCTTTATCAACATCACAAAAAAGCGATATTTTATCCTTTATTCCCGAGGATATCTCTTTATCACTACGACACAATATAACATCGGGCTGAATACCCATTTTTCTCAGTTCGTTAACGCTGTGCTGTGTCGGCTTCGTTTTCAATTCATTAGTGGCAGCAATATAAGGCAGAAAAGTGACATGAATGTAGAGCACATTATCTCTCCCCTCATCCTTTCTCATTTGCCTTATAGCCTCAAGAAATGGCTGTCCCTCGATATCTCCTACGGTGCCCCCAACTTCGACAATGAGTACCTCAGCGTGAGATATCTCAGCCGCCTCCCTGATTCTTCTTTTCAGCTCATTGGTTACATGCGGCACTACCTGAATCGTGCCCCCTAAGAAATCTCCCCTCCTTTCCTGTGCTATCACTGCAGAGTAAACTTGACCTGAAGTAACATTAGATGCCTGGGTCAATTCCACCCCAATGAATCTCTCATAATGACCTAAATCCAAATCGGTCTCAGCCCCGTCTTTAGTAACAAATACTTCACCATGCTGATAAGGAGACATCGTGCCGGGGTCAACATTCAAATAAGGATCAAGCTTCTGCACTGAGACAGATACTGAACGATTTTTCAATAACTTACCAATAGAGGCTGTCGAAATTCCCTTACCTACAGAACTGACTACGCCACCGGTAACAAAAATATACTTGCTCATTGCTACCTGGGAAAGTAACTAAAGGCTAAACATCAAAGTAAGATATGACTTAAGGTTTATCTTAGTATAAGAAGTAAGGAAAAAACTGTCAAGTGCGCGTACAGCAACACAGTAACTTAATCAAGTAAATACTCAAGTGAACTTTCCAAGTAAGTTAACCTTTAGCCATTTCCTGATACTTCTGGGTCACAATATACATGGCATAATCAAACAAGAGTATCGTCCGATTAATTGTTTCTGCAGTTCGATGCATGTCAACCATAGTAGTAAACAACGCCTGGAAATCAGCAAAAACCCAGATCTCTCTTCTCATCATAATCAGTGCATAAATGCCTTCATGCAGGGGAATGCCTCTGCCATATATATCTTCTACATATTGTGATTGCTCCAAAAATCGCACTACTTCCTCATAGGGATTATCACTGAAATACATCTGCTTTAGATTCTTATAAAGAAAGACTGCTTGATGAATACACTTTTCCTTGGGGATACGGCGGTATGATGAAGTCCTCGAACTGGTAGTCAAATATTTACACCATTGTTGAGCAATTTCCTCAGCATGGCTTTCACAAAGATCCAGCAACTTATCGGCAATTGCTCTCATCTAATAGTCCTCCTTCAAAAGATCTTAAGTGTAGGATATCACATTGCGTAACTGCATTCAACAGCAACGTTCTTGTATCAAACAAAGGAGATTTCATATTTTTTGAACTTCCAGCCTTGCTGAAGAAAGACGAGTGTAGATAGCTCCTTGTGGTGTTAACTGGCTTTTCATCAGGTTGACCGACTCAACTTTAAAATAACAGTCATTTTCAAAACTGCTAGATGTTACCAAATCACTGAAACCCTTAATTTGGAGAGACGATGCACCCTGTCTAACACGAGCCAAAGTTAGATGAGGAGTAAAAGGGCGCTCCTCTTTGGCTAATCCCAAAAAGAGAAGGGCAGAGTCAATGCTTTGTTGTAACCGTAATAGCTTGTCCGTTTCACCAAAAACACCAACCCAAACTACCCGAGGCTGTTTTAGATTAGGAAAGGCCCCCAAACCTGAAATCCGCAGCTGAAATGGATGGATCCCCTGACTGGCTCCCTTTATAGCTTCAGCTATCTCAGCTATCTGTTCAGAATAAATATTGCCCAAAAATTTCAATGTCAGGTGAATTTCATCAATATCTACCCATTTAACGAATGTGCCCTCCCTGCTACTCATCTTGCTTTTTAACCTGGACAAGCCATCTTTAACCTCATCAGGCAACTCAATAGCAATAAAAGAACGAATTTTACCTGAATCAGAGGACAAGCTCATTTCCTTTCCTCAGATAATAGTGCCTGAGCATTATTCCCCAAAATGTTATCTCTATCTTCTTGAGAAATATCAAGGGATTGGATTTGAGAAATTATTCTATTCTGAGAGATAAGAGGATAATCGCTGCCGAAGAGTATTTTGCTACTGCTGATGATATCGCGCACCTGTTTGAAAATCCGAGGCTGGTAAAGAAAAATGGTTGCCGCGGTATCAAAGAAAACTTTGGTCATGGCTTCGGCCACTTCTGGCATGAGAGCATAGAAAGGCAAACCCCCACCCCAATGAGCACAAACCAGTGTTAACTCAGGGAATTCTCTCACAAAGGAATATAGGATGTCTGGGGTAATGCTGCCTTTACCAATATACATATGTCCTACAGGCTCAGAAGAGTGAGTGAGAAGAATCAGCTTACGCTCTACTGCCACATCAATCAGGGGCTTCATTGAAATCCTATCTCTTAAATCAAAGTCCTGGATGTCAGACCTCATCTCCCCAATACCTCTTGCTCCAGCCCGGGCACAGCGTTCCATTTCATTTAGGGCAGCATCTCCAGCTTTTGGTTGAATGACACAGAAGCCCACAAGCCTGTTTGGATAGCGCGATATAGAATCCAAAATATAATCGTTGGTTTCAACACAAAGTTCATGACTTACCCACCCGATATTCAAAACGACTGAGCAATCCACATGAGCTTCATCCATACTGGCGATAAGCTCTTCAGCGGTTACCAGCTTTGCTTTCGCATCGGAATAAAGTAAAGCAAAACAAGGGTCGCGCTTGACATACTCATCGCGGTTCTCTTTTACCCAGGGTGGGAATATATGAGTATGAAAATCTATAATCATCAGTGCATTATATACCAGTTAAATTGACACGCTCAATAAGAGTGAGTTAACCATAACCCTTATACTTTCTCGTCGGCAATCGATAAGCAGGGCTCATAGACACAACAAGCTCATTTAAGTTACAATTCTGGCGAAATGTCTTTAGGACTGGCTTCACAAAATATTTTTAATCTCACTGTCCCCCAGCTCGAGGGAATGGCTAAGAGACTGCGCCGTCATGTAATCACAATGATAGCTACAGCAGGCAGTGGTCATCCTGGTGGTTCTCTATCAGCAACCGACATCATAACTGCACTCTATTTTAAAGTTATGCGCTATAACCCCCAAAAACCACAATGGCAAGAGCGTGACCGCTTCATATTGAGCAAAGGGCATGCCGCTCCAATTTTATATGCCGCACTGGCAGAAAGTGGTTATTTCCCAATAGAGGAACTAAAAACATTGAGAAAAATAGATAGCCGACTGCAGGGGCACACTGATAGAAATCTTACTCCGGGCGTGGAAATGTCGGCTGGCTCTTTAGGCATGGGGTTATCCTTCGCCATCGGTGTTGCCTTGAATGCTAAGCTGGATTCAAAAGATTACTGGACTTATGTTCTGCTCAGTGATGGAGAATGTGATGAAGGACAAACCTGGGAAGCAGCTTTATCAGCAGCCCATTTCAGAGTGAATAACTTAACAGCAATCATAGACCGTAATGGAATGCAACTTACTGGCTGGACTCGAGACATCATGAACCTCGAATCTCTAAGTGAAAAATGGCAAGCCTTTGGCTGGCATGTTATCGAGATAGACGGGCATGATTTCAACCAGATTATCGCTGCCCTGGAAGAAGCCAAGAATAATCAGCCCACGGTCATTATTGCTCATACCGTGAAAGGCAAAGGCGTCAGCTTTATGGAAAATAATGCAGCATTTCATGGCAAGGCACCCACTACAGAAGAAGCCGAAAGAGCATTACAAGAACTGAAATAGCGTTATAATTGTGAGCGCGATAATATGGATGAAAGGCAATTCCAGTGATTGAAGCATCTACGCGAGAAACTTACGGTAAGACTTTACTGCAATTAGGGAAGCAAAATTCAGACATCGTTGTTCTGGATGCTGACTTATCCCCATCAACCATGACTCGCTACTTCGCTCAAGAGTTTCCTCTGCGCTTCTTCGACTGCGGTTTAGAAGAACAAAACATGATCGGCATAGCTGCCGGGCTAGCTGCTTCAGGAAAAGTTGTCTTTGTCAGCACTTTTGCCATCTTTGCTTCATGCCGTTGTTTCGACCAACTGAGAATGTGCCTCTCTCAAACAAAATTAAATGTCAAAATTGTCGCTACCCACAGTGGCATCTCCGTGGGAGAGGATGGCACTTCTCATCAAGCTATCGAAGACTTGGCTTTGTACTGCGCTCTTCCCGGTTTTAGCATAGTCGTCCCCGCTGATGCCATAGAGACTGCCGAAGCAGTAAAAGTGGCGGCAGACACCTACGGGCCTTTCTATATCAGGCTGAGTCGTCCTAAAACACCTCTTGTTTCTCCTGAGAATTACCATTTCACGCTAGGCAAGGCAGTAACCATGAGAGAAGGCAAGGATGCCACCATCATGGCTGCCGGTATCATGGTAGCCAAAGCTTTGGAGGCATCAAATACACTGGCAAAACAAGGCATAGAATGTCGTGTAATCAACATGTCTACCCTCAAACCATTGGACGAGGAAGCCATAGTTAGAGCAGCCTCGGAGACAGGCACTATCATCGTTGCTGAAGAACATCTAGCCCATGGTGGCTTGGGCAGCAAAGTTGCTCAGGTAGTCACCAAGGAAAAACCGGTGCCTATGGGCTTTGTCAATTTGGGAGATAGGTATGCCTCATCAGGCAAGGCTGATGAGTTGTTTCAAAGGCATGGACTCACAAGTAAAGATATTGAAAAGGCAGTGAAAGCAGCAGTCAAAATAAAATAAAAAACAACAAGGGATATATTCAAGGACTTCATACAGCAGATAAAATGCCATCAGTTCTTACAAGCGAGGATATTCAAGCTTTGTTGAGCACAGCACCCCCTTTGGTCGAGAGTGCACCTCACATTCAGGAGCAAATCCAGCCCAATGGCATTGACTTAACTGTGAAATTGATAGCCTTGTTTTCTTCACCCGGTAGCATTGGCTTTAGAAATGAGAGCAGGGTTCTTTCTCATAATTCCTTCCTGGCTTTTGATAACTCAGGAGCCATAGACTTGCCGGCAGGGTGCTACTTGATCACATATAACGAGGTCGTTCATCTCCCGAGCAATATTATGGCTTTGGCTTTGCCCCGTTCCAGCCTTCTCCGCTGCGGCGTCAGCATTCACACAGCAGTTTGGGACGCCGGATACTCGGGAAGATCCCAGTCCTTACTACTAGTACACAATCCCAAGGGTTTTCGCCTGTATAGAGACGCCAGAGTTACTCAACTTGTCTTCTTCCATTTAAATCGGGAGGCTGCTCAGGGATATCAAGGTATATTCCAGGGAGAGAACATCTGAAGACAAAGATAGTCCTCAGTACCTGCTGCCGCTAGGTCGCATACTTTCAACCAGGGATTTCTATTCTCAATGTTGAACAGGGCAAAAGCAAGGCTAACTATTATGTCAAGTATTACTATTTCGGCAACTATTTGCCACTAATGAGGGCCACCGCTAAGGTACCAGGTCCCACATACATGGAGGTGAGACAGCCAAGCCGTGTAATAAGCATCTGCTCTCTACTGAGCAACACCTTCAGCCGTTCAGCAAGTATCTCGGCCTCATCAACATTTGTGGAATGAGCAATTGCTATCTTTTTTACTGGCGCCAATTTTTTGATCCAGTGCTCCAACTGATTCATGGCTCTTGTCCGGCCAAAGGCCAATACTGGCGAACGTATTTTCCCTCCATCATAGACTTCACCCACCAGCCTGATGCCTAGCGCCGTGCCAATTTTCCCCAAGACAATCAGCCCTTCTGTCAAATGAAAGCGCTTTCCTTTCAGAAGCTGAGTCAAGCTATCAATTTTCCCGAACATGCGACTTCGCTGGATAACTTGCTGTACTATCTCAACAACTTCATCCAGGCTCTTACCCTCCTGTGCCGCCTCAGCAGCAGTGATAACTACCAACCCCAACCCTATAGAAACCGAATTCGCATCTACCAATTCCACGCGACACTTATCCCTTACATAACTCTCAGCCAACCTGGCTGTATTATATGTGCCACTATACTTCGAGGAGAGGTGAATCGAAATGATCTGGTCAGTTTCCATAGCCAGATCGTTATAGATCTTGACAAAATCGCCCGGTGAGGGCGCGGAGGTTTTAGGAATTCCTTCAGCATGAGCCAACTCGTAATACAGCCTATCAATACCAATATCTATCCCATCGCGATAAGTCTCAGTACCAATCTGGATGTATAGCGGGATTATGGTGATGCCAAGCCTCCGAGCCAGTTCAATAGGAATATCGCAGCTGCTATCAGTTACTACTTTAACCATTCCAGATATCTCCAATGAAGACCAATTCTTCCGCTTATCCTTATAAGTAACACTCTTTCAACTTTATTGCCATGGTGAGAAAAAGACAGAATCCCAACTTCTGTTTCTCCTGTTCATTTCTCGAAACTATATATTTCAATTATAATTATACAAACTTTTCCAGTTGTTGATGCGACCATGCCACGCTATTTTATTTGGACCATAGGCTGCCAGATGAACAAGGCAGAGTCTCAACGGATAGCCAGCTATCTTCACTCCTCCGGCTATCAGGCTACGCCCACGCTCGAGAACGCCGATTTAATTGTACTGAACACCTGCGTGGTAAGGCAAAGCGCTGAAGACAAAGTTATAGGTACGCTGGGATTGTTGAAGGGATTAAAAAAGAAATATCCTAACCTCTCTATACTGGTTACAGGATGTTTTGTCGATTCCAACACTGCCAAGTTGAAAAAACAATTTCCCCACGTTGATTTCTTCTTCAAGCCCGGGGCTTACTCTGAACTAGTTAATTGGCTTCGAAAACAGTGTATCTCTACTGCCGAACAAAAAATAATTCTTCCTCTCTCTTCTTCTCCTTGTACCTTTGTCCCTATCATTCAAGGTTGCGACAACTTTTGTTCTTACTGTATTGTTCCTTACAGAAGAGGCAGAGAAGTAAGCCGCCCCATGGAGGAAATAATCTATGAAGTGAAGCAACTTACCCAGCAGGGTACCAGAGAAATAACCTTACTGGGCCAAAATGTTGATTCTTATGGGCATGATTTGCCTGAGAAACCTGATCTGGCAGACCTGCTGGCCAGGCTAAACGATACTGAGGGATTAAGCAGAATTCGCTTTCTGACAAATCATCCCAAAGACATAAGCTTGAAACTTATTAAAAGGATGGCCTCCCTGGACAAAGTATGCGAGCATCTGGAGCTGCCTATTCAGGCAGGAGATAACAATTTATTGAAAGCTATGAGGCGCGGATATACTGTGGAGCAATACCGAGAACTCGTTCACATTATTCATAATAACATCCCTCAAATATCATTGAGCACTGATGTCATTGTTGGCTTTCCTGGAGAAACAGAGGACCAATTCGAACACACTTTTGGGCTGCTGAAAGAAATAAAGTTCGATGTTGTTCATATAGCAGCCTATTCCCCTCGTCCCGGAACCATTGCCTGGAGAGAACACGAAGACAATATCCCCTCCGAAATTAAAAAGAGGAGACGTGATAAAATTGAGGAGCTTCAGAAGAACATAGCTGGCGAGATAAACGCATACTTTAAAGGCAAGACTGTGGAGATATTGGTAGAAGATAAGAAGAAAGGTAAATGGTATGGGCGTACCAGAAATAACAAGCTGGTATTTTCTCAGAACGATGCTGACCAATCTGGGAAACTGGTGAAAATCAAAATTGACAAAACCAGTCCCTGGGCATTACAGGGCAGGTTTGAATATAGTACAATAAGTTAAGATAACTAAATAAAAGAAGGAGGAACACAATGGAGGGACTTCAAGGCATGGCCCCGATGATTTTATTTCTGGTACTGATTTTTGCTGCGATGTACTTTCTTATGATCAAACCACAACGCAAGAAGCAGAAAGATTTCCAAGACCTAATGAGCATGCTAAAAAAGGGAGATAAGGTGATTACCGCTGGCGGTATCTACGGGCAAATTGAAAATCTTGGTGAAGATACCGTAGTGCTGAAGGTAGATTCAGGAGCTACAATAAAAGTCGCCAGAGGAAGCATAACTGGCAAGCAGGGCATCAAGCAGCCCAAGTAAGACCAGAGAGTTTTCGTGACTCATGTGGTAAAAGCGAATAAGTAGCCAGTGCTAATCTGATCGCGAGTGAAGTATAACTTAAAGCCGAATTCAATGCCTTGCCAGCTCAACTATGGTAACGCCATAATCTCCCTCGCCATAATCACTGAGATGGTAAGATTTAACTAAAGGATGCTGGGCTAGAACTTCATGTACCGCCCGCCGCAATGTACCTGTTCCTTTGCCATGAACAATGCGCACAGCGGGCAGACCAGCCATAAAGGCATCATCAAGATACTGATTCAGACGGAACAAAGCCTCGTCAACAGTAAGATGTCTTATGCGTAACTCTTTGTCTACTGCTTTCATCTTTTTTATGATGACTTGATAAACTCCAGACGAAGAATCTCTCTGGTATTTTCAGTGACCTTGACTCTATCATCGATGCGCCAGCCCACCACCCAGAGAATTTGTCCAGGAGAGCACACTATAGGAACATTATCTCTCCAGATACAAGGTATTTTGGCATCAACCATAAAATCCCGCAATTTTTTGGTCATGCTCATTCCCAACGGTTGAAATCCATCCCCTTGTTGACGACGTCTAACAAACAAATCATTCCCTGTTTGATGTAAGTCAAATTCGGCAGGAAAACGGTCACTTGATTGTTTGACTGTCTCTTCGCTTCGCCTGAAGCTTCCGCTTACAGTCACAGGGCTAATCCGTCCCATACTGGAAGAGATACTGGCTAATACTTTCCACCCTGGTAAAATTGTCTCTCCAGGGACTGCAAGGGGAGATTTACCTCCTAAAGGAGGAAAAGGACACGGCAAAAACGGAGACAATGACAAAACCAGTTCATCATACTCTCCTTGACAAACAAGCCCATGAGGCAAGTAAATTCTTTTACCTGTCTCTTTACTCAACAAAGCTCTTGCCGCTTCAATATGATTGGCTTCAATATCTCTGATATCTCCCAACATTCGAGCAATACTCAATTTTATTAACTGCCTCTGTAAAGCTACGGACAAAGTAGAAATTTCCCCTTTATCCAAATAGATGACGCCATTTTCCTGTTCAGCCACTTTATCCCAGATCTGGAGAGCCTGCTGTTCCACGAAAGAATTATCTTCTGCGGCAATTTCAGCCAGCCGAAGCAGTGCTCCATCCACATTCGGATTATATTTTCTAAGCATGGGCAGTAATTCAAGACGAAGGCGATTGCGGAAAAATGAGAGCGATAGATTGGAAGAGTCAGTTCGTGGATTAAGCCTGTATTCATGGCAATAATTCAGTGTTTCCACTCTAGTAATATCAAGAAGGGGCCTTATCACCAGCAGATTGTTTTGCTTGCCTCGCGATAACACACCTTTGCCATATACCATAGGTGAGCAGAGCTCGAGGCCACGAAGTCCCGAAGTTCCTGCTCCCCTTAATATATGCATTAAAATGGTCTCCACCTGATCATCCTTTGTATGACCTATGGCTACACGTCTGGCTCCCGTTTTCTCAGCGACTTTGGCGAAAAAGGCATAGCGCAATTCTCGGGCAGCTTCTTCAAGAGAGCACTTCTTCTGAGCCTTGTAAGCAACGACATCCTGTTTATCAATCGTAATGGGAATGGAGAAAGAGCTAGCCAAATCAGCCACATATGTGGCATCCGCCTCAGATTCGATACCTCTAAGCCCATGATTGAGATGGGCAATGTGCAGCTTTATGTCAAGCTTATTTCGCCATTTATCCAGAAGACAAAGCAAACATATAGAGTCAGCCCCACCCGATACCCCAACAACCACTGTTTCTCCAGGCGAAATCAGATTATGCTGCTGAATAAAATCTATTAACCTTGATTCCAAATTAACCATACTTGAATTTCTTGAGCTGGCAGTCCAAAGATCATAAAGGGTTCTTTTCGTAATAGCTAATAAAACTGCTCAAAGCACGAGCAGCACGAGTCATGGAATAATAAACAGGTATGCCTCCATCAATGAATGCCCTCTGCAGTTCAAAACCGAATTGCAGTATATCAGGAGTACCTTCATATGAGACAACGGCAACCACTGGTTTATGGCATTTTGTCTTGAAATCTTTGATAGTTTCCACCTGAGCCCTGACATCATCATGCCCCCCAAACCCCAGAAGAGAAATGGTTACCGGTATATCAATAATTAAAAGGTCAATTCCGTCGTAACTATCCAATACCCCAAGAGTTCGAGAAAGAAGCGGAGGAGTCCAACCCAAGAAGTAAGAATCTACAGGATTACGGATACTCGCTCCTGTTTCAGGAATGAACTCACGTAGAGTTTCTCTGATGGCAGCAGGAAAAGGCGGTACAGAAAGCCCGGCACTTTCACAAACATCAGCAGATTGAACTGTCCTGCCACCACTATTACCTATAATACTCACTCTTCTCCCAGATGGTGGTTTCAGGTAAGAAAAGGCAAGCATAAGATCCATCATTTCATCCAGATCATCAACCAGTATGGCACCTGTTTGTTGACAAACAGCCTCCCAAACAAACATAGTTCCGGCAAGAGAACCAGTATGCGAAGCAGCTGCTTGACTTCCTGCTTGAGTTCGTCCACCCTTGAGCACTATTGTTGGCTTTATCTTAGCCACGCTTTTTAACGCTTTGAAGAAGCGCTGTCCTTCCTTCACCCCCTCAATGTAAATTCCAATTATCTCGGTTTCTTCATCCCAAGCAAGATATTCCAAAAAGTCGCTCTCGTTAAGGTCACAGGCATTTCCATAACTCACCCCTTTGCTGAAATAAATGCCTCGAGTGCTACCTATTTCTATTAATTCCCTGGAATTCCCACCACTTTGGAAAAGAAAACCCACCTTGCCACTTCTTGCCAAGCTAGGTGCGGTATTAAGGAAAGTTAATCCCTGGCTAGGGCAATAAATGCCCAGAGAGTTAGGACCTATAATCCGCACGCTTCCACATCGAGCAATATCCACCAGCCTCTGTTCCAATTCCTTCCCATTTTCCCCGCCACTTTCGCTAAACCCCGAAGTAAAGAATTGAACCGCCCTTACCTTTTTCTTAACACAATCCTCCACAAGCTGTGGAGTAAATTGAGCAGGAATACAGCAGATTACATAATCTAGGGGTCCAGGAATATCAAGGATACTTCTATAAATCTTCCTGCCCGCAATTTCACCGTCCTGAAGACCAACAGGATAGAGATTCCCTTGGTATTGAAACTGTATCAAAGGAAGTAAAAACATTCGCCCCCAGTTTGTATCATCCTGAGAGACTCCTACCACTGCGATTGAACGGGGGTGAAACAGATATTCTAATCCCTGGTTGCCAGAGCCAAGTTGCGGTAATTTTTCATAAAACATTTTTACCATCCATCAAACTGATTTTTGCTTATTCTATAATGGCAATTTGCTTTTTAAAAATTAGCTTGGTGCGGTGAATAGAATCAGGCTGCCTGGAGAAACCCAGAGCAGTAGTTACTTGCTCCGGGCGGCCGCTACCCTCATTACCACAACGCAATCTCATCCCCAAAAGATACTGGCCAGTAAATTGCTCACGTTCAATAAGCCACAAATCTTCTATTAAAGCTCGCAAATCATAAAAATGTTCTTCGCGACCTCTCGAATGATGCCAAGGTAACTGTGTAGCTTGAAGTAAAGAGTGAAGAGCTATTTGTACATCTTTCTCCACCCTTTCACTTTCCACTTCAACACGATATTCAGCAAAGGCAATACAGGATTGGACTGAAGGTACCTTCAGTCCAATCTCCCAGACATCAAATATCTTGAATCCTTGAGGTAACTGACTTTTTACCTTCATTATGAAAGATTGAGGAGGCATCCAGCGGTTCAGCCAAACATCCATCAGTTCTGCCTCACTGGTTACTCCTACAGGCAGGGGAGCAGCTATTGAAATCTGTGGATGGGCAGTAAATCCTTGAGAATATACCAAAGGGACTCCTGCCCGCCTCAAAGCCCTTTCCCAAAAACGCATCATATCAAGATGGGAAATAAACTTGACTTCCTCCTCACGCCCAGACTTAAGACGCAGGCGCTGCATCACCTTCCTTGGTCACCACCACTTTCTCTATCTTCATACCCCGCATTTGGCTGATAACAAATTTAAGGTCCCGATACTTGAACTGCACCCCTTGCTTAGGTATACGCCCTAGATGGCTGAGAATAAATCCAGCTACAGTTTGATATTCACCAGTGGGTAATCCCAGGCCAAGTTCTTCATTAGCTTCCTCTACATCAAGCCCACCATCAACTTCAAAAGTGTTGGCATCAATAGTGATGAACTCTTTTACGCCACCAGCTAGCTCATCACCAATTTTGCCCACTATTTCTTCAATCAACTGCTCTAAGGTAACTATTCCAGCTACACCACCAAACTCATCAATAACTACTGAGATATGCTGATTGTTATCCCTCATCTCAGCCAAAAGCTCTCCTAAGCTCTTGCTCTCGGGTACAAAATAAGTCGGCCGTATCAATCCATCAATAGAACTTTCCTCATCCAAGGATTCAGTAGTCTGGGCCATAAGGACATCCTTAATAGACAAAATCCCCACTACATTGTCAGTAGTTTCTTCATATACAGGAAATCGAGAATGGGGAGCTTCACGGTAAATTTTGAGAAAATCAACTAGTTTTGTTCCTCGCTCCACCCAGGCGATTTCGGTTCGTGGGGTCACTATCTCCCTTACTTGCTGGTCACCAAACTCAAAAACCTTATGCAGCATCTCTGCTTCATCTACCTCCACCACACCCTCTGCTTCACCTATACTGATGGCAGTGCGAAATTCCTCCTCACTGATAGTTGGCTTAGCTTGCTCATCTCCAGTAATCAGATTGCTAAAGCTAATCCCAATGTGATTTAAGACATAAATGAAAGGATAAAGTACAGCAGAGATGATTTCTATAGGTCTGGCATATCTCAGAGCCAATTTCTCACCATAGCGGACTGCCAGGCTCTTAGGAACAAGTTCCGCAAAAATCAAAGTTACTATAGTGATAACGATGGTAGCAATGGCAGCACCCAGGTTTTTACCCCACAGTGACACCGCTAATATTGTCCCCAGAGTAGCTACAGCTGTCTCAAAAAAATTGATGCCCAAGAGAACAGTGGCTAGAAATTTCTCTGGATGCTCCACAATTTTAGCAACTCGCTGAGCAGCAGGATGCCCACTTCGGATCAGATGCTGCAAACGCAGTTTCTGCATGCCAATAAAAGCAGTTTCAGCACTGCAGAAAAACGCTGCTAAGCCAAGACAGAGGAAAAACAATATCGTAAATAGATTATTAATGTCCATATCTATCAGGCGGGATATTTGACCGGAAAACGGTCAACTTTACACAACGAAATAGAGGCTTACTAAATATGAGGGAAAAGGAGGGACTATCGGAATCATCCACACTTCACCACACCCCAAACTTCACTTTAATCTGAGTAAACATGTTGTCATAGTGAATCCCTAGCTAAAAACTCCACTATAGAAACTATGATAACATTACCTCTCAAACCTGTCAAAACAAGAAGCCGCCAGGGCAATATACAGGAATTGAATAAGAGCATGAAAAGATGAAGAATACCACTGAGAAGCTTTCTATATTGCGAGTTACCAAACAAAGCAAAAGCAGCATTGAGGATATAGTTGTTAAGGAATCTGCCCTTACCATTATCGTGAACAATAAGGAAGTGACGACATTGCTTTGCTCTCCTACAAAGTTGAAGTATTTAGCTATGGGCTTTCTTTGCTCTCATGGTTTGATAAAAAGCAAGCGCGAAGTTAAAGAAATTAAACTCAGGCAGCGAAAGCGATTGATTCAAGCAGAAATTACAAAAGCAATAAATGCTCCTGCCAATTTAGCCCTCGCTCCAATCAAAGGAAGAGGCTCTGCCTCCATCAATGCACAAAAGATAAGCATGAAACCTGAGATAACAATCACAGCCGGTCAAGTTCTTTCTTTAATGGAGGATTTCGTATCACACTCCAGAGTTTTCAAAGCAACAGGTGGCGTTCACAGTGCAGCTCTGTGTAATGCAGATAACATTCTCATCTTCAGTGAGGACATTGGAAGGCATAACGCCATTGATAAGATATTGGGGGAATGCCTTTTGAAGGATATACCTACAGATGGCCATCTGATAATCACCAGTGGAAGAGTATCCTCAGAGATAGTGCTTAAGGTTGCTAAGAAAAATATTCCTGTGCTTATTTCCAAAGCTGCTCCAACTGACCTGGGAGTGAGCCTGGCTGATAATTCAGGTGTAACTCTCATCGGCTTTGCCAGAGAAAAAAGAATGAACATCTATACTCATGCCTGGAGAGTGGTGAGCGACGGAGAAGTAGTTAAGTTAGGACGTAGCTAAGACCAAGAGACCAATCACAGTTAGAAAACTAATCTGGAAGGGAGTATACTAAGCGACTAATCTGTAACTATTGAAGAAGGAGAAAAACAATGGATGAAGTTACCATCTCCAGAGCCATAACTGAGAGCTATATTAAAGATTTGCTCGAGGCAATGGAACTCCAGGTAGCTATAGTAGGGGCAGGACCAGCCGGCATGAGTGCAGCTTACTACCTGGCTAAAGAAAACGTGACAACTGCCATTTTTGAGAGAAAATTGAGCATTGGTGGAGGCATCTGGGGCGGAGGTATGCTGTTTAACAAAATCGTAGTCCAAGATGAAGGGAAGGAAATTTTAGATGAGTTTGGCATCAGCACCAATCAATATCAGGAAGGCTATTATATCGCTGGTGCCATAGAGGTAGCCTCAACTCTATGCTCTCAAACAGTAAAAGCTGGAGCTAAGATATTTAACTCATTCAGCGTTGAGGATGTGGTCATCAGAGAGGGTAATAGAGTAAGTGGGTTAGTATTAAACTGGAGCACGGTGCTATCAGGGAACCTGCATGTTGACCCCTTAGCTATAAGGTCAAAAATAGTGATAGATGCTACAGGGCATAATTGTGAAATTTGCCACATGGTCACTGAGAAAATGGGAGAAAAATTAAGGACAGCAACTGGACAGATAACGGGTGAAAGGCCAATGTGGGCTGAAGTAGCAGAAAAAAAGGTTGTAGAAAACACCAGAGAGGCATATCCTGGATTAATAGTCGCTGGTATGGCAGCCAACGCAGTTTTCGGTTCTCCCAGAATGGGGCCAATATTTGGCGGCATGCTCCTATCTGGCAAAAAGGCAGCGCAGCTAGCCATGAATCTGTTCAAACAAGATGACAAAAACAATCGCTGAAATCAACCAGAAAATTAAAAACGGCCAGGCGGTAGTGGTGACTGCTGAAGAAGTAATCGGTATTGCCCGCCAGAAAGGCATAAAGAAGACGGCAGAGGAAATTGATGTAGTTACCACAGGTACCTTCAGCCCTATGTGCTCCTCGGGAGTCTTTCTCAATATAGGGCATTCCCAACCCAGGATAAAGCTTGGCGGAGGCAAAGTTTATCTCAACGATGTTCCCGTTTACACCGGGCTGGCTGCCGTGGATATCTTTCTCGGGGCAACGGCACTTCCTGAAGATGATCCCAAAAATAGATTCTATCCCGGCGAATTTAACTATGGTGGCGGGCATGTTATTGAAGATTTGGTAGCAGGAAAGGATATACGGTTGGTAGCCACTGCCTACGGCACAGATTGCTATCCTAGAAAAAAATTGGAGACCTGGATCAATATCAAAGATATCAATAACGCTATTTTATTCAATGTAAGAAACGCCTACCAAAACTACGAGGTTGGGGTGAATCTATCAAATGAGACGATTTACACCTATATGGGGGTATTGAAACCAAATCTGGGCAATGCCAATTACTCCACATCAGGACAGCTTTCCCCTTTACTCAATGACCCTTACTACAAAACCATAGGTATAGGCACCAAGATATTTCTTGGTGGCGATATCGGATATGTTGCCTGGCATGGGACACAACACAATCCCGGTGTCCCGCGGGGAGACAATGGCGTGCCCAGAGAACCAGCGGGAACTCTAGCCTTAATTGGAAACCTGAAACAGATGAAACCAGAATGGCTGGTGGGAACGAGTATGCTTGGTTATGGCGCTACTTTGACTGTGGGCATAGGTATTCCTATACCCATACTATCTGAGGAAATCCTGCGATACACTCTGGTCAGCGATGCTGACATCTTTGCTCCTGTCATAGATTATTCCGAAGCTTATCCTCAAAGGAAACCAGACATCTTGTGCGAAGTTAGCTATGCCCAACTCAAAAGCGGACGTATCAAAGTTCAAGACAAAGATGTTGCTACAGCTTCTCTTTCCAGCTACCCTAAAGCAGTAGAGATCACCGATATCTTGAAAAGCTGGATAGAAAAAGGAGAGTTCTTGCTTTCGGAGCCAGCAGCTCCCATACCAGGAGCAGAATCAGGAATGAAACTTAAAACACTCAAGGAGAGACCCATAATAGAATGATAAATGCAGAGATATCAAGAAAAATAGTCCTTCATTTCCCTCCCGGCATAACAGAGCAGCCAGTTGTTTACCACCTAGTGCGGGATTTTGATCTCAGCTTTAATATCCTCAAAGCTTCAGTATCGCCAGGAGAAGAAGGACTGCTGGTTATGGAACTGAGCGGCAGCCAGCAAAACTACGATAAAGGCATCCAGTATCTTATCGAAGCGGGAGTTATAATCCAATCCCTGAGCCAGGATATAATTCGCGATGAAATCAGATGCACTCACTGTGGAGCATGTATCACTATCTGCCCTACCGGTGTCTTCACCTTAGAGCCAAAAACTAGAAAGGTGCTTTTTGACCACAGTAAATGCCTTGTTTGCGGTCTATGTGTCAAAGCTTGCCCGCCTCATGCCATGAAGCTATATTTCTGAAGTAACAAATCTCTCTCATAGTGAGAGAATATTAACAAAGGTGGTCCCTTGAGATTCTATCGCCACTGGATTAAAGATAATGACCTGACTTATTTCAGTGTAATAGTAAAACAGTCAGATTTGTATATTGGAGCTCAATATAATCTTAAGGATAAAGCACTTAAATCACTGTTAAAACATCGTACTTCCTTAGAAAAATACACTGAACACCATCCATCATTTCTAACTACATTAGAGCCCTATCAAACTGAAGCGAACGCACCAGCTATAGCTAAGGAGATGTCGAAGGCATCCCGAATAACTGGTGTTGGCCCTATGGCTGCTGTAGCCGGCACCATTGCTGAAGCAGTAGGGAAAGACTTACTTCCCTTTTCGCCAGAAATTATTGTGGAAAACGGCGGCGATATTTTTCTAAAAACAGCGAAAAAAAGGCTGGTAGCTATCTACACCGGACAATCTCCCTTCGCAGGGAAAATTGCTTTGGAAATTAACCCCGAAGAAACACCACTGGGGATATGCACTTCTTCAGCAACCATAGGACATTCACTGGGCCTGGGCAGTGCTGATGCAGTTACTGCCATCGCAAAGTCAACAGCCTTAGCTGACGCTGCAGCTACAGCCATAGGTAACACAATTAAAGCAGAGAAGGATATCTCTCAAGCATTTATGAGAGTACGGAAAATAGCAGACATCCGAGGCATGATAATCATCGTGGAGGACAAAATGGGTGTTTGGGGAAAGATAAAAATTGTCTCCCCGAATTCTAAACCCTGAACGAGAAGAGCCCAACGTTCTGTGAACTTGCTCCGAAGTTACTATTGACAAAGATGACAACTTCGTGAATAATAAGGCAATCAAATGGTTAGCATGAGATTGCGCCGTGTAGGTGCCAAGCATAAGCCAAGTTATCGAATAGTTGTAGCTGATAAACGCTCGCCACGTGATGGTGCCTTTATTGAGACCATCGGACACTATAACCCCCTGGCTAATCCCGCCGCTTTTGATATCAACGAAGAAAAAGCTTTAGAATGGCTCAGTCATGGAGCACAACCAACAGATACGGTAAAAAGCCTGCTGCGCAAATCAGGTATCCTAGATAAATTTGAGACACAGTCAGTTTCAGAACCAGAATCAAACATCAGGGAGGCAAAATGAAAGAGCTTGTGGAATACATCGTCAAATCTATTGTGTCAGAACCAGATCAAGTGAAAATTACCGAAGAGGATAGTGACGCAGGCATATTGTTTAAATTAGAGGTTTCGCCTGAAGACAAAGGCAGAGTTATCGGCAAGCAGGGTCGTGTGGCTGAAGCAATGCGAACTTTGCTTCGAGTGAAAGCAGCTAAAAACGAAACACGGGCGAGATTAGAAATACTCTAATCAGGGCATTTCAGCATAAAGCTAGAACCTGGCTCTTATATTGTTTCCCTTTTACGGCGTTTTCTTTCCGCTACTTTCAGCCTGCTTAAAGAGCGGCGCAAGGCTGCCTCGGCAGCGACAGCATCTACTTTAGAGGGTGCTACCTTGAGCGTTTCTTCAGCGCGTCGCTTGGCAGCCTCAGCACGCACTATATCGATTTCTTCAGCACGTTCACAGGCATCAGCCAGAATGACTACTTTATCAGGGCGTACTTCAAGGAAGCCACCACTTACTGCCAGATATTGCTCTTCGCCATCCTTTTTCATCAATAAATCTCCAGGCTGAAGCATGGTCATCAGGGGAGCATGATGGGGAAGAATACCAAGCTGCCCTTCCACCCCCCACACAACCACCTCATTAACCTCCCCGGAGAAAACCATTCTTTCTGCCGTGACAACTTCCAGCTTGAATATAGCCATTATTCCCTTCTCATTTCTTTAGCCTTTGCCACAACATCATCAATAGTGCCCGCCAAGAAGAAAGCGGCTTCAGGGAGATCATCGTGCTTCCCTTCTAAAATTTCCTTGAAGCCCCGCACCGTTTCCTTAACCGGCACATACTTACCTGGGACACCTGTAAATTGCTCAGCGACATGGAATGGCTGTGAACAAAATCTCTGGACTTTCCTGGCTCGGGATACAATGAGTTTATCCTCTTCACTCAACTCTTCCATACCCAGGATAGCTATTATATCTTGCAATTCTTTATATCTCTGCAGGGTTGACTGGACTCCCCGAGCTACTTGATAATGCTCTTCACCCACAATAGCAGGGTCCAGTATCCTGGAAGTGGAAGTCAAGGGGTCAACGGCGGGATAAATTCCCAGCTCGGCAATAGAACGCTCCAGGGCAACAACAGCATCAAGATGACCATAAGTAGCTACTATGCCGGGATCGCTATAATCATCAGCGGGTACGTAAATAGCCTGGAATGATGTAATTGAACTCTTCTTAGTAGTGGTAATTCTCTCCTCCAATTCTCCAACATCTGTCCCCAGAGTTGGCTGATATCCTACTGCTGAGGGCATGCGCCCCAAGAGCGCTGATAGCTCCATATTAGCCAGAACATAGCGATATATGTTATCAATGAAGAGAAGGACATCTTGGCCTTCAACATCACGGAAATACTCCGCCATGGTTACGCCGGTTAGCCCAACACGGGAGCGGACACCAGGACTTTCATTCATCTGGCCAAAGACAAGAACAGTCCTTCCCAGAACTCCAGACCTCTGCACCTCCAACCACAGGTCATTCCCTTCACGCGACCGCTCACCAACACCAGTAAAGACGGAATAACCTCCATGCTCAGTGGCAATATTGCGAATGAGCTCCATAATAATCACCGTCTTCCCAACCCCAGCTCCACCATAGGCTCCAACCTTGCCTCCTCTGGTAAAAGGAGTAATAAGGTCCATCACTTTAAGTCCTGTCTCCAGCATCTGAGGTGTAGTTTCCTGTTCCGTTAGAGGAGGAGGTAAGCGATGAATGGGCTCTCGCTCCTCAGATTTTACCTCACCAAGTCCATCCAAGGGCTCTCCAAAGACATTAAATAGGCGACCCAAAGTTGCTTTTCCCACAGGCACAGATATAGGTGTCCCCATATCAATGGCCTCTGCTCCCCTTGCTAAGCCATCCGTGGCGGTCAGGGAAACGCCGCGTACCCAGTTGTTGCCAACATGAGCCTGTGCTTCCAGAATAACTTTACTGCCATTCATAGGAATCACTATACCATTATTTATGGCTGGCAATTCACCTGGTGGAAATTCCATATCCACAACCGTGCCAATAACTTGAACTACTTTGCCTTTCGCCATCTAGTTACCTCCTCTACCTCGCCAATAAAAATGAGTGGGCGAGGGCACTCTTTTATTCTTTAAGATGTTTGCAACGATTCAGCCCCTCCGCTGATATCGCAAATTTCCCTGGTGACTGTCTCCTGCCTCACTTTATTTAAAGTCAAAGTTAACTCTTCAACAACATCTTTAGCATTATCGCCAGCGTTGCGCATAGCTACCATCCGGGCTGATTGTTCACTGGCAATAAGCTCAAGAATGATATGATACACTTTCATTTCAACATATCGGGGTAACAGTTGATTTAAAACACCGGCAGGATGAGGCTCCCAAATATATTCCCCACCCTGGGGCGCAGACACTTCCAGAGGCTCAACGGGAAGCAATACATCCATTGTTGGCTGCTGCACCATGGTGCTAATGAAACGAGGGTAAGCCAGATATACCAAGTCAACATAGCCATTACTATAGTCATCAATAACCACTCGCGAAATAGGTAAAGTATCAAATACAGTGGGCCGGTCACTGATTCCGCTGAACTCAGCGCGAATATCAAGTCCGCTGTGCTGAGCAAAAACACGCCCTTTACGACCTACAGCAACAAGAGTCACGGGAACACCTTGTTCCAAAATAAATTTAGCAACGAGACGATTCAGGTTAGCATTCAATCCACCGCACAGCCCACGGTCGCTGGTTACATGTACGATAGCGATTTTCTTCACTTCTCTCTTTTCCAATAAGGGATAACTCCCATCACCAATCTTCGGGTGAACTGCTAAATCAGCAATTACCTGATCTATCTTTTCACTATAAGGACGCCCGGCCAATGCTTGGTCCTGAGTTCGTTTCATTTTCGCAGTAGCGATCATCTCCATCGCCCGGCAAATCTTTGCCGTGCCTTCAACACTACGTATACGCCGCCGAAGAATCTGTGTACTGGCCATTGCCTTCTAATAACTAACCCCTTCCTTGAATTCCTTTAGCGCTGCTTTTAACGCATCTTCAGTCTCGGATGTTATCTCCAAATCCTTATTGATTTTCTGTTCCAACTCAGGATGGTTAGTTTCCATAAACCTATGAAATTTTTCTTCCCAAAGAGTGACTTTGTC
>JAYENW010000010.1:0-2804 GCA_034722275.1 Chloroflexota bacterium | reverse complement strand
CAGGCAGGAAGCAAACGAGTTGGGCATTGGCCCTACCACGCTTGCGCGCATGTGGATTCTGGAGCGCTTACGTCAGAGGGTGAAGGTATGATTTATTGCTTCACGCACTGGGCAGCTCTTACACCACTGAAATGGGCTTAGGCAACGACTTTAGACACGCGGCGGCTCTTGGTTGGAGCTTTCTTTGAGTAGTGATGTGCTTTTCTCTTTTCCCTGAAGTATTCCAAACTGAATTCAGGGTAAAGGGTAAGGTGAGGATTTGACCACTCATAGTCAGGAGCACTGGTTCCCTCTTTAGTTAGACGGTAATATCTTCTGGGCTGAAAGCCTTCATAGTAGTCCTGAGGGGTTGATTTCTCTTCCTTTCCTGTTTCTTCCACCCATCCTAATTTCTTCAGCATACCGAAGTAGCATACAAAGCTGTGATAGCGGCATTTAACCAGTTTATAGGGAATCCTTCTCAAGTACCAGTCAAGCCTTTCCATGTATTCTGTTTCAGTATAGATGGGAAGCTTTTTCTTAATCCTTGCTTCATTCTCATAAGCAATAGCATCTTCAGCATAAGCTCTGTGGAGGGCTGTTTTGTAATGATAGAAGATGTCCTCCTGGCAAGCACCAATCACTGGATCTATCTTTGGAGAGCCTTCGGGACCATGACCTAAAAGAAATTCACGAATAAACCAGCCACAGCCAAACGGTCTGAGGAAACCGCCTTGTTTGGGTCTAATGTCCATTGCGTCTTACACCTCTCCTGCGTGGTCTTGGAAGCTTAAACTCTAGATTATCGGCCGGGGAATTCCTTCGATGCACCCGGCTAATGTCTGACTGGGCAAGATTCACGTAACCCCTCAGTACCTCAAGCTGTGAGTGCCCTAAGATACGTTGGAGGCTAAAAACATCGCCACCATTTCTAAGGAATGTTACTGCCATAGTGTGACGAAAGGTATGGGGGCTTAGCCGTACTCCAGTGATGCCGGCCTTTTTGCCACAGTGCTCGACTATGGCCTCAAGTCTGTCCTTGGTCAGAGGGCGACCATCACGGGTCAAAAATACCTGATCATACCGCGGGGTAATTGGTTCCGAGTGATAGCGAGTCAAGTATTTCCACAGTGCCTTCTGAACCTTAGCTCCAATAGGTACCAGTCTCTCCTTACTTCCTTTCCCCCACACCTTGAGCAAGCGACTCTCAAGGTTAACATCTGTAACCTTGAGGCCAGTAAGCTCACTGCAACGTATTCCAGTATCAAGTAACGTAAGAATAATAGTGTAATCTCGATAGCCTACGGGTGAAGTTATATCCATAACGGCAAAGAGCTGGTGAAGCTGCTCCTCGGTGAAGATGGGGATGACCTTCTTCGGTGGCTTAGGTATCTTAAGCTTCCTGAATGGGTTCTCCTCAATAAAATCCTCCCTTTCCAACCATGACCAGAAAGGCTGCAGCGCCCGCAAATAGCCGTTTATAGTGTGTCCTGAGAGATGGCCACCCTGTGGGTGGGTAAATCGATGGTGAGCAAACCGAGGTCGCTCCCGGAGGTAGACGATGAATCGCCGCAATTCTTCTACACCAACCTTGCCAACATTGGTGGAGAGATTATTATCAGTAAGGAATTCCTCAAGGAAGCGAACCGAGGCTACCACGATGGCAATAGTATTAGGACTCTTTCCCTCACTCTGAGCTGAGAGGCGATATCCCTCTAGAAGTTTACCCAATCGAATACTGGGCTCCTTCCGCAGAATCTCACCGAGTAATCTGTCTATATTATTGCCGGGCATTACCTGTCCACCTCAGACGGAATATTTATTCTGGTTTCATTGCTTTGAATCTAACTCATTTGCTAAAATGGCAAAAGAGGTTATAATCTACGGATAGACTTAGGATAGATTCAATATAGAATCGAGGAGTGGTGCTAAATGGTGAAGCCTTGTGGAATAGTAGAACCATGCAGCCCACGAGGGCCACGTTACTCAGGTAAATTAATTGCACGTGCTGTGGAACTTTATCTGAAGGGAGTTAAGCCTGGCTATATCAGGTGGGATGAATTGCAAAACACCCTCGAAAAAGAATTCCCATTGGAGTTTCCACAGGTGGCTCAGGATAAGCCTTCTCCCGAGACAGTCCTAAGTTGGGTGCGAAAACGCCCAGACGCCCCAGAGCGTTTGAAGAGCCTGAGAGTGCAACAGGCTGTTTTAGGACCTGGCATACCCTGCAGTCCGGGAACTCTATCAAACTGCTACCTGCCAGTAGCAATGCCAGTACCGTATGGCAACATTAGCCAGTGGAGTGTTAATGTATTATTTAGTCAGTTCATACCACTCATGGCTCTTGCTATCCTGGCAAGTTGCACCAGGTCTTTGATTCAAACTTGGTACTGATAACCTGAATAAAAATCCGGTTACTTAACCCTATTTGCTAACTTTACTTTGTCGCTGCCTTGGCGGTGTACCCAAATTATCAACGGGGCTTGCTGTTATATGTGCTTTCTTAACATCTATATCTGCTATCTCACAGTATCTTCTTGTCATTTCCAGACTTGAATGTCCTAGCATCCGCTGGAGACTAAAGACATCGCCACCATTTCTTAGAAATGTGATAGCTGCCGTATGGCGGAGAGTATGAGGTGAGCATCTTACACCCTGTAACCCGGCTTTCTTACCGTAATGGGCTATAATTTTCTCTACTCTATCCTTGGTTAGCGGCCTGCCCTCTCGAGTGAGGAAAAGAAAGTCGGAGTTAGCTATTGGCTCAGGGCGATAGCGGTTAATATAGCGCCATAGTAGCCGCTGAACCTGCTTGCCTATCGGGA
>JAYENW010000009.1:0-14666 GCA_034722275.1 Chloroflexota bacterium | reverse complement strand
ATGTCCCGTGGTATCATCAGGAACTTAGCCAACTTACACCTCCTCTCCCTCGCCAGATAAAGGGTGGGGCGGACGAGGGCACCCTTTCTTCTCTCCCTCGCCAGATAAAGGGTGGGGCGGACGAGGGTCTCCTTTCATTACTTACTCCCACTTCGCAGCATATTGTAACACACGCATACCATGGGAAGTCACTTCAATACGACAGTTTTCTCTTGATAGGAGAAATGATAGAATAATGCCTTTATAACAGACCATGACTGGAAATAAATGGCAGGCTTACGTGGTAATTCTGGCTCCACGAATATTCGTAGGGCTCATTTTTGTGGTATCCGGCATCGGCAAGATACCAGGGCAGACAGAATTCGCAGATGTCCTCTTAGGGGCATTCTGGACACCACCTACGGCATATCTCATCAGCCACTGTCTTCCCTGGGCTGAGCTCGTCCTGGGATTGGTTTTACTCGGAGGAATATATCCCAGAATCGTATCGGCTTTGTGTATTCCTATCACTATCGGGTTTATAGCCAGCAACTGCTGGGCTTTATCCCAGGGAGTGACAAAATTTTCCACCTGCGGCTACTGCCTGGGCATATTTGAGGGCCTGTTTGGAGCGCTGTCGCCGCTGCAAGCTCTGCTGATTGATATCCTGCTTTTATGCTTCTTCATAATTATACTACTGTATCACCCGGGCAGATTTAAGGATTTTAGACCTAGCTTGGTGGACAAAAAGAATACATCTGGAGGTTAACTGTGAAAAAGCTGCTTGCTTTAACTTTTCTCATCATCATCGCTGTTCTTACTATTGGATGTGCAAACCAGGCGCCAATTATATCTGAACTGAGAGCCAGCGAAGAATGTCCCATTACCAGTGGCGACTACATCATTGAATGCCTTGCCTCAGATACCGATGGCGATGTTTTAACCTATGAATGGGAAGCTGATGGAGGCACCATCAGCGGCAAAGGTCATACCGCCACCTGGACAACTCCCGATACAGAAGGCACTTATACCATCACCGTCACCGTCAGGGATGCCCCGGGCAATGAGGCTACTCGCCTTCTCTCTCTAAGCGTAGCAGCCAATGAGCCACCAAAGATCGAAGATGTGGCAGTCACAGCACACAATCCCGAACAGATGAAAGATAACAAAATCTTCAAAGGCGAGAGCTGCGACATTGAGTGTGTGGCTTCAGATGAAGATGAGGATAAATTGACCTATAGCTGGTCATGTGATAGGGGAAATATCCAGGGAAGTGGCGAAAAAATTAGCTGGACGGCACCCAATACTGGCTGTGATGCTACCATTACAGTAACCGTAGCAGATGGCAGGGGTGGAACAGATAGCAAAGAGATCGTTTTCGAAGTGGTAACCTGTCACTGCCAGCTTGGCTAAGGTAAACTTGCTCCTCTATTCCTTGAATCTCTTCACCTGGAAACGATAGAGATTAACAGGTTCATCATAAGGAATTCCTGCCTTGAGGCGGCAGATGGCAATCTGCTCCTCAACGCTGTCAACACCTTCCAGGTCAGGAAGCAATAACCCACGTCTGAAACCACTCTCAACAATGACACCATATTCCTCAGGGTCAAGCTGTTTTACATCCTCCACAGCTTCTGGCCTGGTAAGGATATCCACACTATACTCCAGGTCGTCCAGCTCAGAAGAGGTCACTGGCGGGAAACGAGGGTCCATCGTAGCTGAGCTGATAGCGTTGTTTATGATTTCTTGAGACACATTTTCCTTGGTGGGTTCGAAGGTGCCGATGCAGCCTCTCAATTCACCGTGTTTATGAAGGGAAACGAAGACGCCGGCACGCTCCTGCATCTCAGGAGTGAGCTCCTTGGGCTCGTGTATCTTCTTTTCACGGACATAGCTCTCCACTGTTTCTCGAGCTAGTTTTATGATGGGATGAAGTTCTTCTTTCATAATTCCCCCCTGAAATTAAGCTCAGCACCGCAAAATTTGCACTTTGAGCCATCCAACCCCAGCACCTGGGTATCATGGCCAATGCGGCGAACAACCAGCTTGCCGCAGGAATAGCACAGAGTATTCTCATATTCATGTCCTGGCACATTCCCCAGATAAACAAACTTCAGCCCCGTTTCTTTACCTATCTTGTAAGCCTTTTCCAGAGTTGATACAGGAGTTGGTGGCAGATGAGTTAAGTTGTGCATGGGGTAAAAACGGGTTACATGCCAGGGTGTAAGTTCCCCCAGGTTATCTCGAATCCAGGAGGCAATGCCTTCGAGCTGTTGTTCATCATCATTCATTGTAGGAATAATGTTGGTTACTACTTCAACATGCATACCCCACTTCTCCTTAGCTCGCCTGGCCATATCAAGAATAGTTTTCCAATTGGAGATTTTAGCTAACTGGCGGTAAAACTTATCGCTGAAACCCTTGATATCCACTCTCCAGGCATCAAGGTAAGGACCTATTGTATCGAGAGCTTCAGGCGTAATATAGCCATTGGTAACATAAACAGTGTACAGGCCATTTTCCCTGGCAAGCCTGGCTGAGTCCAGAGTATATTCAAACCAGATTGTGGGTTCATTGTAGGTCCAGGCGATTCCAGCACAACCATATTTCTTAGCCAGCTCTATTTCTCTTTCAGGCGATAACCGCTGTGAAGTGGAGGGAATATCCACACAGGCAATCTCCCAGTTCTGGCAGTCCTGACAATGAAAGTTACACCCCCAGGTGCCCAGTGAAAAGGCAAAGGTGCCGGGAAAGAAGTGAAACAGAGGCTTTTTCTCGATATGGTCGGCTGCTACTGAGGATACTTCAGCATAATTGAGGGCATATAACTCGCCTCCCCGGTTGAGGCGAACACGACAAACACCGAGTTTGTCAGGATTAATGACACATCTCCAGGGACAGACATGACATTTCACCCTGCCGCCGGGGAGCTTTTCATAAAGCAGCGCCTCTTTCTCCATCAACCAACCCTGGGCTATTATACCATCGTAAATTTACCTGTAAAAGGGATAAATTCTTCTAAGTTCCTCAGCCGCCTCAATTTGAGCTCCATAATAGGCAATGGGATATCTGATACCTCTTTTATAAAGTTCCTCCAGATTCTTTACCGCTTTAAGTAATGTCTGCGGCATAAGAGCTATCATAAGCTCGTCATCCTGGGTATGGCCGTATCTTCTCTCCCCATAGCAAGGAATGGTGAGAGATGGTTTCCCTGTCGAGTAACATCGCGCTATGGCATCAGAGCAAGAGCTTTCACCAACAAAGGAGAACTGAAGACATTCATAATCTTCAAACTGGATAGCATTTATCAGCAAAGTCATCTGCGCTGGATTGGCATAAATCAAAATCAGGTCTGGTGGAAAAGAATTATATACCAGGGGAGCCAAAATCAAAGCCTCGTGCTTCCCCCGTGGAATTCTGATAATTGAATCCTCATACTTCCTGGCATCCTCCTCCGTTTTACAGAAGAAGCTCCCCACAGAACCCTTTCCCGCATTTTCAGCCATATCAACCAGGCCTAATATAGCAGCGCATCTTGGGAAAAGCCCATCTTTGTCCACCCCTATAGTCCAATCAAAATCACGCACAATCGTGACCAACTGGCAAAGAAGCATCTTTTTCTCGAACCTCCGCAGCCACTTATTTGTTTTAAGTTCTTCGGGACTTTTGAGAAACTTGAAAGCCACTGGAAAGGATTTCAGCCTCAGGAGCGCCTCCAATTTCCTGGCTGGCACTCCCCATTCCCCTTCCATCTTCCATCTATCTTGCGCCATGTTTTAGCCTTTCAACTTCAGTAATTCTTGGTAAACTCTCTCTACTTGCCTCTTCAGCTCTTCAAGAGAACCATCATTATAAATAACAAAATCGGCAAATTCCATCTTCTTGCTTAAGGGAATTTGCTCTTCCTGCGGTCTTATTCTTTTCATCACTTCGTCTGTGTTAAAACCCCTGGCTTCGAGCCTTTCAATCTGTGTCTCCTGGCTGGCGTAAACCACAACTACCTTATCCGCATGAGATAAGAGACGGTGAAAGCCTTCATAATGGACAATAGCCACATCATCGATGATAATGCTATCGGGGTGAGATAACTTTATTCCTTCTGCCCTTCTCTCTGCTTCGTCACACATATCATCATGTGTCATCCGTCCCAGTTCATCCAACTTCTCAGGGTCATTAAACACTATCTCACCAAGCTTTTTGGCATTGACCGTGGAATCTTCATTAAATATTGAAGGGCCAAAATATCTCGATAACCTTTTCCAGATTAGCGATTGAGGGCGCATCAGTTCTCGTGCCATAGCATCCCAGTCGGTAATGTGAGCGCCCAGTTGTTCGAAAAATTTAGCTGCTGTGCTTTTGCCTGTGGAAATGCTGCCTGTAAGAACTACCCTCATCGGCTTTTTCAAAGGCTTTTCAAGTGCAGCTAGCGCCGCTTTACAAATGACGATGTCATCCTCAGGCTTTCCACCACTCACGCCAACACCACCAATAATCCCTTTATCAGTTTCGATAGGCAAACCACCAGCTATGGGCACTATAAAGGTGCCACACCTGAGTACTTCGGAGCTTGGTTTTTTCAGTAGCCAGGCCAGCCAGGCCTTTTCCCTGGCAGAGTCCATACTGGAGGTGGGAACCCCATCCATCCTGGCCAAAGCAAGCAAAGCACCAGTTTCATCAACCACTGCAATGCTGCACGGGACACTCCTCTTTTCAGCGTTCTTTATCCCTGCCCCAATAATCTTGAATGCCTTCTCTAAATCCATCTTCCTCTCCAGGGCTTACAATAGTTTATAATATTCCAGTGATGTAAGAAAGTGAATACATTATCTCAACTCGCGCTGTCATGGCATCAATTCACCTGGCAGATGACTCCTGGATTACGCCAGGCTAGCTACCAGACTCTAAATATACTTTACTCAGGTCGGGGATGCCCAGGGGATTGAGCTTATAATTCCTGACATAAGGCTTGATGAGGATATAATTTTCGTCAAAACACAAAGGCAGGCAGGGAGCTTCATCAACTATAATTTGTTCAGCTTCCTGATACATGTCCAGGCGAAGAGAGCTATCCTGCTCCACACCCGCCCTATCCAGTAAGGCATCCAGCTCAGGATTGCTATATTCAAAAATGTTGTTCTCGGCACCAGTATAAAAGAGGTTGTCCAGGAAATTTTGCGGGTCAGGGTAGTCAGCAACCCAGCCCAGCACAAACATTTCATCCTTCTCTTGTTTCAAGTTATACAGAAAATTTTCCGTCTCCAGTTGCCTTACCGATACCTCGACGCCGAGATTCTCTCGCCATTCTTGTATGATGGCTCCCAGATAATCTGGAATATAGCCGCCATAACCGGAGATGGTGATCGTGATGGGCGGCAAGTTGGAAGCATCCTTATATTTTGAGGCGGCGATAAGCGCTTTTGCCCTGTCCACATCATAATCCAGCCCCACGATGTCTTCATTGTAGCCAGGCATGCCTGGAGGTAAAATGCCCTGAGCTACCTCTACCATGCCTCTCAGGGTAAGTGCCGCAATTCGTTCCTTATTTACCGCATGACAGAAAGCACGGCGCACATTGACATCATCAAAGGGAGGCCTGGCAGTATTAAACCCAATATAATCAAGGCTGAGCTCAGGAGTTATCGCCAGCTCATGGTGAAATGGGCTGGCTTTATCTTCGACCAGGTCAATATAGCTGCTGGAAATGGGCGTGACATCAATTTCACCTTTCTCATACAAGGCCATAGGCATGCCCGATAAAAGATGAAAGGAGACCTGACTGAGTTTAGCCAGTTCGCCATAATAGAGTTCGTTCCGCTCCAGAGTTAAAATATTGCCAGCTTCCCACTTCTTCAATTTGAAAGGGCCTGTGCCATTGGGCCGGCGCCACCAATCTTTCCCGGACTCCACATTCGTCTTATCCACAACAAAAGCCGTGGGATAAGTTAGCTTGCAGAGGAAATAAGCCTTGGGGGCATCAATGGTGACTTCGAGAGTATAATCATCAATAACTCTGATTCCACGGATTCCCTCCGCCCTGCCTGCCAGCATATCTTTGGCACCAACAATATCACTCAAATAAGCAGCCGCGGTTAAAGAATGGGTTTGAGGATCACAAGCTCGCTCCCAGGAATACTTGAAATCAGCAGCTTTGACCTCTCTGCCATCATGAAACTTCACCCCCTGGCGAAGATAGAAGGTGTAAGTTTTACCATCCTCGCTTTTCTGCCAACTCTCGGCAATATCAGGCACGACTTCCAGCTCATTGTCAAGGCGAACCAGGCCGCTGAAGATTTGCATAACATAACTATGAGAGGTCATCTCGTTAGAGACTGCCGGGTCGAGCGTTATTGGCCCAATGTCCCAGAGATTGAGGGCTTCATGTGTTGCCGAAGATGGAGCCAGCTGGCAGCCAGCCATGGGCAAAAGCAATAAAGCACAAACAAGGAGAGGCAGCGCTACAAATTGCCAGGCTCTTTTCATCGGTTACCCCCAGCAAAAAAAGACTCTAAGGCTGAGAACAGTTGGGATGGGTTACTGATATTCTGTGCCAGCTTCTCAAAGGGACATAAATCAGTGCCATCGTGATTCAGGATATAAGGAACAACGCTATCACTGACAACATCCACTCCCTGCTCTTTCAGTAAATCCAACGCCTTTTGACTCGCCGTGCCGGCATATGCTGAAGCCACGCCAGCATAGAGACAGAGCATAGCTGCTGCCGAGCCTACTATTCGGTCAGCCACCGCCGCACCGGTGAGACTACCTCCTTTGTCCAATACAGTTTTAAACAGAGGATATATACCTCTATCCCTGGAGCTTACCAATGTCTCCCCTTTCTTCACCACAACCAGATTCAGCTTCTCTTCTCGCCAGATGCGGCAAGCCAGCTCGAGGTCTTTCATGCTATTTCACCTGTGATAATTCATACACCATATTGCCCAACCCCAGTTCATGAGCAGTTCGAATCTGGACTGAACTGTCCGTCCCATGTATTTTCCCAAATATATCGGGCGATGCCATCTGGCTGTATTCCCCTATAGGCTTCATTTTGGCGATTAAATCCAGGGATGCTCTATCAACAGCCACCACATCAGTGGAGGCGAGTATGCCGACGTCGGGAACTATGGACAAGCCTGAAGGGACCGCACAGTCGCACAACGGGGTCACATCCTGAACGAAATTGATAAAAGCCACCTTATTTTTGAATTGGTTCAGCACTCCGTCAGCAACATGAGCCAGATAGACCTGAAACCTCTCCTTGGCGTGGGAAGGTAAATATAGAGCTTTTTGAGAGCAGACATAAAGGCAATTGTTGCAGTTCATGCACTTCTTATCATCGCGCTCTACTTTCTCATCAACAACGGACAAGGCTTCGAAGGGACAGGCTTCAACACAGTCTCCACACCCAGTGCACTCGGCAAGGTCAATTTCAGCTCGAGCCACTTCATGTTGAGCCGCCTTGGACTCTTTGGTGACACACCCCATAGCCAGGTTTTTAATAGAAGCGCCAAAACCTGAGAGCTCGTGCCCTTTAACATGGGACAGGATTATGAGGCAATCGGCGTTGAAGACTTTCCTAGCTATCTTTATCCTATTCAGGGTGCAATCCGAAACCTTCCTGTGAATGTTTACCCATTCACCATCGTAGCCCTCCTCACCATCGGCGATGACTACGGGAGCACCCAGTGATTCCCTGGTGAAGCCATTGAAGGCTGCCGTGGCCAGATATTGACTGGCAGTGAATCTCCTCAAGGGGTAAAGCGTGGTGGTATCAGTGACAAACGGCCTGCCCCCAACTTCTTTAATCAGGTCACAGACTCGGCGCACAAATGCCGGGCGGAGATAAGTGCTGCCGCCATATTCTCCCATGTGAACTTTAACTGCCACTGTATCACCAGGAGAGACAACATGGGATATCTTGGAGAAAAGCCTTCTCAGTCCCCCAAGGAAACCTCTACCGCCATATTGAAAAAAGAAAACCGTGCTTACATTTCCAGATTCTGCCATCGCTGCCTCAGTACCAAGAAATTCCTACCTTATTCCCATCTTATCTCACCAGGTTCAACCAATATAGCTCCTGCCATTGGCACAGCAAATTGAAGCCAGAACTCCTTCAGGTCTCAGCGTCTCCCGCCAGCGGCTGTCAAGTCCATCTATGTCGAAACCATAAACTTCGGTTAATGCCTCATCATAGGTACTGCCCTGCTTGAAAAGAGTTAGCAGCTCAAGCATTTTATCCCCACCGTAGTTGCTGATAAGGTATTCCACCAGACTATAGCTTTCAGCATAAGAGAGGTAGGCCTTCTCAGGCTCAGCAGAAAAGGGGCTGCACAGGCTGCGCAGCGAAATAAGCTTATCTTCAGAAATAGCCTTATCCAACCAGGAACGAAGTTGAGAGTCAAGTTCACCTTCATTGTACATAGCAAGCCCTTCATCAAGCCAGGTGGGAAGCCTGCTATAAGGGCTGAAGGTTGCCTGATGAACAATCAAATGTGTCAACTCATGAACTAAAGCTCCTTTCCCCCAGTCAAGCTGGCTTGGCGAGATGCCAATGGCAATTATGCCAAACTCGGTAAAAGCAACACCTCCAGTCCACTCCATGGGGAAGACCATGGCACCTCGCAAATCTTTACTTGAGGCGTAGACATATATCCTGATAGGATTTTGTGGATAAACACCCGTGTCCTTTGACAGCCTGGCAAGCCCTCCCTCACAAACATCCAGCAATTCTTGAGCGAAGGAAGTGCTACCTTCATACCAAAAAAGATTCAAGCCGCTCATGGTATCATCCGTTAAGTTCTGCCACTCATAGCGATTATCATCGAAATAGACGGTGTCGGGAGAGGTGGCGAAGCGGTTGCCACCCTTATCTTCAATTGTCCACCAGTATTTTACTTTTGCCCCGGGAGGTAAGCTCACCTTTCTCATATCCCACACCCAGCTCGTCTTAACCCTGGCTGCCGGGGCAAAATGAGGCCAGCCTTCGCTGGTAACCTCAGCGTAATTCATCTTCTCCACGTGATAATGGAGACGGGCAGCAACGATATCACTGGAGCTCTGGGCATCAAGGTGGAAAACAAGCTCGCTGGGAAAGTGTGCTTCTACGCTGCTATCGAGAACATAAATGTCTCCATTGGCTGTGGCAGAGGTGGGAATGAGCAACAAGAGAAGTATCACAGCTAACAGGAGAATACGCTTAATCATTTCTCTTCACCCATTTTAGATTCAAGGCAGGCAGTGATAAAGCCGTCTATCTCACCATCAAGCACTGCCTCGGCGTTGTTGACTTCGTAACCAGTGCGATGGTCTTTGACCGTCCTGTAAGGGTGGAGAACATAGCTTCTAATCTGGTTGCCCCATCCAGCCTCAATGCGCTTGCCCTTAAGCCTGGCTATTTCCTCTGTCTTCTCCCGAATCTTCAGAGTGAGCAGGCGGGTATAGAGTATCTTCAGTGCTGTTTCTTTATTCTGATGCTGAGAACGTTGACTCTCGCAGGTAGCCACTAATCCCGTGGGCAAGTGAGTCACTCTGACGGCACTGCTCGTCTTTTGCATGTGCTGCCCGCCAGGGCCGCTGGATCTAAAGGTATCTACTCTCAAATCCTCGGGATTTATCTCGATATCCAATGATTCTTCTGCTTCAGGAAGAACTTCTACCAGGGCGAAGGATGTATGGCGCGCGTGATCGGCATCAAATGGTGAGAGGCGAACCAGGCGATGAACTCCATGCTCACATTTGAGATAACCATAGGCATAATCTCCCTTGATTTCAACCACGGCGCTTTTGATGCCAGCCTCTTCTCCAGGAGAGGTATCCAGTATCTCAGCCTGATAATCATTTCGTTCTGCCCACCTGATATACATTCTGAGCAACATATTCGCCCAGTCCTGAGACTCCGTGCCACCGGCACCAGCATGAAGGGCAACCAAAGCATTCCTGGTATCATATTCCCCGGCAAAGACCAATTGCTTCTCTTTCCGCTCCAGTTGGGAGGTTACTTTCTGCAATTCCTGCTTTATTTCCTTTTTGAGAGAATCATCGCCCTGTTCCACAGCCAGGGTGGTTATCTCATGAAGCTCAGTAACTTTTTTCTCTATTGCCCGCCAGGCACCAACCAAATTTTTCTTGCCGCCAAGCTGCCGCATAGTAGCTCGAGCTTCAGCAGGATTGCTCCAGAAATCAGGTTTCGCAGAATCTGCTTCTATACGGGTGATCTCTTCTTCCCTGGCTGGGATGTCAAAGATGCACCATGAGCTCTGAGATTCGGCGCAGCAAAGCTTCCAGATTTTCTTTTTCTTCTTGCATTTGATGTCACTCCCTATCCATATTATTGAAATAATCTCGCCTGGCGATTCGCTGCGGAGACTAAGTTGCCACCAGCAGCAAGATGAGCTAACCTGGTAGGCTCGGGGAGTCGGTAATTACGACAGCATCTCCCAACCCAGAATAAAGCTGAGGTGAGACTGATTCTATGACCAACAGAAACATATATTGGTTTTACACCAACCCTGGTTCTCAATGCTGCCCCAATGACCTCGCCCCCATCAATCAGCTCAGCATATGCGCCAACTGATTCTCCCAAGGGCTCGTGTCTGCCGCAAAGAACCGATTTAGCACACCCTATCGCGGGAGTATCAAGAAAAAGCCCCAGGTGTGAAGCAAGCCCGAACCGTCGGGGATGTGCAATCCCCTGGCCATCAACCAAAATGAGGTCAGGCGTGTTATTTAGCTTCTGGCAAGCAGCCAAAATAACAGGACATTCTCGAAAGGAAAGCAAACCAGGGATATAAGGAATCTTCAGTTCACCTTCAGCCGTTTTTACCTCAACCAGCTCAAGTCCAGGATAACTCAAAACCACCACAGCTCCCAGTCCCCTACCCTGGGAACCACGTAAGGATATGTCCACCCCACCAATAAGGTGTGGTTCAGTTTCCAAACCTTCAGTCACAACCTCTTTTGACAGGCGCAATTGTATTTTCTTAGCCTGAGCAATATCAACTTGCCAGCTATGCAGGTTGTATATTTTCATCATTTGAATTATAGTGACTATCAGCGCTAGTACGCAAATTGTAGAGGAATGCGGACTTACAGAACCCCTAGTTTAAATGCTCTCTGGTTCCTGATAACCTTAAACGTCGTAATCTTCATAATTACCTTAACCAGGCCAGAAGATGTATATTCCTGGCTCGGCCTGAGCACAGCCAGTTTTCTGCATCAACCCTGGACTATCATAACCAACCTCTTCGTGCACGGAGGCTTTGGGCACATCTTCTGCAACATGATCAGTCTTTTCTTCCTGGGAAGATTCGTAATCCAGTTAATAGGAGAGAACAGATTTCTCATAGTGTATTTCCTTGGAGGCATAGTGGGGAATATTCTTTTTATGCTTCTGGCACCTCGTTTTGCCATAGCCATAGGCGCTTCAGGAGCCATTTTTTCACTCGGTGGCATATTGGCAATGATAGCACCTAAAATGAGAGTCTTCATTATTCCCATCCCCATCCCAATTCCCCTCTGGATTGCTATTGCGATCTTCCTCCTCATCTCGTTTCTTCCTGGTATAGCCTGGCAGGCTCATCTCGGCGGGCTGCTGGTTGGTCTGGGAGCCGGCTTCTACTTCAGGAAGAAGAGACCCTACTTTCGTTAAATCTCCCTATCTTCAAACACCTGCCCAACAACTTCTCGATGTAAGTTGAAAGAGACCTGTATTCTCAGTATAATGTTCGTGTTTGTGGTGAGTGTAGCCCAGAGGTTTAAGGCGCCAGGTTGTGGCCCTGGAGATCGAGGGTTCAAATCCCTCCACTCACCCCAGTTTGTTCTTGCGCCTATAGCTCAGCGGACAAGAGCACCGGTCTTCGGAACCGGGGGTCGTGGGTTCGAATCCCTCTAGGCGCGCTATCTGAATCATCATCCTTTGCTAACATTTTGCTAACATCTTCCGTCTCAGTTGTTTCTGGCTCAAGCAGCGTATCAAAACGTAAAGCTGCTGCTTCTTGGAGCCCCGGTATTACATGGCTATAAATATCGAGCGTTATGCCTATATTCGCATGCCCTAGCCTCTCAGACACTATCTTGGGATGCACGCCAGCCTTAAGCATTAAGGTGGCATGGGTATGCCTGAGGTCGTGAAAGCGAATATGAGGCAAGCCAGCTTTCCGAATGAGATTGCCGAAGGCATGGGTAACTGTGCTTGGGTCAAGAGGACTGCCGTCTGGGTGAGCAAATACCAAATCATCACCGGCCAATGCTTCGCCAAGCAGAGCCTTTTGTGCTTCTTGTTCAGTATGATGCCCGTGCAGCAACTGGGCTAGAGATGGTGAGAGTGCCACCAATCGCCGACTATGAAGGCTCTTGGGCTCTTTTATTACATATTTCCCGTTGCTCAGCCTATGGAGAGTTTGAACTACAGAGATTGAAGCCTTCGCAAGGTCTATATCACGCCACCTCAGGCCCAAAAGCTCGCTACGCCGCATCCCAGTATAAAGAGCTGCGTAAAATAAAACGTAGTAAGGTGTCCTTCGGGCAGCATCAAGAAATCTAGGAACATCCTCAGAAGATAGCGTTGCCATCTGGCTGTGACCCGGACGTGGAGCAACGACAGCTTCAGCCACATTCCGAACTAGCAACCCTTGTTTGACAGCGTGGCTTAACGCCTCAGATAGGAGACGATGGTGGTGGAGGACGGTTCGAGCAGAAAGACCCCCTTTTCCATCAAGCCGACCATGTGATAGAGCATTGGCATAGTAATTTTCAAGGTGCTGCGGTTGAAGCTGGCAAAGCGGTATTTCCCCTAGAGCAGGAAGAATGTAGCGGTGCACAATGGCTTCATATCCTTCAGCCGTCCGAGGTGAGGTGTGCACCGCAGCATAACTCTCAACCCACTGCTTTAGATATTCGCCCAAGCTTATTTTTTGAGGCTTGACATAAGTACCCATCTCTAGAGAGCGCAGTATCTCCCTTAGCGCCCTTTCTGCATCCTTTTTGGTGCCATGGACGGTATGCCATTGTTGGCGTCGTTTGCCTGTTTCTGGATCTCTTCCTACATCAACTACAATGCTCCAGCTACCCTTTGTTCTTTGTCGAATGTGTCCCTTCATTGCTCTACCACCTTTTTCTTTATACAGGGCACAGATGACATCGCCCCGGAAAGGCTCGCATCATCTCAATACCATCCAGAGCAGAGTCTATTTTATAGATGATGTCCTTCAGCTTATTTTGTTTCTCTCTTCTACTTAGTTCGACAGTAGCTGATTCAAGTGCTGCCCCTTCAGGCAAGGTCTCAGCTTCTTTCAATATATCCCATAGCCAGTCATAGAGAGGCTTACTTTCAGCGCTGCCTGCTGCCCGGGCAACCCTATCTCTTGTCCCAGAGGTAATTAGCTCTCGCCCTCTGATTTCCAGCTCTTCATACCCAGCACCACTTGTTTTAAGCAGAATATTGCCGAAGAGCCAATCTCGAATTGAATCCATGTCCTCCGGGTTAATCTTTTGCCATCGCTCAGGCTCTGTCCTGTTAATAACCCATTGAAGTAGTTTCCGGCTCATCGTTTCATAGTTAGCAACCTCTTTTCGCCAGCTATCCCAGTGGATCCACAGATCCGAGTCTCTGATATGCTCCCTAAGTGCTTGCATTAGATGCTTATCCCTCGGCGGCAATTCGTACATTCGTCTCCACTCATGTGACATGTATTTAGACGAACCTAAGACTGGTAATCCCAATACTCCTGCTACAGATATTGGCCCTGGTATGGGGGGTATAGGTCCCATTATCCCTGGTGTCTCAGAACGTGAAGCATCCAGGTGCCGCCTTAAGCCAAACGCAGCAAAGCTAGCCAACTCTTGAAAATGGCTACGTAGTTCATCCACCAATACTTGCTTCCTGGCTTCTTCAGCCACAATATCCCCGTGTCTTTCTTTGAGATGCATCCTTACTGTCTGACGATGACAGCCTATAATCTGGGCGATAGCCGAGATTGATTTACCTTCACGTTTGAGCCGCATGATTTCGGTTATCTGTTCCTCAGAGAGTCTGGCCTTTTTGAGCGGATCTTTTTTCTCTATCACCATTTATTAGCCTCCTTTCCTAGCAATTTTTCCAGAGGAAACTTTAAAACTCAATAATTCCTTGGCTCTCGCCGTCTCTATCTATGTTATATATTGTTTTATTCACCATTGTCTATCATTCATGTGCCATTCCTAAGCTATTGACATGATTTGACATCCAAATTCCCTAGTGCTATATTAGCACTAGAAGATGAAAATGTCAATCATGGGAGGCATGGTATGGACGAAAAACGGCTGACCATCACAGTTGAAGAGGCAGCACGGCTTTTGGGGATTAGCCGAGGCTTGGCTTATCAGATGGCAAGAGAGCATAAGTTACCAGCTATCCGTCTTGGGAAGAAAAGAATCGTAGTCCCCAAACATGCCATTGAAAAGTTACTGGAGGAACCTGGTGTTGCTGCCGTGTGTGATGATCCAAACCAAATGGCTAGAAAATAAAGAAGCGCTCGCAGGTGAAACTCAGGGCTGAGACGGAGGAAAAGGAGGCTACACTATCTACTATGGCACATAAGTTAGGGTGGTCACCCCCTCTGGGCATAGGAGGGCAGATATCATTAATGTTCTACTACATGGACAAAAGGATAATAGCTTCATTTATAGAATAGAATGGTTAGAATAGAATT
>JAYENW010000008.1:0-2924 GCA_034722275.1 Chloroflexota bacterium | reverse complement strand
GTGATGCTGGAGATGTTATGTGAGTGGACTTCTTCTGGCGGAGGGGGTGGGATTCGAACCCACGTTCGCAATTAGGCGAAAGCGGTTTTCAAGACCGCCACCATAGGCCACTCGGTCACCCCTCCCAGCTTCAAATTTTAGCCCAAAACCTATCCTCAAGGCAAAAATGCCGACATTTTGCCGACATCGCTCTCAGAAACTCTACCAACCTGTTGCTCATACTTGATACTCTTCATGCCTTCGTCAAATTGGCGCGCTGCTGCCTCTTGCAAACCAGGCACCACGTGGGAGTAAATATCCAGTGTCGTGGACACAGAGCTGTGCCCCAGGCGCTCTTGAACTATCTTAGGGTGAACACCCTGTTCCAGCAAAATTGTGGCGTGAGCATGCCGAAGGTCATGAAGTCTTACACCTTTCAGGCCAACTGACTCAGCTATTGTCTGAAAAGCTCTTGTGATATTATTTGGCCGGAGTGGTCTGCTATCAAGGTGAGAAAACACTAAGTCCCCAGGGGTCAGGACCTTCCCAAGGAGCGCGTGAGCATGCTCTTGTTTTAGCCGATACTGCCAGAACAAGATTGCTAGAGAAGGCGGTAATGCTATCTGACGTTTGCTACGCTTGCTCTTTGGCTCTCTGAAAATGTATTCACCATTACGAAGCTGATGTAAAGTTTGCGCCACCGATAGAGTGGACGTTTCTAGATCAACATTGCACCACCTCAAGCCAAGCGCCTCAGACCTACGCATACCAGTGTAAGCCATGGTGAAGAAAAGAGCATAGTATGGCGTTTTCTCGGCAGCATTGAGGATTAGCTGAACCTCATTTGCGTTGAGCACAGCTAGTTCCTTGCCCTCTGGGCGGGGTGGGTCAACAGCCTCAGCTACATTGCGAACAAACATGCCATGCCTTACGCCATATCTGAGGGCTTCATAAAGGACCCTATGATGATGGTGGACTGTCAATGCTGATAGACCACCCTTCCCATCCCGGCGTCCTGACTGCAAGGCTTTGCTATAGTATCGCTGGATGTGTTCAGGCCTTAAAGCTCTTACTGGAAGCGAGCCCAATGCTGGAACTAGGTGAACTCTAACAATTTCGTCATATCGTTCCGCTGTTCTAGGTGCAGTATTGGTTCTAACATAGTCCCGAAGCCATTCCTCAAGAAATTGAGCTACTGTGAGTCGGTTAGGCTTAACATAGGTACCTTGCTCCACGCTCACTAATAGTTCGCTAAGCCGCTTCTGTGCATCTCCCTTGCGACCTGTGATACTTTCAAAATGTCTTAGGCGCCTGCCTGTAACTGGGTCTCTGCCAGTATCGATGCAGATCTCCCAACTGCCTTTGCTTCTTTGTCTAATACTTCCTTTCATTTCTATCTTCCTTTCGAATTTGACCTCGCTTGTCTTGCATTACTTACCACAATCGTCTACAAAACTGGCAGGGATATAGGAAATCGCTAGATTTCAGGGCTTTCTTAGCTAGCTCTTGCATCTTTTCCTGTAAATCAAGAACCTGTTGCCATTCCTGAGCTAATTCTAACATCTCCCTAGACTGTCCTAGTTCCGATATCATCTGCCAATGTTCTTGGGTCACTTCATTCAGCTGCTGTGCGTTGGCAGACTTTTCAATTAGAATCCCCTCGCACAAAACTCCTTGGGGAAGCCTTTGAGAATACGATTTTGCTGGAGTATGCCCTAGAACAAGCTCGAACGCTGCTTGTAAGGCAATACCTTCATAATCCTCGGTTAGCTCTCTATCCGCGCTTCTCTCATCTCGCATCTTTGTAGCCTTAGCGTAGACGGGGGCTGCTAGCCCCCTTATTTTGTTAAGCCTCTCTTCCCACTCAGTGTGATGACTCCATAACGCCCGCTTCCGCAGATGCTTACGCAATATATGATTACTTACAGCATCCTGCTCTAAGGGTGGTACATAGACACACCGACATGCCCACAATTTCCAAGGCTCTAGTTGAATCTGCTCGATAGAGGGAACTGGGGGTCCGGGAATGCGTGAAGATTTACCAAAGTCTTGGGATTCCTTAGACTCTGACCAGTAAAAGGGATTCGGTGTACTAAGCTGGAAGATCCATTTTTCAATAAGCTCAGCCACCTCATTAAGGTGCTTATTGAGCCTCTCTTTCTTTACTTCAGCCAGTATCTCACTCGATTTTTTCCTTTTAGTCATTTTAACCTCCCACTATTAAGTGCATAGTAAAATACGACATTTTGCATAATAAATATCAATTTTTGCCAAGTTAAAACTGATTTGACAAGTTCATATCTCAAATTATATGATAGAACAAAGGAGTTGTCAAGATGCCTACAATTTCAGATAGAGCCGTAATTCGCTTTGGTAAAGGCGGGCTGGTCATCACAATACCTAAGGGTTGGGCCGATTATTATGATCTTCGCCCAGGGGATAAGCTTAGAGTTATTGCCGACGATGGACTCTGGATATTAGCCCCTCAATTAAGAAGAGAGAAGAAAGCACAACCTCCAAGGGATCGAGCTAGGCTAAGGAAAGAAGAAGCCGCTGATGGGAAATAAGAGTGGACCATTAGTTCTGACTCCGATAGAGACTGCCAGGCTCTTACGAATTGGCAGAGGGACCGTTTATGAGCAAATTCGTTGTGGCAATATCCCCAGCATTCGCATGGGGCGGCGGATCCTTATCCCACGGGCAGCTCTGCTTAAGAAACTTGAGAGTGCAGGGTGTGATGGTTCGGTCCTTAAATAAGCAAAAAGCCCTGGTGGGTGAAGCTCGGGGCTGAGACGAAGGAAGAGGAGACTACATTGTTTACTATGGCACATAAGTTAGGGTGGTCACCCCCTCTGGGCATAGGAGGGCAGATATCATTAATGTTCTACTACATGGACAAAAGGATAATAGCTTCATTTATAGAATAGAATGGTTAGAATAGAATT
>JAYENW010000007.1:0-2980 GCA_034722275.1 Chloroflexota bacterium | reverse complement strand
CTTTCGTTACCATGAGGTTCGAAGTGCCAGAGCGAAGAAGGACTGCAAAATTGTTGTGTCCCTGCAGGGACGAGTATTTCATATGAGGAGGGAAGAGTATGAGCAAAATAAGCCTGCGGAGAAAACCAGATACCATGAGCATAGTTTTTGTCGTGCTCGCTGCATTCATATTGCTCTTCATTTTCGTTCCCCCGCTTAAGACGATAGCTTCCTCATCTCCCGGTACGCTGTGGGATACACTGCTTAGCAAGGAGGTCTACTCCTCTATTCTGCTCACTATCTACGCTGCTTTGATAGCCACGCTGATAGGTTTTTTTCTCGGAGTCCCCTTAGCTTATATCCTGGCAAGGCATGAGTTTTGGGGGAAAAGATTTTTAGAAGGGCTTATCGATGTACCCATTGTAATGCCTCATTCTGCAGTCGGCATAGCCCTTCTTTTCGTCTTTGGGTCAAATTTCCTCATGGGTAGGTTCTTAAACGATATAGGAATTGGTTTTGTCGATAAGGTTGCTGCAATTGTCTTTGCTATGATGTTTGTCAGTGTCCCCTTCCTTATTGATTCAGCTAAGGAAGGTTTCAAAACTGTAGATGTGAGATTGGAGAAGGTAGCGAGAACCTTGGGTGCTTCACCCTGGAGATCGTTTTTTCGAATTTCTCTGCCTTTAGCATGGAGAAGCATCTTCTCTGGATCAGTGCTGATGTGGGCTCGAGGATTCAGCGAGTTTGGCGCGGTATATATCGTGGCTGGCCATGTACCTTTTTTTGGGTACCACCCTGTAGCGGCTCCCGTTTTAGTCACCGAGCTATTTGAATCACCTGGCGGGTTGAAAGCTGCCCAGCCATTGACAGTGCTCTTGATCCTGATCTGTCTCATTATTTTCATAGTGCTCAGAGCTGCATCTTACAAGGGAGAGAAGGCATGATCACTATAAAGAATCTAAAGGTAGATTTAGGCGATTTCCTGCTCCGAGATATTAACCTTGATATTGGGGAAGGTGAGTATTTCATTATCCTTGGACCCACTGGAGCCGGGAAGACCATTCTTCTTGAGGCTATTGCCGGGCTTTACCATGTTCTTAAGGGAGAAATCTGGATTGATAGCAGGGAAATCACCAGGCTCAATCCAGAGAAAAGGGGGATTGGAATTGTTTATCAAGACCAAGCTTTATTTCCACATCTTTCTGTAGAGAAGAATATTGCCTTTGGACTTAAGATGAGGAAATACCCCAAGCAAGGGATAAAAGCAAAGATAGATGCTATAGCAGAGATAGTGGGAATTGTCCATTTGCTTGGCAGAAGCCCTGGCACCCTGAGTGGGGGAGAAAAACAAAGGGTGGCTTTGGCTCGAGCGCTGGTTACCGACCCTAAAGTGCTTCTACTTGATGAGCCATTAAGTGCTCTGGACCCTGAGACCAAGGAAAGAATGCAAGGAGAGTTAAGAGAAATGCATCGCTGGGTGAAGGTGACCACGATACATGTTACTCACGACTTTGAAGAAGCTATAGCTCTGGGGCAGCGGGTTGCTATTTTGAACAACGGCTCAATAGTCCAGGTGGGGACTCCTGAAGAGTTTCTGCGCCATCCAAGCTCAGAATTCGTGGCTCGATTTGCTCTTTCACGAAATATCTTCACTGGCAGAGTTGTAGATGCTGAGGCCAACTATGCGCTTATCGATATCGGTGGAGTAAAGCTTGCAGCACTAACAGGGTTGAGGGATGAGGTGCACCTTTCCCTTCGTCCTGAAGATATCCTCATTTCTAAAGAGCCGCTAGGGTCCTCAGCTAGAAATTCTTTTCTAGGAACAATCACTGGTATCGCTGATAAAGGATCGGTTATTTATGTCACGGTGAGCTTACCACCCGATTTTGTCTGTCTTATCACCAGGCAATCATTCGAAGAGCTTGGGTTAAGAAAGGGGGTGAAAGCATGGATCACATTTAAGGCTTCAGCAATACATGTTTTTTAACAAGTTTTTAACAAGGAGGTTGTTTAATGAAAAGCAAAATAACAAAAGTAGGCTCAACTGCATTAATTTTGATTCTAGCCTTAACTCTAATGGTTGGCTGTGCTAAAGAAGGGGAAGGAGTCCCTCGAACAGAAACATTAACAATCTATCATGCAGGAAGCTTATATGCGCCATTTAAAGACTTGGAGGCTGAATTTGAAAGTACTCACCCTGCTGTTGATGTCCTCTGTGAATCAAGGGGAAGCGCTAAGATGATAAATAAGGCGATAGCAAGGGAGCAAGCTGGTGAACTACCACCCGATGTAATTGCCTCTGCCGATTATAAACTCATTCCTGATAGGTTGTATGAGCCCGGTTATGCTGGTTGGTATATTGCCTTTGCCAGAAACGCGATGGTGCTTTGTTACCGTGACGGCGCCCTACGTTCTGAGGATATAGTGAGCGGCACCCGTACCTGGTATGATGTCCTAAGAAATGACCCTGTGAAATACGGGCACAGCAACCCTGATGATGATCCTTGTGGCTACAGGACACCAATGGTAATACAACTGGCTCAGAAATATTACTACGATGAAGCTGCCAAATTTGGTTTAAGTCCAGACTCTAATGCTGATGGGCTATACGACGCCCTCATCCCGGGCAATGAGCATGAACGAGGCAGAGTTGGTGGCATTAGCGAAGCTAGGCCTGGCGGCAGTAAAGAGAGCGTAAGATCAAAATCCGTTGAGCTTATCCATTTACTTGATTCTGGTGACCTGGATTATGCCTTTGAATATCGCTCTGTAGCTGTGCAGAATGGATTGAATTTTATTGAACTCGATGACCATATCAACCTTTGCAAGACCAGTGAAGAACTTCCAGGAGTGGAGGACTTTTATCAGGAAGCCTCTATAGAGATTGTTAAGGAGGCTGGCCCTCCTCCCACCTACAAGACTAACAAAGGCAAACCTATAGTATATGGCATAACTATCCCTTCGCATGCTCAAAATAAGGAGCTTGCTGCGGAGTTTATCA
>JAYENW010000006.1:0-15177 GCA_034722275.1 Chloroflexota bacterium | reverse complement strand
AACCCCTTCCTTGAATTCCTTTATCGCTGCTTTTAACGCATCTTCAGTCTCGGATGTTATCTCCAAATCCTTATTGATTTTCTGTTCCAACTCAGGATGGTTAGTTTCCATAAACCTATGAAATTTTTCTTCCCAAAGAGTGACTTTGTCTACAGGCACATCAGTCAAGTAACCACTGGTTACCGCATAAAGGATGCTGACTTCTTTCCCCAGGGACATAGGAGAATATTGCAGTTGCTTCAACACCTCAGTGATACGACGACCTTGTTCCAACTGAGCCTTAGTAGACTTATCCAATTCCTCAGCGCCAAACTTGGCAAAAGCTTCCAGTTCACGAAATTGAGCCAACTCCAATCTTAACTTGCCAGCTACCTGCCTCATCGCTTTCCTTTGAGCTGACCCACCTACTCGTGATACTGATAGCCCTACATTTATCGCCGGACGAATACCAGCATTAAATAAATCAGGCTCGAGGTAAATCTGCCCATCAGTGATAGAAATCACATTTGTAGGGATATAAGCTGACATATCTCCAAGCTGTGTCTCTATAATGGGCAGGGCAGTAAGCGAGCCACCACCATATTCAGGAGAAAGCCTGGCAGCTCTTTCTAGGAGTCGGCTGTGCAGATAGAAAACATCTCCAGGATAAGCTTCCCTGCCCGGGGGGCGACGCAGCAACAAGGAAAGCTGACGATAAGCCCAAGCATGCTTATACAAATCATCATAGACAATCAAGACATCCTTCCCCTGCTCCATAAATTCTTCGCCTATAGCGCAGCCAGAATAAGGAGCAATATATTGTAAGGGAGCAGGGTCAGAGGCATCTGCTTCCACAACAACAGTATGTTCCATAGCTCCATACTTTTCGAAAGTGGCTATTACCTGAGCTACCTTGGAGGTTCTTTGCCCGGTAGCTACATAAATGCAAACCATATCCTGCCCTTTTTGAGCGATTATGGTATCAATGCCAATAGCTGATTTACCAGTAAAGCGGTCCCCAATGATAAGCTCACGCTGTCCTCGTCCAATGGGAATCATACTATCTATAGCTTTAAGGCCGGTCATCACCGGGGTATCCACCGGACTTCTCGTAGTTACATTCGGAGCCACCTTCTCTACAGGACGAGTCCGCTCTGTCTTAATTGGGCCCTTGCCATCAAGAGGGCGCCCCAGAGAATCAACTACCCTTCCAATAAGAGCTTCACCTACAGGAACCTCGATTACTTTCCCTGTTGCTTTTACCTCATCCCCTTCCTTTATCTGGCTACAATCACCAAGGACAACAGCCCCAACATTATCTTCTTCCAGATTCAACGCCAGACCCATAATATCATGGGGGAACTGTAATAATTCATTATAAGACGCCTCTCCCAGCCCATAAACACGAGCAATACCATCACCTACTTCTATTACCGTACCAACATTAGCCACACCCACAGCAGCACCAAAGTGTTCAATTTGATCTTTGATTACAGAAACGATATCTTGTTCGCTAGCTGCCAATTTAACCTCCTATATCCTAATATCATTCAAATCAAGCGAAACAATTGCAAGACCTGTCACCATCGCTTATGCCACACCATCTTCTCCAAACCATCTATTTACTAGCTCAGATCAAGCTTTTTCTCAATAATTCCAATCTGTGGCGTATACTGGCATCAATAAGCATATCACCAATCTTGGCTTTGAACCCACCAATTATAGAAGGGTCAACCCGAACATCAATTATTACCTCACGTTCTACCATCTCGCCCAGGCGACTGGAAATTAACTCCTTATCTTTATCTCTCAGAGGCAATGTCGTAATAACTTCAGCATGCTCGATACCCCGATGAGCATCAACTAACTTATCATATTCATGTAAGATGCCTTCAGCAAGACCTAATCTGCCCCGGCTCACCAAAAGATAGGACAATTTAAGAGCCAGAGGATTTATCTCGCCCAGGCATTCTCGCAGAAGGTTCTCCTTGGCAGCGAAAGGAAGTTTGGGGTTTTCCAGCAAAGCTAGAAGTTCCTCATTTTGCACTATACCAGATATCTGCTTCAAACCTCTCTGCCAACTGTCCAATTCACCTCTCTCCAGAGCCAGCTCGAAAGCAGCCTGGGCATAACGCTTACCAGAAGCTATTCGCGGCATTTCTCACCCTCTAGTTTTTCTTAAACGCAGCGCTTTCTTCGAGTGCCTTTTCAATAACGCGACGATGCTTTTCTTTGTCCAAGGTTTCATTAATCACCTTCTCAGCAGCCAGGATAGCGGTATCTACAAATTCCTTGCGCAATTCATCTACAGCTTTATCACGCTCTCGCTCCAACTCCACTCGGGTTCTATCAACGATAGCCTGAGCTTCCTTTCTGGCTTCCTGCCTTGCTTCATCCTTGAGTTTTTCTCCCATTTGGGTAGCTTGCCCCATTATGACTTGCCCTTCCTGACGCGCCTTGTTGATTTCTTCTTGAACTGTTACTTGCGCCTGCTCGTACTCCTGTTTTGTCGCTTCAGCTTGCTCCATACTTTCCTTTATCCTGTTCGACCGCTCATCCAGCATCTTGCGAATTGGTTTATAGCCAAAAAACATAAGCAAGCCAAGCAGGATGAGGAAGCTGACAAGCTGACCAATAAAACTCGGTAAGGTTAACCCTAAAAAACCACCTTCCAAACTATGTTATCCCCCCTTCTAGATTTACTCGCTACGCTACGAAAATAAGCAAAATAGCTACAACCAAAGCGTAGATAGCTACCGCTTCAGCGAAGGCGATGGCCAAAATCATGTTGGTCATTATTGGACCTCTCGCCTCTGGGTTACGCCCGAGTGCATTCATAGCCCCCATACCGAGGATACCAATACCAATCCCGGGACCAAGAGCTCCCAGGCCCATGGCAAGACCAGCTCCTATTACTTTAGCTACCTCAGGCCAAACACTCGCATCCATATTTTTACCTCCTTTTTTCCCTTATTCTTCGGACATGACCGCGGCACAAGCAAACCCCAGGGTCAATCCAGCAAATATCATAGCTTGAACGAAACCAAAGAATGCTTCCAGTCCATAAAATACTGAAGGGAGTACCCAGGGAACGAGGAAGAGCATTATCATAACTAATATCATCCCCGCCGTCATATTGCCAAAAAGACGGAAGGTAAAACTCACCATGCGGATTAAGTGGCTCAGTATTTCGAGTATGCCAGCGAAAATAGCCATCACGCCATCCAATAAGCCACTTAATCCTGCCTTGATTTTGCCGGTAAATAATTGCTTAATTGCTCGACCTAAAGGACCAAAGTTAAAAAAGGTCTTCAGATAGGAAGCTCCTTTAGCCTTAAATCCCCAATACTCGCAAGCACAGAAAGATACTACAGCAAGCGCTGCCGGGACATTGAGGTCAGTATTGGCATTGCGTAATAAGGGTTCCCCATTTACAGTAATCGTCTCAAAGCCAGGTACGAGGCTGAGCCAGGCATTGGTAATGACGAAGAGAAAAATCGTAGTGCAGACGGGGAAAAACCACCTTCCATGCTTTTTGCCTGCCGGGTCCTCAATAAAGTTTGCTGCTGCTTCAACTATCATCTCCAAGAGATTTTGCAGGCCTTTGGGAACGAGTTTCATTTTGCGGGTGCCAGCAAAAAATAAACCAAACAGTACCAGCACGCTTAGCCAGACAGTAAGCATGGTATTGGTTATGGGAAGCCCGTGGAAAGGCGCTTCAGGAGCGGGGTGATACTCGGGGACACCGACATTGAGGAAACCAAGCGGCTCACCGCCAAGTATGGTTGCCCCAATATTGCCACCGATAAAGCTGACAACAATTAAGGCGAAAAAAACAACGGTGACAATTATCAGCACATTTAATGCACAGCCACACGTTGTCTTTTTAGCCATTATCGCTCTTCTTTATATCCTCCTCCGCTTCTCTAGCCTGATGCAAAAGAGGTTTCACCATTCGGTAAACTCCATAAGCCATGACTATTGTGCCCATGCCCAGACCAATGAGAGGAAACATGAGTTCGTGGCCTAGTTTTCGCCCCAACCAAAAACCTATGCCCGTTGGTATCAAAAGACTGAAGGCCACATAAAAACCAACGATGAGCAACTGCATTAACGCTGGCCAATTTTTCACCAAAGTTCCTCTTCATCTGGTCAATGTTGCTTGGCAAACCTTTATTCAAAATAAGCTAACAATGCCTTGAACTATTACAATCGCTCAAGATGATAGGCAGAGACTTTATATCCCTAAGACTTTCGCCTATTGAAATCATCCAGATTGAGTGTATTTATGAAATCTTTGTATGCTGACAATCCCTTGAGCTCCTGTTCATCCATCTTGCCCTCAGAAATAGGTTTCCCTGCTTCTTCCTCAAGTATAATGCCAGCCTTTTCCAGCACTGTTTCCTCAGCATATACTGGAACCCCAGCCCTTACTGCCAGGGCAATAGCATCACTGGGACGGGAGTCCACCTCTATCTGTTTGCCATCAATATTGAGAGAGAGTTTAGCATAAAAAGTATCATTCTCAAGCTCACTCACCACAATATAGTTTACTGAAGCACCCAAGGTGGTAATAACAGACTGCAGCAAATCATGGGTTAAGGGACGCGCCAATTCAATGTTTTGCAATTTCACAGCAATGGCATCTGCTTCGTTAGGGCCAATCCAGATAGGCAAGTAACGATTGGACCCCTTTTCTTTCAGAATCACAACCCGCTGATAATTCATCAAACTTACCCTGATACTATCAATCGACATCTCTACCATGATACTGCCTCTCCTTACGCCAAGCGAGTATTCTATACCTATAAATCTTAATCTGTCAATGTCTGCAAAGTCAATTATGACTCGTAGCTATTGATTGACAAGTATTGGATTTTGCTGTATTCTTTCTCACCACAGATTTATATTAAGGGAGGTTAATTAAATGTCTGGTATTAACATGATTGTTTGCTGTAAACAAGTTCCTGATCCCGAAGCCCCACCATCTCTATTCAAGGTCGATACGGCAGCTAACAAAATGGTCACCGCATCGGATGTGAAGCCGGTAATAAGCCAATATGATGAGTTTGCCTTAGAAGCCGCCCTGAGAATCAAGGATAAGATGGGAGGCAAGATCACAGTGCTCAGCCTGGGCAATAAATTGGTTCGCGACGTAATCAAAAAGAGTCTGGCTGTCGGGGGAGATGAGCTCATTCTGCTGGAGGATGAAGCTTTCGAAGAAAGCGATAGCTGGTCTACTGCCTATGCCTTAGCCGCAGCGATAAAGAAGATAGGAGAATATGACCTTATTTTCTGTGGTAGGCAATCATCTGACTGGGACGCCGGGCAGGTAGGAATAGGCATCGCGGAAATCCTGGGAATTCCTGCTGTGACTCTCGCTCGAAAAGTAGAGGTTGCTGATGGTAAAACAAATATAGAGCGCGTTATTCCTGATGGTTATGAAATTCTCGAAATAGCACCCCCTGTCGTGATTACAGTAACCAGCGAATTGGGAACACTTCGCTACCCCGCTTTAAAGGGTATTATGGCAGCAGGAAAGAAACAACCAATAGTATACAAGCCAGCCGATATTGGGCTTGAGCCCGGGCAGGTTGGCGCAGCAGGAAGGCACACTGAAATAAGTAAGCTTTTCCAACCGGTCAAAGAAGCCAAATGTGAGATAATTGAAGGAGAAACCCCTGAAGAAGCTGGTGTTAATCTCGCTACAAGACTCAGAGAAGCAAAATTACTCTAAGGACAAGGAGGAAAAACAATGGCTGAAAATAAAGGCATATTGGTTTATGGTGAATTAACAAACGGGCAACTGGCTACTATTACTACTGAATTACTGGGATGCGGCCGCAAGCTCGCTGACAACTTGAACGAAGAGCTGTCCTGCCTCTTAGCCAGTGACATGATTGGTGAAGCTTCTAAAGAAGCAATTGCCTTCGGAGCAGATAAGGTCTACACCATAGAAGAGCCTTCGCTGAAGCAATATCAAGCAAGCTCTTACATCCAGATTGTAGAAAAGCTCGTTAAAGATATCTCACCAAGAGCTATTCTATTTGGTCAAACCGCTATAGGTAGAGACTTAGCTCCTCACCTTGCCTTCAGATTAGGAGTCAGCCTGGCAACGGATTGTCTTGGCTTGAGCATAGACCCGGACACAAAATTGCTTTTGCAAACGCGCTCGGTTTACGGAGGCAATGCACAAGCTACATTTGTCAGTAAACTTGTGCCTCATATAGCTACTGTGAGACCCAAAGCAATGCCACCTTTAGAACATGATGACTCAAGAAAAGGCGAGGTGATACCTACTAAGATCGAGATAGACATGTCACAAGTAAAGGCAAAAGTTGTGGAAACGGTAAAAGAAGAGATAAGTGGTATCAAGCTTGAGGATGCACCTGCAATAGTTACTGGAGGTAGAGGTATTGGTGGCGCTGAGCCTTTCAACACCACATTAAAGGAATTAGCTGATGCCCTGCATGGTGCCGTAGGAGCCACACGTCCACCTGCTGACAATGGTTGGGTGCCAGAGGCAATACACATTGGTCTCACAGGCAAGATCGTTGCACCCGATATTTATATTGCGGTAGCTCTATCAGGCGCCAGCCAGCATATAGCTGGCTGCTCCGGAGCCAAGCATATCGTAGCCATCAACAAGGATCCTGAGGCAAACATTTTTAAAGAGGCAGAATTTGGAGTAGTGGGGAAATATGAAGAGGTAGTTCCCGCCCTTACTAAAAAGCTCAAGGAAATATTAGCGAGCTAACGCAAAATTACGGCTTCAGGCCGATTTCTGATGCTCTTTTTGAGCAGCGATTACTTTTTGGCTGATATGAGAAGGCACCTCTTCATAATGGTCAAACTCCATTACAAAGTCACCGCGCCCCTGGGTTAGTGCTCTTAAATCAATGGTGTAACGGAGCAATTCTGCACAAGGTGCTTGAGCTTTGATAACCATCCTGCCACTAGATTCCTCACCACCTTCAGAATAGTCAGCAGCAGGACTCATCCCAAGCACACGTCCCCTCTTAGTATTGAGGTCGCTAATAACATCCCCGGTACACGCCTCAGGCACTATTATAACGAGATTCATGATAGGTTCAAGTAACACAGATTGCCCTTGAGACAACCCTTTCTTCAGGGCTTGAGATGCAGCTATTTTAAAGGCGATATCCGAAGAATCTACTGAATGAAAACTACCATCATAGAGAGTAACTTTTAAGTCAGTAACAGGGTAGCCTGCCAAAATTCCCTCTTGTTTCGTCTCATTGACCCCCTTCTCCACCGCTGGAATATAGTTCTGAGGAATCGCCCCTCCAAAAATCTTCTCAGCAAACTCAAATCCGCCACCTTTAGGTAAGGGCGTGAGTTCCAGAAAGACATGTCCATATTGGCCATGCCCACCGCTCTGCTTCTTATGCTTGTATTCCGCCTTGGTCGCTATAGTGATAGTTTCTTTATAAGGAACTCTGGGCAGGTCTAACCTGACATCTACACCAAACTTACGGCGCATTTTCTCCTTAATTATATCCAGTTGGTTATCACCAATTCCAGAGATAATAAATTCATTGGTATCAGGGTCACGCCGCATCTGCAAAGAAGGATCTTCTTCAGAAATCCGGGATAAAACCGTGCTCATCTTGTCCAGGTCTGTCTTAGTACGTGGATAAACTGCCATACTGAAATTTGCCTTGGGGAAATCAATCCCCGCAAGTACTACGGAGTGCTCAGGCGCACAAAGAGTGTCACAAATAGTAGTCAAGTTCAATCTTGCTACTGCACCCATATCTCCAGCACCTAATTGAGAGACAGGCTGTTGATTTTTGCCCAATAAGGTAAATAACTGACCAATATGCTCCATACCTCTCTTGTTAGCATTCCAGACCTGAGAGTTGCTGGAAATAACACCTGAGTAAACGCGGAAATAGCTAAGCTTACCCACATATGGATCCGCAGTAGTTTTGAAAACAAGGCTGGTCAAAGGAGAATCTATACTTGGTCTGACAACTTCCTTTTCACCTGTTGAGTTGGTAGCTATAATAGTGGTCTCTTCCGGTGAAAGCAGATAATGATGAATAGCATCCAAGAGTGATTGAGTTCCTATACCACGCAGAGCGGAGCCAGCGAAAACAGGCACCAACTTACCAGAAAGGGTAGCCTGCTTTACAGCGCCGAAAATCTCCTCATCACTTATCGTCTCGCCTTCTAAATATTTGGAAATGAGTGCATCGTCAATTTCAACAGCAGCTTCAATCAATTTCTCCCGAAAACTCGCTGCCTTTTCTTCAAGTTCCGAAGGGATTTCCTTTTCCTCAACAGGAAAACCAAAGTAGCTTTTCATCGTTATCAGATCTACGACGCCACGAAGGTCACTTTGAGCTCCTATGGGCAACTGGGCTGGCAGACATTTCTTCCCTAACTTTTTTTGAATCTGTCCCAAGGTATTATAGAAATCAGTATTGTCGCGATCCATTTTGTTAACAAAGAGCAGGCAAGGCAAACCCAGCCTTTCCACTGCAGCCCACATCTGCTCTGTGCCTATTTCTACACCTGAAGCAGCACATACCACAATTACTGCTCCTTCTGTTACACGCAATCCTGACTTCACCTCACTGGTGAAATCAGCATATCCTGGGGTATCAATAAGATTCACTCTCGTTTCTTTCCATTCAAATGGAAGTAGGGATAGGTTAATACCAATATGACGCTCTATCTCAATTGGGTCATAATCCGAGGTGGTAGTGCCCTCTTCAACACTACCTAAACGCTGGATGGCGCCAGCGCTAAAAAGCATGGATTCCGCCAGCGAAGTTTTGCCGGCACCTTGATGCGATAACAGAACCACATTACGGATTCCCATTATTCTACTTCTATCTTCTCTCTTTTCTTTTCTTTCTTCTTACCATTTGACTTATCCACCTGTTCTATGGCGGCATCAATAAGGCTTCTCAAGGCGAGTAACTTCTCTTTCCGAGCTGCCCTCAGATGGCCTTGAACCAACTCAGGCATCGCAATGAATTTCGCTGGCTTCATTCTTATCACAACTTCACCATCAGGTTCACGTTGGACTTCTAAAATCTTCTCAGCCATTCTATTTTCCTCCTTGTAGTTAATCCCAGGCAACTCAACTACTCTTTGACAAACTTAATATTCAACCTTCCCTCATTAAATTCAGCCCCTGATACATCCACGCCTTCCAGAATATTAGGCAATATCATGTTCCTTCGAAATTGTCCTACTTGAACAGTTAGTTCATTCCCATTCCGCGCTATATCAATATCACTTTTAGCGGTAAAGGGTAGAGCTAGACTAAGAATATAATTACCATCCACATGCTCGATACGCTGAACCTGGCCGGAGAAGAAAACTTTTGTGGGGTCACCACTTTGGTAAAGAACTTCCCCCATGCGCCTGACCGAGTCTATTCCTGTTACTTCTTGCCTGAACAAAGGTAAGGATAAGATGGGAATAGGAGCAAAAGACTGCTCAATCAGAGAATAATACTCGCTTTGATTTTTCTTCCAGTAATCGAAATAAGCGTCCTGGATTTCATCAGAGATAAGGCGATTACAAATAACAAGGTCAACAGGATAGCCGTAAAGATTGAGGTCAGTAAACATGCGCTGTGCCTCTTTGATTACCATTTTCTCCGGGTTAACTACCAATCGAATGGAAGTTTTTTTAGGGTCGCGAAACAACTCCTGTATTCTGTTAAGATCTTGAAATAAATTCTCTACGGAATCAAAGACCTCGTCTTTGGGAAGAGGGACATCCAGAGTTAACTTGGCTGCAGGACGCAAAAGGTGAACCGCAGCACGCCCTGCAGGAAACATTCTCTTCATCCACCAGCGTAGTATTTCAGGGAAACTGAGTAAACGCAAGGTATCCGCAGTAGGGGCGCAATCTATCACAGCAACATCGTACTCTTCAGCATCACTATAATGCGTGATATAGAGTAAATTAGCTAGTTCTTCCATTCCAGGAAGAACTGCGATCTCATCAGCCACAATTTCATCTATACCCCGCCAGACTAGCAAAGCTGTTAGCCAATCCTGAATAGTGTCCCAGTAAGTCTTCAAAGTCCGGGATATATTAGTTTCCTGCCCCCACAGGTTGGTGGCAATACGCCTGGGGTCGCTACTCAAGGAAACATCAAATGAATCAGAAAGGCTGTGAGCAGCATCGGTACTGACGACAATAGTTCTATAACCTAGCTCACTAGATTTCAGGGCCGTGGCCGCAGCTATGCTCGTCTTACCCACACCACCTTTGCCAGTATACAGAATAACTCTCATGAAAGCTGATTATAGCATCACGCTATATAGGGCACAAACAGCCGTTGTGACATCAGTGAACCAATGTTATAATCTCACCTAACCAGCATGAAACTAAGCCATGAACAGGTAAAACACATAGCCTGGCTAGCTCGCTTGCGCCTAAGTCCAGCGGAAGTAGAGAAGTTTAGCCTGCAACTATCGAATATCCTGGAGAACTTCGAGATACTCAAGGAATTGAACACAGAAAATGTGTCGCCAGCAAACCATATCATCCCATTACAGAACATTTTCAGAGAAGACGAAGCAGCTGAATCATATCCCCAGGATGAAACCCTTGCCAACGCACCCAGAAAACAAGAAAATTGCTTTAAGGTTAAGGCGATATTAGAATAAGCTATCCCTGAGCTGCTCAACACCATGGTCACCATGAAGGGTATCTATTTGTTGAACTCTGTAAGTGATGGTAAGTGACACAAAAATAAACGAGCAGCCTCAAGAAAAACGATAAATATGTCAGGCAATAAACTATGCCTCCTAACCATCCACGAAGCACATGAGCTTCTCAAACAAGGGGAAATATCCTCAGTTGAGCTCACCAAAGCTGTACTGAAACGTGTCAGTGAGGTGGAGAATAAAATTCGTGCCTGTGTCACCATCACTGAGGATATAGCTTTGAAACAAGCCAAAGATGCGGATGATTACATAAAAAGTGGCAATATTATGTCCTTAACGGGTATACCGGTGTTAATCAAAGATGTCATATGCACCAAGGGAATACGAACTACGTGCTCATCGAAAATGCTGGAGGACTTCATCCCTCCTTATGATGCCACAGTAGTAGAAAAACTGAAGGCACAAAAGGCAGTAATTGTTGGAAAAGCAAATATGGATGAATTCGCCATGGGCTCTTCCACAGAACACTCTGCTTTCTTCCCTTCTCACAATCCATGGGATTTGAGTCGCGTCCCGGGTGGCAGCAGTGGTGGCCCAGCTGCTGCTGTAGCCGCTGATGAAGCTATCTATGCCCTTGGTTCCGACACTGGCGGTAGTGTTCGTCAGCCAGCAGGGCTTTGCAATATAGTAGGGCTTAAACCAACCTATGGTAGAGTGAGCCGTTTTGGCTTAGTTGCTTTCGCCAGCTCTCTTGACCAGATCGGGCCACTCACTAAAGATGTCACCGATTGTGCCTTGGTAATGAACATCATCGCTGGGAGTGATCCCAAAGATTCAACCTCAGTCCCCCATCCCATACCAGATTACACACACAAACTGATTCCCACCCTCAAAGGGATGAAAATCGGCGTTCCCAAAGAGTACTTCACCGAGGGCATGCAGAATGAAATCAGAACAACTTTGGTCACCGCAGTGAAGAAGCTGCAAGAACTGGGTGCTAAAGTGGATTGGGAGGTATCTCTGCCACACACCAAATATGCTCTGGCAGCCTATTACATACTAGCGCCTTCTGAGGCTTCAGCAAATTTAGCCCGTTATGATGGAGTGAAATATGGTTTTTCTGAGCGAACTGCCGATAGTCTAATTGAAGCAACAGAGAAAACAAGACAGTTTGGTTTCGGCTCAGAGGTTAAAAGACGCATAATGCTGGGCACCTATGCTTTGTCTGCCGGCTATTACGATGCTTACTATCTCAAGGCGCAAAAAGTACGTACCTTAATCAAGCAGGAGTTCGAGCAAGCTTTTGAGAAGTATGACGCTCTGGTCACCCCAACTTCACCCACAGTCGCCTTCAAGTTGGGTGAAAAACTGGAGGACCCACTGCAGATGTATTTGAGCGATGTATGCACTTTACCGATAAATATCGCCGGCATCCCGGCCATTTCAATTCCCGCCGGCTTTATCCAGGAATTACCTGTAGGCATGCAAATCATAGGCAAACCATTCAATGAAACCACTATACTCCAGGTCGCCTTTGCTTATGAGCAAGCGACTGATTGGCATAAGAGAAGACCTTTGTTAGAATAAGGTTTCAAGTTCATAAGGTCGGGAGGGAAAATGAAACAGATTCTTGAAATTTTAGAACACAATGCCAGAACTACGGCAGAACAAATTGCCACCATGGTGGGCCTGTCTATCAGTGAGGTGGAAAAAATTATCAAGCAGGCTGAAAAAGACAAGACCATCGTAAAATATAAAACTATTATAGATTGGTCTAAATTGGGGGAAGAAGAGGTTTGGGCCTTAATTGAAGTTAGACTCACGCCACAACAAAATGTGGGCTTCGATGCCATTGCTGAACATATTTGCCAGTTTCCCCAGGTGTACTCTGCTTATCTGGTTTCAGGTACATACGACTTGGCTGTTTTAGTGAAAGGCAAGACCATGCAGGAAATCGCCAGTTTCGTCACACAAAAACTCGCCCCTTTAGAGAAAGTACAAAGCACTGTTACCCATTTTCTTCTTAAACGATATAAGGAAAATGGAGAAATTTTCCAGTTGCCTGAAGAATATAAACGATTGCCAATAACACCGTAGCATGACAGAAATACAGCATACCATAAGCCAGATTAAGCGTAATTTCATTTCCCAAAAAGTGGACAATATGCCACCTTCAGGAATCAGAAAGTTTTTTGACTTAGCTTCTTCCATGAAGGAGGTCATTTCTCTGGGTATAGGTGAACCCGACTTTGTTACTCCCTGGCATATCAGAGAAGCAGCGACATATTCATTACAAAAAGGCCAGACTATGTATACTTCAAACTCAGGACTGATAGAATTACGCCAGGAATTAGCTCGATATCTGGAGCTTCATTATGGAGTCAGTTATGACCCTGAATGTGAAATCCTTATCACTGTAGGCACCAGCGAGGCACTAGACTTAATTGCCAGAGCAATTCTCAACCCTGGTGAAGAGATAATAATCCCCGATCCATACTATATCGCCTACCCTGCTGACATCGTTTTGGCGGGAGGCGTGCCAGTTCCTATTCCCACAACCAAAGAGAATAACTTTAGCCTAAGAGCGGTTGACATCGAGCCCAAAATCAATGAGAGGACCAAAGCTATTTTGATTGGCTATCCGGCGAATCCCACAGGCGCCGTTATATCTCGAAATGAACTCAACAATATTGCCCATTTAGCACATAAATACAACCTGTTAGTCATATCTGATGAGATATATGCTCGCTTGGTTTATGATGGAGAACATATCTGTTTTCCCAGCATTTTTGGAATGAAGGAACAAAGCATATTGATTGGCGGGTTCTCCAAATCTCATGCCATGACGGGCTGGCGTATTGGTTACGTGGCAGCCAATCAAGAGCTCATACAACCCATAACCAAAATACATCAATACACTATGCTCTGCGCCTCTACCATGGCACAAATGGCCGCTATCGAAGCTTTAAAGCACGGTGAGGACGATGTGGAAAAGATGGTCCGAGAATATGATAGACGCCGCCGCGTTATAGTTAAAAGACTGAATGAGATTGGCCTCTCCTGCTTCGAATCCAAAGGGGCTTTCTATGCCTTTCCCTCAATAAAAGTTACCGGTATGACCTCAGAAGAGTTCGCTGAGAAATTGCTCAATGAGGAAAAAGTTGCTGTGATTCCTGGCCTCGCCTTTGGACAGAGCGGTGAAGGTTTTGTCCGCTGCTGCTATGCTACCTCGCTATCCAATATCGAAGAAGCTCTGAAGAGAATGGGCAGGTTCGTCAGCAAATATAAGAAAAGTTAATCCCGAGCACCTCAAGTATAGCTACGTGGTAGAAGTTTCACTTTTTCCCTGACTTCCCTCATGGTTTCTCTGGCAACAGCTTCAGCCTGGTTAGCCCCCTCAGCGAGAACCTCAAAAATGTAGTTGGGTTTAGCCGATAATGCCGCTCTCCTTTCTCGAAAAGGCTCAAGTGCTGAACTGATATTTTGAGCCAGCATCTTTTTGCAATCAACGCAGCCGATGTCAGCACTACAGCATTCTGAGGCGATTTCAGCAACATGCGCAGGGCTGAAGACTTTATGGAGTCGAAAGATATTACAGACTTCGGGATGCCCTGGGTCAGAACGGTAGCGCCGTGCTGGGTCGGTAACTGCAGTCATTACCCGCTCCAAGATTTCCTGAGGTGAGGCGGCTATTTCAACTTGATTGTTGTAGCTTTTGCTCATCTTCTGCACTCCATCTAAGCCCAAAATTGAAGGAAATGAGGTGAGCTTCGCCTGCGGTTCAGGAAATACTAATCCGTAAAGTGAGTTGAAACGGCGCACTATTTCCCGCGCTAGCTCAAGATGAGGCAATTGATCTTCACCCACAGGGACAAATTCTCCCTTATAGAGAGCAATGTCAGCCGTCATAAGAACTGGATAACCTACCAATCCATAATTGACATTATGCGGCTGCATCTTTACTTTCTCTTTGAATGTAGGCACGCGCAATAACCAGCCGAGAGGAGTCACCATGCTAAAAATGGTATGGAGTTCCATTACCTGAGGTACATGAGACTGGACAAAAATGATGCTTTTTTGAGGGTCAATCCCAGCTGCCAGCCAATCAAGCACCATCTCATAGATATCCTGCTGGAGCCCCTCTGTGCTTTCAAGCGTAGTAAGGGCATGAATGTCCACGACACAATAGACACAATCATACTCATCCTGAAGAGAGATACAATTCTGGATGGTTCCTACATAATTACCGATATGCTGCTTCCCTGTAGGACGAAAACCAGTAAAAACGCGCTTTGCCATTCGTTTACCACCGAAGTTTAGCACACAGTAAATATGGCTAACAAGATTAGAATCACTCGAATGCTGACTTAGTCCAAATACATTCGTTACCTCAGCCCGTTTGAATAGATATTGGTAGCGCATACCGGATTCGAACCGGTGATCTCCTCCTTGAGAGGGAGGTGTCCTCAACCCCTAGACGAATGCGCCATAGCTGAGCTGGGGATCCAGGATTCGAACCTGGCCTGACGGATCCAGA
>JAYENW010000005.1:0-15502 GCA_034722275.1 Chloroflexota bacterium | reverse complement strand
GCTTCTGTATTTATAGATAAAGATGCAATAGCTCCTTGCAAGGAAACCTGCCCAGCAAAAATAGATGTTCCCCGCTATGTTCGTCTCATTGGCGAAGGTAAGTTCGCTGAGGCACTCGCTGTAGTCAGAGAGAAGATTCCCTTTCCTGCTGTCTGTGGGCATGTCTGTTTTCATCCCTGCGAGACCGAATGCTTGCGAACTCAACTGGGAGGCCCAGTTGCCATTAGAGCGCTGAAACGCTTTATCGCTGAACAAGACACAGGGTTGTGGAAGATAAACTCAAAAATTGCTGGACCTACGGGGAAGTGCGCTGCCATAGTTGGGTCAGGGCCGGCAGGGTTGACAACAGCGTATTACTTGGCAAAACTGGGCCACAAAGTTAATGTATTTGAAGCTTTACCAGCCATTGGAGGCATGATGCGTGTTGGTATCCCCGATTATCGTTTGCCTAAAGATGTTTTGGAGAGAGAAATTGATGAGATAAAGGGTGTTGGAGTTGAGATAAAAACCAACACAAAGATTGAATCTCTGGATGAACTTTTCGCTCAGGGTTATTCAGCGATTTTCCTTGCTATCGGAGCTCATAAAGGAGTAAGGCTAGATATTGAAGGCGAGGACAACCTTGGTGTAATGCAGTGTATACCCTTCCTCAGGGATGTGAAGTTAGGCAAAGAGATTCATCTTGGTAGCAAGGTGATTGTCATTGGCGGTGGTAACGCTGCCGTAGATGCATCGCGCACTGCTCTCCGCCTTGGTGCTAGAGAGGTCATCGTTCTCTATCGGCGCAGTCGCGTGGAGATGCCAGCCTCAACAGGTGAGGTAGAAGAAGCTTTACGTGAGGGTGTGAATATTCAGTTTTTGGCCACACCCACTAAGATAAAGAGGCATGAAAATCGGCTTATGGTGGAATGCATTTGCATGAAACTAGGGCAAGTGGATGCTAGTGGCAGGCGGCGGCCAGAGCCAATTCCAGGTAGTGAGTTTAATGTAGATGCCAACACGGTAATCGTTGCCATTGGAGAAAGACCGGACATACCTGATAAATTTGGATTGAGTCGAACCAAGGGTGGTACCTTACAGGTTGCTCCTGAAACTCTAGCTACAAGCAGAGAAGGTGTATTTGCTGGGGGTGATGCTGTTACTGGCTCTGCTTCAGTGATTGAGGCAATTGCAGCGGGTAGACAAGCAGCAAGCTCGATAGATAAATATCTGGGAGGCGAAGGTATTGTTGCAGAGACATTGGCTCCACAGGGAGGGATACCACTGCCGCTGGATGTTCTCAAGCCAGCGAAAGAAGAGCGTTTGCCAATACCCTCGCTACTGTTGGAGAACCGGCTAGGGGGATTCGCCCTGGTAGAAGAAGGTTACAGCAAAGAAATGGCAATCAAGGAAGCTAAACGCTGTCTGAGATGTGACTTGGAAAACCAGGTGAAGGTAGGCCATGTTACCACAGAGCAATATGGGGCTAAGATGCTTTCATTGGGTGGCCCGGTATTGCTAACTGGCAAGGGTGGTGGTGCTGTTGTCAAGGTGATGATAGCTCTCGCCAATCAGGAGGAGGTTGCCCTGAAAGTGGATGGTGGAGCCTCACTCAAGCTAGGTGTTGGGAAGTCACCGTGTATTAATGGGAAAATCATAGAGAGAATGCGTGTTGGTTGTGGGAGTGCTTGTGCTGGCTTATTTGCCTATTCTTTTCTGGAGGTGGCGGATGAAGTCATTGTTATTGATTATCATATTACAAGCTTATTTACCAGGCACGAAGCTGGGCAGGAGCTTGGTGCTAAATATAGTGGCTTGAGCTTGAAAGGAGTGGAAAGCACACCGGGGAGGTATTTCAATGTTGCCGAGCCTGGTAATGGGTGGGGTGGAACTAATGTTGAAGATCCTTTGGATGTTATTGATAACGTAGATATGAGTATCGCTAGACCAGGGATGAGGATTCTGATTACTGAGTCAACAGGTGGAAGAGCAGCAATGTATGAAATGAGTGTAGAGGGGAAGCTACAGCAAATTGAGCTTACTCCGCAGGCTAAGGAAGTTGTCAACGAGATCTCCCGGAATTGTGAACCCTCGATGGTTTCGGCAGTTTTGGTGGGTGGAACTGGTGGTAGCGCCAGAGGTGGTATAACTAAACACCCGGTGAGGTTAACGCAGGCTGTACATAAGAACAAAGCCAAATTGACAGTAGGTGGAGCTTCGGTTTGCCTTCTACCAGGAGGAGGAATCGACTTTTTTGTAGATGTAAGCAAGGTAAAAGTGCATGCTTTTAGTTGGGTACCCACGCCGGCAGTAGTATTCCCTGTAGAATATACGATGCGCCTGCAAGATTATCTGGACTTTGGTGGACATAAGGACTCTATCAAGAAACTGGACGAAGTAAGGCAACATTTCAAAGGAGGGTAACTTGGCAGAGGTAAAACTGCTCAGGGAGGGGATGTCCTTAGTTAATTCAGGCCCGTTGTATGCTACCATTATGGCCTCAAGAGAGAGATGTCCTTTATCCGAGGCAGCTATGGAAGGGGGACAATACGCCCTGGAAATTTTAGAGCAGCTGGCTACCTTTCTTCCTATTATCAAGAGAAAATCCCTGACAGTGAAATCTGAAGATAAACGCTATCCAGAAGTTGTAAATGAAATGATCTCAGCCAGTCAGGCTGTCAATGACCGTGACTTTACCCCGATGTCTGCTGTGGCCGGGGCTACAGCAGACATGGTGGCCGATTATCTTCTCAAGACCGGCGCCACTAAAATCGTGGTCAACAATGGTGGTGATATTTCCATTCGCTTGGCTGAGGGAGAGAAGGTTAAGGTAGGTCTGCGCTTGAGTCTTGCTGATGCGCAGCCAAGGTATTCCATTACAGTGGAGAAAGACTGTGGGGTTTGCACTAGCGGCTTTGGAGGGCGCAGTTTTACCTTGGGAATAGCTGATGCAGTTACTGTCCTTGCCACACGTGCTTCCTTGGCAGATGCAGCATCAACTTATATAGGAAACAAGACATCGATTGATTCTCTGAATATTGAGAGAGAATACGCTGAGAGAATCTACCCGGATACAGATATTCCCGGGGAGAAAGTTACCACTTTTGTGGGGGTATTGACAGATGATGAAGTTCAAGAGGCGCTGGAAGATGGAAAGAAGGCTGCATATGAGCTCATCAACAAGAGAGTTATCCAGGGAGCCCTCATTGCAGTCAAAGGCAAGATGCTTCCCTTAGGATTCTTTGCTGGCAGGGTGAAGCTGGTTGAAAGCAAATTTTAGAGATGGGCTCATCCAACTCCTCTCGATTACACTCTTGCTCACAGAAATGAGGGCACACCCTCCCCGTTACCGCTGGAATTGGGTTAGAACCTAGCAGTATTTAAGCAGCCTCAAGCAGATCGCCATCCCTGATTTTGCTCATGTATGAGGGTATATCGATACTAGCCGGGCAATTAGAAGAGCAGGGAGGATGATTAATCACTCTTGCCACTCCAAATATTGAATGGTGTGTATTCTCTCCGGTTAGGGCGTACCATACTTTGCCACCCTTTCGCATGCAGGGGAACACATACTCGGGGTTTCTGTATTACCAACATCTCGGCTCTTGACACATGTTTCCACCCATAGTTCCCATATTCCTTATCTGCGGCGAGGCAACTAAATGGGCAGTTAGCAAGGCCTTCGGCCTTACTAACCTCGTGCCTTAGGTATCGCCTTGATACACAGGTAAGTCTTTTTGAACGAACACCATGTATTACTAATTTGTGACTAGTGTTTATTGCCATGTAGCTAGCTGTACTTTCCCCCTAATCCGTGAATTCGAAAGGGATTTCCAATATGAATTAGCTTCAGTTAGACTATCACCAAAGGGGTGAAAATAGAGATGAAGAAAAACAAATCGCTTTTAAATGTGAAGCTTAGTGGAGGGCTTGAGGAGGAGGTGATGCCATGGGCAGGAGCGGCATTGTTGGTGGAGCTATATCGCAAATCAGGAGTTGAAGCAGCGGTGGAGAGAGCATTGGGCAAGAAGAGGCCGCCAAAGGGATTGAGAGAGGAACAGATGGTAGAGTCGTTTGTGTTATTGAGCAGTTTAGGTGGTGATTGTCTTGATGACATGAAGCGGTTAAGAGACGATAAGGGACTGGAAGCCATATTAGGCTATCGTCCTCCTGCTCCTGAGACAGCAAGGCAGCGGCTGGACAAATTTCATGATGAAAAGGTAATGGCTGATAAGCTGATTCAGGGGGCTTTTATTCCTGTGGAGTCAGCGGCATTGGCAGGACTAAAATGGCCTAATAAACAGACCATTCTGACTTATGTAGAAAGGGTTAGTCATGGGTTACAAGTTACCCTGGACGTTGATGCTCAGTTAGTAGAGACAGCCAAGAGAGATGCCCGATATTGTTATAAAGGGTATAAGGCTTTCCATCCTATGGAAGTTTGCTGGGCAGAGACGGGTCTGGTGCTGGCTGACGAGTTCCGTGATGGAAATGTTCCTGCTGGTAAGGATATAAAGAGGATGGTGGATGAAGCGCATGAGATGCTGCCACCAGGAGAGTGGAAAGTGAGAGTGCGGTCAGAGTCAGCAGGATATCAACAGGATACCCTTGATCATTGGCATAACAGGGGTTGGGAATTTGCAGTGAGCGCTGATATGAGCCCGCAGCTTAAGCAGGAGGTCAAGAGTATACCTGATGAGTCTTGGAAGGTATGGAAAAGCGAGAAACATGACGTGGTGAGGGAATGGGTAGAGGTTCCACATGTGCCAGGGAGAAAATATGAGAAAAGGGATAGTCAGCCCTACCGATATTTGGCTATCAGAATAAGGCGTCAGCAAGGAGAGCTATTTGAAGACGGGGTGAAGATGCGTCATTTTGCCGTAGTCACAAATATGTGGGATATGAAAGGGCAGAAGCTATTAGAATGGCAGAGGGGAAAGGCAGACACTATTGAGCACATCCACCATATCCTGGATAATGAGCTTGCTGCTGGCGTTTACCCTAGCGCTAAACATGGTGCTAATGCCGCCTGGCTGAGGCTCCAGGTGTTAACTCACAACCTGCTCCAGTTGCTCAAAGCGCTAGCTTTGCCTCAAGAATACGCCAATGCTCATCCCAAGCGAATCAGGTTTGCTATCTTTACCCAGTTTGGACGGGTGATAAATCACGCGGGCAGGCTGTTACTGCGCATAGCTAACCACGTCTGGGAAATATTACTTCGCACAGCTTACCATAGAGTACTGGCATTGAGTCCTCCCGGTTAGCATCTCGGACATAGTCCACTTACCGTCTCTCTCAAGATGGAGGTTGCCTGGATAAGTAGCCATGCACTCCTATACCTGCCAGGCCAGATTCATGTAGTCTGATTCTGCCAAACAACAATCGGGAGAGCCTGAAAATACCCTCTTTGTAATCCTCCCTTCAGCAGTAGGCCTAAAACCAACATCTCTTCCCCTAAAACTGCGCCAACTCTCTCCTTCCCTTACTCGATTCACGGATTAGGGCTACTCCAGAGACCTGGTGGAGGGACTGGTGCTTTCCGCCCTGACCGTTTCTTATCACGAGACCTCAAGGAGGGTAGAGCGGGAAGCGGACATTAACGCAGCAGCCATAACAATATGGCGCCAACTGAAGGAGGCTTACCAGAAGTATGAGCGAAGGGGAAAGAAAGCCGTCTCAAGCTCAGGTGGTATTCTATTTGCCGACTCCACCGGGGTAAAGACTGGGAAGACCAAGAGAGGTTCGCCCCTGAACCTGGCTATCAAGGTGACTGGCAGGGAAGTCAGAGGTAAGAGAGCAATGCTCAAGAAGGAGATGGTCACTTTGAGCGTGGGCAAGTGGCGTGAGGATGAGCTAAAGGGTGTACAGGCCGATTTGAGTGTCACCGATGGAGACCCCGAGCTTAAGGGTGTTTTGTCCCGCACTCAGCCGCGTCTCCCCTCGCAGCGATGCCTCTTCCACGCCCCAAGGGATCTCTACTGGGCTCTCTACAGGGATGGAGCCGAAGGGGAACGAGCATACTGTGAAGATAGGCTAGCGGGAGAAATGTGGAAACCATCGACTGAAGGGATAGCAGGCGTCAATCGCCTAATTGCCGACCTTGATTCCAGAGGACTTAGCTCGGCTGCCACCTATTTGAGAAATGCCAGAGGTGAGCTCTTCACGGTGAGGAAGCTAAAAGAGCAAGGAATAGCGCCGGAGCTTGTAATGGTGGCTACTGGCCCCGTAGAGAGGGAATTTAGGGAAATAAACCGGCGTACTGAGATTGGAGCCAGGTGGACTGATGAAGGTGCAGAGAGAGTCGCCAGGCTTCTAGAGGAGGTGAGACTCAATGGGACAAGGCTTGAATTCTGAGGGCGGGCATGTTGACAACTTCTGAAGAGGCAAGTATATTATGAGTCAAGGAGTATACTAGGAGAAAATCTCGGGGAAATGTCAGCTCTTCGACATGCTACCTAATCTTTCTCGGTCCATACCTGTCCAGAGCCCATCCTCCAAGGATAGTAAACACAGGGCAGAGCACCATGTAAGCTGAGAAAACTCCCGAGGTTGATGCTCTGTCCCAGCCAAAATCCTCCTGCAAGTATTTGAAAAAGACTCCAAAAGAGAAGCGTACTATGCCATCCCAACAATTCCCATAAGAACAAGAGCCCCCACTATGACCCAGCCATAGAAGAGTCCCTTCTTTTCCAGCTTCGAATCCAGGGTATGACTATCCTTTCTATACCAGGATGGCAAAATACCTCCTTCTTTTTGGCTGCTGACTTGCAGGCCAGATGAACAAGAAAACTGGGTTAACCCCTCAACTTCTCCTGCTCATTCTGCCAGTTAAGACATCCTTCTTTCAACACACAAATATTGCAGCGAGGTTGTCTGGCATGACATACCCGCCGGCCATGCTCTATCATATGCAGATGGAATTGATAAACCTTGGACGGCAAGACCTGCTCTTGCAGCAAGCTATGTGCTTTCTCAATAGAAACTTCGGAGTTGAGCAAGCCCAACCTTTTAGCCACCCTGAAGATATGCGTATCCACCGGCAGGCATGGCTTGCCCAGGGCAAAAAGTAATAAACAGCTAGCTGTTTTTTGACCCACACCAGGCAGGTGCAGGAGATAATCCTCAGCTTCAGACATATTCATACCGTTGAGAAAATCAAGACCTATATAACCTTGCTCCTTTTCAATTTCATTGAGTATTTGCTTTATCCGCATTGCCTTAATTCTGAACAAACCTCCAGATTTAATGACCTGAGCGATATGTTCTAAAGGAGCATGTGTCACAAGCTTCCAACTACCAAAAGCAGACAGAAGGGAATCAAAAGCACGCTTTGAATTTATATCCGAGGTGTTCTGAGAAAGGATAGTGGCTATGAGGACATCAACGGGGTCCCCACTCGACTGCCATTCACGAGGCCCATATTCTCTCTCCAGTATCCTGATAACCTCGTCAATTATCACTGATGCAGTCTCAAAAAACGCCTTCTATTTCAGCCAGTATGCCACGAGGATATCGCACCTCTGGTGAGCTTTGTCCCTTCTGAGTTCAGTACATGTCCATCGCTGCGTCAATATACTATTTCTTAACTTCAGCAGTGAGTTCCGCCAGCCGGTCCAAAACCCTTTTCAGGTTATCTAACTCTTTCCCATAACCAGCCCAATCACCATCCGTAAGATACTGTTGAGCCTTCTCATAATGCTGCTGAGCTTCCTCAATTAGACTGGCCACCTCAGTGCTTACCTGCTCCTCGGGTTCTGTTGGGCCTGGGGGCTCCACAGGTTCAGTCGGCGGTGCCTCAATCTCAAAGACAGCCGCGATGCTTCCCTTTAATGTCGGCTCCATAGCTATCTGCTCACCAGCAGCCACAATAACTCGCTTCAACTCTGGAAGCCCGCCAGCCTCCGCCTGAAGGAAGACTGGCTCCACATATAGATTTGATTTGCCTAAAGGAATCATAAGCATGTTGCCGCGGATAACTCGAGAACCACCACGACCCCACAGGGCAAGCTGCTCAGTGATAACAGTATCCTGCTGGATTCGGTTCTCAATCTGGCTGGGACCGTACACCAGTCGCTCCTTGGGAAAATGGTAGGCAAGCAGCTTCCCGTAGTTTTCTCCATCACAGCGGGCAGCAAGCCAGCCAATGGTATTATTCTTGTTCACCGGAGTGAAAGGCAACATAAGCAGGAATTCCTCCTTTTCTTCATCAGGCAGACGCATGATAATATAGTAGGGCTCCATAAGCTGCTCGCTCCCAGCATAGACCTCCTTGGGCACAGTCCACAAGTCTTCCTGATTGTAAAATACCCGGGCGTCAGTCATATGATAGCTTTGATAAACAGAGGCCTGGATATCAAACATATCCTCAGGATAACGGAGATGAACTCTCAGAGACTCAGGCATCTGTTCCACAGGGACAAAAAGGGCAGGAAAGATAGACTGGTAAGTGCGTATTAAAGCATCCCCGGGATCCATGACATAGAAAGTGACACTGCCGTCATAGGCATCAACAACTGCTTTAACGCTGTTGCGAATATAGTTTAGATTCCCCAGCGGCTTAGAATAAGGATAGCGCTCAGTGGTAGTATAAGCATCCTGTATCCAGAATAAACCTCCATTCATCACCACAGGATAGGGGTCACTGTCCAGTTTCAAAAATGGCGCCAGGCGATTCACCCTTTCGCTGACATTGCGATAATAAAGTACCCGGCTATCTGGAGTTAACTCACCACTGATAAGGATATTGAAGTCGCCGAGTTGCCAGGCATAAACTAATCGGTGGATGAAACTGCCTATATTGACTCCATCTTTGCCCTGGTAATAGCCATAGACATTATCCTCACCCATGGGATAGTCAAACTCCTGGGTCTTTGTATTCACAATCACATAATCATCCGTTTTCTCTCCAAAGTATATCTGAGGCCGCTCTATATTAAATTCACCCACGGGAGGTATATCCTTTACCATCAATACAGGCAAACCCTCAGCACTGACCTCATTAACAGGGCTTAGAACAATACCATAGCCATGAGTGAACTGCAGCCTGCGGTTGACCCAGGTCTGTGCTTGCCCGGACAATTTCTCCGCAGATAATTCCCGTGCCGACAGCATAACCTGCCGATAATTATCATCGATGGTATAGCGATCAACATCAACATCCTGGAAGTCATAATAAAGCCGAATCGCCTGGATCTGATTATAAGTGTCTTTTAGTGGGCGATGGTCCCAGAGCCTGATATTATCAACGGTTTCCTTATTTTGGGCTACATCCTGGTAACTTGGAGCCTTCTCCGCAGGAAAAGATTCTTCTTCAACCTGGCTCAGAGCGAAGGCCTCCCTGGTAAACTGGATATTGTACTCGATATAGGGCTTTTCTGTAGCCAATTCGCTGGGCTGCACCTGGAAACGCTGTACCAGGCTGGGAAAGATCGCCCCAATGATGATGATAGCCGCTATCCATCCACCAATAGCATAGAGAATCCAGCGAAGTTTGCGCCGCAATATAGAAGCCAGCATGACTCCGATACATACAATAACTATCGAAAAGAGAATCCATTGCGCCGGAAGCTGCGCATGCATATCAGCGTAGCTGGCTCCGAAGACTACCCCTCTTTTAGAGAAAACCAGTTCCCATATGCCAAGCCAGTAACCCCAGGCAAAAAGGCCCAGGATTGCCATGGCCAGCCCACCGCCATGGAACAACACCGGCCTAGCAAAATCGAATTTGAGATTATAGCCTTTATAACTGAGGAAATATACCGCGGCAACAGCGATGAAGGTGATTATCAGTGCAGCCATGAACCAGCCTTTCAGCCACTGGAAAAATGGCAGCGAGAAAACATAGAAAGCTATTTCCCTGCCGAAAACAGGATCAGTAACACCAAAGGGCTGTCTATTAAAGAACTGAAGCAGAAGTTCCCAGTTGCCCTGGGCTACCAGACCAAATATTATACTGAGCAGCGCTGTCCCCAGAATGATACTCCACTTGTGTATCGGCTGTGGTCGTTGCGCTATATTCCAGGGCCAAAAATGCGTCCCTCTGATAGGTGACAGACGAGCGGCCAGCGCCAGATTTCCCAAGAACAAGGCAGCAAAGATAATGGCGGCAGCAAAAAAGAGCAGTATCTTTGTTTTCAGAATAGTGGCATAGACACTGCTATAGCCCAGACTGTCAAACCACAGCCACTCAGTATAGAACCCCTTTGATATATTCAGGACAATGAATAAAATTATGACCGCAACTACAATTAAAATTATCCTGGCGCTGTGTCCATGTCGCACAGGCTCCTTGCCTCCACTTTCAGGAAACCAGTGCTGCCAATTCTTGTCAAATGAATACAATCTATTTACCTCACTTCCTTTAACCCACAGCTTTAATTATCCTCATCTCTGCTTCCCTTTACTACTAAAGGAATGAGGAAGACCACACAGGCAATAAAGAAAATAATGCTGCCAACGAGGCTCAGAATATTATTATCCTCGATACTTGAGGCTATAAAGAAAACGGCACACACTAGGAAAAGAATCCACCCCCATAATTGGAACTTTTTCTCTCTGTTTTTGTTACCAGCAGACATACTATCTCCTTCTCATAATTCAGCCAGAATGAAAAGTATAGCGACATCCTCAATCCGGGATTTAGATTTGGGAGGCGGAGTAATCCAGACAGCTCATGATTCTCAATAAAGCATATCAGCTTAGAATACATAAGTAAAGAAGCAACAATCAATGATTTGGCAAGAAATACTAGAGGAGGAAAGTAAGAGGCCTGTCCGCTGTAGCAGTTTCCATGGCATTGGCAGCAGTTAATTGTCAAACTTTTTTTCTGTGTGGGCTTGAGGAATGCCGTTCTCATCCCAGCCCCGCTTGCGGTAGTAGAGGGAAAGGAGCCTCTGGAAATATTCTCTGTCAACTACCTTGCCCGCATTGGAACCTGTAAGGGCTGGCTTGGCCCAGACCTTATAGGGAAAGCTATCATCCTTGCGACTGGCGCCGAGGCGGGTATTTATCAGGCGCGTCAGGGCATAAACATCATTCGAGAGGGCAATGAGCTGCTCCAGTGAGAGTTCATTGCCGGTTATGTACCTGTAGAAGTTTTGGTAGTGCTTCTCATTCAACCCCAGCTCGGCCCAGGGCAGGCGGCAGACACCGAGCATATCAAACAGGGAGCGCACCTGCTGATTATAGATAACCACGTCGACTTTGTCCTCATCAGTCCAGTTCTGGCCTTCTTCTATTTCCCTGGCAATGGTCCACGCCCGTGTGTGATGTGCGCCTATATCCGAAGTAGCATAGGCCAGTGCCATTGAACTGCCACCGCGGCAATCATAGGCCGATTGCTCAAGGCCCTTGACCTGAAGGATAAGCTTGTCCATTTCAGGCCACTCATCAATAATACAGCGAGAGCCATCAGCAAGCACGTCGCCAATCCCCTGCCGATGGGCGATTTTCCGCATCAGTTCTAAGATAGCACCTTCATCACCCCAAGTAATCTCCATGCCATCGAGGTCAGAGAGCGATAATATACCCTTCTCGTATCCTTCTATCACTGCTCCCACGATGTTACCCGTGGAAATGGTGTCTATCCCCAGTTCGTCACAGAGTTGATTTGCCGCAAGTATGGCGGCGAAATTGTCAATTCCCAGGTCCGGTCCCAGCATAGCGCATGATTCATATTCAGGCCCTTCAACTACCGTTCCTCTATACTTGCCATTCTTTACCAGACAGATATTGCTGCAACACATGGAACAGGCAAAACAGGCACTATCGCCTATCTTATAGTGCTCAACCATCGTCGCGCCATTTACCTGGTCATGTCTAGCAAAGACACTATCTTTGAAATTGTAGGCGGGTAGAATTCCTTTCTCATTGGCATACTCGATAACATTCATCAACCCTTCCTGCTGCCACATCTTGAAATATTTATGTTCTCTGAGGTATTTATAAGCCCTGTCAGCCTCCGCCACCAGGCCAGCAATATCATAAGTTGGCAGGTCTTGCTGCCCACGCACCACGACTGCCTTGAGATTTTTGGAACCCATAACAGCGCCTATCCCTGTCCTGCCAACGTTGCGTCCCCAGTCAGCATTGGCGCAAGCGAACTTCACCAGGTTTTCTCCAGCCACACCAATGACGGCAACGTGGACATCGTGCGTGCCCAAGCGCTCCTTGATAATGCCTTCTGCTTCCAGGCAGCTTTTCCCTTTGAGGTCAGGCATAGGAAGTATGTTCGTTTCGCTGTTATCAAGAAAAAGGACGGATAGTTCTGGTGACCTGCCAATGATGGTGAGAGCATCTATCCCCGTCTGCCGTAGTTCAACGCCGAAGCCACCACCAACGGAAGAATCACCATAGAGACCAGTCGCTGGTGAAAGGGCGATAAAGGAGTTCTTTCCCGATGAGGGAAGGTAAACGCCAGTAAGAGGGCCTGGAGCTATAACCAGCAAATTTTCCGCGTCAAGAGGGTCTAATTTGAAATCGTGATTCTTCAAATTATCCCAGACCAGCTTGGCGCCAAAACCACGCCCACCGATATATCCTTCCAAGAAGGCATCGGGCAGGTCACAGCGCTCGGCAGTACCTTCGCTCAAATCCACCTTCAGGAGTTTCTTGAAGTATCCACTCTTTATGCTCACAATTCTTCCTTACCTATATCAGCGTATTGAATGGTTTTCTTTTCACCTTTCTCATAAAACTCAATCTCTCTCATTTGAGTGTAGCTAAGAACATTGTTCAGGCGTTTGGTTTCACCAAGAACACCCTCAGGTATGAGCCTGAGTGCATTCGTAGGACATTTCTGGACACACTTAGGATCGCCTCCACACATATCACACTTGATAGGCAGCTCACAATCCCCATGGGCATACATTGCCCCAAAAGTGTCAATAACCACCTTCTTTGCCCCACATCTAACCACATACTTTGACCCACCCGGTGGATTAATTTTTATCACGTTGTGCTCATAGTAGTCAACACCTCCTTTCTCCTGTGTGGAGATAGTCTCGCGCGGTAGCTGATGCCCTCAATGACGATCTGGTAGCTGGCATTGGCCAGGCGGTCCAGGGCGCTGTTGCCCAGGATGGGGTCGTCAAACAGTCCCAGCCATTCCTCTACTGCCCGGTTGCTGGTGATAACAAAACTGGACTGGCGATGCCTGGTGATAATTAGCTCATAGAGGTCAGTGGACTGCTGAGCGGTCAGTTTTTGCAGTCCAAAGTCGTCCATGATGAGCAGGTCAGGGCTGAGGAAAGAACGGAAAGTCTTCTCCAGGGTATGGTCGACTCTTGACTGTGCTAATATCCTGAAGAAAGCATCAGCTCGGGTGAAGCGGACGCTGAATCCAGCGCGCACCGCGGCGTAACCGAGGGCTTGTGCTAAGAAGGACTTACCTACACCCACTGGCCCGACAAAGAGCACATGCTCGTGGCGGTTAAGGAAGTCCAGGGAAAAGACGGCATCCAGCAGACGCCGCTCCACGCCTATCTCAGCTGTCCAGTCGAAGTCTTCCAGACGGCAGATCTCCTCGAATCCCGCCTTCTGGAGATGCATCTCCATGTTGCGGTTATCACGCCTGGTTATCTCGTCGGAAAGCAGTATCTGGAGAAAGGCAGCATAGTCCAGCTGCTCGCGGCGAGCCAGGGCAAGTCGTTCGGGCAGGATATTCAGCAGGTAGCCCAGTCTGAGACGCTTGAGCAGCGGTTTAAGTTCACTGGTAGTTGTCATATGATCCTCCTTGATTTTGGTTACCATAGTGGTTACCACCTTTGCCATCTGCGATGGCAAAGGCATTGCCGGAGCGGGCGAAGCGGCCTGGTGGTGCTGGTGCCACCATAACCGGCACGGCTTCCTCCTCCAGCGCTTCCACCAGGATGCGCTCCAGACGGCGCACATCAATGAGGTCTACTGCCAGAGCCTTCTTGCAGGCAGCATTAAGCCGAGAGGGTGTGTATCGCTCTCCCAGACGCAGCAGCTTGTAACCCTGTCTTAGCTTTGACCATGGTGTGGGACCAGATAGGAGCTTATCGGCGAAAATACCTGCTGCCTCTCCTAGCTTGGCACTCTCCTCTTTTAGGTAGTTTGGTGAGCGCAGGGTGTAAGGGGTCAACTCCGGATCGCCCACCACGCGGCTTACGGGGATGGACTTTGACCAGTACCCCCTTATGATAGAGCCGCACCAGCTTACTATCACCCCTTACCTCAAGCTTTGTCCCCGGTGGGCATGCGCTATCGGGAGCCGAGTAGATGGCATAGCGGTAGTAGATGTGATGATCGGGATGTACGGTAGCGCTATGCCAGTCAGGAACATCAAAAGGTTCACCATCATAGGGCAAAAGATAGCACTTTTCCTCTTCCTGGAAGACTACCAGAGGCAGACGCCGGGTAGTGCCATGAACCCTCTGCCCAGCGACTTTAAGACACCATTCTCTTGCCTGCTGGCGCAGGTCTTGGAGGTCGTGGAACTGCCCGCCTTTGAAGAAGCGCTCCCTGGCATAAGGCACACCGCGTTCCACTTTTGGCTTGTCCCTGGGATGCCCTGGCCTTGTTGGGTCAGTAATGAAGCCACGGTGCTGGGCATATTCCAGAAAGCCTCGGGTTAGTCTCGGGCTTAGCGGGTCAGTGCCAACCATTGCTGCCGGGAAATTATCCAGCCTGAGGTAACGGGGTATGCCACCAAAGAATGCCCAGCAATTCTCCAGTCCATCAATAATGTCACCAAGCTTTTGGCTAAAAAGTGGCCATAAGAAGTGGTGGCGAGAGTAGCCCAGGACAACCAGCATTCCCCAGGCAAGATGCCTTCGACCACTCTCCGGGTCCCAAACAAGCCCCAGGCGACCAAAATCTGCCTCAGCTACTTCTCCTGGATTGGTATCCGGCATGCGCACTGTGGTATGTGAATTCCTCCCTGGCCAGCCCCTTCTTCTAACAAAGCGATATAGCGATGAATAGACTATCATCAAGTGGCGCTGAGCCAAAAGCTCCTGAACTCGAGTAAGCTTAAGTTTGTCTTGCTTAAGCCACTTTTCAATCTGAGTAGCCCAGGGCTCAAGCACCTTCTCGCTTGGTATCACCACCTGGCGTGGTCCAGCTCTATTGAGTTGTATCAGGGCAATTAGCTGTGATTCTGTTGCTGGTGGCCCGTCACGGGCAAGGCCACAACTTTGTGCCATGAGAATGTATTTTCGAATGGTATTGCGTGCTAGACCAGTACCCCGTGCTATCTCACGAATACCAATACCAGCCTGCCATCTCCGTATTATTTCTGTAATCTCCATCCGAGAAACCTCCTTGTATGCCATTGCCGCTCCCTTCTCTTAATTTTGCGACAATGGTAGCTTATTTATTTCCCGGGTGGGTCAAAGATCCTGGTTAAGTGGGTCAATGTTCGTGGTTTTTCACATCCCACATAAGCCCGCACCAGGGTACTATTCTTCTGCTCAACAAAGCGGTTATCGTTCTTGTGGTAAGGGCGGCTGCGGCTTAGGCGCAGCCCGGTTATTTTCTCTCCGAAATAACGGATGAGGTG
>JAYENW010000004.1:0-50327 GCA_034722275.1 Chloroflexota bacterium | reverse complement strand
GAACCCAAAAAGGAGGGCTTACGCCATGAAAAGAATACCACCATCAAGGAGGATGAGACAAGAGGTTGAGGAGGTGCTTTCTGGGTGTGAGGCAGAGGGACATCCGCTAGATAAATTTGTCAGTTTAGGAGCGAGATATATGCTTCAGGTAGCTGTGGAGCAAGAAGTAGAGGATTACTTAGGCAGAGCTCATTACCATCGGGGTTCCCGCCGAAAGAATGGCTGGCGCAACGGTTATGAGCCAGGAAAGGTAAAGACATCTGACGGTATATTAGAAATAGACTTGCCGCAACTAAGAGCCACAGAAGAACCTTATCACTCACAACTGGCCCGGATGTTCCGGGAAGGCTCCGATATCCTGGGGAAGATGGTAACCGAGATGTATGTTAGGGGACTATCTACCAGGGATGTAGAGAACACGTTCATCCAGACCTTTGGAGAGAGAATACTCTCCAGGAGCGGTGTGAGCAGGATTACTCGCTGCCTTCAGCAGGACTTTGATACATGGAGGAAGAGGGACCTATCAGAGCTCAGGATACTCTACCTCTTCCTGGATGCTGTCTATCTTCCGTTACGTCAGGGGACACGTGAGAAGGAAGGAGTACTCTGTGCCTATGGCATCTTAGAGGATGGCAAGAAGGTGCTCTTGCACCTGGCTCTTGGTAGCAGGGAGTCCTACGATTCCTGGCTCTGTTTTCTTCATGATATGACAGCCAGAGGGCTCAAGGAGCCTCTGCTGGTAACTTCTGACAAACATAAGGGCTTAAAGAAGGCGGTTAGGGAGGTATTCCCTCATGCTTTCAAACAGCCCTGCCTAGCTCATAAGATGCGTAATATTCTGTGCAAGCTGCCTAAGAAGATTGAGAAAGAGATAAAGTCACTGATAAAGCAGGTATACTATGCCTCTAACTATGAGGAAGGTCTGAGATTGGGCCATGAGCTTATCGCCCGCTTCAGGGATCGCTACCCCTCAGCCATGGAATGCTTGGAAGAGGATTTAGAGGAGTGCCTCACTTACCTGAAATTCCCACAGGCTCACTGGAAAGCGATTCGAACCAGTAATCTTCTGGAGCGGACATTCGAAGAAGGCAGGCGCAGGATCAAAGTGATTCCCCGTTTCCCTGCCGAGAGCTCTGCTCTGAAATTACTCTATGCCACTCTGATAACCGCCTCTCGAAGCTGGAAGGGTGTGAGGATGACCCTGGACATCTGGTGGGAGCTGGAGCTATTGAGGCAAGAGGCCTTTGGGGAACAGAGCCAGAGGATTGAGAAAGAATTGGTGGCGGTGTAGAATACTTAACACTGGAGGTATCCAGGCCAGGAGTTTTTACAGGAGAATTGGGACATTACCTACCTCAACAGTGCATTACGTTGAACAAAATCGCATTTCGTTAATTGCATCAGCATGGCTTAATAAAATTTTCCGTCCTTCCCAGCAATCTTGAGAAAAGCCTTCCCTGGAGAACTGTAAATGGTTGCCATTGGAAGCTGTCAGGTATCTTATTAAACAAAAGAGTTAATTCGTTTAATAAGATAAAAGCTCAGTCGAGCTTTCAAACCTATGAAAATATAGCCACAGAGTTAGGACGAGATGATTTGAACCTACGACCTCAGCATTCCAAACACTGCGCTGCCTCTTGTTATCTAAGCTATTGGGAGTACCTTTTATTATCCGCGGCAAGGTAACTTGTTGTCCTTTAGTGGCCATTCAAGCTATAATGATTCACAGGTGACATTATTCAGATGGGAAACCAGCTTTTCTCGCTGGCAGATGAGGGGAAGTTAAGGAAAGAGGTAAGAAATTGATTACACAGTACATTGAGGCTGCTCTGAGTAGAGCGAAATATGAAATCATTGAGGATGAGGAGCCGTACTATGGAGAGGTTCCAGAGCTTGAAGGTGTATGGGCTACCGGTAAAACACTTGAGGAATGCCGTCATAATTTAGCTGAGGTTATTGACGGTTGGCTTGTGGTAAGGCTTAGAAAAGGACTAGACATTCCTCCTATAGGTGAATATAAAATAGAAGGACTCAAAACCTTAGAAGTCGGTGGCTGAGGTTTCACCTGTTTCATGGACAGAGCTAGTAAGACGACTCCGTAGGCTGAGATTTGAGGGGCCTTATCGAGGTGGGAAACACCCCTACGTGATAGAAGGCAGCTTAGTGTTAACTATTCCCAATCCACGTCGTAGAGAAATTGGAATTGCCCCTCTCTCCCGAATTTTAAAGCGAGCTGGAATTAACAGAGAGGAATGGCTCAAGCAATAACCTCTTCAACTCGCCAGCGGCGTCTGCCGTAACTATGCTATCATCATGCTTGCCGTGCCAGTTAACAGCCAGGATATCCAGCGAAATCGGCTGTCCATATAGGCGGATGAACAGAGGAAGCGAGTAAAGAGCATCATGACCAGAGTAAGGGATGGGATACAGCTGAAGACAACTCCAGAGAACGTGTGGCCCTTTATCATTGATTCGGGAAAATTAGTCTGGTGGAGAACAGACATCCGCAGGATTGAAATGCCTGAAGGAGAGCCTCTGGCAGTGGGAACACAATACTCTATTGAAAAAGAAGTAGGACTCAAGTTTCACAAATTTGACTGCACGGTTACCGAGCTGGAGGAAAACCAAAGGTTTGGCTTTGAAGGGAAATCACCGGGGGCAGCGCGGATAAGAGCACTCTACGAGATTATCCCGAAGGATAACAAAAGATGTACAGTTATCGTAAGCGAAAAAGTGGATCTGCTCGATATAAACGTCTTCAAGAAGTTCTTCATCGACAATCTGTTTCTGAGGACAGCCCTATCAAATATGCTCAGCCAGTTCCTGAACCGTCTCAGGGACATGGTTGAAAATCAGGAGGAGCGGCCGCGGGTTAAAATGTGGTAATGGGGAAAGAGCAGTAGTTTCTCTACCTAGCATCTCAGTCGAATAATATTCTAGGGTGGGGAGATAGTGTAGAATAGAGGCACCCACCGGGCAAACACGGGTGAGAGGATGACAAAAACGGCTATATGACACACCAGGTAGCCTGCCACTGCCAGCATTGCCGCCCATCTGAGCTTAGCCTGTTTCTTGCTTTCCCACACATCTAGCAACTGAGAGAGCCCCAGTCCAAGACCGATGCATATAGCTCCCACGGTGGGGTAAAAGTAATATATGAAGCTGATTCTATTGGTGATCAGGCTTATCGGTATCCAGACGAGATAGGTCCCGGCAAACCATGATAGCCCAAAGAGGCTGGCACTGTTGCCCTTGAGTGCCCTGAAAACCATATAACATACCACAGGGATAATTAGAGCCCAAATAGTAAAGCTAATCGCCGCGATGTAGTGAGGGTCATACCAGTAAAACATAGTCTCAGGGTGTAGTATCCAGTCCCAGGGACGGCTCAGAGCCGTGTGAGTGATACTGGCAAAAGTGAGGCTGCTGCTCAAAGTCAGCATAGTCCTTACTCGGGCAAAGGGATTAACGAGCTGCCTGAAAACGATAAAATCAAACAGGGGCATCAGCAGCAGGAATGACGCTGGAGCTAGAAGAGTTAAGCCAGTGAACTGCCGCAGGTGTTCTCGCCTTCTCAGCAGCCAGTGCAGCAGTATAGTGGGATATGCCAGGGCACCGTTAAGTTTGGCTAGAGCGCTGAGGCCTATTGATGCCCCGGAGAGCAGATATCGGCCCTTGAGATAGAGATAGAAGCAACCCAGCATAAATGCCAGGCTATAGACATCAAGCATAGCCACGCTTGCCTGGAGGAAGCTGAGGTTGCTCAGGGCAAGCATAAAGGTGGCTAGAAATGATGCTCTTTGGGGCATCTCTAGCTTGCGGCAGATGCGGTAGAAGAGCACGATGCAGATAGCCCCAAACAGGATAGAAAAAAAGCGCCAGCCTAAGGGATTATCACCAAATAGAAACATGCCCAATACGATGAACAGCTTGCCCAGGGAAGGGTGTTCGAGAATCAGAGTGCCGTGACCTTGAAGAATGGACCGGGCGTCAGGAATATAATGTTGTTCATCAAAGATAAGTTGGCCGGGCTGGGCGATGATGCTGAAGTGCATCGCCAGTGTAACCAGTACCAGCAGGCAGAGCCAGGTATATTCCCATTTGCCTATACGCCGCAGTAGTTGTTTTACTACTTCCATGTCCACCAGGTGTTAACAAAATAGTTCCATAAAGTAGCCGCTGCTATCCCGCAAATGTTAGATAACAGGTAATATAGCCCGAAGTGCTCGGTAAGCAGCCAGAGAAGTGCCATATTGATTCCCAGCCCACCGAGACTGACCACATTAAACTTCGCCAGGCGACTCAGGCGCGATTTCACCTCTGCCGAGCGCCGGTCAGGGAAAGTGAAAAAGTCGTTCAGGATGAAGTTGGAGATGATGGAAGTCTCTATACTGATAGCTGCTGATAGAAGGTAAAACAAGCCAGCAATTTCTGTCAGCGACCACAAAAGGCCCATATTAACCAGAACACCACTCGCCCCGACGAGACAAAACTTGACAAATCTCAGTAATTCACCTTTTCTTTTCATCAGGCTGTAGATATGTTTCAGGTAATCTATTTGTTGTCTGGCGTTCAGTTTGCTTTCCCCCCTGGTTCTGGTTCTGAAAGTATAGGGGACTTCAGCTACACTCCGGTGTTGCCCTACCATGAGTATTTCCAGGAGTATCTTATAACCGGTTGGTTTCAGGTCAGCGCTGGCCACCACCTGTTTATTGAGCATAAAGAAGCCTGACATAGGATCATTAACCCGCCTTGTTGGAGGCAAGAGCAGGTGTGCCAGGAATACGGCCCCCTTTGACATTATTCTCCTCACCAGTCCCCAGCCCTGGCAGCCTCCTCCCTGGACATAGCGGCTGGCGACTGCTATATCTGCTCCATTTTCTATCTCTCTCAGCAAGGCTGGTATCACCTCTGGTGGGTGCTGTAAGTCAGCATCCATCACTGCTATAATCTGGCCTTTTATATGCTTGAGCCCATCAACAACGGCTGAGGCCAATCCCTTTTCATTCTGGCGGACAATCACCTTGACGGGATATGTAGGTGACAAAGCCGAAGCAAGCTCAGCAGTTCCATCACCGCTGTTATCATCAATGAAGACAATTTCATAGTTGCAGGAGGATAAAGCAGCGTTTATTCTCTCGACCAGGGGAGCGATATTATCCCTTTCATTGTAGGTGGGGATTATAAGCGAGATCGTCTTAGCCATGGCACAATTATACCTGACATGTTATTGAAGGTAGTCGTTCAAGACCAATTTGGTGACATATTCTACCCTATCTTTCAGCTTCTTTTCACCGTAAATACATTGAGATTTTCAGTCAATTCGGAATAAACTGTCAAGATAAATACAGGGAAGGAGCGAGAATGGGCGAAAAAACTGTAGAGCCTTATGGGCGACGCTATTCAATTTTGGCGGCGCTCATGGTGGGCACCATCATGGGGCCCATTGATGGCAGTATTGTGAATGTCATCCTTCCCACGATCACCGAGTTCTTCGGTGTGGATATTTCTATGGCTCAATGGGTGCCAATGATATACCTTTTGACCATCAGCAGCCTGCTCCTGTTCTATGGTCGTCTGGGTGATATCCTGGGGTACAAGAAAGTGTACTTGTCCGGGCTTGCTGGCTTCACCCTCGCCTCGGGTTTGTGTGGTCTTTCTCCCACAATCTATTGGCTTATCCTCTTTCGAGCCATTCAGGGACTGGCCGCGGGAGCAATGATGTCAGTGCCTTATGCCATTATAACCACATCCTTCCCACCTACAGAGCGGGGCAAGGCACTTGGTATTAACGCCCTGGTTGTTTCAGCGGGGCTGGCGATAGGCCCCTCCCTCGGAGGGTTCATTGCTTCTTCACTGGGCTGGCGTTTTGTTTTTCTGATTAACATTCCTGTTGGCATCGCAGCTTTTCACTGGGCTCGTCGTATTGTCCCTGAAGTAAAAGGGCGGCATGGCAAGATAGACACATTGGGGGCGGTGGCTGCCTTTGTCTTTTTCTTCTCTTTTCTTCTCTTCATCAACCGTTTCCAGAGTTCGGGTTTCACCTACGCCACTGGCATTATGCTGTTGGTTGCCGCTGTCTCCGGCATCACTTTCTTTAGAGGAGAGAGAAAGGCGGTGCAGCCGATGCTCAACCTGGGTCTTTTTCGCAACACAACCTTTTCCTTTGCCAACATCAGCGGCCTGCTTAACTTTATGTCCCAGTATGTGATGGTTTTCCTGACCCCTTTCTACCTTCAAAGGGTGCTGCACTACGCTCCAAATAAATTGGGCTTAATCATGACCTCCCTCCCGTTGGCTATCATGGTAGCTGCACCCTTCTGTGGTTCCCTTTCTGACAGGATTGGCACGAGGCTGCTGACCTGTCTTGGCGCTGCCGTATGTGCCCTATCCCTGTTCTTTATGAGCCAGTTGCCGGTCTCCGCCAGTTCGGCAGACGTTGTATGGAGACTGGCGTTATTTGGCCTTGGCACCGGGATTTTTCAGTCCCCGAATAATAGTGCTGTGATGGGAAGCGCACCCAATGCTCACCTTGGCATAGCTTCAGGGATACTGGCGACGATGCGAACTGTGGGTATGGTTCTGGGTGTTGCCATAGCGGGGTTGGTGCTCTATGCTTTTACTCCGTCTTCCATTCTGGAGAAAGCTGCTCTTGGGAGTTCGGAAGCGGCAGTTTTTGTTGCTGGCTTATGTCATGCTTACCTGGCAGGTGCTATTCTGACTGGGATAGCCTCTGTTACCTCGCTTATTAGAGGTAAAGAGAAAGAAGCAAGGGAATCGCTGTAAAGGGCAAGGAAGTTCTAGCTTACATTGAGAAAGTGCTGAATGGGAGAGCAGCCTTCAAAGGTAGGGTCTGTTACTTTGCTTCCTGAGACGTTGCCGAGATTAATTGCTCGATTTCAGAGATAGTCATGGCAAGCATTAGGGAGACGGAAGAGCCTCTCTGGGATATGTCTATTTTAGACAGCAACGTCTTGATGTTGGCATCAGACACGGCATACTTGCCCACTTTAGTTCCAGTCCATAGCAACTTTCTGCTATCGCTAGCTGAATCCTCATTGGTGAATACAAAGCAAGCCTGGGCATTGATAATTGCATCGCTCTTGGTGAGGGTAAGGGTAGTGCATTCTATGTCCCTGAAGCAGAGAAGGCTCAAGGTGAGTGGGCCAATGGGTATTTCGGCGGGAATCCGCTCAAGGAGGGTTTTCGGTACAGTGGAGGCCAGTTTGATAAGGGCATCGTCGAGCTGGCTGTATAGGTCGTAAACAGCACCGCTCATAGGTTCCTGCCGCCCCACTTTAACATCAATGACGTCTTTTACGGCAAGTGTGGTGCCAATGACCATCTGCTCTTCGGTAGGGAAAGCTATGCTGAAGGCCGCACCTTGTCCTTCGAGATTTGGAAGGACGTAAATCGTGTAATTTTGGTAACTGCTTCCTGGAAGTTCTTTCCCTATCTTGCCTTCGATATTACTGATGAAGGTGTTTTCATTCAGCTTTCCTTCAACCAGCGCTCCCCAGTATTGGTGGCTGCCTGGAGAGGATTCTGCGCTCTCAATGAATGTTGCCGCCTCGCCAAATACTACAGCAGTGTCAAAATCTCTCAGGTTTATGCCAGTTTCGTGCTCCACCTTCTCTAAGGCGGCATCCAGTGTCTGCGGCAGAGTCGTATCTTGAGCAGCATATTGGTAAAGCTCTGCGAAGTCTTCATCATCTATGATTTTTGCCAGCTCTATCTCGACTATCAGGTCAGCTTTCTGGGGCACTGAGAGCAGTGTTTGTGCTGGTGGTGGGGTTGATGGCGCGCCAGTACAACCAACGAGTGATACTATGCTGGCTGGCAGAATAACCAGCATGATTAAGCGATTCCGGTATTTTACAACTTGATTCATAACTTGCCTCTCATATTATAGCTTAATCCTGGCAGAAATGTCGTTTCGCGGCTTCACGCGGCATCTTTCGGCGATAATAATGGCCTGAATCTGGGAGATGATATCGTCCAGCTTGTTCTCATAGCTGGTGATGGCATAGTCGAAAAGAGGCAGCCTTTCTATTTCCTCTCGGGCTTTTTCTAGCCTCAGGGTCAGATCTTTCTCCAGGTCGCTGCTGCGCCCTTTGAGCCGCCTCTCCAGTTCGGCTGTAGAAGGAGGCATGAGGAAAATGAATACTGCCTGGGGAAGAATTTTTTTAAGTGTTGCGGCGCCCTGAACATCCACTTTCAAGATGGCATCTTTTCCTTGTGATAAGGCCCAGGTTATTTCTTCTTTGGGCACGCCATAATAATTGCCATAAACTTCAGCCCATTCCAGTAGCTCACCCTTTTTTATCATGCTTTGGAATTGGTCAGGCGCGAAGAAATAGTAATCTCTTCCATGTTTCTCTCCAGCGCGTTTTTGCCGAGTGGTGGCGGTAATAGCATAATAAAAGGGATACCCCTTTTCTTTCATCCTGGCAAGCACGGCATCTTTTCCCACCCCTGAAGGTCCCGAGATTATGATAAGTAGGTTACTTGGCTCAACTTTTGATGACATTTTATATCTCCGAAGAGCACTGAGCATTCATTTCGATGGCTGATAGGTCCTGCCAGAACGAGGGATAAGAAATCTCCGCTGCCTGGGCATGTTTGATGGTTGTCTCTCCCCTGGCTGCCAGGCCAGCTATGGCCAGACTCATGGCTAGCCTGTGATCCCCGTGGCTATCCACCTCTGCGCCCATTAGTGGCTTTCCCCCATGAATAATCATCCCGTCAGGCAATTCCTTGATTTCAGCCCCCAGTCTGGAAAGTTCTTGAGAAAGGGTGGCAATGCGGTTGGATTCCTTCACGCGCAGCTCGCCAGCATCTCTGATTATAGTTTCCCCTTTCGCCACACAGCCAGCTACAGCCAACACGGTAATCTCGTCAATAAGACGAGGAACCATATCGCCGCCAATCTCAATTCCACTCAGTTCACTGGATTCTATCACAATATCAGCCAGTGGTTCATTGGCTTCATGGCGCACATTTCCCACCTTGAGTTTGGCTCCCATAGCTGCAAGAGCACCTATGAGTCCTGTTCGTGTAGGATTAACGCCGCAATTCTTTACCGTTATCCTGGCATTGGGATGGATAGCCCCGGCGGCGAGGAAGTAAGCTGCCGAGCTGATGTCCCCGGGAACATGAAGGCTGAGGGGAGATAGAGGACACTGCAGAGGCATCAGGGAAATTTTATTTTCCCGGGTGACTAATCTGGCTCCCATTTGCTGAAACATTCTTTCGGTATGGTCTCTTGAAGGGACTGGTTGACGCAGGATGGTGTTGCCATGGGCGAAGAGGCCCGCCAGCAAAATTGCCGACTTAACCTGGGCACTGGGAAGAGGCAGTTCGAAATCTATGCCCCGGAGTTTCCCTCCTTTAATCACCAGAGGGGCGAGTGAATCTCCACTCCTTCCCCAGATTTTGGCGCCCATGAGTTGCAAGGGCTCCAGCAATCTTCTCATGGGGCGGGAGCGAAGAGAAGCATCGCCGGTAATTATAGAGAGAAAGGGTTGACTGGAAAGAAGCCCTGCGAGAAGGCGCATTGTGGTGCCGCTGTTTGCCGCGTTGAGCACATCCCGGGCTTCCTTAAGCCCATCGCCATTTCCTGAAACCAGCAAAGCTGGAGAGCTTGCAGTCCCTTTCCTTCTGATCTTGATTCCCAGGGCTCTCAGGCAGTTCACTGTGGCCAGGCAATCCCTGCCGGGAGCGAAATTAGTGATTTCAGCCTGGCCCTTGGCTAAACTGTTGAGGATGACTGCCCGGTGGGAAATAGATTTGTCCCCTGGCAGGGCGATTTCTCCCTCTAGACGAGAGCAGGGCGTAATTTTTCTCATTTCCTCTCGTTTAGCCAATTCTCTCTTACTTCCCTGGCCTCAGTCAAAGCCTCTTGCAAATTTTCATCTTCAGCACTTACAAGCTCGCGATATCTGTCCAGCTCTTGTTTGAGTTTGTCAATCCAGCGGATTATAGCTTTGGAGTTGCTGAGACAAATATCAGCATTCACCTGCGGATTCCCTGAAGCCAGGCGGGTGAGGTCATAATAGCCGGAAGCAGCCAGCGGGGACATTTTGTGCCAGGAAGGGTCTTTGGTGGTGGCTGAGACCAGGGCTGCCGAGAGGAGCAGTGGCAGATGGCTGATGCCAGCTACTAGGCCATCATGTTCCTGAGCATCTATTAGCATTGGCGTGGCTCCCAGCATTTTAACCATATTTATCACCTTGTCCAGTGCTTCTGGTGGAGTTTTCTCTTCCGGGGTAAGACAGTAGATACATCTCTGGAAGAGTCCTGCTTCGGCGGCTTCAATGCCGTAGAATTCTTTTCCTGCCATGGGATGGCCACCAATGAAATTTACTCTTGGCGGCAACATCTCATGGGCCAACCGCATGACTTGAAACTTGGTGCTTGCGGTGTCAGTGACGGTGCAGCCATCGGGGAGGTGGTCAACTATCCGTGATAAGATTTCCCTTATGGTTAAGGCTGGAGTGGCGATGATGACCAGATCAGCTTCCTTTACCGTGTCTTTCAGAGTCTTTTCGGCTCTATCAATGGCGCCCACTTTCAGTGCTGTTGTGGCAACCTCAGGGCGGCGTATATAGCCCACTACTTTCCACCCGGGCGCGTTTTTTTGTTTTAGAGCAAGCCCGATGGAGCCACCAATCAAGCCCAGGCCGATGATAGCAACCTGCACTCTTTTATTATAGCATGGGCAGGGACTTGTTCTTCCTTCTGGTAGTAAAACTCACGCCGAAAAGGAGGAGGGCACTTGCGGCAAAGCCTATGAGGCCAAGATCACTTTTGAAAGGAACATCAAGGCCAGGAATTTTACCCAGCAGCCCTATTATCCCGCCACCTATAAGGGCTGCCAGAGCCCCTTGTGAGGTCACCTTCAGCCTGTCTTTATAAAAGCCAGCGATTACAGGAACAACGAGACCGCAGGTAAAAATAGTATAAGCGAAGAGAAGGGAGGAGATCACCCCCTTCAGGGATATCGCTAAGCCCAGTGCCAGGAAACCTAAAATGATAACATTTAGGCGTGTCAGCAAAATGGTCTTTTTTTCATCCAGCCCGGGGTGAAAGCGCTTCACGATATCCTGTGTCAGGATGACTCCCTGGCTGAGGAGACAGGTATCTGCCGAGGACATCAGTGCTGCTACCAGGGCGGCAAGGACTACGCCACCCAGGGCAGGGGAAAGCACGGTGCTGATTACTTGAGGAAAGGCTTGCTCTGGCAGGATTTGGGGGCAGAGGACTTTAGCGCTCATTCCTATGAGAGTGATGGCAAAAGCCACAGGAATAAAGAGGAAGGCGGAGAGGAAAGCTGCTTTCTGAGCAGTTCCTTCCTCTTTGGCGGAGAAGAGGCGGGTATATATATCTGGACCGACCACATAGGTTGCACCAACAAGTATCAAAAGAGATAGAAGCATCTTGAAGTCAAATTCTGGACTCAATGGGAAAGAAAAATATCCCTGGGGCAACGCAGCTTTCATGCTATCCAGCCCGCCCATACGGAATAAAATGAAGCCCAGAGCTGCGAAAATGCCGACAAAGAGGATTGATGCCTGGAAGAAGTCAGTGCGGATGATGGAATACTGCCCCGCCAGGACGGTATAAGCGACAAAAACTATGGTAAAGATAACCATCCAGAAGGTAATAGAGCCCATCCCCAGGATGGACAGAACTTTACCGGCGGCTACAATTTGTCCTGCCACCACCCCCACCCAGGCAATAACAATCAAGGTGGAAGCAGCCATGCCTAAAAGGCTGCCGTACTGGCGTTCGGCAAGCTCTGGAAGGGTATAGAGCGCAGCGCCTCTTACCTTCCTGGCAAAGAAAAATCCCAGGATTAAGAGGCCAATGGCGCCGACAAGAAGCCACCAGGCGCCCGTCAGTCCCTGCACAAATCCCAGTCCAGCCATGCCCACTGTGGCTGAACCTCCAATGGCAGTGGCTAAAAGAGAGCCGGTGATGAAGGGCAAGGTGCCTCTACGCTGTGCGATAAAGAAACCGCTCAGGCGTTCCGCCCTTTTTCTCATCCCCAGTCCCATGCCTATCATGACCAGGGCGTAAACGGTGATAATTGAGAGTTGAAGCATGATTAGCTATTCAGGTGGATACAATCTCCGGCGAAAACACTTCGTAAGGAGCCATCGTGAGTTTTTACTATGAGCGCTCCATGGGCATCGATATCAGTTGCCTTTCCTTCTATTTCCTCACCTGGTGTTGTGATTCTCACATTTCTGTTCAATGTGGCGGAAAGTTTTTCCCACTCCTCAAGCGAATCTGCTTTGCTTAGTAGAGCTTGCTGTGCACTTATTTCCTTTATCATAGAGCTGAAGAATTCCTTCCTGGAGATTTCACTTCCTAATTGCTCTCTCAGCGAAGTTGCATTTATTTCCTGTCTGGAGATGAGGTTGTTGGCATTTATTCCTATGCCCAGGTTGATATAGTTCACCTTATCCATTTCAGCATCCATCTCTGCTAATATGCCGGCTACCTTTCTTCCTCCGATCAGGATGTCATTGGGCCATTTCAATTCTGCTTTCAACCCAAAGATCTTTCTGATGGTTTTTGCCACAGCCACCGCAGCCATTAGATTTATCCTGGGAGCATACGCCGGGATGATTTGTGGTCTTAAAATGATGGTCAGGTAAATGCCGCCTTGTGGAGAGGCCCATTTTCTGGCCAGTCTTCCCCTGCCATGCAATTGAGCTTCTGCAATTACTATAGTTCCCTCTTGCGCCCCGTTCTTGGCTAACTCTCTGGCAAAATCCATGGTGGAGCTGATTTCGTTGAAGTGCTGAATCTTTCCCTCCAGGCCGGGGAATTCATAAGGAAGCAGTAAATCTGGCGAAGAAATTAAATGGTAGCCCTTAGGCGAAGCCTCTATTACATAGCCATCTTGCTGCAAATTGTGGATGTCTTTCCAGATGGAGACTCGGGAGATGCCAAGTTCGTGGCTCAACGCTTCACCAGAAACAAAACCTCTGTTTTCTTGAAGAGTCTTTACAATGCTTGCCTTTATCTGGTTAACCACAATTCAGGTGAGGTTAACACAGTGGCATGGGCGTGTCAAATTGTTTACTGAGTTGTTTTTCTATCGGGCTGAGCCGGAATTCTGCCGTTGTGATGTAAGCCGTTTTCTTATGATATAGTTCTGGTGATAAATGATGCCAAGTAAAGGGTACACGGTATACTCTATTCTTACCTCCCTCCTCTGGGAGGCGATTCTGGCGGCAGTGGTGCTTTTGGTGCTGCCTCAGTTTGGGGTACGCATATCTCTTGGGGCACTCATCGTTTTGATGGTTGTCCTGGGGACGTATTGTGTTGCTATGTACTGGCTGGGTAGGAATGCATTGAAAAAAGCGCCGGTGCTCTCACTGAAGGCTTTAGTTGGCACCAAATGTAAAACGGCTACCATGCTCAAGCCGCGGGGCTACGTCAGAATTCGTGGCGAACTCTGGCAAGCTAGGTCAAATTCGGGGACAGAGATCGGCGCCAGGAAAGAAGTTATTGTGGAGGGAGTAGAAGAAATGACTCTTCTGGTAAGGCTGCCTGGCAATGACGCTGCTGGCAAAACAAGATAGCCCAGGCTGTTTGCCATTATAATCTTTAATCGCTAAAATACTTCTTTACGACAACTATAAAGTGAAATGAAAGATTACTATTCTATTCTTGGGCTCTCTCCCGGTGCCAGTCAGGAGGAGATAAAACACAGCTTCCGGGATCTTGCCATGAAATACCATCCGGATAGAAATCCGGGCAATGAGAAAGTGGCTGAGGAGAAGTTTAAGGAAATTAATGAAGCCTATGCTGTATTGGGTGAGGAGAGCAAGAGGCGGGAGTATGATCAAATAAGGCGGGCAGGCTTTGCTGGTTATGGGGCTCAATATGCTGGCGGGCGATATTATAGCCAGGAGCAGGTATTCCGTGATGCCTTTGCCAATCCTTACGTGTTTCAAGAGCTAATCCGGATGTTTCAGGAAGCCAGTTTAAGATTTGATAAGGGATTTGTGGATAATATGTTCTTTGGTGGTAAAGGATATGCCTTCTCTAGCCAGCCGGGGTGGGCAGGACAGTTCACTTCATCTCCCAGCCGGAGATATAAGCCACCATTGCTATTGCGGCTTATGGGCAAAGTGGCAAATTTCACGTTTAAGAAGATATTAGGTTTTAGGGGGTTTCCCTGGCAGGTTAAAGGCGGAGACTTATATCACGAAGTCAGTCTTTCTCTAAAGGAAGCCGCTGTGGGATGTGAAAAGAAAATCAAGTATAATAGGGGTGGGGAAAAGAAGAGACTGGTGGTCAAAGTACCGCCGGGAGTTGCCCAGGGCACAAGGATAAGATTGAGAGGCATGGGATTACAGGGGCAGATTCCGGGTGACCTCTATCTCACTGTCAGGATCGGTGGCTAACGATTATGAGTGCTTTTGAAGATTTTCTCGCTGTAGCTAAAAAGACAGACACTATGCAATCTCTTCTTCAAAACTTGGAAGAAGGGCCGGCGAGGCTTCTCTACAGCATTTGTAAGGAATATGAAGCAACCCATGAATTGGTTCCCGACCACCATCTTAATTTAACGGGATACTTCGGCGAGGCAATGCTCAGGGTGCTCTTGTCAGCCAACATGGTCACCAGAGAATCGGGAGGCAGGTTCTTCCTTTATGGCTTTACGCCTACGGAGACGGGGCTTGGGTATTACAAAGCTATGCTTGCTGAAAAGAAGTTTTAATGTACCAGCTTGTTGATACCCACGCTCACCTGGATGAATTGGATAATCTCGATTCGGCTGTTGAAGAAGCCAAAAAGGTTGGTGTTGTTGCCATAGTGGCTGTGGGTTCCAATCAGAAATCAAACGGGAGAATACTGGAAATTTCCCAGCTCTACAGCTCTTTTGTCTATCCCGCTCTGGGGCTGCATCCCTGGGAATTGGGCAAACTGGGGACCTCTCAGATAGATGATGCTTTGGAATTCGTTGAAGAAAACATTGCTGAGGCAGTTGCCATTGGTGAAATAGGTTTGGACTATGATAAGCGGGTGGTAAAGGTGGCAGCAAAGGATTTGCAGAAAGAAGTTTTGAGGCGGCTTCTAGATTTGGGAGTGAAATATGCCAAACCAGCGATAATTCACAGCAGGTATGCCTGGAAGGATGCTCTACAGGTAGTTCAAGATTCGGGAATAGAAAAGGCTGTGTTTCACTGGTTTACCGGCTTTTCCAGTGTTCTCAGAGGTATAATTGATGCTGGTTATTTTGTCTCTGCGACACCGGCAACAGAATACCATGAAGAACATAGGAGAGCAGTTCGAGAAACGCCCCTGGATAGATTGTTGTTGGAAACAGATAGCCCTGTTACCTACGGCAGAGAATCGAGATACCAATCCCAGCCCGCTGATGTTCTCCGTGCTTTGAAAGCTGCTGCTGAGCTTAAAGAAGTTGGTCAGGCTACAATTGCCCAGCGGACTACCAGGAATGCCGTAGGTCTCTTTACTTTGCTTGGTATAAACTTATAGGAGGTAAGTCTGATAATACAGGAAATAACAGGTGAAAACGATTTCCAAAAGAGTGTATTACAATCTAAAGTACCGGTTTTGGTAGATTTTTGGGCTACCTGGTGCGCTCCTTGCTTGGCTGCAGCCCCAGTTCTGGAGGATTTGGCCCAGGGATATGACGGCAAGATAAAATTTACTAAAGTGAATGTGGAAGATAATGGTCCTTTAGCGGGCAAGTATGGCATTGCTGCCATTCCCACCACACTCATATTTAAGGACGGCCAGCCTGTTCAGCAAGTTATTGGTTACCGGCCCAAGAAGGAACTCAAGAGGATTTTAGATGAGGTCTTGGAGGAGTAGGCGTATGCTGTGAAGTTGTCCCACTTCAGAGACAATTAACCAAAGAAGTCCCGGAGGAAGCCAAACTCATCAGGGAGAAGTGCCAGTAGCAGAGGGAATTGCTCCAGCAGAAGTTTTGCCATCGCAGATTGAGAGATAGTTTCTTTTGTGCCGGGTAAATATTCGCTCACAATAGCAAGAAAGGCAGCGCATAGCATGCATCCTGTTCCTGCTCCCAGAATGAAACCGATAAGCCTATCCAACCAGCCGAGGGGCGTAATGTGAATCAGCTTGGCGACAAACCAGCCAATTACAGTGGCTACCACCAGTGTGGCAATCAGGATAATGGCATAAGCAGCTATCTTTGCCCATACAGCCCCACTTGAAGAAAGTATATTAGCGGCTGGCTCATAGTAATGTCCTGCCAGGGCAATGCCTCCCACCAGTCCAGCGATGCTGAATGCAGCTTTGATGGCTCCTTTCCACAGGCCAAACAGGCCAAATAGCAGGCCAATAACTATAATAACTGCGTCCAGCCAGTTCATCTCGTTCTGTCGGAGCTAAGCTAAAAGGAGCTTGAGGAATGACAGTTTTAACCAGTCCTTATTGCTCTCTTCCAGCTAGATAATAGATAGAGTATTCTTCGTCTCTCTCAAGAAGAGGTCTAAGCAAGTTGGCTAATTCTATGCGTCGCTCACTCTCGTGCCATGCTTTCCAGTGTTCTAGAGAAAGCATTGTGCCAACAGTTACAACCTTATGGGGGTCGGCAACACTCACTAGAGTTTCACCGGTAATATATCCTGGTTGATGTAATGCGGCTCCCCTGAGGTCCATGAGCATTTCTTCTACCTTGGCTTCAGCACCTTTCTTTATTTGGCGACTTATAATAACCTTTATCACCGTTGTACCTCCTCTGTAATTATTTATTTGCCTATATTATTATGCTATGCTTTCTTTATCATATCAAGATATTGAGGTAGATTTTCGGAGCTAGCGCCAACAAGTTTCTATGTTTCACCGCATTCAATTTTGTAGGCACAGTAACGACACATCCAGGAAGGGCATTTTGCTAGTTCGAGTGGAGATGTTGCCTTTTCCAAGAGTTCAATGCGGCGTAAAGCTGTGGCCTTCAAAGCTGCCAAGTTTCCGAAGGTGACATCGTAGACCATCAACTTGATATCCTCTGTGGGAATGTTGGGATAATAGACCAATAGCCTGCCATGGATGTGGTCTGTAAGAGCACAATCGAATCCCAGGCGCAGAAAGTAATGAGGAAATGCTCGGGGCAAGCGTTCTCTTTCTACCAGTGAACGGAACTTGGGGTCGCGCAGGATGGTGGGTAAGTCCTGCCATATCTGGACCAGGTCAACTAATGGTGGGTATTGCACGGGAATTTTCTGTGCTCCGCCTACATCGTAATGCAGTGAATCGCGAAGCGCGTCAAGAAAACCGCGCCTATCCATAGAGCGGAGATATTCCTCTTCATCTGGAGCAGTTTCTTGTGGCTTAAGCCGCGCAAAGTATGCTTTACGGGGGAAAACAATATCGTTGATTCGAATTCGAGATGGCGGTGGCGAGCTGGAGATTTTGGAAAGGAGTTGCTCCTGGGCGTCTTCGTCTACTTTTATTTCCTCGGTCAATTCAGCTATCCTGTATGATAGCGGCGCTGTACTGGTCTTACAATCGCATACCTGAGAATAGTCACATCCTTTATTAAGCCAGGGGCAGACAGGAAGACTGCTGGGATCATTTGAGGTGAGTGCCCAGGTTAAGAGATCTCGCCTGTGCCGCATTTCATCTCTAATTGCTTCCAGGTCGGAGAAAGTGACATGATAAACTGAAAGGGAAGAGCCGTGAAGTGACTCTTCATGGCGCTGGTAAATGATAATTTCTCCCTCGCCGACGTCGACCATGGCACAATACATACCCAGTTGCTCAATATAAGTTGGCCTGTATCGCAGTAAGTCTTTGTCGCCTATTGGAGACGAGGTTGTTTTCACCTCTACTGGAATTTCCTCATAGATATCGATTTTGCCCACTATGCCCTCAAGCTCTACGTATTGCTCCAGGTATTCTTCGCTGGACACGGTCGAGCCAAAGAGCTTATGAAAGCCGGTGCCAGCCCACATAAGCTGCTGCTTTTCCAGAGTAGGAACTATTTCCGGGTGTTTTCTCTTAAAGTAAGCCTGCTTGAGGTTAAGCAGGTCAGTTACCGAAAAATGACGTGGGGGCCGGCGCGTGCGCAGCCTTTCCATCAGGGCGTCCTTGAGCGAGCGATTTGCTTCAATATGGGAAACATAAGGTTCGATATCAAAATCATTCATTTTTTGTTTACAACTTCTTTCACTGCCATGCCTTGAGGCGTCTGAAGGCCTCAAGCTTTTCCCTGTCGCCAATCTTGGCTTTATCCAGAGCCTGAGCCAGAAACTCTATGCTGCTATCGTAAGTCTTTCTATTTACGGGATAAGGATGGCCATCCTTGCCACCATGGGCAAAGCTGTAACTTACAGGGTCGCGCAGGCTGACGGGAGTATCATAAACCAATTCTGAGATAAGGCTCAAGGCACGGAGCGTCTTTGGCCCCACGCCTTCAAGCCCCAGCAATGATTCAAAATTCTGCGGCTTATGTTCATAAGTGCTTAAAAATATCTTGCTCAGTCTGCTGGGATGGATATCTTTGGGGGTGATGTAAGAACGCTGTGGCAAGGTCAAAGTTTTCAGTTTATTTAGCTCGACTATGGTTTTCTCTGGCTTTTCTTCAGCGGCAATTTGAGTGATAGTTTTCCTTGCCTCTGTGCTTTCTGAAGCCACCAGGTTTAGCGTTTCTCCCTTAGCCTGAGAACAAATAGCAGCTTCGGGTTCACAGACGAAGTTGCTGACCTTCTCTCCCAGCCAGTGGTAGCGGCGCGCATAGCGGTTGACCTGGTTCATACCTTGCTGAATGACTGCCCAGGAGCCATCGCTGGTAAAGAAGAAGGCGTGGTGATAAAGCTGATAGCCATCCTGAAGGGCGGAATTATCCACCTTGGCTGACATGCGGCTGGCATAGACTAAAGGCAATGGATTTACCTTTAAGAGATGCCCAAAATTCTCTATCTCAGATGGGGTTTTCCGTGAGGTTTTGCCCTTGCCGCCAGCGACGAACAAACCCAGGTCTTTCTCCAGTCCTCGTATTCCTTCTTTCAAAGCACCGCAGACGGTAGTAGTGACTCCGCTGGAGTGCCAGTCGTAGCCCAGAACACAACCTAAAGCTTGAAACCAGAAGGGGTCAGAAAGGCGACGAAGCATCTCCTCAGGTCCAAATTCATCAATAGTGACAATGGCAATCTCCCGAGCCAATTGGCACATCCGCCCAAACAGCCACGGAGGTACCTTGCCATAGTGAAGTGGCAGATTGGCAATCCCAGTCCTCTGTGCTGTGCCAGGCATTTCTGTTCAGGTATATTATACAATAGAAAACACCTTCTCATTAACGCTGCTGGCGGGTTGCAAGATAGCATCAGCACTGGGAATAAAAGCCTAATTTCGTATATACTGAAATCGGAGGCTGTGTAGCCTATCAAGCAAGGAGAACATTGAAATGAACCAGATTAGCTATGACTATTTTGAAAAGGTGGATATTCGTGTTGGCAAAATTATCGAAGTTGAGAACTTTCCCAAAGCACGAAAGCCTACCTATAAACTCTGGATAGACTTTGGAAATCTAGGAGTGAAGAAAACCAGTGCTCAAATTACAAAATGTTACAACAAGGACGACCTAGTAGGCAGGCTCGTTATAGCGGTAGTGAATTTTCCACCGCGCCAGGTTGCCGACTTTATGTCTGAAGTCCTGGTGTTGGGCGCGGTCTTGGACAATGAGGAAGTAGTATTAGTTCAACCAGAGAGGGATGTCCCACTGGGTAAAAGGGTTTTATAATGCTTGCTGGGTGGCTTGGGAAAACCACAAAATGCTACGCATATTACCTGTGATGCAGCAAAGCTTTGAGGGTAGAATTATTGTTTTTGTGCTATCTGGATGGAAGGACTGCGCAAGGCATAGCTGGCCTTGAGGAATGCAGGGCTGTCTAGTGGTACGCGCGACAATAAGCTACTGAACAAAAGAACGAATTTCGTGTATACTAAAGTTAAGTGACATCAGTCATTAGGAAAGGGAAGTTTATGATAATAAACCTCATTGGCAAATCACGAAGGAGGTGAAAATGCAAGACCAGTTAATATCGTTCATTGAGAGTCTTAAAGTAGATAGAAGGCTTGTCTCCTTTGATGAAGCAGCGACAAAGCAAGCGATAATCGTAAAACTATTATCTCTCCTTGGCTGGGACATCTTTAATATTGATGAGGTAACACCTGAGTATTCTGTAGGTGGAAGAAGGGTCGACTATTCATTAAGGATCAGCAATGCTAATAAGGCTTTTATCGAGGTGAAGAAAACAGGAGAAGAATTAGAAAACCATCAGGAACAGTTGCTAAACTACTCTTTTCAAGAAGGTGTTAAGCTTGCCACCCTGACTAATGGGGTAACTTGGTGGTTTTATCTCCCTTTGCACGAAGGAAGTTGGGAGCAAAGAAAATTCTACACAATTGATATTCTCCAGCAAGAATCAAAAGATATAGTTTCTAAACTTGTTAATTTCCTGTCGAAGGATAATATTGGTAGTGGAAAGGCAATTCAAAATGCAGAAGCAATTTACAAAGGGCAACAGAAGTTAAACATACTAAAAGAGACTCTACCAAAAGCTTGGAACAAAATAATTGATGAAGCTGATGATTTGCTTATAGACTTGATAAACGAGACTACTGAGAAACTTTGTGGGTTTAAAGCAGATACTGAACTGGTCGAGCAGTTCCTATCAGGATACAAAGACCATTTGATAATCTCTGCGACACCGCCAATGAGAATACCTTCACCTACCCGTCGCTCAGTCACCCATCCAACTCCTACATCGATCCCGGGAAGCTATACAGGAAAATCTATATCGTCTTTCTCCTTTAAAGGTTCAAACTATCAAGCGCGGTCATGGAAGGAGTTGCTCATAAAATTATGCGACATTCTCAAAACCTCACACAGAAGCCAATTTGATAAAACTCTGAATTTAGCAGGGAGAAAGCGCCCATATTTTACTCACAATGGTAACGAGTTAAGATCGCCACAGAAAATTAACAACACAGATATATTCGTGGAAACTAATTTGAGTGCAAACCAGATCGTTAAGATCTGCTCCGATATGTTAGCTACATTTGGGTATCCAAGTAGTGAGTTGAAAATAGAGGTGCATTGATTTGGCGGTGCCGTGGAATCGTCACCGGCATATAACAGAGGATAAAAGTTCATGCTCAAAGATACTGGCCTAATCTTTATATAAGAATATAGTATTGTTCTGAGGCGGGAATTTCTAAAGGAAGTAAATTCATAGCGAGAGCAAGCATAAATTTGAAAGAGACGATGAGTAGAAATACTAAATTGAGTATAGGGATGTTAAAAACTCGGAATTCTCTGCCACTTCAGATGCTTTTGGATGTCGCTGTAAACAAATATGCTTTGAATGCTATTTATTGTGAGGGGGGGTACTAATTGCTGGCATGTAGAAAGGTTAAGGCTAAACCATTAACCAAGTTGCAAATAGTCGCGAATCTCTACAAGGATAAGCTTATCGATGAGAGAGTGCTGTGGAATTTATTGGGGGCGAGATTTAGAAAACATGAAATAGAGCTAATAGATGAAGGTTTGAGAAGAAAAATGTAAGGATACCAATGATAACTATAGATGGTGGGGCAAAATCAGGAAGCGGAACAATAGTTCGCTATTCTATGGCTCTGGCAAGCCTGCTGGGGAAAGAAATTAAGATACAGAATATCAGGGCTAGGAGGGATAAGCCGGGGTTAAGGGCACAGCATCTTAAAGTTATTCAGGCCTGTCAGGAGATGTGTCATGGTGTAGCGGATAATGCCGTGGTGGGTTCCAGGGAAATTACCTATATTCCCAAAGAGAGGTTTAGAGGAGGGGAATATCACTGGGATATAGGAACGGCGGGCTCAACTACCATGCTGGCTCAAAGTCTTTTGCCTTTAGCTTGCTTTGCTGAGAAGTCTTCCACGTTTAGGATTGAGGGTGGGCTATTCCAGGACTTTGCTCCTTCTGCCTATCATATGAAGTTTGTTCTCCTGCCACTCTTGGGGAAGATGGGCATCCAGGCTAGGCTCGAGATAGTTCGTCCTGGCTATGTGCCACGTGGCGGAGGGATTATAGAAATCAAAGTTGAGCCAGCAAAGAAGTTAAAGCCCTTAATCCTCACTGAGCAAGGTGATATTCTCGGTATCAAGGGAATCGCCCTGTCCTCACATTTAAAGGAAAGAAAGGTAAGCCAGAGGATGGCGCAGGAATGCCACAGAGTATTAAGCTCTTATGGGTATAAAGCCGAAATCGAGGAAATTTATGACGAAAGCTCGCTTCAGGAAGGTGCTGCCCTGGCAATATATGCCGAGACAAGCTCAGGTGGAAGGATCGGCTCTGACAGGGCGGGAAGGCCGGGAAGAAACTCCGAATCCATTGGAAGATATGTAGCTCAGGGTTTCGTGGAGGATATTAGAAGTGGTGCTGCCTTAGATGGATATATTGTTGACCAACTCATAATCTATGCCGCTCTGGCTGAGGGGACTACCAGGTATTCAATTCCCAGAATCACAGAACATGCGGAAACAAACCTATGGTTGATTGAGGAGTTTCTCGGCGCTAGAACGAAGCTCAGCGGTAATCTCATAGAGATAGAGGGGACTGGTTTTAAAAGGGGAGTATCAAGTTGAGGGTGAATATGTGATGGGAGGTTTGCGTTTTAATAAAGGCAGCGATAAGGGGAGTATAATTTTGCCTGAGAACAAGAAAGGTGTGATATAATTTCTAGTTGGCAAGACGCAGAAAGGGAGGAGGTGAACAGTTGGTGAATTACACTATAGTAGTACGTAAAGCGGAGTCTGGACGTTATATCGCCAGCTGCCCTGTCATTCCTGAGTGCCATGCTCAAGGCGATACCTATGAAGAAGCCATTCAAAATGCCAGGGAATCACTTTCCCTCTGTATAGAATACATGCGCGAGCAGGGTGAAGAACTACCCCGGGAAATGGGTAGCGAAAAAGTGGCAGTATTGGGATGACAAAGCTGCCGGAACTCAAAACAGCTAAGGTCATCAAAGCTCTAAATAAACTGGGATTTCATGAATTAAGGCACAAAGGTGGACACGCTGTCTGCCGGCATGAAGATGGCAGATGGACAACCGTGCCGATTCATCCTACCAAAAGCGTTGACCCTGATCTCCTAGGTGATATCCTTAAGCAAATAAAAGTTACACCAGGGGAGTTTCTGAATGCCATTGGGAGGCACCGATAAAGACAAACCTGTGGTTAATTAAAGAATTCCTTGGCGCTAGAACGAAGCTCAGCGGCAACCTGATAGAGATAGAGGGGACTGGTTTTGCCTGAGGTTCGTCAGCCTTCACGTTATAAGGCACTTTGTTTTAAAATAAATACGGAGGCGGAGTATGGAAAACTTGATTGAACTAGCGGCAAAAGACCTTCTGGAGAGCAATTATGCCATAGCACTGACTGGAGCGGGCATGTCAACTGAATCGGGTGTCCCCGATTTCAGAGGGCCAAAAGGACTCTGGACTACCGATAGAGAAGCAGAAGCCAAGGCTTACCAGAGATATGAGCTTTTTCTGACAAATCCCAAAGCATATTGGGAGGAAATGTCAGATTCACAGGGCTCATACGGGGGTTTTTACGGGAAAATCAGGGAGGCAAATCCCAATCCGGGACACCATGCATTGGCGAAACTTGGAGATTTGGGGATACTGAAGTGTGTCATCACGCAAAACATTGATGGGCTGCATGTAAAAGCGGGAAACAAGAAAGTTCTGGAATACCACGGCAGCGCTAGTAAGCTGAGATGTCCTTCTTGTGGATCCAGGTTTGACATTGATGAAGTTTCTCTGGATGAATTGCCGCCACGCTGCAAATGTGGCGCGGCGCTGAAGTATGATGTAGTTCATTTTAAAGAGCCGATACCTTCGGATGTCATGGAAGAATCAGAAAAAGAAGCTTTGAAGTGCGATCTGATGCTTATCTGCGGGACTTCGGCAGTGGTCTATCCTTTCGCTGCTCTGCCCAGAATGGTGAAGCCGCGTTCAGGAAATTTTCCTGCAGGGTTATATGCGAAAGGAAGCGAAAAGGATGTGAAGGTAATAGAAATAAATACTGAGCCAACGCTGCTTACTCAAGAAGGCGTCTCTGATTATTTCATCCAGGGGAAAACTGGTGAGGTGCTGCCTCAGATAGTTGAGGAAGTAAAGAAGATGCGTTTCAATCGCCAGGCACACGATTAGCGAAGCTTTTACATTATCCTCTTCAGCCTGGGGTTGGGAGTGATGCCGGGCATTCTGCCCCTTTTAGCAATGGGCTTGCCATTTACTTCATGAAGGTCGGCGGTGAAATCAATGGGCTTGTTATCGCTGATATAGCTACCAACGGCGAAGATATCAACCGGGGCTCCTTCGTTAATAAAGTATTGGATGCGCTCCGGGCTAATTCCCCCACTGACTACAATCTTCACCTCTTTGAATCCTTCAAGGTCTAGCCAGGCTCTCACTTCTTTGACCAAATCGGCAGTAACCCTGCCTCTTTCCGAAGGTGTATCTAGTCTTACCCCCTGTAGCCTTCCCTGCATTGCTTTGGCCACAGCCACGCTTTCCCTGACCTCATCCTCAAAAGTATCCACCAGGGCGATGCGCGGCACTTCAGGGGGCATGTGTTTATCAAAAGTGATAGTAGCTTGGGCGGTGCTGTCTATAATGATAATAAGTGCGTGTGGTATAGTGCCTGTGGGTTTCATGCCGACAAGCTTGGCGCCAACGGTGCTGGCACAGCCGGCACAGCCTCCCACGATGGCGGAATATTCCATAATGCCAACTACTGAGGGGTGGACATGGCGGGCGCCAAAGCTGATAACGGGAATATCATGAGCCGCATCAACGCATTCTCGGGCAGCGGTGGCCCAACCACTGCAGTGAGCAAGAATGCCCAGATAGGTGGTCTCATAAGTTCCATAGCTCTGGTAAGGAGCTTTTATCCGCAGGACCACTTCTTTTCTATTAAAAGATTCACCTTCTGATAGTGCCCAGACCTCGCGATTCTCTTGGGGAAGCACCTTTTCTAGCAATGCTTTAACCTCTTCTATGCCACAGAGAATGCCGCCTCTTCTGGGGAATACCTCCATGGTGGCTACAGGATTGATGCCTTCTTTCTTAAGAATTTCCACCGTGCGGGGAAAGTAAATATCAGCAGTTTCCCCTCTTAGCCAGGAATCGGGAATTTCAAACTTTGTTTTAGGGACATCTATTTTAGGTCTAACCAGTTTGACTCCGAGCACCTTCTCCATATGCTCCAGCGCGAAGGAATGGGCTTTATCGTCGAAAGAAGCAACGCAATCTACAGGTACCTCGACTTCGTATCCCCGATTTCTGGCATCAGCCACCGTATATAAAACACAAATATCGGTGCATACACCGCAGATGACTACAGTTTCTGGGTTGAGCTCCTTTAATTTTTCTTCCAGGGGTGTATTGTAGAAGCCGCTGAAGTGCCTTGTGGGTATCATTTCTCCGGGATACTCCAAAAGCTCAGGAATGAGTTTGGTTTCAGGGGTGCCTTCAATGCAGTGGGGAGGGAACATCTTGAATTCTGGGTCGTCGGGAGTATGGCTATCATACGAGTAGAAAACTTTTGCCCCCTGACTCAATTCGCGGGCTAACAATTTCTGAACATTGGGGATAATGTTGCGCGCCTTAGCGCCGCAGTAAAGGGGATAACCTTCCTCTAGAAAACCGCGGAGCATGTCTATTACCAATATCGCCTTGGCCATCTCTCCCTCATCGATTCTTCAAGAGTCTGTGATTATTCCAGCAAGAACTTTTTTCCTTATCCTCCACTACATCCCCGTCCGGGAATGCAGCTGGCTTCCCAATAAACTTCACCATTTGTCTGTTTACCTTACAACATTGTTAAGTGCACTGAAAGCGCAAATTTCGGCTAGCAACTTCACTCCTCGACTATCTTTTCAGCGACTCTTCGCCTCAGTAACTTTTTGTCAAACTTACCCACGGCAGTTTTGGGGATTTGCTCAACGAACTCTATAACATCAGGGATCCAGATCTTTGCCATTTTATCCTTCAGGAAATCTCGCATATCCTCTTCTCTTATCTCCCCCTTGAATTCACTTTTCAGCACAACCAAAGCATATGGCCTCTGTTCCCATCTTGGATGAGGCACAGCAACCACGCATGCCTCTGAAACTTTGGGATGCTGCGCTAGGGCATTCTCAATGTCTACAGACGAAATCCATTCACCGCCGCTCTTTATCATATCACCCAAACGGTCAACAAGCTTAATGCAACCTGTCTCATCCACAGTGACCACATCCCTGGTATGCATCCACCCCTCTTCCCAAGTCTCAGCGCTTCTCTCGGGATCCTTAAAGTATTCATTAACTAACCATGGTCCCTTCACCAAAAGCTCACCAGCCTCTTCCCCATCCCATTTGACATCCCTCCCTTCAGGAGTGATAACTTTCCATTCTACACCTGGAGCCATATAGCCGTTCCTTACCATTTTTTCAAATTTTTGTTCTTCCGTCAAAGTTTCCCACTCATCAGATCTAACAAAATTCATGCAAGCTAAGGGCCCAGTCTCTGTCATTCCCCAAGGTTGCAAAACATGAATACCTAACTTTGCATAACCCTTTACCTCGGGCATAGTGGCTAATGACCCGGAACTCATCACTAATCGAAGACTGCTAAAATCTATTCCCTCCCTCTCTTGCACTGCTAATATATCCATTAACACTGTAGGAACACCAGCCATCCAGGTCACTCTTTCACTCTGGACCAAGTTACAGAAATCGTGGGTTGTAGGACGAATACCGGTGTAAACATGATTTGCCCCACAAAATTGACATAAATATGGAAGACCCCATCCCAGTACATGATACATAGGGGTTAAGCACATTATTGTGTCCTTTTCACTGATGTGATAGCCTGCATCTACCGCTAAAGCAGATAAATAGTCAAGATACAACATTCTGTGGCTATAAAGACATCCCTTCGGCATGCCTGTAGTTGCTGTAGTATATATCAGTGCAGCTGGTGTATTTTCGTCCATGTCAGGCCACGAGTACTCTGGCGAAGCCTTGCTTATCAAGTCTTCGTAGGAATATACTGGCGCTGATTTCACTTCAGGCAGCTTATCCTCAGTCATCATGATTACAAAAGCTTTCACTGATGGTATTCTATCCTTTATGGCCTCAATGATGGGTATCTCAGTGTAATCAAGGAAAATGATCTTATCCCCCGCTTGCTCTATTTGGTAAACTAGCTGATCCTTGAACAGCCTAAGATTCAAGGGGTGAAGCACCGCACCCATACAAAGAATGGCAAAATAAATCTCCCCATGTTGGAAATGATTCCAAGCTAAAGTGCCTACCACATCTCCTCTCTCTACGCCTAATTCTTCCAATGCATTCGCCAGGTGGCAGACTCTTTCATACATGTCCTCATAAGTGTACCTATGCATACCCCAAGGAGCCCTAGTTACGATGTTTCTTTTGGGAAAGAATATTGGGCTTCTTTCTAAAATTCGTTTCATAAGTAATTGCGTTGGAGGATTCACTGTTTTTTGCCACCTTTAACATCCCTTAAAATATTTATGCGCCTGCAACCGAATATGCTAATTATAGGGGGTTCGAAGCTCTTTTCCAAGTGCTAGTGGAGGATAGCGGCAAAGTCGGTTATTACTCAGATAGCAGCATGCATCTCGAGGTCAAGGAGGCTAACTATTTCCTGGCCTGAAGCCATTGGGATAGATGTCTCGTTTTCGTAATTTTTCTCCACGAAGACAAGGTAATCTTCTAACAAGAAAGCGGCGTTCTTGATGTCATTTACTATTATAGCGTCCAGAGCACTTTGCAGGATGCCCATCTCAGCCTCGAGCGGAGAGTCTACGCCACAGATGCTGTCGCAGTAAGAAGAACAGCCCTCGACTTGCAGGAGATTAGAATATTTCACATCTATTAACTTTTTCATCTCGGCGATACATTCCGCTTTCTTTTCGGGATTAGATAGTTTTTTCTTGATAGCATTGATATCCTCTGTAACTCCCTTTTTCTCCTATTAAAGCTAGTGCCTGAAGTGGCGAGTTCCGGTAAACACCATAGCTATATTATATTTATTAGCTAAATCGATAACCGCTTTGTCTCTTATAGAGCCGCCTGGCTGAATAATAGCGGTGACGCCGCCTTTGATTGCCAGTTCAGGGCCATCGGGGAAAGGGAAGAAGGCATCGGAGGCGAGGATGCCGCCCTTGGCTCTATCACCAGCTCTTTCCAGGGCTAGCTGTACGCTTACCACGCGACTTGGTTGTCCCGCTCCCATGCCCAGCAGTGTTTTATCTTTGACAATGACGATGGCATTGGATTTTATATTTTTAACTACTTTCCAGGCGAACAGCATGTCTGGTAATTCTGCTTCTGTAGGCTGGCGCTCGGTGACCACTTCGGGGAAAAATTCCGATTCGGAGAAATAATCAAGTGTTTGCACCAGAAAGCCGCCTCTGACGCGACGAAAATCCAGACGAGACTCAGAGGATGTTGGGGGAGATTGCAAGGACACTTTGACGAGGCGCAAGCTCTTCTTACGCCCCAGTAGCTTAAGAGCCCCGGTCTCATATTCCGGTGCGATGATGGCGTCATAGTGGGTTTTATCTATTTCCTGGGCTGTGGCCAGGTCAATAGCTCTGTTGCTGGCGACCACACCGCCAAAGGAGGCTAAGGGGTCTCCACTCAGAGCGCTGCGGTAGGCTTCAGTTAAGTTATTACGAGAGGCAAGTCCGCAGGAATTGCTGTGTTTCAATATAGCAACGGTGGGCTCGGCGAAATTCTCCAGTATGGCCAGAGCAGCATCAAAATCGAGCAGATTATTAAAGGAGCTCTCAGGTCCGTTAAGCTGACTTAAGGAAGCCAGGCTTTCCTGTTTTTGTTTCACATTTTGTTCCTGGTAAAAAGTAGCCTTTTGATGAGGGTTTTCTCCATAGCGCAGGGCATGTCCTTTGCTCAGCGCTATTGTCATTTCTTCGGGGAAGGTTTCCTTGTTTAAATATTGAGCGATGGCAGTATCATAGAGAGCGACATGCTGAAAGGCTTTTTGGGCTAATTTTTCCCTTTCCTCTAAATCTATGCTGCCCTGGCGCAGCTTTGAGAGAATTGGTTTGTAGTCCTCGGGGTCAACTATCACCAGAACGGAAGGGAAATTTTTCGCTGCTGAGCGAATTAGAGTTGGCCCGCCAATGTCAATATTCTCCAGCGCTTCTTCCAAGGTAACTCCATCCTTGGTCACAGTCTCAATGAAAGGGTAAAGATTTACCACGACCATATCAATAATCTCAATATGATGTTGAGACAGCTCGCTTAAGTGCTGAGGCAAATCACGCCTGGCCAAAATACCTCCGTGCACTGCAGGATGCAGCGTCTTTACTCTGCCATCGAGGATTTCGGGAAAGCCGGTAAGTTCTGAGATGCTGTGCACTTTTACTGCCGCAGCCTCAAGCGATTTTTTTGTGCCGCCAGTACTGAAGAGTTTGATACCCAATTCTTGTAAGCCTCGGGCGAAATCAGCTATCCCTGCCTTGTTGGAAACACTTATGATGGCACGCATAGAACCTCCTTCATCTTGTTGCTCCTCGATTCTTTGTCCGAGTCACCTCTCCAATGATCTTGGCTTGAGGCAAGGCGCCGGTGATTTTGCTTACCTCTTGAGATGAGCAGATTACAGTCATGCCTATTCCCATGTTGAATATGCGGTACATTTCTGCCTCTTCTACATTGCCCTTTTCTTGAATGAGCCTGAAGATTGGCGGAATATCCCAGGAATCTTTGTGGAGGTTCACACCCAGACCTTGAGGCAGGATGCGAGGTATGTTTCCCATGAATCCGCCGCCTGTGATGTGAGCTAGACCTTTAAATAGTGGCAGGAATGGCTTCAACTGCTGATAATAGCAGCGGTGGACCTGAAGCAGTTCTTCTCCTAAGGTTTTTCCCAGCTCAGGGTAAAATTTATCTAAGCAGGAAGAGTCATTCTCCACTCCAAAAACTTTTCGCGCTAGTGAATAGCCATTGGTATGTAAGCCAGAAGAGGGCAAGCCCAGTATAATATCTCCAGCGGTGATGGAACTGCCATCGATGATATCTTCTCTCTCCGCCACTCCCACGATGAAGCCAACTAAATCGTAGTTGCGCTTACAATAAATGCCGGGCATTTCAGCGGTTTCGCCACCAATCAAAGAACAGTCATTTTCCTTACAAGCCTTAACAATGCCGCTGACAATAGCTTCTACCTGCAGGAGCTCCAATTTTTCCATGGCGATATAGTCGAGAAAGAAAAGTGGTTCTGCCCCGCAGCAGAGGATATCGTTGACGCAGTGATGGACGATATCCATACCTATGGTATCGTGTTTATTCAGTAGTGAAGCGATTTTGAGCTTGGTGCCGACCCCGTCAGCACTGGAGACCAAAACGGGCTTGTTATATCCCTGGAGTTGGAATGTACTGCCGAAGGAGCCGAAGTTTAAGACGAGAGGATGGAAGGTCGAGGAAGCCTGATGAGCAATGTTTTTTTTGATTTTGTTGGCAGTATCTATATCTACGCCAGCACTGGCGTAAGTTCCTCTAAATTTTGCTTTCACTGAGCTCCTCTTTTGGAGACACTTCCAGAGCCAGCTTCTCCAATTCCATTTGTACCGGAATAGGATAGTCACCAGTAAAGCAGGCAAGGCAGAAGGTGTTTCTAGGTAAGCCCACGGCGTGAATCAAGCCATTAAGGCTGAGGTAACCCAGAGAATCCGCTTTAAGGTAATCTTTGATTTCGGGGACGGTCTTTTTGGCGGCGATCAGTTCTGCTTTAGTTGCCATATCCACACCGAAGAAGCATGGGTAGCGAAGGGGTGGAGCACAAATGCGCAGGTGAACTTCGGCAGCCCCCGCCTTCCTGAGCAAGCTGACTATATGGGGGGTAGTGGTGCCACGAACGATGCTGTCATCAACAACGACTAATCGTTTCCCGGCAATCACCCTGGAAAGGGGGTTAAATTTCAGCTGGACACCAAGCTCTCTTATCCTTTGGTCAGGCTCAATGAAAGTACGTCCAACATAGCGATTTTTAAGCAAGCCCTCGCAGTATGGGATGTTTGAGGCGTTGGAGTAACCAATGCCGGCAGTGGTAGCTGAATCAGGAACACCCATAACCAAATCGGCATCAACAGGGTATTCCTTGGCTAACATCTCGCCCATGGTCAGTCTGGCTTGGTAAAGCAACCTGCCTTGGATTATGCTGTCGGGGCGGGCGAAATAAATATATTCAAAGATGCATAAAGCCTTTCTCTCACTGTTCTTCCCCTGGAAACTCTTTAGCCCCTTATTATCGATGATAACGATCTCCCCGGGTTCAACCTCGCGGACAAAGTCAGCGCCTATATGCTCCAGAGCGCAGGTTTCTGAGGCGATGACCCAGCCACCATTAATTCTTCCCAAGCAAAGGGGGCGTACGCCGAAGGGATCGCGAACTCCGATTAGCTTATCCTTTGCCAGGATTGTCAATGAATATGCTCCCTGAAGACGGTGCATAGCATATTCGATCTTCTTCTCTAAATCATCAGCGGGAGAATCTAAAATAAGGTTGGCAATGACCTCGGAATCAGTGGTGCTACTGAAATTGTAGCCACGTCTTTGGAGTTCGTCATGCAGTGGTTTGGTGTTGATGATGTTGCCATTATGTGCTAAAGCGATGGTCAGACCATTTGATTGCACCATCACGGGTTGAGTATTGGTTATCTTGCTCGAGCCCATAGTAGAATAGCGATTATGCCCAATGCCCAGGTGTCCTTTAAGCAAACCCAGGTCATTTTCGGTGAAAACTTGGGAAACTAAACCCATGCTGGCATGCATTTTTATGCCACGGCCATTGGCTACAGCGATGCCAGCACTTTCCTGTCCGCGATGCTGCAAGGCGAAGAGGGCAAAGAAGATAACGCGAGCAATATCTATTCCAGAAGCGTAAATCCCAAAAACACCGCAACTCTCGTGCATGAAAAGTTGCCTTTCATAGTGATTATAGGATATGCTTGGCCTTCAGGTCAATTTCTATACAACAATTTTGTGCTGTGTTATCATATGAAGCATTCTTGAGCAAGAGAGGTTATATGCTAGAAAAAGAGAATAAAAGAGCGATAATAGAACAATTTAGAATTAATGAAAAAGATAGTGGCTCGGTAGAGGTTCAAATTGCTCTTATCACCAAGCGACTAAATTTATTGACAGAGCATCTTAAACTATATTCTCAAGATCGTTACTCTCGGCATGCGCTTCTTAAGCTGGTGGGAAAGCAGAAAACCCTTTTAGCATACCTCAGAAAGACAAATCCAGAGAGCTATCATTCCCTTGTCGCCAAGCTGGGTTTAAGGAAATAATATGTCTCAAGTTTTACAGTGTTCCGTAGCTGGGAGAGCGCTTTCTATTGAGACCGGTAAACTGGCTCAGCAGGCAGGTGGTGCTGTTGTTGTCCGCTATGGTAACACGGTAGTTTTAGCTACTGCCTGCGCCGGGCGTGAACCATTGGAGCGTATTGGTTTTGTGCCTCTCACAGTGGATTATGAAGAAAGGCTTTATGCTGCAGGTAAGATACCAGGCAGTTTTTTCAGACGAGAGGGACGTCCAGGCGAAGCGGCAATTCTAACCAGCCGGCTTATAGATAGAAGCCTGCGCCCTCTTCTTTCCAAAGAGTTCAATCATGAGACGCAGGTTGTGGTGGCGGTGCTTTCTGCTGATAAGGAAAACGACCCCGATGTTTGTGCGCTTATTGCTGCTTCGGCAGCTTTGACCTTATCAGAGATACCGTTCTCTGGTCCTATTTCGGTAGTACATGTTGGTTATATGAATGAGAAGCTGACGCTGAATCCAACTTTGCTTCAAATGGAGAGTAGTTTATTTGATGTGATTGTTGCCAGTACCAAAGATGCCATAGTGATGGTGGAGGCGGGTGCTCGGGAGGTCTCTGAGAGTTTGATATCGGAAGCAATCAAATTTGGGCACGAATCCAATCAAGAGGTCATCGAGCTCCAGGAAGAGCTGAGTCAATTTAAGACCAAGCCTGAGGCGGAAACCAAATCCCGGGAAATCGCCCCTGAGCTTCTGCTCCAGGTTGCCTCTTTGCTTGATGAAGAACTGGGCGAGGTTTTAGCTCAGCGAGGGAAACAGCAACGTGACCAGGCCTTAAATTCTTTGAAGGACAAGGTGAAGCAGAGGTTAAGCGGTTCTTTCTCGGAAGACGAAATTGTCTTTGCCTTTGAGAGCCAATTCAAAGCGAAGATACGGGAAGGAATATTACAAAAAAGGCAACACATAGATGGACGTCTTCTTGGTGAGGTTCGTAATATCACAAGTGAAGTTGCTCTTTTACCCTGTACCCATGGTTCAGCGCTGTTTACTCGAGGAGAAACACAGGTTTTGAGTGTTACCACTCTGGGCTCCTCGAGGGAGGAGCAATCCTTAGATGGCATAGGGCTGGAGGAGTCCAAGCGTTTCATGCATCATTATAACTTTCCTCCTTTCTCTACTGGGGAAGTAAAACGCATAGGTTCGCCAGGAAGACGGGAAATTGGGCATGGCGCCTTGGTGGAGCGAGCTCTCGCTCCTGTATTGCCCCCCGAAGCGGATTTCCCTTACACCATTCGTTTGGTCTCCGAAGTTGTTAGTTCTCATGGGAGCACATCTATGGCCAGTGTTTGTGCTTCAAGCCTTTCTTTGATGGATGCCGGCGTGCCTATTAAAAGGCCAGTATCCGGCATAGCTATGGGTCTCGTTACTGGAGAGGGGGGTGAGCATGTTATCCTGACTGATATTGAAGGGGCTGAGGATGCCTATGGCGATATGGATTTCAAGGTTGCTGGTACGCATCAAGGTATTACTGCCTTGCAGCTCGATACCAAACTCAAGGGCCTGGATAAGGGGATTTTAGTGGAAGCATTGGAACAAGCTCGAGTTGCTCGCCTGGAGATATTGGGTAAGATGACACAAACCATTGGTGCCAGCCGCCCTGAACTTAGCCCTTATGCTCCCAGAATGCATGAAATAACTATTGACTCCAGCAAGATTGGCAGCGTTATTGGCCCTGGGGGCAAAACAATCAGAGCTATTATAGATAAGACCAAAGCAACTATAGATGTGCGAAACGATGGCACTGTGCTTATTGGTTCCCCAGACGAGGAAGCAGCCCAGAAAGCGATAAGGATGATAGAAGATTTAACCAGAGAGATAAAAATGGGGGAGATTTATACTGGCAAGGTAACTCGATTGCTGAACTTTGGCGCTATGGTAGAAGTTTTGCCGGGAAAGGAAGGCTTAGTACATATCAGTGAACTTGCTGATTACCGAGTCGGCAAAGTAGAAGATGTGGTCAAAGTTGGTGACGAGATGATGGTCAAGGTGATTGAGATTGACAGTTTGGGCAGAATAAACCTATCGCATAAAGCAGTATTTGAAGATTTTTCTCGGTTGCCTGGAGCAAAGGCGAGAAATAATGTAGATTCTAAGTATCGGGGGAGAAAAGAGCCAAGGCGTTTTACGCATACTCACAATTCATAACTAGAGAAGAAGTGATGAAAGTGATCAGGGTAGCCATTAATGGAGCTTTAGGCAGGATGGGACAGGAAGCAACCAGAGCTGTGGCCCATGAGCCTGGACTAAAGTTAGTTGGTGCTGTAGAAAAGGAGGTAGTTCAACATTCTCTTCCTTTAGCTGATGTCCCTGATATAGTACCACTTTCCTCCGATTTAAAATCTCTTTTGGAGCGGTGTGACCCCGATGTTCTGGTAGATTTCACCAATGCCGAAACTTCCATAGCAGCAGCGCGCATTGCTATCGGGGAGCAGGTCAATGTAGTTATAGGCACTACGGGTCTCTCCGGGGAGAATTTGACAGAAATTGCTGAATTATGTCAGGTGCGTAAGGTAGGAGCGGTAGTAGCCCCCAACTTTTCTTTGGGAGCGGCGTTGTTGATTTATTTATCCCGACTCACTGCCAGTTTTTTTGACTATGCTGAGATTATAGAAATGCATCATGATAAGAAAGTTGATGCCCCTTCCGGGACTGCTATAGCTACAGCAAAAGCTATGTCACAGGCACATGCTAAACCGTTCATTTATCATAAGGCTAAGAAAAAAGTTATCAGTGGTACCAGGGGAGGGCAAGTGGATGGCATAGCTATCCACAGTTTGCGCTTGCCAGGATTTATGGCAGGTCAGGAAGTTGTATTCAGTGGGGCAGGTGAGACTTTGAAATTGCGGCATGAAGCTATAAGTCGAGAGTGCTATATGCCTGGTGTCATTTTGGCAATTAAAGAAGTGACGAAACGCAAGGGATTAATTTATGGATTGGATGCCTTGCTTGATTTGAAATAAAGTGGAATATATTGATATATTTTAAGGCTTGTTGCTTGAGTAGAAAGTATTATGGATAGATTTAATGTCGCTGTTGTTGGTGCTACTGGGCTTGTCGGCCAGGAATTCAGCAAGATACTGGAGCAGAGGGACTTCCCTATAGCTTCAATACAGCTTCTGGCATCTGAGCGTTCTGCTGGCGAAGGTCTTTTCTTTCATCATCAGAGAATCGAAGTTGAGGAAGCTGTGCCTGAGAAGTTTCGAAGTGTTGATATCGCTTTCTTTTCTGCTGGCGCCGAAGCTAGCCGTCGCTTATCGCCTTTGGCTGCAGGCGCTGGAGCGGTGGTCATTGATAACAGTGCTGCTTTCAGAATGGAACCTTGGGTTCCCTTGGTCGTTCCCGAGATAAACCCAGAGGATATAGAGTGGAACAAAGGGATAATCGCCAATCCAAATTGTTCCACAATTCAAGTGGTGGTAGCCCTTTATCCCTTACATAAGGTCAATCCCATAAAACGCATTATAGCCAGTACCTATCAATCAGTATCTGGCACAGGTATCGCTGCCTTGAAGGAACTGACCGGTCAAACAAAGTCGGTCCTGGAAGGACGCTCCACTTGCCCTCATGTCTATTCTCATCAAATAGCCTTTAACATCTTGCCGGAAATCGATGTCTTCCTGGATGATGGTTACACCAAAGAAGAGCAGAAAATGCTGGATGAGACGCGTAAGATAATGCATGCTCCCGATATTCTTGTCTCAGCAACCTGCGTTCGGGTTCCGGTCTATTTTGGGCATAGCGTGGCGTTGAATGTGGAGTTTGACTCACCCATTACTGCGGAAGAGGCGAGGAAAATTCTGGCTCAAGCGCCTGGAGTCAGAGTGCTTGATGATCCCGTTGTGAGTTTTTATCCGCAACCTTGGGCAGCTACTAATTCAGACCACGTATTTGTGGGCAGAATAAGAAAAGATGCTTCTCATCCCAGTGGGTTGGTGATGTGGGTCGTGGCTGATAATATCCGTAAAGGGGCGGCCTTAAATGCTATCCAGATTGCTGAAGAAGGGATACGGAGAGGGTGGCTAAGCCCTAAAGATGTGGAGACAAGGGTTAAGGCTTGATTGTTCTGAGATGAAAGAATTAGGTCGCTTGTTAACAGCTATGGTTACACCCTTCGATGTTGAAGGTGCAGTGGATTACCAACAAGCTAAGAAGCTGGCTCTGGCTTTATTAGATTCTGGCAGTGATGGTTTGGTTGTTTCTGGCACTACAGGAGAATCTCCGACACTTAGTAAAGAGGAGAAACTACGGCTCTTCGCTGAAGTTAAATCGGTGGTGACTGGCCGTGGCACAGTGGTGGCTGGCACCGGTGGTAATAACACCAAAGAAAGCCAAGAGTTGACTAAAGAAGCAGAGAAAATTGGCGTTGACGCTTGCCTCTTGGTGGTCCCCTATTATAATAAACCTACCCAGCAGGGCCTGTATCAACACTTTAAAGCTATTGCTGGGTCTACTACTCTGCCTTGCATTCTTTATAATGTACCCTCCCGCACTGTCACCAGTCTTGCTGCTGACACTGTGATCAAGCTGAGCCAGATTGATAACATTGTGGGTATAAAAGAAGCCAGTGGTAATCTGGGACAGATAGCCAGCATTGTAGAAAGGGCCAGAAGTGGTTTTTTAGTTTACAGCGGTAATGATAGTGACACCTTCCCCATACTTGCTCTTGGTGGCTATGGCGTGATCGGCGTTGCCACCCATATAGTAGGAATACAGATAAAGGATATGATGGAGAAGTTCCTTGAAGGTAAGATTCAGGAAGCGGCCAGTATCCATCGTCAATTATTGCCACTGATAAATGCTTTGTTTATCGTTTCTAACCCAATGCCTGTCAAATATGCGCTGAATTGTCTTGGCTTTCCTGTAGGCAAGCCTCGCTTGCCTTTGACTGAACCCGATGAAAAATCGGCTCAACTTATAAAGTCCACGCTGAGAAATTATCACATTGACCTGCCTCTCCCACTGGTTTGAGGGTTACTCATGATTGATTGCCTTTTTATTTGATACTCGGATTGGCAGCAAATCCTGACATCAGGAAAGAACAGGATTTAGCTTTATTATCTGCTCACGCTTTGCTCCCACTGAGATCAGACTGACAGAACAAGAAAGGAGTTCTTCAAGCCTGGCTATATAGCGGCGAGCCTCTGCTGGTAATTTGGCGAAATCGTGGATTCCACTTATTGGCTCTTGCCAGCCAGGTAATTCTTCATATAGCGGCTGGCATTTCTCTAGAATAGATACATCGCTGGGGAAATAATCTAAAGTCTCACCATCGAATTTGTAAGAGATACAAATTTTAATTGTGGCGAAGCCATCATAAATGTCAGGATGGGTTAAGGCTATGCTATCGAACCTGTTTAGCTGGGCACTGAAGCGGCCAGCCACGGCATCAAACCAGCCGCACCGCCTTGGCCTGCCCGTAGTGGCGCCATACTCATGAGCTTTTTCCCGTATCAGTTTGCCTACCTTGTCCTCCAGTTCTGTGGGCATGGGTCCGCCGCCGACTCTGGTGGTATAAGCTTTGAATACGCCCAGGGTATGGGTTATGTCTTTGAGACTTAAGCCTGTCCCGATGGTTGCCGATGCTGCCAGTGGTGAAGATGAAGTTACATAAGGATAGGTACCAAAATCGGGGTCGAGCAAAGTTCCTTGAGCGCCTTCCAATAAAACTTGTTCTCCTCTCATTGCCGCCTGTTGAATTATTGAACTGGTTTCTTGAATGAAAGGGGCTAGCCGCTCTCCATAATAGCAATATTGCTCATAGATTTCTTTTAAGGATAAAGATGGCACCTCATATATTTTGGTTAAGATGGCGTTTTTCAATTCAAGAACTGATTGCAGACGGTTTAAAAATATATCTTTGTTTAATAAATCACCAGCGCGAAGGCCTATGCGAGCTACTTTGTCAGCGAAAGCAGGCCCAATTCCTCTCTGCGTGGTGCCTATAGACTTTTTGCCGCGTCTTTCCTCCTCCAACTTATCTATAAGCTTATGGTAGGGCATGATCAGATGAGCGCGATCGCTGATCATGAGATGGCTTATATCGGTACCATGGCTCTCGAGATTATCTATTTCGTCTAGAAGTACTGCTGGATTGATGACAACGCCGTTGCCGATAATACAAGTTGCGTGGGGGTAAAAAATGCCCGAAGGTACCAGATGCAAACTAAACTTACCGTAAGGATTAACTATCGTATGCCCGGCGTTATCACCTCCTGAGAAACGGATAACCATGCTTGCATTCTCTGCTAGAATGTCAACTATTTTCCCTTTTCCCTCATCGCCCCATTGGCCTCCAATTATGATGACAACAGCCATTTTAACTCTCTCCTTTTTTGGTCTGTTTTTTTACATAAACTAATCTTTGGATCACGGTGATATAGATGAAAATAGCCAGCACGCATAAAGCAACAAACATTTGGTTTAGGAGCAAACCTGCTGCTAATGCTATAACCCTTTCGGCTCTGGTAAACAAACCCACTTTACACTCTAATCCCAGTCCCTCTGCCCTCGCTCTTATGTAACTCACCAGGAAGGAACCAATCAGGACAGCGAGGATGAGCACGATTTCCAAAGCAACTCCCTTTGGCATGTACCAGATTAAAAGGCCGCAAAATATCGCGGCCTCAGAAACGCGGTCAATTGTGGAATCCAGAATGGCACCGAATTGCGTTGCCTGGTTATTGAAGCGAGCCAGTGCCCCATCGAGAAGGTCAAACAGTCCAGAGACGAGAACCAAGACTCCACCAAAGAAGAAATGGCCGACTGCTATCAAATATGCTGCAGCTACATTCAGTGCTAAACCTACGAAGGTGAGAACGTTAGGAGTTATGCCACTTTTGCTTAGTATCTTTACCAGAGGATTGGTAATGCGCTGAGCTAAGTATTTGCGGCTCTCTACCAAATTCGCCAATTTCAATCTTGCCAGCTAGCCCAGCATTCCTTCCTTTTGCAGGAATCCGCCCCGTTGATTTTCAAGGAGTAAGGATAAGCGTGGTAAAGGATTATTTTTGAGCCATATTCAGCTATGTTCTTTTGGCTTAACCTTCAACTTTAACTTCAACTGGTTGTGGTTCGGGCAGTGAGATGGGGCTTTCCTGTTCCTCTCCCTTGATAAATGCCTCAGTTCGCATCCGGGCTTCGTCGTCGGAGAATTGAAGTGGCGGAGATTTCATGAGATAGGACGCGGGTGCCACTATTGTTCCACTGAGACCACGGTCCAAGGCTAATTTGCAGCATCTTATAGCATCTATAACTACCCCGGCTGAGTTGGGGCTGTCCCATACCTCTAGCTTGAGTTCCAGGTTTAGTGGCACATCACCGAAAGTACGCCCTTCCATTCGTATATGGCAGAACTTGCGGTCGAGCAGCCAGGGCACATAATCACTGGGGCCAACGTGAATATTATCCGCTCCAATATCGTAATCCAGTTGCGAGATAACCGAGTTGGTTTTGGAGATTCTTTTGGATTCCAGTCGTTCCTCCTCCAGCATGTTGTAAAAGTCAGTATTGCCACCAAAATTTAACTGATATGTTCGCTCTAATTTGACACCACGGTTTCGGAAAAGCCTGGTCAGCACGCGATGGACGACAGTGGCCCCGACTTGAGATTTGATATCATCACCAATAACGGGTAAACATTTCTCGGCGAAGCGCTCTTGCCAGTAAGGCTCACGGGCAATAAATACAGGCATACAGTTAATGAGGCCACAGCCAGCTTCTAGTACATGCTCTGCATACCATTTTGCTGCCATTTCACTCCCTACAGGCAAATAATTAAGCACCACATCAGTTTTGGTTTCTTTTAAGATGCCTGTTATGTCAGCCGTGGGCCCTGGTGCCTTGGTGATGATTTTAGACAGGTATTTGCCCAGTCCATCGTGTGTCATGCCACGATTAACTGTAACGCCTGTCTTGGGGACATCACAGAACTTCATAGTGTTATTTGGTATGGTGTAAATAGCTTTAGCCAAGTCTTTACCCACCTTATTCTTATCAATGTCGAATGCGGCTACGAAATTAATGTCAGATATATGGTAGCCTCCCAAGTTGACATGCATTAAACCAGGAACGAATTCATCTTCTCTGGCGTTTTTATAATAATGCACGCCCTGAATCAAGGAAGAAGCACAATTGCCTACACCAATGATGGCTACATTTATTGTTCCCATGTCACTTTAATCTCTCCTTTCCTTCTAAAGGATGATATTTTATTATACCTTGTATTGTCAATATCCCTGAATTTTTCACACGTAACCTTTACTTTAGGGCGGGTTGTCATCACCGATTTGTCCCATTAACTTAAGCGTATTTGCTCCCCGCTCGATAGAATCATCATAATAGAAACTGAGTTGTGGAGCATACTTCAACTTTAAGTGCGATGCCACTTCCCGGCGCAAAAATCCCGTGGCAGCACCAAAACCTTCTAAAACTTCCTTTTTATTCGTTTCATTTCCCAAAATGCTGACGAATACCTTGGCATATTTAAGATCAGGGGAAAGGGTGACCTCTGTTACTGAGATGAGTTCGTTTAGCCTGGGGTCATTGATCTTACGCTCCAGCAAGCTGCTGATTTCTCGCTTGATGAGTTCACTTGTTCGTTCACTTCGCCTGGTCATTGGGACTTCCCTTATTTTTTGCTTAGGTTACCCTTTGCTCTTCGTAGAACTCAATAATATCGCTGGTTTGAAAATCGATAAATCCCTTTATCCCTATGCCACATTCAAGTCCAGCGTTAACTTCGGTGACGTCATCCTTAAACCGTTTTAAGGAAGAAATATTAGATTCACAGATAACTTTACCTTGTCGTATTACTCTGACTTCGGAATCTCTTGGTATTTTACCTTCGCTGACATAAATCCCGGCTACCTTACTCTTTCCTTTGCCGGGAAAGACAGCTCTTACTTCAGCACGTCCAATGAGCACACTGGCATAGGTTGGCTTAAGCATTCCCTTGAGCGTCTTATCTATGTCTTCTATCAATTTATAAATCACATCGTAGTATTGGATACTTACTCCCTCTGCTTCAGCTAACTGTGTGGCTCCTGGTGTGGCATGGGTGTTAAAACCAATGATAATACCTCGCGAAGCTGAAGCTAAGAGAACATCGCTCTCTGTAATACTCCCACTAGCAGAGTGAATAACTGTGGCTCTCCCCTTTTCTGCGCTCAGCCGTTCCAGGGAGTTCTTTATGGGTTCAATGCTACCCTCCACATCTGTCTTCAAAATAATGCTGAGCTCCTCTATTTCTCCCGTGCTTATTTGGCCTGAGATCGCGCTCAAGCTTAAAGAGATATGGCTCGCTCCGGTGGGTTGTTTTTCGACCATGCTCCGAGCCTGTTGCTCATTGGCGACTACAGTAAACAAATCTCCTGCTTTAGGTACCCCACCTATGCCCAGAACTTCTACTGGGGTTGAGGGTTCACATTTGCGAACGTGCTTCCCATTGTTATCAAATATGGCTTTGATTTTGCCCCAATTATTACCAGCCACGATGATGTTTCCAATTTTGAGAGTACCCTTCTGAATGAGAAGAGTCGCCAAAGAACCTTTGGTTTTGTCCAGTTTGGCTTCAAGGACTACTCCTTCTGCAGTGCAACTGGAGTCAGCCTTTAATTCCAGTATGTCGGCGACAAGAAATAGGTTCTCCAACAACTCTGAGATTCCCTGCTCTTTCTTAGCTGAGATGAGGACAGAGATGGTGTCACCACCCCATTCTTCAATAATTAAACCCAAATCGGCAAGTTGTTGTTTTGTAAGTTCAACATTAGCATCAGGTTTATCAATCTTGTTGATAGCTACTACTATAGGTACCCTGGCAGCTTTAGCATGATTTACAGCCTCTCTTGTTTGTGGCATAACCCCGTCGTCAGCAGCAACCACCAAAACTGCGATGTCTGTCACCTGTGCCCCGCGGGCTCTCATAGCAGTAAAAGCCTCATGTCCCGGCGTATCCAAAAAAGTGATTTTGCGTCCATCAACTTCGGTCTGGTGGGCACCAATACGTTGGGTAATAGCTCCTGCCTCAAAGGCAGTTACATTCGTTTTTCTGATAGCGTCAAGAAGAGTTGTCTTGCCATGGTCAACATGCCCCAAGATGGTAACTATTGGAGGGCGAGTTTGCAATCTCTCTCCCTTTTCTATCTTATGGGAAGATGGGACTTTACGCTCCTCTTTCTGCTGAGCCTGATAACCAAAATCCGAGGCTATCACGCTGGCAGCAGTGAAGTCAATCGTTTGATTGACATTAGCCATTATACCTTTTCGCATTAGTTGCTTAATGACCTTCACAGGTTCTACTTTTAAGATGTCAGCTAGCTGTTTTACATTTAGCGAAGGTGGCAGCTCAACTTGAGGTAGGGATGGGGTATGTTTCTCTTGATTATTTTTTGTTGTTCTTTTACTGCCCAAATCTAGTTCTCCTCTGGCAGGGTTTTGCTGTACTCAATCAAAATCCTGTGGTTTTCATTGCTGATTTTTGTCTGTAGTGCATGCTCCAGGCGGTTTTTCTTTAGTGCTGTCTCCCAACATTTTTTTTGGGGGCAGAGGTAAGCGCCCCTGCCTGGTTTTTGCAAAGATGTATCTGGTTCAACCATTCCGTTGCTGCCTCGCACCAAACGGATTAAAAATTTCTTTCCCTTGGTTTGTCGGCAGGCGACACAACTGCGCTGAGGTGTATGCCTATTCTTCATAGCCATCCTCCTCTGAAAAGGAGCTTGTTCTCTGGGATTGTTTACTCCTCGCCTTACCTTTCCGCGGCTTCTTCTTGGATTGCTTTCCTGCTTGAGGCAGAGCTGGCAAAATATCCTCAGCGAAGCGAATCTGTTTGTCCTTTTCATTTTCACCTGGAGTTGTTGCAGCCAAAGTGAGTTCCTCATCACTTATAAGTGCCGCCGATTCTTCCTCCTCGGTAGCTGGTTGTGAAGGGACTGGTTCACCTTGAGGGATGGGAGGTAAATTGGCTTCCTCAGCGGCGGTCTCAACCTTGGGCTCCTCATACGCAGCCTCTTCTGCTTCAGCAGCCGAAACGCTCTTGATGTCAATTCTCCAGCCTGTGAGTTTTGCTGCCAATCTAGCATTTTGCCCCTCTTTGCCTATGGCTAAAGATAGTTGCTTATCGGGCACAATTATCATAGCCGTTTTTTGGGCTTCATTGATCTCGATACTTATTACCTGAGCTGGATTAAGAGCATTAGCAATAAACACCTCAGGGTCAGGATGCCACTGGATCACATCTATTTTTTCGCCATTTAACTCTTTGATTATGCTTTGTAACCTGATGCCACGGGTACCAAGACAACAACCCACAGGGTCAATACTTTCCTGACTTGTTGCTACTGCTACTTTGCTTCGCTGTCCCGCTTCGCGAGCTATTGCCTTTACCTCTACAATCCCGCTGTGAACCTCGGGGATTTCTAGTTCAAAAAAGCAGCGTACTAAATTGGGGTGAGAACGTGAAACTATGATTTGAGGCCCATTGGTATCCCGTTCTATTCTCAAAATATAAAGTTGCAATCGTTGTCCTTTATAGTAATGTTCCTTAGCTATTTGTTCGCCTAGAGGGAGTATTGCCTCTGTTCTATTCAGCCTGACATAAATTCGGTTGGATTCGATAAATTGAATTATCCCGCTGATAATTTCCCCTTCCCTATTAACAAACTCTCCGTAGATTACATGCCGTTCTGCTTCACGAAGCCGCTGTAAGATGGTTTGTTTAACTGATTGAATAGTAATTCGTCCTGTACTCTTGGGTGTAGATTCTATTTCTATTATCTCACCAGTCTGAGCTGTAGCTCGTAGTTTCCGTGCCTCCTTCAGTAAAATTTCTTGGCTGGGGGTGTTGATTGTTTCGACTACTGTCTTGCGAGTATAAACTCTGATTTTACTATCGAAGGGGTCAATCTTCACAAAAATGTCCTCATCAGGAGAGCCTGCCTGCTTTTTATATGCTGAAGCAAGCGCTGATTCTAGCACCTCTAAGACCTCTTCTTTCGGTAAGTTTCTCTCAGCCGAAAGCTGAGTTATCGCTGCCAAAAACTCCGTTTTCATTTCTTCTCAATCCTGCTTCAGGATTTAATAAACCAATAAAAAAGTGGGTTGCCACCCACTTTTACTAAGTCCCTTATGATTAAAATAGCATGGCTGGCTGGAAAAGGCAAGTCCTGGACGGCGATTAAATCAACGAGGTAAAATAATTTAGTAAAGGAAAATGACTGGCTGAAAGGAGTGTTTTATGGCTGAAGAGTGTCTTTTCTGCCGCATTGTTAGCGGTGAGATTGACAGTGACACCGTTTATGAAGATGAGGATTTTTTGGCTTTCAGAGATATTAATCCACAAGCACCTGTGCATATAATCGTTATACCTAAAGCTCACATTGCATCTGTGGCAAAACTTACTGAAAAGCAGCGGGACATTATTGGCAGGCTTATAATCCTAGCCAAAAAGTTGGCTGAACAGGAGAGTATAGCTCAGAGCGGTTATCGCTTGGCGATAAATTGCGGTCCTGATGGAGGGCAAGTAGTGCCTCACCTTCATCTTCACCTTCTCGGAGGCAAGAAGCTGAGCGATTGGCTTGGTTAGATAACTTCGCTGGCAACCACAGCATCAGTATCGAAAGATCTCAGTTTAGCGATTACTTCCTCTATGGTTTCCTCTGGGGTGGATGCGCCGGCAGTAATGCCAATGCGTTGTTTGCCAGCAAACCAGATGTAATTAACCTCATCTGCCCTTTCCACCAAGTGAGTTTCTGCTATATGGGAGCAGGTTTCAGCAAGACGGTTGGTATTGGCGCTGTTATATCCACCAATCACTATCATTATGTCACTTCTTTTAGCTAAGCTTACCGCGCTTTCTTGTCTTTCCTGTGCTATCCCACACAGTGTATTGATAATTCGAATCTCTCTGGCTTTGGAGCCAAAAGTGGCTACAAGTTGCCCCACAAATTCCATCAATGCTGACTGCAGTTGCGTGGTTTGGGAGATAACGCCCAAACGATATGGCTTCCGTCCGAGCCTGTCTAACTGCTTCACATTAAGAACTGCTGTACCTTTATCTTTTGCCCAGCCGAGCAGCGCTTTAACTTCTGAGTGTTCTGCTTCACCAAAAATGATGACTGAAAAACCGGCTTGGGCTAATTCCTTGGCTGTATTTTGGGTTTTGCGAACAAGGGGACAGGTGGTATCGATAATGTGAATATGTCGAGCTTTGGCTTCGGAAAGCACTTCTGGGTTGGTGCCATGAGTGGTAACCGCCAGAACTTCACCTTGAACTTGACTGAGGCTATTTACTGGCTTTATCCCCATTTTGATCAACCTTTCCACAAGTTGTTGATTATGTGCTATGGGGCCCAAGGTTTCTATTCCTTGATGCTTGCCGGCGGCGCCTTCGAGCATCTTTAGGGCTCGTTTTACACCAAAACACAGGCCAAGTTCTTGAGCTTTTTCAATTATCATTATTGCTAATAAGACGGTCGTAATAAGCTCCCTGATATTCAGGCGGCAAAAGAGCGGCGATTTTGGTCATCATCAGGTCAGTCAAAGTTCTTATCTGGGATCTCTTTAGCTTACCATCAACTGGAGGAAGTTTGAAAGGCTCACCGATGTTAATGAATATATGAGGACGCCTCCACAACCAGCTTATGCCCTTGATTTTGTCTGTGCCGACGACACTGATAGGAAGAAGAGGGGCATTTGCCCGCGCAGCTATTATCGCCGCGCCTGCTCTCCCCTTTATCAGCTTGCCATTGAAGCTTCTCTTCCCCTCTGGAAACATGCCAAGGATCAGCCCTTCATTCAGTACATCCCTGGCTTCCCTTATCACTTCCTGCTTGCCTTTAAGCGTACCCTGACGGCTTACAGGGAAGGCCTTTGCCCATCGGATAATTACCCTCAGGATTAGGGAGTGGAACAGCTCTTCCTTTGCCATGAAGCTAATCCAGCGGGGGAAGCTTAACATTATCAGGATTGGGTCAAGCAGGTGAACATGGTTGGATATTATGATAAAAGGACCATTGGAAGGTATATTTTCCCTCCCCTTGACCTTCCAGGAAAGCAACAACTTAACAATTAGTCTTATGAAGGCCAAGACAATTTTCTGAGCTGTAGTCATTTGTTTAGCGCCAGCATATATATTTTGTCGGTTACTTGCTTCAGGCTCAGATTTTCAGTGTTGATAATTATGGCATCGCCAGCAGGCTTGAGTGGTGAGGTAATCCGATGGGTATCCATCTCATCTCGCTTCTTTAAATCAGCGAGGACGGTTTCAGGGGTTACGTGTTTTCCCTGTTCCAGCAGTTCCTTATAGCGGCGTTTACCTCTCTCCTGCGTCGAAGCGCTCAGAAAAATCTTCAGTTCCGCCCAGGGCAAAACCACAGTACCAATGTCTCTGCCCGCCATTACCAGATTTCCCCGCCGGGCTAATTTTCGCTGCTCTACTACCATGGCCTGTCGTACTTCAGCCACCTTGGCTATCAAAGGAACATGGTTTTCTATTTTTGGGGAGAGCAGTTCCCCGCTAACATCGTAGCCATCAACCAGGATAGTAATATGCCCTTCCTGAGATACGACGAAGCTGAAATTGGTTGTGGTGGCAAGATGACAAAGTTTCCTTTCATTCCCTGGAGAAACGCCGGCTATGAGAGCTTTCCAGGTAAAGGCACGGTACATCATACCCGTATCAAAGAAAACATAGCTCAATCTTTTCGCCAGTAATGAGCCTACACTGCTCTTGCCAACTGCCACTGGCCCATCCAGAGTGATTAAATGCGGTTTCAAGCTTTTCTTATCTTATCATCTAATCCTATCAACTTGCTACACAATCCATTGGCATTTAGTTTCAGGGAAATCTAAATTATGCTTATAATCTTGGCGTGAAATATTCTGAAAAGGAAGGAAAAGATTTATAATTACTGGACGGTGTGGACAGGAACTAAAATGAAAGAGAGTTTATGATGCAAAAGGTAACCAAAGAAGAGCTTTTAACCAAGGCGAAGAAACCAGCACAGGACGCTATGAAGTTACATGTCTTTTACCGGGGCAAAATGCAGACTATGCTCAAATGTCAGGTGCGGGATCTGAATGATTTTGCCATCTATTATACCCCCGGCGTAGCTGAGCCCTGTGGGGCGATACAAATGGATGAGAAAAAGATGGGTGAATTCACCAATCGCTGGAATATGATAGCTATAGTTTCTGACGGCACTCGAGTTCTTGGACTGGGGGATATTGGGCCCAAGGCAGGTTATCCCGTAATGGAAGGCAAGGCCCTCTTATTTAAATATCTTGGCGGTGTAGATGCCGTTGCTATTTGTCTGGGTACCAAGAATCCTGATGAGATTGTCCAGGCGGTTAAATGGCTTGAGCCATCATTTGCCGGGATTAACCTGGAGGACATCTCCTATCCTAAATGTTTTGGCATACTGAATCAGCTGAGGAAAGAGATGACAGTTCCCGTGTGGCATGATGATGTTCAGGGGACGGCAACGGTGATTTTGGCAGCACTGATAAATGCTTTGAAAATTGTGGGAAAGAAGATAGAAGATTGTAAAATCGTCTTCAATGGAGTTGGAGCAGCCAATACCGGATGTTCCCGGCTTATATGGGCTTACGGAGGGGATCCCGAGAATAGCATAATGGTTGATAGCAAAGGCATTCTTCACAGGGGAAGAAAAGATTTAGAGGAAGTGAAGGATGAGTATTCTGATAAGTGGCGCTTTTGTGAAATTACCAATTCAATTGGTATCACAGGGACTTTAGCTGAAGCATTGCAAGGAGCAGATGTGCTTATTTCCTGTTCCCGGTCGGGGCCTGGAATAATTTCACCCGAACAAATAAAGGGGATGGCAAAAGATGCCATATGTTTTACTCTCGCCAATCCCATTCCCGAAATCTGGCCCTGGGAAGCCAGGGAGGCGGGAGCCAGAATTGTGGGTACTGGCAGGTCTGACTTTCCCAATCAGGTAAACAACTCGGTAGGTTTTCCCGCTATTTTCCGTGGTGTGCTTGATGTGCAGGCGAGAACTATTACCAATGAGATGTGCATTGCTGCTGCTGAGGCACTGGCAAAGTATGCTCAGGAAAGAGGTATAAATGACGATGATATCGTTGCCAGGATGGATGAGAGGGAAGCTTATGTTCGTGAGGCGGTGGCTGTGGGTATGAAGGCTCAAGAACAGGGTATCGCTCTCCTGAAAGTCGGTGCTGATGAGCTTCGCTGCAAAGCAGAAAATATGATAGCGAGTGCCCAGGCTCAGTCTACTGCTTTGGTAGAAGCAGGCCTTATCGCTCCCATTTCCAGCTTGGGGCTCTGAGATAACGAAGTTAAGAGATTTGGATGAGACAAATTGATGTTGGTGATGTTGCCGAAACCGTAGCTCATCTCTTTGAACATTCCTGTCATTATCTTCCCGAAGATGTTCTCCTGGCTCTCCAGCATGCACGGGGAAGGGAGAAATCTCCTGCGGCATGCGACGCACTGGATAAGATATTGGAAAATATTGTCATTGCTAGAGAGGGGCAAATCCCTCTGTGCCAGGATACTGGTTTTTCTATTGTCTGGCTGGAGCTGGGCCAGGAGGTTCACCTGGCTGGTGGTGACCTCTACACTGCGGTGAACCAGGGGGTACACCAGGGATATATTGAAGGTTATTTGCGTAAGTCTGTGGTATCCTCTCCTTTTTTATCTCGATTAAATACCAAAGACAATACGCCGGCTGATATCTGGGTTGATATCGTTCCTGGCGACAAGCTTAAGATCATTGTGATGCCTAAGGGGGGTGGTGCTGAGAATATGTCTCGCCTGACAGTACTCTCTCCAGCGCAAGGACGCCGGGGAATCATAGATTTTGTGGTGGGTTGCGTTGATGAATCTGGTGCCAACCCGTGTCCTCCTGTTATAGTGGGCGTTGGCATAGGTGGAACAACTGAGAAAACCATGATGCTGGCCAAGAAAGCATTGTTGCGTAAGGTAGGCGAGCCAAACCCAGATGCCGAAGTTGCCGGGATGGAGGAGGAAATTTTAGAGCAGATTAACCGCCTGGGCATTGGCGCCATGGGTTATGGTGGCAGTATCACTGCTCTGGCAGTTCATGTTGAGACATTTCCTTGCCATATTGCCAGTCTGCCAGTGGCGGTTAATTTGCAATGCTGGTGTCATCGCTGGGAAGAGGCGATCCTGTAATTTGTTATTGGCAGAAGGCGATTATGGCTCAAGCTAGAGAAGTTGAACTCCCTCTGAGTGAGAAGATATTGAGGGAACTCAGGGTGGGGGACAATCTTCTGCTCACAGGCATTATGTATGCTGCCCGTGACGCTGCTCACAAAAGAATAGTTGAAGCTTTGCAGCAAGGAAAGTCACTGCCCTTTGATATCAAAGGAGCAGCGATATACTATATGGGACCCTCTCCGGCCAGACCAGGAAGGCCAATCGGCTCCGCTGGCCCCACTACCAGCGCTCGCATGGATACCTACACTCCTTGTTTAATAGCTGCGGGTTTAAAGGCAATGATTGGCAAAGGCCCCAGGGCGAAGGAGGTAAAAGATGCGCTCGTGCAGCATGGAGCTGTCTACCTGGGTGCTGTGGGTGGTGCTGGGGCGCTTATTTCCCAAAGCATCAAGAAATCTGTAGTAGTGGCTTATGATGAGCTTGGTCCTGAAGCTATTCTTTTGCTGGAAGTGGAAGATTTCCCAGTTACCGTGATAAACGATATTTATGGCGGCGACCTTTACCAGGAGGGAAAGGCCCGATACCGGATTAAGACCTAGATTCTTTGCTTGTTTGAAGTGATGCTGGAGATGTTATGTGAGTGGACTTCTTCTGGCGGAGGGGGTGGGATTCGAACCCACGTTCGCAATTAGGCGAAAGCGGTTTTCAAGACCGCCACCATAGGCCACTCGGTCACCCCTCCCA
>JAYENW010000003.1:0-3182 GCA_034722275.1 Chloroflexota bacterium | reverse complement strand
TTTAGTCAGACGGTAGTATCTTCTGGGCTGAAAGCCTTCATAGTAGTCCTGAGGAGTTGATTTCTCTTCTTTCCCTGTTTCCTCCACCCATCCTAACTTCTTCAGCATGCCGAAGTAGCAAACAAAGCTGTGATATCGGCACTTAACCAGCTTGTAGGGAATCCTGCTCAAGTACCACTCAAGCCTTTCCAGGTATTCTGTTTCAGTATAGATAGGCAGCTTTTTCTTAATCCTCTCCTCATTCTCATATGCAATAGCATCTTCAGCATAGGCTTTATGGAGGGCTATTTTGTAATGATAGAAGATATCCTCCTGGCAAGCACCAATCACAGGGTCTATCTTTGGGGATTCTTCGGGACCATGACCTAAAAGAAATTCTCTGATAAACCATCCACAGCCGAAGGGTCTTAAGAAACCACCTCTAACTGGAGCGAGCATTGCTGTTATGTTCCATCTCCTCTTGTATCAGCCTCTTAGAGAAGCCAAATTGCTTGTGCAGTTGAGCATTGGCATAGCCCAGCTCATGGAGCTGGCGAATCTTCTCACTATCATCAGCGTTGCTGTCCAGAATAGCTCGAGTTCTCTCTTCGCAATCACTTGGCTTTGCTGGGACAAAATCTTGGCGTAATTCGTATATAGCCTGTTTGCCAACTAAACGGAAGGCCTTATCCATACATGTTGGACAGAAGAATGGGGATAATTGGTCTGGGCTAACGAGGGTCCACCCTAATGGCATCGCCCAGCAAGCTATCTTTTTCCCACAAGCAGAGCAATAAATGGGAAATAGCAAGGATTTTTGTGGGACAGGCTTAATAGAGACAAATTTCTCTGGATTTACTGCGGTCCTTTTATTCATTTTTTCTCCTTCTCCTTTATTATTCTTTGGGGTTTCTGCATACTATAGGCGTACCTTCTTTTTTTGCTCAGTAGCTGGTATACCTCTCCCTACTGCTACTTTATACTTGAGTAATGCTAACTCAATCTTCGCTTGAGCCATATCAATACTCGCAGAATGAATATCCTCTATTTTTAACTTGTCTTTCTTGCTCTCAGGAATTGACATTACACCCCCCCCGACTTTTTAGTTCGCTCACTTTTTTCATCTTATTTGGTTGCCTCCCTTGCTGATTTAGCCAGGCCTCTTGCCAGCTCCAAGTATTTCTCCATAAGCTCCATCTGTTCTGGTATAAGCTGAGGTAAGTAGCCAGGAGTTTTAAAGTATCTTTCCACCTCTGCCGTCCAGAGCCTCTCAAATTCTCTATCACTCAAGCCTGCTGCCTTTGCTCTTACCTCTATTTGATCAAACTCTCTTATCGCTTCATCTGAAAGCGGGTTGCGCTTATACTTCTTGCAGTATTCCCTTACCTCTTGCCGCAGGCTGTCCTCTTCCCTCGACTTCTTCCACCCCTCCCACAACCATTTTGCGTCTTCATCGGAGATTGGTTCTCCCAATCTCAGCATGTCCCTGATGTATTCCACAAAGAAGAAGTCCTTTCTTGCCTCTTCTGGAAGCTTGGGCATAGCGATAACCCCAGGAAAAAATGAGAGAGACGCTTCCGTTCCCTTCGTCACAAGGTAAGCTTTGAATACACCTCGCCTCTCCATAGCATCTTTGAGGTTTGTGCCTGTAACTGGTAACTCGCGCTCAAGGGAAAAGAAACCGTGAATATCCAGTATGAATAAATCATTCCTGTTTGGCAGATATTCCCCCAATAAATCCACATGCGGAAAGTAGCCAAGAAGATAAGCCTTTGGCGATACCACAGTGTAATAGTTACGGAATTTTCCCTTGCCGGTAATGGGAAACTCAGTCTTTTCAAGGACATAAAGTTTATTCTTATACACCCTCTTTGCTGGCTCAAATTTCGGTGATGTGCGAGCTAACTGATAGCGCTCCGTTACTGATGGCAATGATTCCATTTGGAGTGGCAAAGCATCAGCAATAAAAATTCTATCTCTAAATCCATTGGGGCGCTCAGTAATATAGATGTCACCGTGGGGGCCTTTTATGACCTCTACAATCCTGCCTCTTCTGCTCAACTCCGTGCGATCGTAGATATAGTCGCCTACCTTGTAGCTTTTGTATCTGGGACTATCCATCTCTTTCGTCTGTGGCAAAAATTCCCTTTTCTTTTCGGGTTCAAATAGACTTTTGGTAATGTCTCGGCACACAGCCACCATGAATGTGCCCATTACCATAAATCCCATGAAGCTGGACATGGCACCTATCCAATCTTGGCTACTGTGGTAGTAATAGTTCATCTCTTCTTGTTCCTATGCCTATTATACCTCTCTAGCTTTCTTACCTGCCTGAGGGGCTTCTTATTATCCTTAAAAGCTAAACGGGCCAAAGTTTTATGTTTGTCAGCCATACCAGCTTACCCCTTTAAGGATTTCGTCGAACTTACCTTTTGCTGTTGCTTGCACAACACTGGCTGCCACGCTGGTCATAGCAGCACTGTGGGCTTCTGTGAGATCCTCTGCTTGCGACTGATGATGAGCGAGCTCATGAACCAACGTGTCAACCGTGGTCCGTGCGCCGCTTAATTGGTTAGCGCTGATATATACTGTCTTGGTCTCTTTAGCATACATCCCTGCTGTCCTTACCCGATCGCTGGCCGGCGGAATAATAGCGGCATAAACTCCCGCCACACCATCGTACCTGGAGACCTCAGCAGTTATTGCTCTTGCCAGCCCTAGATTCGCAAGCTGCCTCGGTGCTAATCTGGTATCAGGTATAATTTCTACTTTGCTTAATCTCTCCTGTGACGCCTTAATAAGGTCTTTATCCACGGTGATTGCCTCGGCGAGTCCTTCGCGAGCTTCCCACTGAACACCGACCGACTTATACCCCAGGTGTGTCACCATGGTGTCGTAACTGTCATCTGTCCTGATGACGGCATTTTTGCCTAGGACATTTGACCACGCCTTTCGCCACGTCATGGCATTCTCTTTGATGAACCTGATATAAGGTTTGCCGCTCACCGGGTCTCCGCCAATCCACATGTTTATGCGTATGTTGTGGCTTTCATCCGTTGGAGTAATTGGTGGTTCCACCACCATCTTGATGAGGTCTTCCAGGAGATTCTCATCATTAACACAGCACCACAGCCTTCCCATGTCTTCCCAGAGTCTAGCTTCTGTTTTAGGGCCAAACCTATCAGGAGCCATTTCAAATCCCC
>JAYENW010000002.1:0-3194 GCA_034722275.1 Chloroflexota bacterium | reverse complement strand
TAGTCCGGCAGTCATCTCTACGGCAACAGGCCCAAGAGTATTATCTTCTAGGATAATATCTTCTACTTCCGCCATTACACTTGTGTCATGATGAGTAAAAGCATCAGTATACCTGAGTATCAGATCCTTTGGCTCTACCTTTGATTTCAATACTTGGGCAAGCCTCCCAGCAAGAAGAGTAAACCTGCTTCCCCCAATAATCAGCAAAGCCCGAATCAGCCTGCCTACTCTGCCAAGACTCCAGTCTTCCTCCAGGCTAAGTCTTATGTTATCCAGTATCCCATTAAGGGTTGCCAGGGCATTGCTCACCTGCCATTGCTCCCCTGCCTGCCTTAACGCGTCATCAAGCTCACCACTATTGAGAGACGAAACGAATTGGGAGAAATAGCGTCTTTTATCCTCACTAAAGTTAATACCAGCGGCAGCAAGAAAGGTTGCCTCATCACCCAGCATAACCGCATCTCTCACTGCCTCTTCTGTCACTACTGTATCTGAAATATTCCAGATGTTTGCTGCCCGCATCAAGCTCTGGGTCAACAGGTCACGAAAATCGCTGCAAACTATCATCTTTGTCTTGCTATTGTCTTCAATATTCCTGCTAAGCTGTGCTCTTTCATCTCTAAACCATTAGCTGGATTAGTGCGCCGCAGTAGGGGCAACAACCACGCATGCCTAAATCCATACGCCAGGCGATCTGCCCTCCACAGCGCCAGCAATTCACAAGATATATCTGGGGTCCTGCAGCTATGGCTTGCATCTCGATCGACTCCGCCTCCTGGACTTCTATCGGAGCTTCCGCTTGTAATACCTTCATAGCACCCTTCTCACGAGCACGTCTCATACCCTCTTTCTGCTTCCACCATTTCCAGAACGCAGGCTCAACATGCTTCTCCATGAACTCCATTAGGTCATCCACAGGTACCTCACCTCGTGGATCGATAAGTAGAAGCCTGTTTCCCACTACAGAAGCTTCTTCACCTACAATAACATCGGAAGGGTAAGTTACTGCTTTTGAGCCTCCCAGTTGATAGTTCCGGCGGCGACTTTTTATCATGGCTTCGTTTTACAACAGTATAACATGAGAGTAATTCTGAGTCAAGCAAGACTTACTACTGAAATCGCGCAGCAAGATGGCACAACTGTTTTTGTCTGTAAACATTTGCAAGCATGTTTGCCATCTGCCTCTTCATACTTTGCACAGTGGTAAACTCCTCTAAGTCCATCAGTATAATGTTTCCTGTCTGATACTCTTGGGAAAAGGTATTTCTCCATGTTGCACATGGCCAGATGGCTCGGTCATAAGCGTGGAGTTAGTGGCCACTCATTTTGGGGCACTTTTGTGGGGGTTACACCCTCCCCCTTACGCTCAAATAACCCCCGCAGTTCCTATAATGCCACTGTGGTATTGGGAGGTATCCACAACTTGGGTTTCCCACAAATGACCGTTTATCTGACCAAAATTTTCACCTCTATGACTGCCTTTTTGCATAAACGTTAAGTTATGACGTTTCGCCAGATAAGTTGGGTGGCTAGGCTAACCGAAAGAAGCAATATTGTCTTTGTTCACTGGAAATTTCATCCGATCAAGCTGAGAGAATAACGCCTTTACGACAGGATGAAATGACCACCTACCTCTATAGCATGAGTAATGGAAGACACATGACCATCCAGAGCAGTCTGGCTCTTGAATTTTCTGACACATGTTTTATAGGTCAACATCCGGTCAAATCCTTTTAGTAGCTTTGCTTGGTGGAAGCTACTAGTGGTATTTACTAAGTAAATAGGAGTCCAGTAAATAGGCGCCATCTCTTTCCAAATCCATATAAATGTTCTCACCCCGGTCACCCTTCCCAGTCTATTCCATGCGTGTGAAAATATGAATCTCCAGATCTTATTCAGGGGTTATGTTTGGCAAGATGAATAAGCAGGGCCACAGCCGCCGACCGAACGAAAGAGGAAATTGTCCTTCCTGTAGATTGGAGTAACATTTGGAGGTACCAAGGGTTTGATGCGAACAACATCGAGCTCTTACTCTTATTTGAAATGTGTATGAAGCAGCTTCTCTTCAGGTTTAGCGTAAGGAAGCTCCGCTCATATTTGGAGGAAGGTCATCAACGTGGTCAAAGGTATCTTGGTCCGATGGGAAACCACTGAGTCTGGACTCAGGACATGAGAGGTATACTGAGGTGGACAGGCTTCCACCCCAGCTCAGAGTGGATAAGGCAATACAATTGCTGCTAGACTAAAGTTCCGCTAGGGTTCCGTAGCTAAAACGTAGCTAAGCGAGGTGCACCGTTTCTGGCTTAAGCCAACTGAAATTTCAATTTGTGATGCTTTATTTACCTTCATTTATCCATGACGGAACAGCCTTTGTCAAGGAGTTTTCTGGCTGCATTTTGTCTCTGCTTTAGCCACAATCCGGCTACAAAAATGTGGAGGAACTTTAGGCGAGAGACACCTTATGAAGTGAGCGCAATGCCGAGACTTAAACTGAAGGGTCACCCCATTGCACGTTCATACAGCCTTCTGGATAAACTTTGCAAAGCTCGATTCCGTAGCTGGTTTCCACTGGGATTTCGTAGCTATTCCACCAAGTTCCAATGATTTTCCGCGAATTTTCTACTTCCAGCTACGGTATTTCTCCGCTCAAGTATGGATTTTCCTAACCGTACTTGATGTTGCCTTGACAAATATTACGTTAAAGCTAGCATAAGGCAAGAGGAGAGGCCAGGAGGTAATCTCATTGAGGCTATTTATATATATTTGAAAAAGGATTATGCCTATTCACTAGAATCCTATTCAGTAGGTCCTATTCACTCAGTGAATACCGCTAGTAGCTTCCACCAAGCAAAGCTACTAAAAGGATTTGACCAGATCTTGACCTATAAAACATGTGGCAGAAAATTCAAAAGCTAGGCCGCTCTGGGTGGTCATAGGCCTTCCATTAGTCATGGTATAGAGGCGGGAGGTGATTCCATCCTGTTCTAAAGGTGTTACTCTCTCAGCTTTGTCGGACAAAATCTCCAGTAACCTGCGTCTCGGCGAAAGGCTGGCCAAGCTTGGTGGAATCTGAACAAAAGACAATATTGTTTCCTAGAAGGAGACTGGCTTACAGAAGCTACGTCTCAAATGCCTTAATTTGACGATAGTCAGAAAAGTGGTCATAGTGGTCAAGGATTTGGTCACATGGTCGG
>JAYENW010000001.1:0-202041 GCA_034722275.1 Chloroflexota bacterium | reverse complement strand
TTGGTAGCGCATACCGGATTCGAACCGGTGATCTCCTCCTTGAGAGGGAGGTGTCCTCAACCCCTAGACGAATGCGCCATAGCTGAGCTGGGGATCCAGGATTCGAACCTGGCCTGACGGATCCAGAGTCCGCTGTCCTACCGCTAGACTAATCCCCAACGGGCTTGAATTATAGTTATCAGCGCAAGATGTGTCAAAAATATTCTGTCTAACATTTTTCTTAACCCAGAAGTATTGTATCCTGCTCAGGACAAGTATATAATCAAACTGAATATATGGTATCGTCCATGGAAGTGGAGAGGAAGAGTGGATGTTAATAGTGGATGGCAACGGGTTCTACAAGAGATGTTTTCATCAGGTAACGATAAAGGACAAGCCCCAAAAGATACAATATCTATTGGAGGCAGGCAAACACCACTAAAGTCCCGCGAGGAGATATGGCTGTGGTGTATAGATTGCTATGGCGAACTGTGTGCCATAACTGTCCCCAACGTTGCTTTTCAAAAGCTTGATGCTGAAGCAACCAAATATTCAGAGAGACACTCAGTAATTGCAACCACAGGATGCATTGGCGTGAATACAAAGAGCATGTCACTTGTGCTTGCTGTAGCCTCTCTCAGAAAATTTCGTCAGCTTACCGAGGTCGCGGGTGCAGTTCATGACCGTGAATTGCCGGCTAACTTCAGAGATATGGCGGTGGACCTATTTGCAGCTGCCTGGTTTGTTGAATCAGAGGATGATGTTGCATTTGGTATTGCCCTGAAGCTGATAACTGAGCAAGCAGAGAAAGAAGAACTTTTTACCCAGCTCCCAGGTGGCAAGCAGGCAAAAATATACCACGCTTGTTTGCTAATGGATGAGCCAAAGCCATACTCAGCCGAGGAAAGAGCAATATTAAAACATCAGATGTGATATTCTGATGCAGAATACTCGTCGTGACTCGTCTCACCGGTATTTGGTTTAAATTCGCCTTTCCCCAGGGCAGTAAATATAATGGCAGGTATTCCCAAAAACCATACACAGAAGAACGAGCAAATAGAGCCAGCGAGTGCCAGCCCCCAAATTCTTCTTTTCAAAGCATAAACACCACCTACTACAGCTACTATACCAAGTATTATACCCACTATAGCTACTATATGAAATATCAAAGGAATTATCCCTGCACTGGTGCTATCAGCCATACCATGCATTACACCAGGGAATCCCATTACTCCCAACAGCCTTCCACCAGCTTTCCCCAGTACCGCAACCACTATGCCACCAATCATACGGAGAGCACCAGCGACAATGCTCAAGATGCCAGCCGTAGTCGGCTTCCATGTCTTCTCCATTTCCTCTTACCTCCTTTGCCTATAAAAACTGAACTCTATATTTATGACTTCGCCCTGTCAACTGACACCGCACATCAGCAGGTTGAGCCAACAAACTTCTTGTTCTATACTTTAGCAGGAGTTCCAAAATGCAGGATTGGGAGAATTGCCAAAAATCTCTGGGGGTAGTTTTCGATAACCAGTCCCTGCTGAGGCAGGCTCTTACTCACAGTTCCTATGTCAATGAACATCCTGATGCTCCCTTGCCCAGCAATGAGCGATTGGAATTTTTGGGTGATGCTGTCCTGAACTTCACCGTGGCTGAGAAACTGTATAAAGAGTTCTCGGATTTACCTGAAGGCAAACTAACTGCTATCCGTGCCTCTTTGGTTTGTCGCGATGCTTTAGTCAAAGTAGCCTCCTCACTCAAACTCGGTGACTATCTTCTGCTGGGGCAGGGAGAAGAGGCAAGTGGAGGGAGAATGAAACCAAGCAACCTGGAGAATGCCATGGAGGCAGTAATTGGAGCCATATATCTGGATCAAGGCCTACCCAAAGTAAAGAGATTTATTCTCAACAAGCTTGAGCCAAGGTTAAGGAAAATAAAGACCAAGGGAATCGCCCCGAATTACAAAGCCTTGTTGCAAGAATTCACCCAGGAGAAAAGGAAATCAACGCCAGTTTACCAATTACTGGAAGCTACAGGGCCCGCCCATGCAAGGCGCTTCACCGTTGCAGTCACAGTGGAGGGTGAAGTATTGGGCGAAGGTACCGGGAAAAATAAAAAAACTGCCGAGACGGAGGCAGCACGCTCCGCCTGGGAAAAAATAGAAGGAAAGGAAGATGCCCATCCCACACCTAACAATTAGTTGGCGAGGGCACGAGGTGCAATTATGGGGAGACGAGATTACAGAAAGAGAGAACCCAAAAAGTCAAAGAAAGGAGCAAAGAAAACAAAGGCGATCTCTGAAATCCTGCCACAAGTAGAAGTTGAAGTGGTTAAGAAGAAGAGAAAGACCAGTGCCGAGGGGGTTGAGGAAGAGGCATAGTGGCAGCTTATCGGGAACTCTATTACAGTGGCGAACTTAAAGAACGAATAGAAAAGGCTAAATCTCTGCTGCAAAACTGCTCTGTTTGTCCTCGCCGCTGCCATGTTAATCGTCTTAGCGACGAAGTGGGCAAATGCCGCACCTCCCAAGAGGCAATCGTATCTAGCTACGGCCCACACTTCGGTGAAGAAGCTCCTTTAGTCGGTAGATGTGGCTCGGGCGCCATATTTTTCACTAACTGCAACCTGCGGTGTCTTTTCTGCCAAAACTATTCCATAAGTCAACTGGGTGAAGGTGAAAAGACGAGCAAAGAAAAAATAGCTTACATGATGCTCTCCCTTCAATCTCAAGGATGCCACAACATAAATTTAGTATCGCCCACGCATGTGGTTCCTCAAATACTGGAGGCACTGGAAATAGCGACAGAATCAGGGTTACACATTCCTTTAGTGTACAACAGTGGTGGATATGATTCAGAAGAGACTTTGAAACTGCTCGATGGCATCATTGATATTTATATGCCTGATATGAAGTATGGTAATGATGAAACAGCCAGAAAGTTATCAGGGATTGAGAATTATCCTGAAATAAACAAAACTGCAGTAAAAGAAATGCATCGCCAGGTAGGTGAGCTGCGAATAGATAGGGAGGGAATAGCTCAGCGAGGGCTTCTGGTGCGCCATCTGGTCTTACCCTATGGTTTAGCAGGGACAAGGGAAGTAGTGAATTTCCTTGCTCAAGAAATATCTCCCTACACTTATATCAACATCATGGCACAATATCACCCCTGCTACCAGGCTTATCAGGTTCCCAGCCTGGCTCGACGCATAACAACACAAGAATTTCAAGAAGCGACTGAATTAGCCTATCAAGCTGGCCTACAGCACCTGGACAGAGGGCGCCTTTTGATTCAAACAGTCTGATGACAAAAGGACATGTTTTAATTCGAGTTTATGGCCGCGTACAGGGCGTTTGTTTCCGCTACTTTACCCAAGATACAGCCCAAATGCTGAAACTCAAGGGGTATGTACGCAATTTGCCCAGCGGTGACGCCGTAGAGGTAGAGGCTGAAGGAGATAAGCAGCAACTAGACAAATTATTAGAACAGCTCAAAATAGGGCCGCCGGCGGCATGGGTCAAGAAAGTAGAAGTGAAGTGGACTCCTTATTCAGGGCGATTCACCAACTTCAGCATAGAATATTGACGTGCTCTGTCTTATTATTTCTCAAGCTGGCTACGGCCCTCAGCGATGAGATTCAGATGTTTGCTCCCAATTCCGGCTATTTGCGAAGCTTTCTGGTCAATCTCGTAAGGTTCACCAAACAAGATTTTCCCATATTCCTCTACCTTTCTTTCTTTCCCATCCGCAGTGTAAAAGACCTTCTGGCGAGCCTCAATAATGCCCAAATCAAAAGGCAATGTAAAATACAGATCAGCGAGTACTTCTTCTATCCCCAATTCATATAAACTGCCCAATGTACCTTTTTGATATTTGCTTACAGGTAATAAGCTGAGGAGATTTGCTATAGTGAAACGAGCAGCATTGTCGCACACTGCGAAAGGAGTGACACTGATCAAAAAATCGCTGCGTAATACCACATTGGGAATCCAGAAACTTTCCGTGGCATAGAACTTAGTTAACGCGTTCTCCACCTCAACAAAGATAGAGTCTCTGATATCAAGCATCAGTACACGATGAAAGTTGTATTCCAGGGATTTATATACCGGGTAGATAGACTCACCATTCGGTGTTCCTTCAGCAATAAGGATATCAGCATCACTGATCTTCCTGATGCCATTGATAATCGCGCTCAACATCTGAGGGCTAGTAGTTACAGGATAAGGTGAAGGGAAGCCAGCAAAAGGCTTTATCAAAATCCGCCTGGCCCAAGAAAGCTGTGACGGAGGCATAAACACAAATTCAGGAGCATCAACAATCATTTCCCATTCTCTTACATAAAACTTATAACGCCATTAACCAATTCCCGCACTATAAGAATGGTTTCAGAATCAAGATTTCCCTCACAGACGGAAGTTCTCCCAATTCAAATTCCACTTCGCTAGAATTTATCTTTTTTACTTTCTTTTTGTTCTTGAGGAAATCATCAACACCATCTATGGGAAGAGTACACTTAGATGTCCTGAAGTGCATGGGAATTATTACTCTTGGTCCTAGCTGGTCACATACCTGGCTAGCCGCATCAGCATCAATAGTATAAAAGCCCCCTACAGGAACGAACAGTATATCTACACCTCCAATTTCACCAACCTGCTCCGGGCCAAGCACATGCCCTAAATCACCCAAGTGACAAACTTTTATACCATCCAGCGTAAAGCAGAAGATTATGTTATTCCCTCTCTGCTTGCCTTGAGAAGTGTCATGATAAGTAGCTACGCCTTTAAACTGAATCCCTTTAGCAGTGTTTACACCAGTCCTTCTCACCACCTCCGGCTGGTCTCGTACAGCAGAAACGTTGCTGTGATCACCATGGCCGTGGCTTACCAAAACAACATCGGCACTTTCCTCAATGGGAGAATAATTGATGCCCCCTCCCACAGTATAAGGGTCAGTAATTATCCTTAATCCAGCTTTAGATGTAATCAGAAAGCAGGCATGACCAAGCCATTTTATCTTCATACTAACCTCTTGATATCATTCAAATATCCCCAGCCAGTGATAAGGCCAATTCTGCCAGGGTTCTTACACCTACTCCAGTAGCTCCTTTGGTAGTATAACCTTTCTCTTTGCCGCTAGAAGCTGTGCCGGCTATATCAATGTGAACCCAGGGAATATCAGCAACGAATTCAGATAAGAAAAGAGCCGCCGTAATAGCTCCGCCATATCTATTGCCAACATTCTTGATATCAGCAATCTGGCTTTTATTCATTTCTCTATACTCCTGAGGCAGGGGCATCTGCCACAATTTTTCCCCAGCCCGGGCAGCAGCTTGGAGAACCTTTGTCACCAGCTCTTGATTATTACTGAAGGCACCGCTATATCCTGTACCCAAAGCTACACGGCAGGCTCCAGTCAAGGTAGCCAGGTCTATCAGAGGAGACAAGCCTTCCTTTACAGCGTAGCTCAAGGCATCAGCCAGAATAAGCCTTCCCTCTGCATCAGTGCTTATCACTTCTACAGTCTTGCCATTCATGGCTCTCAACACATCTCCTGGCTTCAAAGCAGTGCCACTGGGTAGATTCTCAGTAGCAGGAATAACAGCAGTAACATTAACTCGGGGCTTTAGTTGAGCGATAGCATCCACCGCCATCATAACTGCAGCACCACCTGCCATATCATCTTTCATCTCTTCCATACCTTCCGAGGGCTTGATGGAAATACCACCGGAATCGAAGGTTACCCCTTTACCAACAAAGCCAACTGCTTTATTAGTTTCTTCATTTCCTCTGTACCTGAGGATTATTAGCTTTGGTGATTCATTGCTTCCTCTGGCTACACCAAGAAGCGCCCCCATACCCATAGATTCCATATCACCGGAATCAAAGACAGCACACTCCAGATTATATTTAGCGCTTAGCTCTCGAGCCATCCCAGCCATCCTGCTGGGTGTCATATAACTGGCCGGTTCATTGACCATATCCCGCGCCTGAGCAGCGGCTTTTGCCATTATGCTCCCTTTCCGAATACCCTCTTCTAAATTGGGAAGCTCGCTCTTATTTCCCTCCACTAGCAGTAATTCTTCAACATCTCCATATTCTGATTTTTTATACTTCTGAAAATTATAAAGGCCGAGAAGGCTACCTTCCGTTATCGCCTCAGCTGAAGCTTCAAGAGTAATTCCACCACTTCCAGCACCATGAAGTATCGTAGCTATTTTACGACAATTCAATTTACGTAAAGAGCGACAAAACTCTCCCGTTACTTGGCGCAGCCTGTCTAGGTTGAAATCCTGTGGTTTGCCTAACCCAGCAACAGCAACTAGCCCTGCCGATAATTTACCCAACGTATGGACAATACCAACCTCACCTAATTTCCCCTTCATTTCTCCTCGCCTGATGAGCCCACCAATGACTCCATCTAGGGCTTTGTCCACACTAGCAGTGGCACCATTGATTTCTTCCACTCCCTCGAAAAGACTCACCACAATGGCATCCGCTTCAACCTGAGCTATGTCACCAACAATAACTTTAATTTCCAACACTCACCTCTTGATTCCAAATAAATCTCCCAAACCTATATTTTACTCCATCTGGAACATGAATTGAAGAGATATAAAGAAGGAAAATGCATATAGTGATGGATCAAAGGCGAATTAAGTAAATTATCGAATATTTACAATCCTGCTGACAGCAGCATAGAAATTCTGCCACTCACCCAATTTACTATCCAAAATCTGATGACCCTTGTCAGTTAACATATAGCATCGGCGCCTTTGTTTTTGAGCAATTTGCTGCCACGAACTCAGTACCAAGCCACTTTTTTCCAAGCGGCGCAATGCCGAATATACAGTGCTCGCTTTAAATTTAAAGTAACCCTGGCTCCTTCTCTCCAAGTCTTTAATCAACTGATAGCCATGCATAGGGAATTCGGCAATAACGAAGAGTAACAATGGCTCTACCGTCCCCTTTAATAATGCTTGAACATAGGCTTGAGACATAACATTAATAGTATATCATATTCACTGAACTAAGTCATACATTTACCATGTTTCAGCATGGATTTTTACTGATAAAACTGCAGTGATATAATAACCAGCGAAGTGTCCCGAAAAGTCAAATACCTCATCGCTGCGTTAGTACTGATAAGTGTGCTCTTGGGCGCTATTGGGTGTCCCATATCACTACCTCAGTCTCTCACACCACCTCAAACTACTCCAGTACAAGATAGCACCCCAAGCGACCATACCAATGCCAACTGGACATTTCCTTCAGGAACTGACTCAGCAGTCTCCTTGCCCAACTTTCCTCCCGTAATCGCCAGAGTCGTGCCTTCGGTGGTCTCTGTAAACACAGAGCAGGTCGCTTCCGACTTCTGGGGGCACCAATATATACAGCGTGCAGCCGGCTCAGGTATGATTATTGATGACAAGGGATATATTGTAACCAACAATCATGTGGTACAAAATGCTCAAAATATAAAGATAAAGATGCACGATGGTAGCACTTTCCTCGCTGAGATAGTGGGCAGCGATGCCTTAACCGACCTGGCAGTGCTCAAGATAAATGCGACAAACCCGCCTTATATCCCCTGGGGAGATTCATCTCAACTCGCTTTAGGCAATTGGGTGATAGCCATCGGCAATGCCTTAGGAGAGGGAATATCAGCATGCGAAGGTATTGTCAGCCGCTTAGATGTCTCGATAGCTATTGAGGGAACTACTCTTCGTGGCCTCATTCAGACCACCGCAGCTATCAATCCCGGTAACAGTGGTGGGCCACTCGTAAATATGGCAGGCGAAGTGATTGGCATCACCAGCGCTAAAATAGCCATAGTGAGTGTTGAAGGAATGGGCTATGCCATAAGCAGCAACGTCGCCAAACCCATCATCGAAGATTTAATTCATCAGGGCTATGTCACCCGCCCCTGCCTGGGAGTGGAGCTTTATCCATACTCAATAGACCCCTTTGTAATGAGCGAGTACAACCTCTCAGTTAATAAGGGAGCGCTGATTACCAGGGTATTCCCACAAAGTCCAGCAGATAAGGCAGGTTTAGCAGAAGGAGACGTCGTCATCCGCTTTGAGAATGAGGAAATATCTAATATCAGCGACTTCGTCCAGGCAATACACAGTTGCCAGATCGGCCAAGAGGTGGAAATAACCTTTGTCCGCGGTGAAGATACCAAAACCACAATCGCCACATTAGAGGAAATCCCTTCATCCTGGGGTTAAAATAGCAGAAGACAAGCTGCTGTTACAGATTTCACGCTACCTTGATCGCCAATGAAACCTCACCATCGGAAATGCGATGTCTCTCAACATAAGCATCTTCAGGAGGAGGACTGTCAAGAAGCTGTAATGACAAAGTCTCCTGCTTGATATAGTCACCGAAATCCACGATTACCTGCTTGACCTGGCCTTCTGCTTGATAATAAGTGACGATGTGGTCAGCAATATCAAAATTGGCAGTGCGGCGCATATTCTGAAGACGACGCACAATTTCCCTGCTTACACCTTCACCAATTAACTCGGGAGTCAATTCTGTGCTTACCGCCACCCAGTACTGAGCATTTCGAGCCAGACTGTAACCAGGCAAGTCCTGGGAAACTTCTTCATCAGAAAATTCTATCTCTTTGATATTTATCTCTCCTATTATTTCAGCAGCTAATCTAGTTAAAGCATCCTTTTCCTTTGTAGATGACACCTTGATTATTGCTTTGGCCAAAGGTTGACGTACCTTGATTCCTGCCTTAGCTCGTGCTGCTCGGCCCAGACTGGATATCTTCATGGCCAGCTCAACATCGCTGTTCAGCCTATCATCAATTCCGGCTTCGTCAGCTACGGGGAAACAGGTCAGGTGTACACTCTCTTCAGCATCAGGATTAACAGAACGCACCAAGTTTTGATAAAGCTCCTCAGCAATAAATGGAGCGAATGGAGCCAGAAGCTGGGATGAAGTTACCAGACAGCGATATAATGTAGCATATGCTGTCAACTTGTCAGCATCGCTCTCGCTTTTCCAGAAACGCCGCCGACCTCTTCTCACATACCAATTGGAAAGAACATCAACAAACTTCTCAATCTGGCGAGCTGCCGAGGTAGGATTATAGTTATCCAATGCCTTGGTTACCTCAACTATGAGCAAATTGAGTCGTGAAATAATCCAGGCATCCAGCAAATTTCTGTGATCACAACGATAAGAAGACTGAGGGGCAAAATGATCAATATTGGCATAGAGAGTGAAAAAGGAATAAACATTCCACAAAGTCAATAGGAACTTTCTCATGATTTCAGCAACCATCCTGGAAGAGAAGCGATGGTTTTCCTCTGGAGCGGTGGAGACCAGCATGTACCACCTTAAAGCATCTGCACCATAATTATCGATTACCGCCTGGGGCATAATCATATTGCCCTTTGATTTGCTCATCTTTTCACCTTCAGCATCGACCACATGTCCCAAACAAATGACGTTTTTAAAGCAAGGTTGACCAAAGAGCAAGGTGGCTATAGCATGTAAGCTATAAAACCATCCTCTGGTCTGGTCAATAGCTTCACAAACAAAGTCAGCAGGGAAATTATCTCTAAACTCATCTCTGCGCTCAAAGGGGTAATGCCACTGGGCTACGGGCATAGCCCCAGAATCAAACCAACAATCAATTACTTCAGGAACCCTTCTCATCTCAGCCCCACACTTGGGACAGACAAAAGAAATATCATCAACATAAGGACGATGCAAATCCAAAGGAGACCTTAAACCACGGAGACCCGCTTTCTTTTTCAATTCATCAACGCTACCAACACATTCATAATTGTCACAAACAGGGCAATGCCACACATTAAGTGGCGTGCCCCAGTAGCGTTCTCGAGAAAAAGCCCAATCAACATTGTTCTCCAGCCAATTACCGAACCGACCCTGCTTAATATAATCAGGGTACCAATTTACCCTGTTATTCCTTGAGATGAGTTTATCTTTCACTGCTGTCGTTTTGATATACCATGATTTCTTAGCATAATAAAGAAGAGGTGATTCACAGCGCCAACAAAAAGGATAAGTATGAGTGATTCTCTCACTGCGATAAAGCAGTTTTCTTAATTTGAGATCTTCAAGAATAAGAGGATCAGCATCTTTGACAAACTTGCCAGCGAAAGAATAAGTGCCTGTAATCTCACCTTCCAGATTCACCTGTTGCACGAAATCAAGCCCTTCAGACATACCAATATCGAAATCCACTTCTCCAAAAGCAGGAGCAACATGAACTATACCTGTGCCTTCCTCCAGAGAGACAAAATCCGCGCAAATTACAGGATAAGTTAAATTCTCCTCTTCTTCCTGTAGTTTCAAAGATGGCAAATTCAGACGGGGCACACCAAAATGATGAGGATTAAACAAAGGTTCATAGCAAAGATGTACTAGAGTCTCTCCTGGAATAACGCCTACTTCAACATAACCTTCCAAATTAACTTTATCCGCTAGTGCTCGCGCCAGAATAAGGTAATCTTGACTCTCTCTCATGAGACTGTACTCAGCATCAGAGGCTACTGCCAGAGCAGTGTTCCCAGGTAGCGTCCATGGTGTAGTCGTCCAGGCGAGAAGATACATAGATAAATTTGAGTCAGTACCGAATTTGCCTAAAAATTCCATGGCCATCTTCGCTGGCACTCTAAACTTGATATAAATTGAAGGGTCTTCAGTATCATCCTTGTAACCCAGAGCGACTTCATGAGAACTGAGAGAGGTGCCACACCTCGGACAATGTGGTGTCACCTTATAGCCCTGATAAATCAGACCTCTATTCCAAAGTTCCTTTATTATCCACCAACAAGATTCAATATAATCGTTATCCATGGTTACATAGGGGTGCTCCATATCTATCCAATATCCAATACGCCTGGTCATATTTTCCCATTCACCAATATAGCCAAGAGCACTGCGACGGCAATGCTCGTTGAATTGAGCTACGCCATAATCCTCAATTTGAGTTTTATTGGTAAGCCCCAGAGACCGCTCCACCTCCAGCTCTACAGGTAAACCATGCGTATCCCATCCAGCCTTACGTGGTACGTAGAAACCCTTCATCGTCTTGTAGCGACAGATAGCATCTTTAAACAAGCGGGATAGCACATGATGAATTCCAGGACTGCCATTAGCTGTAGGTGGACCTTCATAAAATACATAGTGCGCTGCCTCTTTCCTGTCCTTAACGCTCTTGGTGAAAATGTCACGCTCTTCCCAAAAACGAAGGATATTCTCTTCCATCTGGGGAAAATTAACCTTGTTATCTACTTTGTGAAACATTGTTATTCTGAATCCAGTGAGGAACCTCTTAGTGAAATAATCACCTTCCTGTTTTCACCATCTCCGATACTATGAGTTGCCACATCAGGATGGTCGGTCAAAGTTAGATGAATAATACGACGTTCATCAGGAGGCATTGGCTCCAGAGTGATATCGCGCTGCTTGGATTTAGCTTGCTCTGCCAGATACAAAGCTAACTTTTGTAAGGCTTCGTAGCGCCGTTTCCTATACCCGGCAACATCAACATGCAAAGGTAACCAGGACTTTAGCTGCTCAGCTACTATGAGTCTGGTAATGTATTCCAGCGAAACCAAGGTCTGCCCGCGGCGGCCAATCAGAATACCTAAATCATCACCCTCTATATCCAAAGATATAGGTAACTCAGGGGATAAAGCCTTAACCTCAGCCTCTATCCCCATTAGCTTAAGCAGGGTGCTCAAGACTTCTGTGACTGTCTTCAGTGCATCTTCCCCAAGTGAGCTAATCTCAGATGGTTCGCCTTTCTCCTCTGCTTGCCTTCCCGCTCCTGCAGTAAACTCTGTTTCGTCCATATCTATCTTCTCTTCTTCGCCTTCACCACCTGGCTTTCAGAATGGCTCCTGAGGTAACCCCAGCCCATAATTTTATATTGTGTTGCAATACCAATAATATTGGAAACCGCCCAAAATAGAGCTAACCCGCTGGGAAACATCATGGTAAACAAAGCAAACATAAAGGGCATCATCAATAACATCATTCGGCTCGTAGACTGCTGTCTGGGATCAGCAGAAGGTGCTGTGGTCATCTTCTGCTGCACCCACATCGTGCCACCAACGATGATTGCCAGCAGTAAGGTAGCATCAGGTTGTGCCAGGTTAAGCCAGAGGAAGTGACTGCTTAAAGGGAATGCCTGAGCTACAACTGCCCAGGAGTAAACATGCTGACCTAGATTCAGCAAGTTTTCTGGCGTGGTGGCTAAAGCTTTCATAATGCTCTGATATAAAGCAATCCAGACAGGGAATTGAATTACGAGAGGCCATATACAGCCCAGTGGATTTATTCCCGCCTCTTTGTAAAGCTTCATCATCTCCTGCTGCAGTTTCTGCTGATTTTTGGCATATTTCTTTTGCAATTCCTGAAGCTTGGGCTGCATGTCCTGCATGGCTTTGGTGGATTTGCTCTGCTTCGTGGTCAAGGGGAATAATATCAGACGAACAATGATGGTGAGGGCAATAATGGCCAGTCCAAAACTATGAAAGAGGGTGCTGCTCAAGGCGATCAAGCCATTGAGCATGGGATTGAGGATAATCAAGTACCATAAATCTGCCATGATTACGATGCCTCTTCACCAGTCAGAGAGAGTTTCCAGTTTATCCCCCCCCTGGCAATATCCAGCGCATACAAGCAATTGTCCTGAGCATGAACATAAACTATGTCATCGTGGATACAAAGAGCTCCCTGAACACTTGCATTAACAGACATGGTCTTTACTGGCAGCATCACTTTATTCTCTGGCCTAGCGTTGGTGTCCAAAACGAATATCTCTCCTGCCCCATTAGCCACTATCAGCAGATCGCCATCCCAAACAGGTGAAGAGGCTACAGGGCGCTGAGTATCACACTCCCATTTTAATTCCCCAGTTTCAGCGCTGATAGCGTACATCCTGCCATCGAGACAGCCAGCATAAACAATTCCCTCTCTAATCACAGGTGCAGCCCAAAACCACCTGCCCCCCTGGAATTTCCATAAGGGCTCATTACCACCTATCTTTATAGCATAAAGGTTATTGTCGAAAGCTCCCACAAATATAGTGTCTTGATAGATTGCAGGAGAGGAAGCAAATCCGATATCAGCTTTAAAAGCCCATGGCAATAAGGCGCCATCCTTTGTTGATAAGGAATAAATGCAACCATCAAAAGTGCTTACATAGAGGGTGTCATCCTCAATCACCGGGGTTTTCCATAACTTTTCGCTGGGGATATCCGATTCCCAATTTAAATCTCCAAAAACTTTATCTAAAGAGTACACTTTGCCATCCGAGCTAGCCACATATATAGCATCCTTGCTCACCACCAGATCGCCTACTACACTCCCTACCTCGCCTTTTTTAGGATAAACCCACTCACCTTCTCTCATTTGAGGGAAAGATAGATTCTGCCTTCTGGCTGAAGAACTTAATGCCAGAACCCTACCATCATAGAGACCAGCATAGACCAAATCCCCATCAACCACAGGCGTGCCATACATAGCAACAGGCGCAGATGTCTGTCCACATGACATGAAGCCACCAGAGGACACAACGCCAAAATCATAAGACCATTCCGAAGTTCGTGTTGCTGGATTCACCACCACTACCGCCCCATCCATAGAACCTGTATAAAGAACACCTTCGTGATAAGCAACGCCTGCCCATCCTTGCGCTGGTTGAGTACCTCCAGACATACAGGAAGTCATCGTTAAGCTCAAAAGTGAGAGCACAATAATGAATAATATCTTTCTTTGCTTCACCGAAATTTCCTCGAACTACAATTAGGGCACTGGATCATAACCACCTTTAGAGAGGGGATTACAGCGAGCTAGTCTTCTGAATGCCAACCAACCACCTCTGAGAAAGCCATGTTTACTGATCGCTTCAAAAGTATACTGGGAGCAAGTAGGTTGGAACCGGCAAGAATGAGGAGTTACTTCTGACACCGTAGTCTGGTATAATCTAATTAAATCGAGAGCTAATTCCCTTATCATTGTCTTCCAGTAATTGTGCCTGAGCTAGCAATCCAGTCACTGCCTTTCCCAGTTGATGATAACCCGTATCAACAGCAGTGGGACGAACAATAAAAACTATATCCCATCCAGGCTTCATTGACTGCAGCCGGGTTATTTCCTTCAGTAGACGCTTTAAATGATTGCGCTGCACTGCCTTTCCCACTTTCTTAGTCACAGAAAACCCACACCTGCTCCAGCTCAATTCGTTAGGCAGTACCTTCATAACCAGTAAATTATCTACCCAAGTTCTACCTTCTCTATAAACTAAACTGTATTGTGCCCTCTGGGTTAACGCCTTAAGATTCATAAGGCAAGATTAAACAGGAGTCAAGCGCACACGTCCTTTAAGACGCCTCGCCTTAAGTATTCGCCTCCCCGCTCGAGTGGCCATTCTGGCACGAAAGCCCAGTGCGCGTTTTCGTGGAATTTTCTTTGGCTGATAGGTACGCTTTGGCATCTTACTCCTCTAAGATGTTGATTCCCGCAAACCTATACTCCTTGTCTTCCAAATATGGCTGGGAGCATAGGGCAATAAGGCAAGAAAACGGGCTCTCTTGATAGCTCGTGCCAAGGATCGTTGATGTTTAGCACAAGCCTTGGTTCTTTGCCGTGATCCAATTTTGCCACGGGCTGAAATGTACTGGGACAGTACCGAAGCATCTTTATAATCTATTTTCGCTCTTCCAACACAGAAGGGGCAAATTGCTGGCTTACTGATGAAACCTCTCCCTCCCCTTGTCTTGGAAAACCCGCTCCTTTTCCCTAATCCTCTTTTAAATTCGCTCACTCTGTATCTCCCTACGTTTGTTCAAAAGCTAAATCACCAGGCTCAATCTCACCTTCTTCAGGAATAGAAGTGCTAGTTCTCCTCTCGAGAAAAAGGACTCTGTCAGCAGTTACCTCAAGGCTGGTACGCGTTTGTCCATCCTGTCCTTCCCAGTTACGAGCATGAAATCTCCCTTCAACATAAACTTGCCGACCTTTAGTTAAAAATTGATTGCACTGCTCAGCTTGTTTCCCCCAAACAGTAATCCTAAACCAGTCTGTTTCTTCTCTGCTTTCTCCAGCGGAAGTAGTGTAACGACGATTAGTGGCCATACGGAAAGAGGTGACCGGCTTGCCATCAGGGGTGAATCTCATCTCAGGTTCGCTACCTAGATTTCCAATAAGTATTACCTTGCTTAAACTTGCCATCTCTCAATCCTCGACTTGTACTACAAGATACCGTAAGACTTCTTCCCAGCCTTTTATATCCTTCTCGACCTCTTTAACCAGTTTGGGCTCCAGCTTGAACCGAGTTAATATATAGTCAGCTTCCATAAATTTCTTCAGCGGATAAGCTAACTTTCTCTTTCCCCACTTATTGATTTCATCTACCACTCCATCTCTCTCAGCAATAGACTTGCCCAGCTTCTCTATTGTCCGAGACAACCCCTCCTCATCAACTTCAGGGCTTATTATAGTTATTAATTCATAACCACGCATTTACTCACCAAGATACTAAATTGCCGTGCAGAGTATAACACAGAACATGTTAATAGCCATAATCTAACCGGACAATTAAAGACAGAGGCAATTTATACTCTCTCATCTTTTCTTGAGTAAGCCTTATATCATAATTGCAACGATGATGATACATCATCTGCGTGCCGCTATCATAAATGATATAGCTTGCTCGGCAATCACCATCTCGAGGTTGCCCTACTCCACCAGGATTAATAATCACACGCTCTCCTTCAACATTGAGGCCTATCTTATCAAAAATACTGACGGCAAGACAATTGCCAGCCTTGTCCTGTCGCAAGATCAACGGCTTATGAGAATGACCTACAAGACAAAATTTGGTATCAAAATAGTCAAAATTCTGGCAAATGTCATCCATGGGAAATAAGTCAGGGTCAAGATATTCCCAAACAGGATAGCGAGGGCTACCATGAACTAAAGTGAATTCACCCAACACTAATTTTTCTGGAAGCTTTGCCAAATAATCTCTATCCAGGGCATCTAGTTGTTGTGTTGTCCAACGACAAGCTTGGGCAGCATCTGGATTGAAATCGGAGATATCAACCTTGCCGATAGCAGCCCAATCGTGGTTGCCGGCAACACAAACATGTTTGCGATTCCGTAAAATTCCGATGCAACTATGTGGCTCTGGGCCATAGCCAACTACATCTCCCAAGCACCAAACTTTATCGCATCCACCTCGCGCTTCAATATCAGCAAGCACAGCCCGAAAGGCGACTAAGTTACCATGGATATCTCCAAGAATGGCGTACCGCATAGAAATAAACTATAGCATTTACCAGCTAGATTACTAAAATTGAGGCTCGAGAAAAGCCAATGCTATAATGACAGTGGATGAAATTAAAGGAGTTGGGTGAATTTGAATTAACCAAGCTCATACATGTCCTGGTTGATAAGTTCAAAAATCCTGAACAGCCTTCCGAGCAACAAATCTTGGTCGGTATTGGTGACGATGCTGCTGCCTGGCAAAGCAACAACCGTATCCAGATAGCCACCACTGATACACTGGTTCAAGATGTACACTTCGATTTAAGCACCAGCACCTGGGAAGAACTAGGATGGAAGGCACTGGCAGTAAATTTGAGTGACATAGCTGCCATGGGTGGCGTTCCACAGTATGCTTTAGTTTCTTTATCATTGCCTGGCGAGGTAGAAGTGGAGGATATCTCCAGACTTACTGAAGGCATGGCACGTTTAGCCAGCGAGTTTGAGGTGACTATAATTGGCGGGAATTTAACTGCTGCCTCTATCATAGTTATTACAGTCACGCTTACAGGTTGTTCTCAAGGTAAATTCCTTAAGCGCTCAACAGCTCGCTCTGGCGAGTATATAGCTGTCACGGGATATCTGGGAACATCAGCAGCCGGCTTGAGGATGCTCCAAAAGAAACTCAACTTGAATGCTGAGGCCAATAAGCTCTTAAGACAAGCTCACCTTCAGCCTACACCGCGCGTAAAGGAGGGGCAAATTCTAGTCCAACAAGGAGTTAAGACTGCCATAGATATAAGCGATGGCCTTATTGCCGACCTCGACCATGTATGTGAAGCTAGCAAACTTAACGCCAGAATAAAATGGGAGCAGGTGCCAGTACACTATATAGTCAAAGCAAATTTCCCCGACTACCAGGAGTTGGCTTTACACGGTGGAGAGGATTATGAGATTCTTTTTACTGCAAATAAAAATACCATAGACAAAATAAGGCAAAACATAGACTGTCAAGTAACAATAATCGGGGAGATTACAGAGAAAACTCTGCCTGACCGGGTTACTGTAGTAGACAATGAGGGAAATATCATCCCTTATAAAAGAGAGGGTTGGGAACATTTTAGAAATGGAACTTCTAAAGCTAAATTCGCATAGTCCCGAGCAAACTCAGCTTCTAGGAAATCATCTGGGTAAACTGGCTCAGAATGGTGATATCTTTCTCCTCACTGGCGAGTTAGGGACAGGTAAGACATATCTCACTCAAGGTATAGCCCGGGGGTTAGGCATAAGGGAATGCGCTTTCAGCCCTTCTTTTGTCATAATCAGGGAATATCATGGCAGACTTCCCTTATACCACATCGATTTCTACCGCCTGGACAACATCGATGAAATCACTGACCTAGGACTGGAAGAATATCTCTATGGTGAAGGAATCTGTGTAATTGAGTGGGCTGAAAAAGGATTATCGATATTGCCCCAGGATAATTTGCTTGTGGCGTTGAATTATATCCCTGCTTCTGAGACAGAGCGTACTATTTGTCTCATGCCTAAAGGGCAACGCTACCTAAAGCTAGTGAATCAATTGAAATTGACTTTAAAGCAGGGGAGAATGTGGAACTAGCCATAGATACCTCTTCAAGCCTCTGTAGCCTTGCCCTATCTCACAAAGGCGAACTCTTAAAGGAACTCACTTGGCGGACAGCAAAGAACCACACTGTAGAGGTAACATCCAAATTGGCTTATTTGCTCGCTTCAGTCAAGGTAAAGCCAGATTCTCTAAAAGCAATCATCGTAGCCAAAGGCCCAGGAAGTTTCAATGGCCTACGGGTGGGGATGAGCATAGCTAAAGGAATAGCCTTTTCTCTAAACATTCCGCTATTCGGCATAAGCACCCTGGAAATTGCAGCATATTCCTTCGCTTATACCATGTTACCATTATGCCCTATCCACGAAGCTGGACATGATGAAATAGCCACCGCACTCTACCAGCAAAGACGCGATGAATGGTATTGCTGGGAAGAAGAGCACTTAACCACTCTGGAAGATTTATGTCAGCAAATCAAACAAGAAACACTTTTTTGTGGTGAAATCTCCCCAGACATAGCCAGGAAAATAGAGAGGTCATTAGGCAGCCGAGCCATAATAGCACAAACCTCTGCCAGCTTATCCCAAGCGGGATCTTTAGCTACGTTGGGTTGGCAAAAACTAAACAGAGGAGAAAAACATGACTTGGCTACCTTACAGCCTTTATACCTTCGTCCCCCCAATATAACGAAGCCCAAAAAAGGAGGATAATAAATGGAAGTTCCCCAACTAGATTTTGACTCATCAACTAAGCTTTGCTTTGCCTGTGGCCAAGACAACCCCATAGGACTTAAGTTGAAACCCATTTACGATGGAGAAAAGGTCAGAGCAGAATTTACTCCAGGAGAACTTTACCAGGGCTGGAATAATGTAACTCATGGCGGCATCCTCTACACCCTCCTTGATGAAGTAACTGCTTATGCCATTCTCTGTCATGGCATCGATTTCGGCGTTACTGCCAGAAGTGAAGTGAGATTTAAGCACGTGGCACCTGTCAATGAGGCAATCCAAATTTCTGCTTGGGTGACAAAACTGACAAGGAGGCTGGTGGAAACAAAAGGAGTGCTCGAACTAAAAGACAACACAAGGATAGCTGAAATTGACTCCCTGTTCTATATCTGGAGACAATCAAAAAAGACTGCCCTCTGGGACATGGATGGTGTCATCGCCGACTCCGGTGCTCACCATTTTGCTGCCTGGCAGGAGACTTTCGCTGAAAGGGGAACAAAATTCACCAAGGAAGACTTCGCCAAGCTCTTTGGCACCAGGAACGATTTCATCATCCGCAGCACCTTAGGAGACAAAATTTGCCAAGAAGATATTGAAACTATAGTACAAAAAAAGGAAAATAACTTCCGAGAGAGAATAAAAGGAAATGTTACGCCCTTTCCGGGAGCAATTAAGCTAATAACTGCAATAAAGAAAGGAAACTTCAAACTGGCTTTAGTTTCCTCAGCGCCGAGGGAGAATATCGACTTACTACTCAACGAACTCAGTATAGGAGATTATTTTGATTGCATTATTTCTGGCAGAGAGGTAAGAGAAAGTAAGCCTAGCCCCCAGATATTTCTTTTGGCTGCCGAGAAATGTGGAGTTGAGCCTCAGAATTGTATTGTAATAGAAGATTCTCCTCCCGGTATCGACGCGGCCAAAGCTGCCGGAATGAGATGCCTGGCTGTAGCCAACAACCACACAAAACAAGAGTTAGCTGGAGCTGATAGAATAGTAGATTCTCTGGAAGAAGTAGACCTTATCACCTTAATTCAAAGAATATAGTAAAGGACAAGTGATCAAGATGGAGCGCAGTTTAGTACTTATTAAACCAGATGCCATGCAAAGAGGACTGGCAGGTGAAATCATCTCACGCCTAGAGAGTAAGGGACTTAACATCATAGCTATAAAAATGCTCCGAATGGATAAAACATTGGCACAACACCACTATGCTATTCACAAAGATAAACCCTTTTTCGTTGCATTGGTAGACTTCATCACCTCGAGTCCCATTATCGCCATCATTTTCCAAGGAAAGAATGCAGCGACTCTAATAAGACAAATAATGGGGGCGACAGATCCAGCTAAAGCCAGCCCTGGTACTATCAGAGGAGACCTCGGCATCGATATCACCCATAATTTAATACACGGCTCTGACTCTCCAGAGAACGCTTCTCAAGAAATATCGCTTTTCTTTTCAGAAGAAGAAATCTTCCACTATGCCCGGGATATTGACAAATGGAGTGCCTAGGACTTGCTACTTACTGAATTCTAAGCACAGGAATGGCTCGTTCCCAAAGCTTATCCAACCGATAGTAATCTCGCTCTGATGGAGCAAAAATATGAACGACAACTGAGCCAAAGTCAGTAAGCACCCAACCTGAATCTGGAGTACCTTCACTGTGGTGGGGTATAACGCCTTTACTTTTCATCGCTTCGCCAATGCCCTGCCAGACAGCTTCAATATGTCGCTTGGACTCTGCACTACAAAGGACAAAATAATCAGTAAAGGAACATAATGCTCTTACATCCAGCATAGCTATATCTGTTGCTTGCTTTTCAGAAGCAACTTGTGTCACCATGCGTGCTACCTCTTCCGCTTTCAGAAAAGCATTACCTCCCTTTTTATATTATACCGCTTCCAGCAAACTTTGACTAAATATTCCTTATCAGGTGTGACTGTCAAGAGTTGATTTTTTCTAGTTGCAATATCTCTGATATAATAAAGACGTAAGGAATATGAAATCTGTTTGGTGGCGTAACGGTTTTTTTTACCTATTACTCTTGGTGGTAATGGTAGCTTTAGTATTTGCTTTCTTGCCCCATAACGGCCCTCAAGAGATACAACTGGGTGATTTTATTGACCAAGCCAGGCAAGGGCAAATTGACACCATCAGACAGGAAGGCAATGCTCTTATTGGATTGAAAGATGGCAAAGAAACAATTACAGCAGCATTTATAGGTGGCACTGAAGACTTACGCAGTTTCCTGACACAGCAAGGCCTAATTCTGGGGGAAAATGGCATAAAGATAGACGTTAAACCTGCTGGCCATGATTGGAGCATGATAGCCCTACAAGTTATCTTACCTCTCATGCTGTTCGGATTGTTATTCTATTTCTTATTCCGCTCCGCCCGCGGCATGGGTACTCAGGCTTTTGATTTCAGTAAAAGCCGTGCACGGCTGACCAGCGGCGACAAACCAACGGTGACTTTTGCTGATGTGGCTGGAGTTGAAGAGGCAAAAGAGGAAGTGCAAGAGATAGTGGAATTCTTGAGACACCCTCAAAAATTTAGCGCTTTGGGGGGACGCATACCCCGTGGTGTGCTCCTCGTAGGCCCACCAGGAACAGGAAAGACTTTATTAGCCAAAGCTATAGCGGGAGAGGCTAAGGCGCCATTCTATTCTCTCAGTGGCAGCGAGTTTGTGGAGATGTTTGTCGGCGTTGGCGCTGCCAGGGTCAGGGATCTCTTTGAACAAGCTAAGCGCAATGCTCCCAGTCTCATATTCGTTGATGAAATTGATGCTGTCGGCCGACACCGTGGTGCTGGCTTGGGTGGTGGGCATGACGAAAGAGAGCAAACCTTAAATCAAATTCTAGCTGAAATGGATGGTTTTGATACCAATACTAATGTCATCGTTATGGCTGCTACCAACCGCCCTGATATTCTTGATCCTGCTTTATTGCGTCCTGGGCGCTTCGATCGCCACATCATCATTGACCTCCCTGATATTCAAGGACGCAAAGCCATTTTAGAAGTGCATGCTAAAAACAAGCCACTGGCTAAAGAAGTCAACCTGGAGACCCTAGCCAAAGAAACACCGGGATTTAGCGGAGCTGATCTGGCCAATGTGGTTAATGAGGCTGCTATTCTAGCGGCGCGACACAATCTCAAAGAGGTCACATTGCAAGAACTGGAAGACGCCGCTGACCGGGTTATCGCTGGACCAGAAAGGAAAAGCCGCATAATATCCACCAAGGAAAAAGAAATAATTTCCTATCACGAAAGTGGACACGCTTTGACTGCCAGGATATTACCCAATGCTGACCCAGTACATAAAGTTTCCATAGTTGCCCGTGGTATGACAGGAGGCTGGACACGTTTTCTACCCACTGAAGACCGTCATCTGTGGACCAGGTCTCAGTTTGACGATAGGCTGGCTGTGACCCTCGGTGGACGCGTTGCTGAAGAAATAACCTTTGGAGAGGCAACTACGGGGGCAGAAAATGATCTGGAACAGGCAACCAAGCTAGCCAGAAAGATGGTTACCGAATATGGCATGAGCGAAAAATTAGGGCCCAGAACTTTTGGGCAGAAACAAGAACTTGTCTTTTTGGGCCGCGAGATCAGCGAACAAAGAGATTACAGTAACGAAACGGCCAATGAAATAGACCAGGAGGTCCATAACATTGTCCAGCGTGCCTATGATACTGCTAAGAAAATCCTTACCAATAATAAAGCCAAACTGAAGGAAATGGCCGAGCAACTCATTGTCAAAGAGACATTAGGGGAAGAGGAATTAAGCAAGTTATTTGAAGGACTAACTCCACAACAAAGCTACAGCTAGTACAAGCCTCCAAATTAGCTCATCATGGACTATTTCAAATTCACCATTGGGATGGAGTCCCCAGCCGGCTATTTTCTTGATCCACAATGCTCTCATCCAGTTTGATAAATAATGGCCTCGGTTTCCGAAGTTTCTGACCTGGCTTTGGTAACTGAAACTGCCAACCCGCCTCTTTGGCACTCCCTTCAAAACCAAGGAAAGAATGGAGCTTTTCAGCACTGAAAGGAAGAAAAGGATAGAAAATAGTTTTTAAAGCTGAAAGCAAGGACAAGGCAGTATAAACAGATTTAGCTGAAGCTTGCCGTTCTTTCTTAATGTTCTTCCACGGAGCTTGCTCATCAAGATAACGATTAGCTTCCTGAGCCAGAGACATAGCCTCTTTCATGGCTCTTCTGAAACCACAGTGGTAGAGCAATTTATCAACAGTATCCAAAGTGGTTTCAGCTTTGTGAATCAATTCCTGGCTTCGGGCATCAAGTTCACCCGGCGAGGGGACAATTCCATTAAAATTACGATAGGTGAAGGTAAGGACGCGGTGAGCCAAATTGCCATAGGTAGCCACAAGTTCATTGTTATTGCGACGTAGAAACTCACGCCAGGAAAAATCACTATCACCAGTCTCAGGCATATTCACTGCCAGAGCATAGCGCAGGGGATCCGCTTCATATCGCTCCAGGTAATCAGGAAGCCAGACAGCCCAGTTGCGACTAGTAGAGAGTTTATGACTCTCGATGGTCAAAAATTCATTAGCGGGGACATCATAAGGAAGATTCAAATCACCATAACCCATCAGCATCGCTGGCCACACAAGAGCATGGAAAAAGATATTATCCTTGCCCACAAAATAAAAACCTTTACCATCGCTCTGCCAAAAAGGTTGCCATGCCAATTCGTTACCTTGCGATTTCGCCCATTCTTTACTCGCTGATAAATAACCGATGACTGCTTCAAACCATACATAAATGCGCTTACATTCGAAACCTGGCTGGGGCACACTTATTCCCCAATCCAGGTCACGCGTTATGGCTCTGTCCTTTAATCCTTCATTCAGAAACTTCCATGCAGCGCCAAGAACATTGTGCCGCCAATGAGTTTGCTCCTTTATCCACACCTTCAGCTTATCTTGAAAAGCACTGAGCCGCAGGAAGAAATGCTCTGAAATCTTAAATTGCGGCACCGCACCACAAAGGCAACAGTGAAGATTCTTAAGGTCAGAGGGATCCAAAGGGTGACCACAAACCTCACACTGGTCACCTCGAGCCTTGGGAAAACCACAATGAGGACAGACGCCCTCCAGGTAACGATCGGGAAGAAATCGCTGACATTGAGGGCAATAAGCTTGAAGCATTTTATCCTTGTAAATATAACCTTTATGGAGCAGTGTAAGGACTATATCATGCGTGACTTCCCTGTGATTTACAGTGCCCGTTGTAGTAAATAAATCAAAGGAAATGCCCAGCTTTTGCCAGCAATCTCTGAACTGCTGATCATACCTATCTGCTATCTCTTGCGGAGACTTAGATTCTCCTTCAGCTCGAATAGTAATTGGTGCCCCGTGCTGGTCGCTGCCAGAAACCATCAACACTTGGTTTCCCTTAAGCCGATGATAGCGGGCAAAAATATCAGCCGGCAAATAGGCACCAGCAATATGCCCTAAATGCAGAGGGCCATTAGCATAAGGCCAAGCAACTCCTATCAAAATGTGCTCACTCATGAATCACCTATAAATAATCGCCAGGCAATATTTTGGAATTACTTCGCTATTATGAGGTAACAGCTAGCATCAATTTATCATACCTCTTCTTTCGAGAAAAAAGTAAGTACTTGCTCGTTATCCTCTATTTTGTACGAAGCATAACCAAGCCTGAGACAACAAGCAACACAAAAACGTTGCTTTCCTCTTTCTTCTTCGATAACTAGATAACGCTCCCCATAATTAATAAGACCATGGCAACCATCACACTGTATCTTACCTACAGCAATACAACCACGCCGCATCTTAGCCTCCTTTCTTAAGACTCAGCCAGGTTTGATAAAGTTTCTTCCGCGACAAAGTCCTTGTCCCAGAAATTTGTGATATCGCCTCCTTTGCCTTGAGCCCCCGTTGATAAAGCTCCTGTAATTTTCTTTCCATCTCTTCTGTAACTTCATTCTCTTCTTCAGCTTTTCCTTCTACAACCAAAGTAAACTCCCCTCTTGGTTCTGTGAAATGTTCTCCCGCTCGGCTCACCCTTCCCCTGAATATTTCCTCGTGAGCTTTACTAAGCTCACGACAAACAGTCACTCTCCTATCCCCTAAAGTTTCCTCAATATCCTTTAATGCTTTCTGAAGACGGTGTGGAGCTTCAAAGGCCACTATAGTTCTTGATTCATTAGCTATGGAACTAAGAAAACGCTTTCTTTGCCCCTGACGACGAGGCAGAAAACCGAGGTAGATGAACTGGTCAGTTGGTAGACCAGAAACTATCAAAGCAGTGACTGCCGCTGAGGCACCTGGTATCGGCACAACAGGAATCCCATGAGCAATGGCAGCAACAATGAATTCATAACCAGGGTCACTCAAGCCAGGCATACCAGCTTCAGAAACGAGAGCCACATCTTGCTTTTCCAGAAAGCGCAATAAATAATCTAGCTTGCTCCACTTATTGTGCTCATGATAGCTAGTTAGAGGAGTTTTTATATTATAGGCATTGAGCAACTGACGTGTGGTGCGTGTATCCTCAGCAGCAATAAGCTTCACTTCCTGCAAAAGGCGCAAAGCACGCAAGGAAATATCTTCTAGATTACCAATAGGAGTAGCAATAACATAAAGAGCAGGCACAACTGGATAATTGTAGTTGGTAGCTGTAATTTTGTCCATCTTTGTTCTTGCCAAGGCTTTTTCAACAAGAAGGAAAGTATCATCCTCGCCACCCTTTATCAATTTTTTTCACATCAAAACAACAACGAACGACGAGCACACCCACCTAGCTTCCTATGCTATATTGATAATGTCCCAAGTAACCAAACAGAAATTTGGTGGATGGGTAGTCGAAACCGAGCAAGTGGAAGCTGAAAGGGAGTGGATAGAACACCAAAGGAGAAGTGAGGTTACTTGGGATGTTTTTATCCCCGAGGCGAATTGCGAGTGTTTTTACTCCCTTTCTATTTGCTCAGGATGGAGGATGCCAATAAAGGGTAAATTCCGATATTCACCATTGTAATCCAAGCCATAACCAACCACGAATTCATCAGGAATTTCGAAGCCAATATAATCCAGAGGGACATCCACCAAGCGGCGCGCTCTCTTATCCAGCAAGGTACAAACACGGAGACTGGCAGGGTTGTGAGCTGAGAGATGCTTGAGCACATAATTTAGCGTCATACCAGTATCCACAATATCTTCAACCATCAACACGTGCTGTTCCGTTATACTGCTATCTAGATCTTTAGTTATTTTGACTATCTGACCATCCCCGCCATAATATGAAATAGCCATAAAATCTGGGATAACCGGGAGGGAAAGATGCTGCATGAGATCAGACATGAAGCAAACAACCCCTTTTAAGATGCCCACCAAAACCAGTTTTTGGCCAGCATAATCCTGAGATACATGTTTGGCCAAAACTCTAACTCTCCTCTGAATTTGTGTATGACTGTATAAAACTCGGGCGACCCCTTCTACCTTAGCCTCTCCCAAAGGACCATAGCCATATTTGGCAAGGAGCTGAATATAATCGCTCTTGTTAAGTAATTTGACATTGATTTCTGGATAAAGTTCCCTGAGACGGCGTACCTTACGATTTTTTTCGGTTATCAGGCATTGTTTCAGTGTAGTGAGCTCAATATAGAGATCCAATTCAGGTAAATAGAAATCAGGAGTGAACATCTCAGCTAGTCCATTTCCCCCCCAGCGAAGTGGGAATGCACGAGGCTCATAGAGCCATTCAATACAGTAGAAATCCAGCAGCTTAGCAAATTCTTCCTCGCTAGGATGAGCAAAACTGGTTGGCCTCAATGCATTAGTAGGCAATTGAGGTACTGAAGACTTAATTCGCTTTTTGCCTGCCTTGTAGTCTTTCTCCAGCAACCCATAGAGTTCTGTCCTTTCAAAGAGGAGACCACACACATCAGCAACACTGAGAAGGAAACTTCTGTCAGCCTCAGAGAATTCTCTAGGCTCATGGGTATAAATTCTAACCTCGCCAACGACCTCACCCTTCCTAAGAATAGGTACTCCGAGCATAGAAGATATCCCCTGTAGCTCACCTATTCGAGGATACTCAACTCTTTCATCATTAGTAACATCGGCAATAAATACTATTTTCCCTTCAAGAATATCCGGAAGGCTTTTATGAGCCTTAAGAGGGGCATACCTGAGAAAAAGATCGCTTAAACCGTAAGCTCCAACAGTGACCAGATAATCTTTCTGAGGATTGAGAAACAAGATACGGCAGCCATTCCCTCGCACCACCTTAGCAGCGCTTTTAGCTATAGAATTACAAATCCTTCTTAATCCAAAGGCGGAATTAGCTAACCTACTTATCTGTTTCAGAGCTGGATAACAATTACCAGCTACCCTGCGTTTTGGATTATCTCTCACTCTAGCCTTCACCACAATCTTCCCTGTCAAGAAAAAAGGAGTTTAGACTTCATCCGCATTTAGTAAAGCCGCAATCAAGGCAAATGTTGCACCCTTCTTGATAAATCAAGGGGCCCCCGCATTCAGGACATTGGCCTGTGATCCCACTTCCAAAACTTGAAGTCTCACTGCCCAAGTTTTCAACTGCCTGACGAGATACAGAATATTCAGAACCAGAGCCAGGATGATCAGCAGACCCCTGGCTGACATATTTTTCAATAACGCCAGCAATGGCATCAGCACAGGACATAACAGCATGTCCTTGTTCCCAAGAAATGGAAGGACACCGTATACCACGCAGTTGCCTGACAATGGAATCCAAATCAACCCCTGACCTTAAAGCTAATGAAATGAGTCGGCTGATGGCCTCAAGCTGCGCTGCAGCACAACCACCAGATTTCCCCAGAGTAGAAAAAACTTCACATATTCCCCATTCATCAAAATTCACGGTCACATATATATATCCACATCCGGTATTCACTCGCTCCGTTACACCTTTAGTAACCTTAGGTCTTTTTCTGGGAGTCAGCTTGCCTTCGGCTTCTTTCAGTCCTTCACCCACAGTGAGAACTTGGCTCGCACGGCTCCTATCGCGGTAAATGGTAATGCCTTTTAAACCTTTTTGGTAAGCCAGCATATAGACCTTTCTGACATCCTCAGGCGTTGCTTCGTAGGGAAAATTCACCGTTTTGGATACAGCGCTATCAGTATATCTTTGGAAAGCTGCTTGTATCCTAACATGCCACTCAGGGGTTACATCATTGGCAGCGACAAAATTTCTTTTAACCTCTTCAGAAATATCAGGGAAGTCTCTCAACTTTTTCCCTTCAGCTAATTCTCTCATCAACTCTGATGAATAGAAACCGCCCTTTTGGGCCACCTCCTCAAAATAAGGATTTACCTCAACAAATTCTTCGCCTTCTAGAATGTGGCGGACATAACTCAAGGCATACACGGGTTCAATGCCACTGGAGCAGTTAGCAATTATGGAGAGACTCCCGGTAGGAGCAATGGTAGTCCGGGAAGCGTTGCGAAAACGAGGGCCATCAGGAACATCATAAATACTACCCACAAAGGCAGGGAAAACACCTCTTTGTGCTGCCAGCTCCATTGACGCCTTATTCGCTTCTTCGGATATGAAACTCATGATTTGTTCTGCAGCCTTAATTGCTTCTTCGCTATCATAGGGAATACCAAGCTGTATCAACATATCGGCAAATCCCATCACTCCCAAACCTATTTTTCTAGTAGCTTTTGTAGCTTCAGCAATCTGAGGCAAAGGGAACTGGTTAACATCAATGACATCATCAAGAAATCGCACTGCCAATGTAACAATTTGAGCCAACCTCACATAATCAACCTGTGCCGATTGACCATCTTGACAGACTATTATTTTTGCCAAGTTTATAGAACCCAGGTTACAGGACTCATAGGGGAGTAAAGGTTGTTCACCACAGGGGTTGGTACTTTCTATTTCGCCTAAATTGGGAGTAGGGTTATGTCGATTTATCTGGTCAATAAAAACAACGCCAGGGTCACCAGTACGCCAGGCCATATTAACTATTTTATCGAATACTTCCCTGGCATTAACTTTACCCATTCTCTCACCATTTCGCGGATTAACCAGATCATAGTCATCACCCTCTTCCTCCGCCTCCATAAAGCTATCGCTAATCGCTACAGAAAGGTTAAAATTGGTTAGAGCCTGAGAGTCATCTTTAACTGTGATAAATTTCATGATATCAGGATGGTCGACCTTAAGAACAGCCATATTAGCTCCGCGGCGCATGCCGCCTTGCTTTATCACATCAGTAGTGGTATCAAAGGCCCGCATAAAGGAAACAGGACCGCTCGCTACCCCACCAGTAGAGCCAACTCTATCACTCTCTGGCCTGAGCCGCGAAAAGGAAAAACCTGTGCCTCCCCCACTTTTATGAATTAAAGCAGTATGTTTAACAGCATCAAAAATAGATTCTATGAAGTCATCAATGGGAATAACAAAACAAGCTGATAACTGTCCCAGTTCGCGTCCAGCATTCATCAACGTAGGTGAATTGGGTAGAAAATCCAGATTCGCCATCAACTGGTAAAATTTTTCCTCCCAGAAAGAGATATCCGCCTCAGGATCATAAAGAAGCTCAGCCGAGGCAATATGCCGGGCCACACGACGAAATAAATCCTCAGGAGTCTCAATAATTTTCCCCACCTTATCTTTCCTCAAATACCGTCTTTCCAGTAGCCTCAAGGCATTGCTACTCAGTTTGATGCCAGAAACAATCTGGCTACCGGATTGGGGGGAAAGTTCTTCCACGGCTGAAACTCCCTCCATTGTGTCCCTAACCTTTGAAGAGGGAAGAGAACGGCTAGTTCTTGGCAGAACAAATTCCTCCATGCCAGGCAGAGGTTGAGCTACCCCCAGACGCTGGCTCAACTGCTCAGTGAACTTTTCCAAAAATTTTCTATCGCTTACCCCGATAGATTCAGCAGCAGAGAAGACAGCTCTGGCTACTCTGCCTTTACCAATAACTTTTTGGCTCGCTTTTCTACCTGTCCCAGACATTCTTACACCTCAACAATTCCCCAAGGGACTTATCTTTTTGGAAGACAACATGGGCAACTGATTGACTGATACGGTAACTCCATCAACAGCCAAGTTATCCACTACCTGTTTCAACTCGCCTATATCAGCGAATTCTCGATAAACACTAGCAAAACGAATATAAGCGATACGGTCCAATTTTCTCAATTCCTCCATAACCAAGTCGCCAATAAGAGAACTGGGCACTTCATTTTTGCCTTTTTCGTAGAGCTCAGCCTCAATATTATCTACGAGCTTATCAATAGCGCCTGCAGGTAAAGGGCGTTTCTCACAAGCTTTGCGGATGCCCTGAAAGAGCTTCTCTCGGTTAAACTCCTCGCGCCGTTTGTCTTTCTTAACTACAAAAATCTTGTGCATCTGAATACGCTCATAGGTAGTAAAACGAGTACCACAAAAGCGACATTGCCTCCGCCGCCTTATCCCATCATTCACAGCTCGTGAATCTACCACCTTAGACTGTATTCCATCACAATAGGGACATTTCATAATCCCACCACAAATTGTGTTATATTAGTATTGTACCACTAAATGTAGTAAAATTCAACCTTTTCACCTACTTTTGATGAGGATATGAGATTATTTTTTGTTGACAATAATAAAAGGGGGCAGCTATAGCTGCCCCCTTTTATCCAAAGAAGTTTAGGTTTACCGCTTAGACACTTTATACGGTGTTGGAACTACTGGCTTAGTGCTTGGGGAATTACCTATTACATTATTATAGGCAGGGAAGCGTTGTGAGCGGCGTAAGAAAGAAGGCACATCCAGAACTTCAGAGTCTCCCTTTATCAAGCGGCGCAGGTTCTCAACAGCACTTCTCTTCTGGCCATACTGGGTAACAAAACCTGTAGCAATGATAGTGAGCTCAACTTCACCATCCATCTCAGGATTAAACACTACACCGAATATTACATTAGCCTCGGAGTCAACCGCCTGGGTAATCACTTGAGCAGCCTCGTTGCACTCAAATAAGGTAAGACTTGAGCCTCCGGTAATGTTGAACAGGACACCTTTGGCACCAGCTACAGCCACATCAAGCAAAGGACTGGCTAGAGCTATTTTAGCAGCTTCGGCAGCACGGTTTTGCCCACTGGCTCTGCCCACAGACATCCAAGCAGGACCAGCATCCTTCATCACTGACCTGATATCAGCGAAGTCAAGGTTAATCAAACCAGGAACGGTAACCACCTCAGAAATAGCTTTGACCCCCAAGCGAAGAGCATCATTCGCCAAACCAAATGCACCCTCTATGGTTGTCTTGGCATCGCAGAGTTGAAGCAAGCGGTCATTGGGTATAATAATTAATGTATCGACCTTGTCGCTCAAGGTCAGCAAACCTTCCTCACCTACTTCAGCTCTGTGTGTCCCCTCAAAACCGAATGGCTTGGTTACCACCGCGATAGTAAGAGCACCAGATTGTTTGGCGATCTCAGCTACAACCGGAATGCCACCGGTACCTGTACCACCACCCATGCCAGCAGTGATAAACACCATGTCAGACCCTTCAACAAGATCATCTATCTCTTGTCGACTTTCCTCCGCTGCCTTGGCTCCAATTTTATGGTCACCTCCAGCACCCAGCCCCCGTGTCAATTTTTCTCCGAGTTGAATCCTGGTGGATGCCTCAGCCAGTGAGAGCGCCTGTCCATCAGTATTCATAGCGATGAAATCAACACCTTTAATTCCTTCACGAACCATGCGCGTGATGGCATTGCAACCACCACCACCAATACCTATGGCCTTAATTTTTGCTACTCCTGGAGTATAAATTTGCTTTGCCATTTTAACCTCCTTTCCTTAAATTAACTGCGAAACAATTTTTTCACCAAACCGATGAAGGCGCTCCAGGGACCACTTCTGTGCAGCTTAAACTCTGAGCCGGTTTTACCCCCTACCCGCCACAGAATTAATCCCAAGGTAGTGGCATAAGCAGGATCATGGAGAATATCAGCGATACCATAAATACCTCTGCTCAAAGGTCTGCCTATCCGCACTGGCATTTGCAACACTGTTTGTCCCAATTCATCAAGTCCAGCGAGGTTAGACGTGCCGCCGGTAAGAACCAAACCACAAGGCGCCAAGGAGCGATAATCAGTAGTAGGCATCTCTAAAAGTATCAACTGCAATAGTTCTTCCATTCGAGAATGAATGATGTCACACAGATCGTGGTAAGAGGCGCTATGTCCATTTTCAATACCCACCCGGGCTTTCTCATCAATCTCTAAGTTTGGCGTCATATCGGCATACTGCTTCTTCATTTTCTCAGCTATTTCGAAAGGCAAACCCAAACCGATTGAGAGATCACTGGTCACCTGATAGCCAGCTACCGGGATGATCGCGGTATGATAAATGCTGCCATTCTTGAATACAGCAACATCAGTGGTGCCACCACCAATATCAGCCATAATCACGCCAGATTCTCTTTCCTCCGGAGTCAATACTGCTTCGCCACTAGCCAAAGGCTCCAAGACCAGATCTTCAACATCAATACCAATGCTTCGGACGCATTTGGCCAAATTTTGTATTGAGGTTATCGAGGCAGTGACAATATGGGTTTCCACATCTAGCCTGGCTCCATGCATACCTACCGGCTCTTTTACTCTCTCTTGTCTATCCAGAGCATAATAGCGGGGGATAGCATGTAGTACGCGTTTACCTTCAGGAACGGGGACATTGGTACGGGCTGCTGACAATACTCGCTTCAGGTCTTGGGGGCGTACTAAGCGGTCATCTCTGGGAATAGCTACAACCCCTCGATTATTCAAACTAGTTACATGCCTGCCAGTAACCCCAACATATACAGAGTCTACGCGCATTCCACTGATTCTCTGAGCTTCCTTTATTGAGGCAGCGATAGATTGCCTGGCTTCATCTATGTTAACTACAATGCCTTTATGCAAGCCGTGGCAGGGAACAGTTCCCACACCTAAAACTTCAATGTCGTCTTGTGCTTTGGCGTTAGCTACAATAGTGGCTACTTTAGTTGTGCCTACATCAATAGCAGAAAAAATTCTCTTTAGTTTAGCCATCTTTACCTCCTTTATTTTTATGGATGCTGCCTTTTTAGTTGAATCGCTCAGCTACTCTTAACCTAGCGCTGCGACTGCGCGGGTTGGATTCTGTCTCCAACGAAGTAGGTTTGATGACCTTCCTTGATATGAGCTTTAAGGTAGGATTATGCTCATAGCTGCTGGCCTCACATCGCATGAATTGCTTGACTATACGGTCTTCTAAAGAGTGATAGCTGATAACTACCAACCTTCCGCCAGGACAAAGAAGGCCAATAGTCTGCTTCAAGGCCGCTTCCAGGTTTTTGAGTTCGCTATTGACTGCAATGCGAAGCGCCATAAAAGTTCTTGTGGCGGGATGAATTTTAGTATGTTTGCTCCCTAGAGCCTGCTCCACAATTCGAGCAAGCTGTAATGTAGTAGAGATAGGGCGATTTCGTACGATGAGGCGGGATATCCGCCGGCTGTAATGCTCTTCTCCATACTCATTTATGATAAGGGCTAGCTTTCGTTCAGGGAAACTATTCACGATATCAGCTGCAGTCAGTTCTTGTTCGCAGCTAAACCTCATATCCAGAGGAGCATCACGCTGAAAGCTAAAGCCGCGTTGGGCTGTATCCAGTTGCAGGGAAGAAACACCAAGGTCAAAAAGGATACCATCAACCGGACAAAAATGGTGTTCGCTACAAATGGCTTCCAGATTGATAAAATTATCGTTAATTAAAACAACCGATTCATGATAGCTGTCAAGTTCACTTTCAGCTATTCTCAGAGCTTCAGAGTCAGCGTCAATACCTAAAAGTTTCCCAGAAGGTGAAATCCTTTCCAATATGGCAGAAGCATGCCCACCCAAGCCTACCGTACAGTCAATAAAATATCCTCCCGGTTGAGGTCGTAATCCTTCGAGGACTTCACCAAGCAACACAGGTATATGGATAGGCAAAGACATAGTCAACTTCACAGCTGTGCTCCGAAACTCTCGATTATCTGAGATGCCTCCTGTTCATCTGAAGCTTTTTCTTTCTCCCAAAGTTCCTTTTCCCAAAGTTCTACATAGTTGTTGGCTCCCACAATAATGACGGTGTCACCAATCGCAGCATAATCGCGTAAGGGAACTGGCAAGATTATCCTGCCCTGTCCATCAAAAGAAGCGCTGAAAGCGGACCCGAAAATAGCGCGATTCAGTTTCCTCAAATTAGCCGGCGCCACCGTTTTTGCCAGACTGTCGGCCAACCTTTTCCACTCAGCTACGGGATAAGCCAAAATGCATTTTTCTGTCCCCTTGATTAATATCAGCCCTTCCTTCATCTGCCGTCTGAATTTTGGCGGCAGAGGTGTTCTCCCTTTTTCATCTACTTTATATTCGTGTTCGCCAAAAAACATATTTACCTCGGAGCACCTCACATTTAGCAAAAATCAGGTAGCATCCCACACTCTCTATCATGCTTACCTTTTCCTTCCCTTTTTCCCCACTTTCCCCCACTTTTCTATTGTAAACCTCTATACCTCTATTTTGTCAAGGGTTTTTTGCTCTGTTTCCAAGAAAATTCAAGAATTTTCTAACTTTTCTTATGTCTTTTCATATGCTAAGATGAATCGCTTAACTTTTGTGCTAATACAAGGGGCAAAGAATCATAAATCAAAAAGGAACATTATAGAGGCAGTCCTATGCGAATTGACATATTTTGTCTTTTCCCTGAGATGCTTACTTCTCCCTTTGAGCAAAGCATTATTAAGAGAGCTAACGAGAGGGACATAGTAGAAATTGCAACTCACAACATTCGGGATTACACCCATGACAAACATCATACCGCAGATGATTATTCTTACGGAGGCGGCCCTGGGATGGTTCTTAAGCCAGAGCCCATTTTCGAGGCGGTAGAAGCAGTAAAGCAGCAGTTTAATGTAAGCGAGCTACCCATTATTTTGCTCACACCAACAGGCAGCTTGTTTAACCAACAAATCGCTCAGGAATTAGCTCTCCGACCTCATCTCATGCTAATCTGTGGCCATTATGAGGGCATAGATGAGAGAGTACATAAATACTTGGCCACAGACGAAATCAGTATTGGAGACTATGTCCTCAGCGGCGGTGAGGTAGCTGCCATCGCAGTGGTAGACGCTATAGTCAGACTTATTCCAGGAGCGCTTGGTTCAGAGATATCATCAAGCACTGACTCCCATGTCGATGGCCTTTTAGAATATCCCCAATACACCAGGCCACAGGTATACCGAGGATGGGAAATCCCCTCGGTTTTGTTCTCAGGAAACCATCAAGAAATCGCTTGCTGGAGGCGGCGGGAAGCCATTTTACGCACAGCAAAACGGCGCCCCGAACTTCTGGAAAAGGCAAATCTTAGCCGAGAGGAGAAAGAATGGATATTCAAGAAGTTGTCCAATATAAAATAGACCCAAATATTCCTCAGATACACCCTGGAGATGCAATTAAACTCAGTATCAGAACTACCGAGGGGGATAAGGAACGCTTACAACACTTTCAAGGAATGGTGATCAGACTGAGGAAAAGTGTCAACGGAGGGACTTTCACTGTAAGAAAGATAAGTTATGGTATTGGGGTAGAGTACACACTCCCTTTTCAATCAACCGCTATTAAAGATATTGAGGTTTTAAAGCATGGCAAAGTACGCCGCGCAAAGCTTTACTACATGCGCCATCTCAGTGCCAAGCAGAGCAGGCTGAAGGAAAGGCAAGAAAAAGTAACTGTGCAAGCCGCTTCCCAAGAAGATGAAAATCGGCTCTCTTCAGAGGAAGCGCAATCATCATAGTATACTGAATGAGGTATGCTGAGGTAGCAGTTAATTTTCCTGCGATACATCCCACATTTTGCTACGCCACACCACCTCACTTAGATATTGATTTAGGACAGGCAGTTTGGGTGCCCTTTGGTTCCAGAAATGTCCCCGGCATTGTCGTCAAGCTAAGCGAGCAAACTTCGCTGGAAACAGTCAAAGAGATAATTGATGTCATTAGCGAACACACTTTGCTATCACCTCTGCAGATAGAACTTGCTCAATGGATAAGCCAGCATTATCTTGCGCCTCTTTTCGATTCTCTGGCTTTAATGCTACCACCAGATTTTGGACACAAGATCACTACCTATTTCCAGCCAGCAAACACTCACACAGATACATCTTCTCTTCCCTTAAGACAAAAACAAGTCCTCAAATTCATAGAGAGCAAAAGAAAGGTAAGCTTGCCAGCACTGGAGAGAAAATTTGGGAAAACTAAAGCTAAACAGCTCGTTGTTCCTCTCCTTCGCCATGCTTTACTAATAAAGAACGAGAAACTAGAAAAAACCAAGATAAAACCAAAATCATGCACCTACATAAAGCTAGAAATAAGACATAACGAAGTTGCTACCGAGATCTCCAAATTGAATAAGTCCCGAGCTTTCAAGCAGGTAGCGCTTCTAGAAGTTCTGGATAAACAAGCTCAACCAATTCTCGTCAATGAAGCTGAGAAGCGCGCCAACTGCTCTTTGGTGTCAATAAAAGCCCTGGTACAGCGCAACATTGCCTCCATAGAGAAGATTAATGTCAGGCGAGACCCATTATCTCATTTCAATATTGAGTCCAAGTTACCTCCAAACTTAACCTCATCCCAAGAAAGCGCATGGAAATCAATCGAGGATAGGCTAAACAATATTGGCAATAGCTCATCGCCCATATTTCTTCTGTTCGGTGTCACTGGCAGTGGCAAGACAGAACTTTACCTAAGAGCTTTAGCCAAGATCGTCTCTCAAGGTAAGCGTGGCATCTGTCTCGTCCCTGAAATTGCTCTCACCGCTCAAATAGTGGAAAGGTTTGCCAGCCGCTTTCCCGGACAAGTAGCAGTGTTACACAGTGGTCTTTCAGCAGGAGAACAATTCGATGAATGGCAGTGGATAATGGAAGGAAACTGCAGCGTGGTTATTGGTCCCAGAAGTGCTTTATTTTCCCCCCAGTCTGACCTCGGGCTTATTATCATAGATGAGGAACATGAATGGACTTACAAGCAAGAAGACAAATCCCCTCGTTACCACGCCAGAGACGTAGCTATTAAATTAGCACAGCTTAGCGGTGCTGCTGTCATTCTGGGCAGCGCCACACCAGACATTGAGAGCTTTCACCAGGCGCAATCAGGTAAGTACAAAATAATATCGTTAAAGGAGAGAATTACACCACATGGCTACTCACCTTTGCCTGAAGTGAGTATAGTGGACTTAAAAAAGGAATTGAAGGAGGGAAATACCAGCCTGCTAAGCCGTTCTTTATCCACTGCTATAGAGAAAACTCTAGAAAGAGATGAACAAATAATTTTATTCCTTAATCGCCGCGGCACAGCTACATTTATTCAATGTCGTCACTGCCATTTTGTCTTCCGTTGTCCCCGCTGCTCGGTAGCTCTTACCTATCACTCAGCAGAAAGAAAACTGACCTGCCATCGTTGTAGCTATTCCATGCCAGTACCTTCATCCTGCCCTCAGTGCTTCAGCTCTAATCTCAGGTTTTTCGGGGTGGGCACCCAAAGAGTGGAGGAAGAGGTTAAGCACCTTTTCCCCCAGGCAAGAACACTCCGCTGGGATAAAGATGTGATCACACGGAGATATGCTCACGAGGAATTATTGCAAAAGTTTCGTGACCACAAGGCAGATATACTTATTGGCACCCAGATGATCGCCAAAGGCTTAGACCTGCCGCAAGTCACGTTAGCCGGGATAATAAGTGCTGACACAGGACTCAACTTTCCCGATTTTCGTACTGGTGAGCGCACTTTTCAACTCTTATGTCAAGTAGCTGGAAGAGCTGGCCGTGGAGTCAAAGCAGGGAAAGTTATCATCCAAACATACTCGCCCGAAAACTATGCCATTCAGGCCGCTGCTAAACACGACTATTTAGGATTCTATGAGCAAGAGATAAATTACCGGCATCAATACCATTACCCCCCATTCAGCCAGCTCATTCGTCTGGCATATACTCACACCAATAATGACCAATGCCGCCGTGAAACAGAAAAAATGAGCCATATCATCATGGCGGAAAAAGAGAGCAAAGGTTTAAGTGACCTAAACTTGATTGGCCCCATGCCCGCTTTTAGCGCCAGAATCCGGGGCAGGTATCGCTGGCAACTGATACTCCGCGGTTCCAATCCAGCTCAGATATTCTCAGGACTGACTTTGCAACAGGGATGGACTGTGGATGTCGATCCGGTAGGATTGTCCTAACTTGTAACAATCCCTTCACAAAATTTGCCAATATAACCATAAAATCTTATACTTAAAGATTATGGCGGTAAAGCAAGATTATTACCAAGTACTGGGAGTGCCGCGTAATGCCAGTGAAGCAGAGATCAAGGGAGCTTTTCGCAAATTGGCTTTCCAGTATCATCCCGATCACAATAGGGATCCAGGAGCTGAAGAAAAATTTAAGGAAATAAATGAAGCTTATCAAGTACTTTCCGATCCTGGGAAAAGGAGTAGCTATGACCATTATGGCCGAGTGATTAATGAAGGAGAGTTTCCTGACTTTAACTTTGGTGGCCTGGGGGATATCTTCGAATCCTTCTTTGGGGGTTTTGCTGAGTCTCCATTCGGGAGAACCGCTCAGCACATTCCGCAAAAGGGCGACAACCAGTATAGTCACCTTACTCTTTCTTTCGAAGAGGCTGTTTTTGGCTGCAAGAAGGAGGTGGAAATAGAACGCCTAGAGGTATGTCCTTCATGCCATGGAGTTGGTAGCAAACCAGGAACAAACCCTCAGGTCTGTCCTGAATGTCAGGGGGTGGGGCAGGTGAGGAGAGTGCAACAGAGTATTTTCGGACGTTTTGCCCATACCACGACCTGCCCCCGCTGTAAGGGAAGTGGCACTGTGATAAGCAACCCCTGTCACCAGTGCCGTGGGAGTGGAAGAATAAGAATGAAGCGCAAACTGACCGTTGATATCCCCGCTGGGGTAGACGATGGCTACAGCATACTCCTTGAAGGTGAAGGCAACCTTGGTTTGTACGGAGGCCCACCTGGTGACCTTCACCTTGCACTTTCAGTTAAGCCACATAAATTGTTCCACAGGGAAGGGAACGATATTCTTTGCGAGCTCCCCATTAATTTTGCTCAGGCCGTACTGGGTGATGAGATAAATATCCCATCTTTAAACGGCAATATATCTCTAAAGATACCACCGGGCACGCAGAGTGGGAAAATTCTGTGTCTCAAGGGCAAAGGAATTTCCTATATCAGGAGCAGAGGGAAGGGGGATTTTCTTATCAAGATTCAAGTGGTTACTCCCCAAGGATTGGATAAAAACCAACGCTACCTTTTTGAAGAATTAGCCAAGGTCCTACCCAGATTCAAGATATCTGGGAATTAACCCTCATTTAATCTTTTCAATTGCCTCTCCATTTGATTCAAGTCAGGACTTCGGCTCCCCTTTCACGATAATAGGAACTTCGTGAGGAGCAAATTCATTTAAGATGCTTAAAGAAGGTTGATAATGAGCCGCTGCCAGTTTCTTGAAGGCAGCTATGGCTTCTTTCACAGGCAAATCCTGAAACAGGATATCATAAATAGTATCAACCATGGGCAATTCTTTCCCCAGTTTTAAGGCTAGCTGATGAGCCGCCACGGAGGTGTAAACGCCTTCGGCAACCTGGGGCATAGAAGCACGTATCTCAGATAGAGGGCGACCTTTAGCCAATTCATAACCAACATAATGATTACGGCTGAGATTGCCAGCGCAGGTGGTTACCAAATCCCCCAAACCAGCCAAGCCATAAAAGGTAGCAGCATTGGCTCCTAAAACTGTCCCCAGGGAAACAAGCTCAGCCCAACCATAGGTGATAAAAGCAGATTTAGCGTTATCACCCAAACCCAAGCCATCCATCACCCCCGCCCCCAAAGCCACAATGTTTTTAAAGGCACCTCCCAACTCTACCCCAATAACATCCTCGCTGGTAAAAAGCGTAAAATGAGGGCATTCTAGTAGTTCTCGCACCTTTTCAGCGACAGTTATGTTTTCAGAAGCGACTACCGCAGCAGCAGGTAGACCCTGTGCAATTTCTTTAGCTAAATTGGGGCCTGAAAGAACACAAATTTGCCCCCTCAAATCAGAAGAAATTTCCTCCGCTATAACCTGAGACATCCTGTCTCCGGTGTCTACCTCCAGCCCTTTAGCGGCGCTAACCAATAGCATAGAGTCAGTGAGATAGGACTTGGCGAGGATGACATTTTGCCTCAGCTTTTGAGAGGGAACCGCCCAGATTACCAGATCAGCCTTATCCAGAGCTTCTTCGATGCAATCGGTAGAAGAATAGCTATACTTTCCCTGGTTCAGTTCTTCAGCTTCTGTCCTGCTCCGTGTCCAGACCTTTACTGCTACCCCTTTATCCCCCAGCAAGGCAGCTAAAGTCCTGCCCCAGGTGGTGTTACCTATGATAGCAGCTTTAGGCATGACTAGAAGAAACGACGCTCTGTTCCCTGTCTCAGTCTTTTGATGTTATCGCGGTGTTGATAAATAACCAGTCCCATGGCAACTAATGCGTAGGCGAGATAAATTGGCGGCAAATCATAGGCAATAGTCAAAGGAATCATTAAACACCAGGTGGCGGTGATGCCCAAGATAGAGCCCGAGGACATATGCCGACTGTGCAGTGCCACTGCAACCCAAACCTCAGTGCCCACCAAAGCTGCTGGGGGATAAATGGCAAACATTGTGCCAAAAAATGCGGTTACACCTCTGCCACCCTTGAACTTGGCAAATACTGGCCAGCTATGCCCGGCAAGCACTGCCAGTCCTGTGACAACCTGCGCTACCTGCCAATTGAGAAGGACAGTGCCAAGGTAAATAACATCACTTCCTACAATCAGCTTAGCCAGCATAACTGCTACAACAGCTTTAGCTACATCAAGAGCTATAGTCAGAGCGCCGAATTTAGTTCCTGCAGCTCTCATTACATTAGTAGCACCTGTCTTCCCGCTTCCATATTGTCTCACATCAACACCCTTAGCTAATTTACTCACTATCAACCCAAAGGGTATAGAGCCCAAGAGATAGCCAATAATCATGCTAACAATGAATTTGGTTATTATCATACTTGCATCATCTCCGGTTCCCTTCTATTTTTACTACGATATTTGCTGAAAATCAACCGCAAGGGAACACCCTGAAAACCAAAACTGCGGCGCAGCTGCTTCTCCAGATAGCGCTGATAAGAGGAATGGACTAATCCAGGGTCATTGACCGACAGAATGAATGATCCCGGGCTAGATTCATCCTGGTAGGCCTTGATAATTCGTAGTCGTCTCATTCCTTTAACAGCAGGAGGATGGCTGCTCACTGCTTGTTTCACTGCTTTGTCAACTTCTGATTGCGCTACTTTCTTCTGGCTCTGCTGCCAAATACGCCATGCTTCAGGCAAAATTCTATCTGTATCTTCCCTCAGTTTAGCAGAAATATAAAGAAAGGGAGCATAAGACAGGAATCTGAACCGCAATGAAAGAAGATGCTGAAACTCCCGCCTTTGCACTATGGGAATAAGATCCCATTTATTGATTGCCAATATTATCCCTCTCCCAAGTTCCATAATATACCTAGCAATATGCATATCTTGGGCAGTAACAAACTCAGTGGCATCGATCATCAACAAGGCAACATCGCAACGATTAATAGCCTGGAGAGCACGAAGCAGACTGTAATAATCAATACCTCTAGCAACTTTGCCCCGCCGTTTGATACCGGCGGTGTCAATAAGCAAAATTCTCTTATCATGCCACTGAACCACCGCATCCAAAGAATCGCGCGTTGTTCCGGGAACATCATCAACAACAGCTCTTTCTTCAGTTAACAAAGCATTCAGCAAAGTTGACTTCCCCACATTGGGTCTTCCCACAATCGCCAGTTTCGCTTCCGGCGGAAGGGAAAGCTTTTCAGATGGCGCAGGAAGAAGAGCCAGGACAGCCTCTAGCAGCCTCTCTATTCCCAGGTTATGATAGGCACTGATAGGTATAGGCTGTCCTGTCCCAAGGCGATAGAAGTTAGCAGCTTGAGTTTGCCATTTAAAGGAATCTATCTTATTTACTGCCAGTATCACAGGCTTGCCTGTTCCACGCAGCATCTGGGCTATTTCCTCATCGGCACCAATAATTCCATCCTTACCATCTACGAGAAAAATTATGGCATCAGCTTGAGTAATGGCTGTTTTTATTTGAGATGCCACCTTTTGATGCAGAGGCAACTTTGTCGAATCAAGCGAAGGGCCTGGAAAGTAACCGCCGGTGTCAACCAAGGTCATCTCTCGTCCTCGCCAAGTGACCGAAGCAAAGAGACGGTCTCTTGTGGTTCCCGGCAAACCAGCAACTATGGCCAGACGTCTGCTAGCCAAACGATTCAGCAGAGTAGATTTGCCCACATTAGTTCTGCCCACAATAGCAAGGATAGGTTCCGTCATTTCATCAATATCCCCAATGACAAAAGCATTTTGACTAACAGCGCCTTTTGGAGGTGAAGCCTATTCTCCGCCTGATCAAAGACCACCGACCTGGAATCATCCAGTAAATTTATCGAAATCTCTTCTCCATGGTGGGCAGGCAAAGGATGCATAAATAAAACATCCTGTTTAGCCAAGTCCAACAATTTATGATTTACCTGATAACCGGAAAAAACAACGCGTCGCTTCTCTGCTTCAGCTTCTTGGCCCATACTAGTCCACACATCAGTGTATACCACATCAGCATCTTTAACTGCCTCATAAGGTTTATCAGTCAGCTTGACCTTGCTGCCGCTGGAAATAGCAAGCTCTTTGCCTCGGGCTAATACCTCTTGGTTGATCTCATAAGCCGAAGGAGAGGCAATAGAGAAATTCATGCCCACAAGCGAAGCAGCAAGAAACAAACTATTAGCTACATTATTACCATCGCCAATAAACGCCATGGTTAATCTTGAGAGCCTGCCTTTTTTTTCATATATAGTAAGCAGGTCAGAGAGTGCCTGACAGGGGTGTTCCCAATCAGACAGCGCATTGATAACAGGCACAGATGAATACTCAGCCAGAGTGCACAACGTATCGTGAGAAAATGTGCGTGTAGCGATACCATCAACGTAACGACTGAGCGTTCTGGCCACATCAGAAACTTGCTCCCGTTCACCCAAGCCCACCTCGCCTGGAGACAGATAAACAGCGTCTCCACCCATGTGATGCATGGCCACCTCAAAGCTAGTCTTAGTGCGCAAGGAAGGTTTCTCAAAAAGAAGAGCTAAAACCTTTCCTGAAAGAGAGTGAGACGTACCTTTTTGCTTTATCATGAGAGCTTCTTTGATAAGCTGCTCAATTTCCTCACAACTGAGATCAGATATCGAAAGCAAATCTCTTTTCATTCATTACCCCCGGGCTATGAGCTTGGTACTATAAGTTTAGCATACCATTCTTGAGTTACAAATGGAGCGAAAGCGTCACAGAAAAGAGCTTAGGCGCTAAATTTCCTCTAAGCTGAAGGAGTAGTCCTCAATAACAGGATTGGCTAGCAACTTGCGGCACATCTGGTCAATCTCTCCTCGGGCTTTATCTTGCCTATCTTGATCTATCTTCATTTCTATATACTTGCCTGCCCGAACGCTGGTTACTTCGCTGAAGCCCAAGTTATGCAACGCCCCTTTGATAGTCAAGCCCTGAGGGTCATTAACTGTAGGCTTTAAGATAATATAAACTTTAGCTAAGTACATTTCAGAACTCCTCGCATGTTCATTCAGATAGTCTGTCCGGTCAGTTTGCTATAGACTTCGCGATATCTTCTTGTTGTCCCTTCAACCACCTCCTGCGGCAACATAGGAGCTGGCGGTTCCTTATCCCACCCTGACGCTGTCAGCCAATCACGCACTGGCTGCTTATCAAGGCTGGACTGGCAAAAACCAACCTTATATTGACTGATGCTCCAGAAGCGGCTGGAATCAGGTGTCAGCAATTCATCCACAATGGCCAGCTTTCCATTTATGATACCAAATTCAAATTTGGTATCAGCGATGATAATGCCCCTGCTTCTGGCATAATCCCGGGCATAGTCATAAACGAGTAAGCTCTTCTCTTTTAATTCTTCAAGCAAGTACTTAATGCCAAGGCTTTCTATATCCCCTTCAGTTAGAGGACGGTCATGCTCTGTATCACTCTTAGTAGTGGGAGTGAAGATGGTGTGAGGTAATTCTTGACTTTCTTTCATCCCTGAAGGTAAAAGATCCTCACCAACCTTTCCTGTCTCCCTATATTCCACCCACGCCGAGCCTGCCAGATAACCCCGAACGACGCATTCCACCGAGATGCGTTCAGCTTTACTCACAAGCATAGAGCGACCCAGAAGATAGTCAGGTAACTCACCAGAATAGTCCGAAAGACTTTCCACATCGTTCAGAGTGAGGTCGCCATCGACTACTTTAATAAGGTGGTTAGGCATGATATTCTTTGTTTTTTCAAACCAGAAAGCTGAAAGTTGATTAAGCACCTTACCCTTGTCGGGAATGCCGCAGGGTAGCACAACATCAAAAGCAGAAATGCGATCGGTAGACACTATAAGCAATTTATCACCCAAATCGTAAATATCCCTTACTTTGCCGCGGCGGAATAAAGGAAGAGGTAAGCTGGTCTTCAATACAATCTTCATTGTCTAGTTCCCTCTAATTAGCTTTGGGTAGGAGCTGAACTTCCTTTTAACTCCAGGCGTTCAAAAATGCTGTCGACATATCTCAGGTAATAGTTGTAGTCAAACAGAGATTCCAATTCAGGTTTGGACAGATAAGCCAGAATATGCTCATCAGACTCAAGTAGATCCAGGAAGCTAATTCTTTCCTGCCAGGCTTTCATAGCATTATCCTGCACCATTCTATATGCCTCTTCTCGACCTGCACCTTTATTTATTAAAGCCAGAAGTACTCTTTGAGAGAAGATCAAACCCTTAGTGAGACCAAGGTTGCGCTGTATGTTCTCAGGATAAACTTTGAGTCCCTTCATCACCCAGGTGGATATGGACAGCACATAATCCAATGCCAGGCAAGAGTCAGGCAAGATGAGGCGCTCTGCCGACGAATGGCTGATGTCACGTTCATGCCACAGAGCTATATTTTCCATGGAAGTCAATGCATATCCCCGAATTAATCGTGCCAGTCCGCAAGTACGTTCGCAAAGCTCAGGATTTCGCTTGTGGGGCATCGCTGAAGAGCCTGTTTGTCCAGCTTCAAAAGGTTCTTCAAGCTCCAAAACTTCAGTCCTCTGAAGCCCTCTGATTTCAGTGGCGAACTTTTCCAGGGAGCTGGCAATCAGAGCCAGAGTAGTTACAAATTGGGCATGGCGGTCGCGCTGGACTATCTGACTGGATATTGGAGCTGGCGCCAGCCCTAACTTAGCACAAGCTATCTTTTCCACCTCAGGGGGCACAGTAGCATAAGTGCCCACCGCTCCCGATATTTTGCCAACGGAGACGATTTCCTTGGCTTCAGCCAGTCTCCGGGCATTGCGCTTCATTTCTTCTCTCCAAAGAGCCATCTTCAAACCCAGAGTGGTGGGCTCAGCATGGACACCATGTGTTCGCCCCATCATAATGGTGTATTTATGTTTTATAGCCTTGTTTTTCAGAATAGAAATAAGCTCAGCTACACCCTGCACGAGGAGTTCGGCAGCTTCCTTCAATTGCAAGCCCAGAGCAGTATCCATCACGTCTGAGGAGGTGAGACCAAGGTGTAGGAAGCGAGATTCCTCACCCAGGCTTTCGGAAACTGCACTCGTAAAAGCTGTCATATCGTGATGGGTTACCTTGAGGAAATCGGCCACGCGGTCCAGATTATAGCTGGCCTTCCTTATTTTGGACACATCTTCCTGAGAAATCTCACCCAACTCAGCCCAGGCTTCACATACAGCCACCTCCACCTTCAGCCATTGGTCAAATTTATTCTCTTCAGACCAGATTTTCTTCATCTGTGGTCTAGAGTAACGTTCAATCATGATTATCTATCTCCTAGCTCCATTTTATATTTACGGTAAGCCTCTTTTATTTCAGCATGCCCTGTACTTAAAATCTGGGCAGCAAGTAAGGCAGCATTCTTAACACCACTTTCGCCAATACCGACGCAAGCCACAGGAACCCCGGAAGGCATCTGACTTATAGAGAGCAGAGCATCTACCCCCTTCAAATCGCTCGTGGCTAAAGGGACACCGATAACAGGCAATGTTGTCCAGCTAGCTAGAATGCCGGGAAGATGCGCCGCATAACCCGCGGCAGCAATAATAACTTCTATGCCTCGCTCCGCTGCCTGCAAGCCATATTCTCGGACTTTCTCTGGATTTCTATGCCCTGAAATAACAGAGAGTTCATAATCAATGCCCAGCTTTTGCAGTATCCCCAAGGCTGCCTCAATCATCTCCTCATCTGTTTTACTGCCGATAACAACGCCCACTAATGCCATTCAGGCTATCTCCCTTAAAGCGATATCCCTACGATAATGACAGCCATCAAATGAGATGCTAGAAATATTACGATAAACCTTTGCCTGGGCTTCAGCCAAATTCTCACCCATGGCCACTCCCGTAAGCACCCGCCCACCATTGGTGTAAACTTTGCCATCATTGCTCAGTTTAGTTCCCGCATGGAAGACTAGCAAATCTTTACCTATGTTGTCCAAACCTTTTATGGGAAAGCCAGTTTTGTAGCTGCCAGGATAGCCAGCTGAAGCCATAACCACTCCGACACAAGCTCCAGTATCCCATTCTATTTTCAACTGGTCAAGATTGCCCTGGATTACTGCCAGAATTATATCTATTAAGTCGGTTTTCAGCAAGGGCAGAATAACCTGAGTCTCAGGATCGCCAAAGCGGGCATTGAATTCCAGCGTCAATATCTCCCCGTTATTTACCATCAACCCAGCATATAGCACTCCTTTGTAAGGCATACCTTCATCAGTCATCGCTCTTATTGTGGGCAGCAAAATATTGTTGGTAACTTTTTCTATGAGCTCGGTGGAGAAAAATCCCGGAGGGCTGTAGCTGCCCATGCCACCGGTATTGGGACCTTGCTCATTATCCCAAACTTTCTTATAGTCACACGCAGGAAGCATGGGTGAGACCGTTTTACCATCGGTGAAAGCTATGAGGCTTACCTCTCGGCCAGTAACATATTCGTCAATGATTACCTTATCTCCAGCAGAGCCAAATTTTTTTGCTTTCATAATGTCGCTAAGAGCCTTGTTAGCTTCTTCAAGGGAGTCAGCGATAATTACGCCCTTGCCAGCGGCCAAACCATCTGCTTTGATGACAATGGGCATCTCTTGTTTGTCAAGATATACTTGAGCCTTGGGATAAGAGGAGAAGACGACTCCTTTAGGGCAAGGAATGCCATACTTTTCCATCAAGTTTCTGGCGAAAACTTTGCTTGATTCTATCTGAGTTGCCACTTTAGTGGGCCCAAAAATAGGGATATCTAAACCATTAAAGTAATCTACTATGCCTGAAGCCAGTGGCACCTCGGGGCCAACGATAACAAGGTCAACTTTTTTATCTTCAGCCGCTTTAGCCAGGGATTCTATATCAACGGGGGGGATGTTCAAATTTTCGGCTACAAATGTTGTTCCCGCATTTCCCGGAGCAACAAAAATTTTGTCAACCCTAGGACTCTGAGCAATCTTCCACACCAGCGTGTGCTCCCTGGCACCGCCACCAATAATCAATACATTCAACAGTTATTGTCTCCTTCCATGTAAACTATCCGCGCTCATTTATCTCTGGCTCACATTTCAGAAGTGGTCAACCCCATGCCCTCCATCAAATAAGCTGCGGATAATTAAAAGAGCTTTTTGCCCTGAGAAAAATAAGAGGCTGTCTTCATCCAGATGCCATTATACTCATAAAATGTGCTGCTTGAATTTTTCTGCTTGAACGGGATCAATCTTCTGAATTAACGCCAGCAACTCGGCAACGTGCTCCTTCTCCTCTTCAAGAATATGTTCTAATATAGCCACAGCCTCCTCATTCTCCAAGCTTTCGATATGTTCCTGATACTGGTTAATGGCCTGTAGTTCACCTATTAAATCTTCGCGGAGCATCTCCAGGTCATCCTCTATACCCATTTGCTCTTCCTCATTAAAAGAATTGTTCATTTTCCCCTTTCTTCCCTTACTTAAGGGCTCTTTCTTACTTCTTCTATTTCCTTTTCCACCTCCTTTAGTTCCTCTTCAAGTTCCCCCTTATACTCTTGAAGCATATCGAGGTATTCTTGCTTATCGGGAAATGGTTTTAACCCATGAAAATAGAAACCAAAGGGAGGAAAGCCAAAGTAAAATTTCCAGGATCTTCTGCGCCACATTTTCCATCACCTCCTAGATTGGACGCCGCTTTACTAATCCAGGACGACGCGGATATTTCTCCGGTGTTGGGTATATTTTATCAAGAATTACCAAATAACGCCTATCTCCAAGTTCTTCCAATGTTATTGGCTTTATCTGCCCTAATTTACCTCCCAAATTAGCAATAGCTCTATTTGCCAGGGCTATTTCCTGGCTGATGTCCCCTTTCTTTTGAGCAACAAACTTCCCACCAACCTGACAAAAAGGCAAAGCCAACTCCACCAAGGAAGGCAATAAAGCCACGGCGCGGGAGACAGCTAAGCCAAATTGTTCGCGGTATAGTAAGGAGTGAGCTATCTCCTCTGCTCGGCCCGGCACCACTTCAGTGCCCTCTAGTTCCAATTCAGAGACAAGGTGGCGAAGAAAAGTCGCCTTCTTGGCGATGGATTCAATAACCACCAATCTTGGCTTACCAAGAAAAATCTTTAGGGGCACACCGGGAAATCCAGCACCTGTGCCAATATCAATGATGCTGAGGTTTGGCTGGCTTAACTCCTTGTTAGTTAAGGCCAAAACAACAGTTAAGGAATCAAGGAAGTGTTTAATCTGAACCTGGTGATAATCTGTTATTGAGGTGAGGTTAAATTTGTTGTTCCACTCAATTAATTCTTGATAATAACGCTCAAACTGCTTCACCTGCCCGGCACTGAGCTTTATGCCCAGCCTACCGGCCCCTTCAATTAGCTTTTTCATCAAGACTTTGCATCACAATATGAATTCATCACCGAGGAGATTTCTATAAACCTTGCTTAGCAATATAGGCAGTAAGATCAGCGAGGCGACAGCTATAGCCCCATTCATTATCATACCAGGCCAGTATCTTCACTAACTTATCATCAACAACCATAGTGCTTAAGGCATCAAAAATAGCACTTGATGGATTCCCCTTAAAATCCATGCTCACCAGTGGTTCGGCACAATATTCGATAATACCTTTCATCTCTCCATCGGCGGCCTCTTTAAAAGCCTGGTTAATTTCCTCAACAGTCGTTTTTTGGGTTAAATCAGCTACAAGGTCAACAACAGATACTGTAGAAGTCGGCACCCTCACGGCAATGCCGTGCAGCTTCCCCTCAAGTTCAGGTATAACCATAGTTACCATACGAGCAGCTCCGGTGGTAGTAGGAATGATATTCATCCCAGCAGCACGCGCCCGGCGCAGATCTTGATGAAACACATCCAGTATCTTCTGATCATTGGTGTAGGAATGAATGGTAGTCATTAAGCCATGAGTAATCTTAAAAGCTTGGTGGAGAACCTTGACCACAGGAGCAATGCAATTGGTGGTGCAAGAAGCATTGGATATAACTCCATGTTTAACTGGATCGTATTGCTTTTCATTAACACCGAGGACAATAGTTATATCTTCTTCTTTAGCTGGCGCTGAGATAATCACTTTCTTAGCGCCACCCTGGAAGTGTGCTTGCGCTTTACTAGCCTGGGTAAAAAGCCCGGTTGACTCAATGACAATATCCACCCCATAGTCTTGCCAGGGAATCTTGGCTGGATCCCGTTCAGCCAAAACTTTTATCAATTTACCACCAACTATAATGGAATCCCCCTCAGATTCTACCTCTCCGGGATAGATACCATAGTTACTATCATACTTAAAAAGGTGTGCATTTGTCCTAGCATCGGTGAGGTCGTTGAGCACCACGACTTCTAATTCGTGACTACAGCGCTGAATTATCGCCTTGAGAGTTAACCTTCCAATACGTCCAAAGCCGTTGATACCTACTTTCGTTGTCATCCTTACAGCCTCCTTGCTTTATTATTTGAGTTGACACTTATTATAAATTAACCCCTTCTAATAATTCCACCTGCAAAGCACACAATTTGTAAAGAAGCCCGAAAAGCAGATAAGATTAAGGACTAATCCCAAAAAGTAAATTGATAAACAAAGCAAGGTAAATATGAGTATCCTGAATCAAATTATAGCCATGAAGGTATTAATCATTCCTATCGCTACCTGGCTTGTAACTCAGGGATTGAAAGTAATCATTCAATCGATAAGGGAGAAACATTTAAATTTGCATTATATGGTCAGTGCCGGAGGAATGCCCAGTGCCCATGCTGCTCTGGTCTGCGCTTTAGCAACAACTGCGGGCGTAGTATATGGGGTAGATTCAGGCATTTTTGCCGTCAGCGCCATTCTAGCTGTGATAGTAATGTATGATGCTGCTGGCGTGCGACAAACAGTAGACAAGCAATCTGTGGTGCTCAACCACCTGTTAACAAGTTTTCCCAAGACAACACCCGAGTTTGAACATTTCATGCAAAACCTGGTAGGGCATACTCGATTCCAGGTTATAGTTGGGGCGGCATTGGGAATTCTCCTTGCCTGGTGGTGGGCATAGTGCAGTTGCTACTCTAACAGAGAACTGATTATTCATTGAGGAAATTTTGATCAAAATGCTCTCGAGATTTCTGGGATGGGTTACACACCGCGAAGGGAAGAAATTCCTAAAGCTAAGCGAGACAATCGAGGAAACGGAAGTCATCGGCTCTGGGATGGAGAATGACCAGGGAATTTCCCTTTACATCCACATTCCCTTTTGTAGGAGTCTGTGCCCTTATTGTTGTTTTAATAGATGTTTGTTCAGCGAGGATAAAGCAAGAAAATACTTTAAGCACCTAAAAAAAGAGCTTGACCTTTACATTCAAAAGGGTTTCAACTTCTCGACATTCTACTTCGGCGGCGGAACTCCGACTGTACTGATAGATGAGTTACTTGAATTCATAAATTACCTCAAAAGAAACTTTGAGGTAAAACAGATTTCTGTAGAAACAACACCACGTGAAGTAAATGAGGAGAATGTGGACCTTCTAAAAAACGCCGGGATTAACAGATTCTCCATTGGAATACAGAGTTTCGACAATAACATATTGAAAACCATGGGGAGAGCATTCTGCGATGGGGAAGAGCTAAAAGAAAGGGTTTTAATCGCTAAAGGTAAGTTTGATACCCTTAATCTAGATTTTATATTCAATTTCCCTTCGCAATCCATTGCGAAGTTTCAGACAGACATGGAGATTTTAAAAAGCTTAGATGTAGACCAGGCTACATTCTATCCCCTGATGCCTTCTCCACATAAAAGAGATGCCATGGAGCGAAGATTCAACCAGATAGACACATCTCGAGAGAGGAGTTTTTACAACATTATCCTGAAAAACATTCACGCCAACGGATATGATGCTTCTACTGTGTGGTGTTTTTCCAAAGGTGAAAGGATGATAGATGAATACGTGGTTGACTTCGATGATTATATCGGCATAGGCTCCGGATCTGTAAGCCTCCTCCAGGGAAAGTTTTATGTGAACTCATTCTCCTTGGATAGATATGAGGACTTGGTAACACAAAATAAACTTCCCATAATTCGGTGGCGCAAACTATCTGATCATGAATTAATGTATTATTATCTTTTGTCAAAACTATTCGGGATGAAGCTGGATACAGGGAAATTTCGCCAGAAGTTTAATGCTGACATACACAAGAAATTAAGAAGGGAACTGCTGTTTCTCAAGCTCTTCGGTTTAGTGCAGGAAGAAAGTGGGAAGATAAGTGTAACGCAAAAAGGGATGTATCCTGTAAATGCAATGATGCGGGAATTCTTCTCTTCCTTGAATGGCTTAAGAGAATATTGCATAGAGAATCAAATTTAGATTTTATAGAATTCTCGCCAGGATATAGCCAAGGCCTAAAAACAACTGAGTTAGGAGCACAACGAGAACATTATTCCTCATGGCTGTCACTAGCGCACTTGCCTTCTCTCCATATCTTAAAGTACCTTGAATAGCCTTTATGGCAAAGGGAATTGTCAGCAAGGCTATCAATGAGAAGACTGGCATTAGTCCTTTTATCACAGCAACAACTATCCATAAATAGACTACCGCTGTCAGAGTTGAATAAATTACACCAGCTTTTCTCCTTCCCATAAGAATGGGCAGGGTTTTTCTGCCAGCATTCCTGTCAGCTTGGACATCAGGGAATTCATTCAAAAGGAGCAAGTTATGCACCAGAATGCCTGAGGGTATGGATGCTATAATTGCAGGGAAGGTGTAAATGGTGGTTTGAACAAAGTAGAAACCAAGTATAGGTAAAGCCCCCATCCCTACTCCAGGGGCCCACTCAGGCCATCTCAGTTTGGTCAAGACAGGCGTGTAGAAGAGAATGCATACTACACCCACTAGAAGTAAAGGCAACAGAAGCCAGCCCCTTGTCATCACAAAATAAACTCCTATAGGTACAGCCAGCAGGAAAGAGACCAGCCCAAACCAGAAAGTTTGCTTCGGCTTAAGCAAACCCGGCGGCAGGATGCCACTGCCTCCACTGAACGGGGTTCTTTGAGTCTTCAAATCTATACCACTTTTATAGTCAAAATAGTCATTGAGCACATTTACACTGATGTGGCACAAAAGTAATCCGACGAAGGCTAATAAGGCATAACTGAGGTGGAACACGCCGTCGTACCAAGCCATAGAGGTGCCTAAAAATGCCAGTACAACAGAAAGAAGCAAGAATTGGGGCCGGGTCTCAAGAAACCATATTTTTAGCTGCACTGAATCCTTGTCTCAAATTATATTCCCAAATGCAATTCCCGGCAAAGACAATTAATAATCATCTGCCATTGATGTCGCCTTCTTGGTTGCGATGTGGATTGTAACTGCCCCGAGAGTGAGAGGATAAGCTACAACGTTCTCTAGCCCTACCTTCTGCATAATTTGTATTAACTCAGATGAACTGGGGAACCTTGCTATTGACTGCGGAAGATAAGCATAGGCTTCCTCATTCTTCGATATAACCCTGCCAAGAAAAGGCAGAATATGAAAAATGTAGAAATAATAAATCTGCCTGAATATCTTATCCTTGGGCTGGCTGAACTCAAGGCAAAGTAATTTCCCCCCTATCTTCAGCACCCGGGTTATTTCTTGAAGCGCTTGTCCAATATCTGCCACGTTCCTCAAACCAAAGGCAATACTAACACAGTCAAAGGTATCATTTGGGAAAGGAAGAACCTCTGCCTTGGCACAGATAAGCTCCAAATTATAGCGACATGTCTTTGGCAGCTTATCGCGAGCCTTTTCTAGCATTTCTATACAAAAATCAATCCCGATAACTTTGCCGCCTTCATCAACTCTTTTAGCCAATTCCAGGGCTAAATCACCAGTTCCGGTAGCCACATCCAGAGCTTTTCCCCCAGGCCTGAATTCGATTTTGGAGACAGCAAATTTTCTCCAATATTTGTCTCTACCAAAACTGAGCAAGGCGTTGAGGAAATCATAATTATCAACAATGGGGGAGAACATCCTGCAAACATATACTCCTTTGCTTGCCATTTAATTCTTAATAACTACAACTGAATTCAATAGCATCCTTTCTACACCAGAAGGCCATTTCTTTGCAAGCGTGGTATACTTAGAAACACAATTAATTGTATTCGTCACTTTTTTCAAGTGAAGACCAAACGCTCTCAACATAATTAATATAAAAATGGACTCAAGAGAAATTAGCTTGAAGGTTGATGGACTTGAACTTGATGGCGAGATTTTTATCCCTCCAGGAAACAAGCCTTGTCCTGCTTTGTGTATCTGCCACGGAATTCCCGCTATGCCTTATAATCCCAATGATAGGGGTTATCCTGTGCTAGCAGAAAGATTTTGTGCCGCTGGATTTGCTACCTTGATATTTAACTTTCGAGGGGCGGGAAGGAGCCAGGGCAACCTTGACATTCTAGGCTGGGGCAGGGACTTGCAATCTGCCCTTGACTTCCTTCTCAGTCTTGAGGAAATAGACAGGAGGCGTGTTTGTCTCCTTGGCTTCAGTGGTGGGGCAGCAGTAAGCGTTCATGCTGCAGCTCACGATCCCAGAATATCCTCAATAGTGACTTGCGCCTGTCCTGCTGAGTTTAGCTCTCTGGAGAGCAAAGAAACGCTTTTGTCCTCCATTGAGCATTTTCGCCAAATTGGAGCCATTAAAGACAAGGGATTCCCACCATCACCTGAAGAATGGTTAAACGGCTTCAAAGCAGTTTCTCCAATTAACTGGATAGACAGGATATCCCCACACCCTCTGCTTTTAATCCACGGAGATGCTGATGAAGTGGTGCCTCTGGAGCATGCGTACAGGCTATATGAAAAAGCCAAAGAACCCAAAGAGTTAACCATAATTCCCGGCGCCAAGCACAAGCTACGCCTAGAAGAGGTAGCAATGACTACCGTCTTAGATTGGCTAGAGGCTAATCGCTAGAAACTTTCTCTTTTCTGTTGTTGTAAATCTTCAGTGTGATACATTCTTCACTCCATCGTATAATTAAAATAGAGAAAGGCTTTGGGGTTATTTAAGTGGGATTAAGGTTGCGGCCAGATAAAAGGGCTGAGAGCGCCAGAGAGACCTTTGCCCAGCTCTATGAGTATTATCTGCCCAAAGTCTTTCGCTACATCAGTTATCAGGTGGGTGATATAGATTTAGCTGAGGATTTAACTTCAGCTGTATTTGAGAAGGTGCTAACAAGGCTTGATAGCTACCGCTCAGACAAAGCAGCTTTTTCTACCTGGCTTATGACTGTTGCCCGCAATACTGTCATTGATCACTACCGGGTTAAGAGCAGGAAGATTACTGTCTCTATTGAAGAAACACTTGAGCCAGCTTCAGAAGAAATATCTCCTGAGGAGAAGGTTATCAGAAAGGAAGAACTACAAAATTTAAATACATACCTAAGGGAACTTCCCCAGCAGGAGCGGGAGATCGTCTCCCTGAAGTTTGGAGCCGAGCTAACTAATCGTCAGATTGCCAAAATACTTACCCTTTCTGAATCGAATGTAGGGACAATACTTTATCGGGTGATATGCAAGCTAAGGGATAAATTTAAAGAGGGATAAAAATGGCAAAGGAAAAAGAGCAGGACTTTGTTCGAGAATTCTCAGAGGCTGTAGATGAAATGCTAGCCGGGGAGAAAATAGAGCCTTACCCTGATATGCCCGATGATTACCGGGAGGCAATTGATTTCGCTCGGAAGCTGATCGATCTCAAAGGAGCTCCTCGCCCCTCCTTCAAAGCCCAACTCAAGGATAGCTTACTCTCCAAGTTAAGCGAAATGGAGCAGGAGAGACCGAAACGTAATCGCTTCCGGGAAGGATTGAAGCACCTGCTTCCACAGCGACCCATGTGGCGGGCAGTAGCAGCTTCGCTCCTGGTCATTGCCGCTGCTGGCATCATCTGGGGAACAGGAATACTTACTCCGCCTTCAGCACCTGCGCCAATGCCTATCCCCACACCAACACCCGCTCCTACACCAACACCTCCACCTCCCTGGCCAACACCCAACTTTCTGGAGCTAGAGGCAACTCCAGCAAAGAGTGCCTGTTTGCCCGGGGAAGACGTCGAGATTGAGTTCGAGTTTAAGAATGCCAGCTCAGAATCTATCACGATAACCCCATTTCCTCCCAGGATGCAAGTTATGCGACCCAGACCATGGGAAACAATTCGTGCTTTCGCCGAAGGCTCGGAAGAGCTTCGCTTGCAACCGGGAGAAATAGCAAAATATACCCTGGTCTGGGAGCAACAGGACGATAGTGGGCAGCAGGTAGCTCCAGGCTGGTACTATCTAGATGTCCAGGGCATTACTGTTACTAAAGGTACGCCACCGACAACGAGATCGGGAATGGGCTTTGGTACCATAACCAAAGTGCTTATCCAATTCCCCCAAGGAGCTATGGAGAAGACTATTGAAGTAAACCAGTCTCAGACGGCGAACAGAATAACCATCACCCTGGAGCGAGTGGAGCTATCAGCAGGAGAAACTAAATTTTATGCCTTTACCACTACCCGACTAACTGAGGAGGGCACTGACACACTGCTTGCGAAGCTGATTCCTATTCATGCTCAATATACTGTAGATGGCTCCGCCAAAGATGCCGGTTATGCAGCAGAACGCCTCCTTGACCAAGGGACAGAACTCATTTGGAACAACCTTGACCCCCTGCCCAGCGATGCCAGGGAATTAACCTTTACCATAACTAAGTTCGGTGATTGGCAAGGCCCATGGGAGTTTAATATACCTCTGCAGTGAAGTAATTGGAGGGGTATAAAGCAATAGCACCTTTATGCGTTATACAAAGTGAGATGCAGTTTTAAGAACTCTATGAGAGGTGTGATACATTGTTCACTCCATCGTATATAACAATAAAGGAGGCGAATTAAATGAAATTAGTATCCAGGTTGGTAATTGCTTTTGCCGTCTGCCTTATAGCCATTCCGGCCCTGGCCATTTTGGCCCAAGCTGATGAACCTGCAATCTGGCTCTCAGACTCCTCGGGCTATGTGGGAGATGAAATACGCCTTTATGGGGAAGATCTCAGTGATTACTACGGAACAGTCTGGGTCTATTATGAGCTAAACAATGACTGGAAAATGGTTGACAAGGATTATATAAGCAGCGGAGGCAGCCTGGAAACAGATTACTTTGAAATCCCTGAATCTGCTAGTGGAAGTCATGAAATTAGAGTTTGCGATACTAATGATGACTACTTTATCTACACAGGCTTTGAAGTTAAGGCAAAACTGGAGATAACACAGCCTGATGACGCCGAAGGCCCCGTGGGCACTGAAGTTACCATGAAAGGCACTGGATTTGGGGAAGACGAGGATAACATTGAGCTAAGGTATTATTTTGACGGCAGCGATTATGAGACGGTAAAGGAAGGTATTGATGCCGATGAGTATGGCAGTTGGGGGGTAACCTTTACCGTTCCTGCCTCCAGCAAGGGAGACCATAAGATAGATGCTAAAGGTGATGATAGCAGTCTCTCAGAAGTCGAGGATATTACCTTTGAGGTAAAACCAGGCATAAGTGTAAGCAAATCATCAGGTTCTGTGAGTGATATAGTCACGGTAAAGGGCAGTGGATTTGACGAAGAAGAGGAGGATGTCAAGATAACCTACGATGATGAGGTCGTCAAGCAAACTGAAGCTGATGAGAATGGCAACTGGGAGACTTCCTTTGAAGTTCCTGCCAGCACCAAGGGAAACCACAAGATTGATGCTTATGGGAGTTCTACTTCAGCCACTACTATTAGCGATAAGGAATTTACCGTATCGCCTAAGGTAACGCTAACGCCAACTTCGGGGGATGTGGGCACGAGCTTGAGTGGCAGCGGCACCGGCTTTGCCGGCAGCAAATCGGTAACTGTTAAATATGACGCCACTCAGGTGGCTACCGCTACAAGTAATAGCAAAGGCAGTTTCTCTACCAGTTTCTCAGCGCCCAAGAGCAAACATGGTGAGCATACTGTAACAGTCACCGATGCCTCAGGCAACACAGCCAGCATGAAATTCGTTATGGAATCGAATCCACCAGCCAAGCCCACGCTTAGTTTGCCGACCAATGGCACCAGGATAGGATTTATCAGTAGTCAAACTGCTACTTCCCAGTGGACGGCGGTGACAGACCCCAGTGGAGTGAGCTACAAATTACAGATTGCCAGTGATCCAGGTTTCGTTAGTCTGGTGGTTACTGAAATCAGCGGGTTAACTGAGACTAGCTATACCTTGCCCCAGGGGCAGGCGCTACCCTATGGCACCTATTACTGGAGGGTAAAGGCAATAGACAGTGCCCAGAATGACAGCGGCTGGACAGGAGCTTATTCTTTCCAATCCGGGCTTCTGCCCTTATGGGCGTTCATCATTATCATAGTTATAGCCGTGGTGCTCATTGCTGCCCTGCTTTATCTTCTTGGCGCAAAGAGACGATAAAGGAGGTGAGCGCCTGTAGTTTAAGAAGGTTGAGCCTTACCAGTTAATTCAAATAATAAAAGGAGGTTTTATCAGATGAAAAGGAAATGGTTATTGGCAATAGGGCTAACATTGGTACTAGCAACAGTCGGCTTGTGTGGTTGCAGCCCGGGGGGCGCCAGCCAGATAGGGCTGCCAAAGGGCTTGCAAGTGAACTTAGAAACCCAGCAGCAAGGGATTTGGGTCACCGGCAAGGGAGAGGTCAGCGTTACCCCTGATATTGCTACCTTGAGGCTGGGCGTCGAATCCCGGAAGGCCACTGTGGCCGAGGCTCAAGCTGAGGCAAGCGAAGCCATGGATAAAGTGATGGCGTCACTGAAGGACAGCGGGGTGGATGAAAAGGATATCCAGACCCGGTATTTCAGCATTCGCCAAAGAACAAAGTGGGATAGAGAGACAGATGAGGAAATTGTAATTGGCTATCAAGTAACTAATACGGTGAGTGCTAAGATAAGGGATATAGATAAGGTCGGCACTATTATCGATGCCGCAGCTGAAGCTGGTGGAGACCTCGTTCGCATACAAGGCATAAGCTTCTCTGTGGAAAAGCCTTCCACCTACTATGCAGAACTAAGAGAAAAGGCAATGGCTGATGCCGAAGCCAAAGCAAAACAATTAGCTGATCTTGCCGGGGTTACTCTAGGCAAGGCGACCTATGTCTCTGAGGGAATCCAGGCCCCCCGCACTTGGGACATGTATGACATGTATGTGGGCTCAATGGCACCAACACCAACACCAACAGCCCCACCACCAATCAGCCCTGGAGAGACGAAAATCAGCCTTACACTTCAGGTAGCCTATGCTATACTGAAGTAAGGAGATAAAAATGAATAAGTTGCTCAAATTTTCACTACCAGTGTTAATTCTGGTGCTGGTGTTAACCAGTGCCTGTGCGCCTGCAGCGATAGCCCCACCCAAACCAGCGCCACCTCCAATGCCAACACCAACACCAATGCCGACGCCAACACCATCACCAGCAAGGGGAGGTGAGGGGGCACCGGTGACGATGACTGACGTGGGTCAGCCCTGGGCTACCGAGCGCATGATTGTGCGCACCGGGGATATGTTGCTGGTAGTGGAGGATGTTCCTGCTGGCATAGACCAGATTGCCGAACTCGCTGACAGCTTTGGGGGATATGTGGTTTCTTCAAAAAGGTGGGCGGAAGGGGAAAGACTCGCCGGGAGTATTACTATTCGCGTGCCCGCAGAGCATTTTAATGATGCCATGAAGGCACTACACAAGCTGGCAGTTGAGGTAAGCTCTGAGAGCACATCCAGCAAGGATGTAACCGAAGATTATGTTGACCTGAGCACCAGGTTGCAAAATCTGGAGGCAACTGAAGAACAATTACTCCGGATAATGGAGAAGGCGGAAACAGTAGAGGATATCCTCGATGTTCAGCGAGAGCTCTCAAAGACAAGAGGCGAAATTGAACAGACGAAGGGGCGTATGCAGTATCTGGAGCGAACCTCCGCTACGTCACTTATTGAAGTGCGTCTGGAGCAGGCTGCGCTTGATGTCATATTCACTGCTCGCAAGACGAGGGTGAAAGAAGGGCAGAAGGTCGAATTTGAAAGCCAAATTGCCGGCGGTTTTCCACCCTACAGCTATGAATGGGACTTCGGCGATGGGGATACCAGCACCAGCAAGTCTCCAACCCACACTTATAAGAGCGCTGGCAGCTACACTGTTTCTCTTAAGGTAACGGATGACCGGGGTAACACGGAGACTGAACCCAGGAGCGAGTATATTACCGTCCTCCCTGGCTGGAGCGCTGGCAGCGTCGTCAGTGGAGCCTGGCACGGCCTGGTCTCCTTCGGTCATGTGCTGGCGAAGATATTTATCTGGATTGGCATTTTCAGTCCTGTCTGGATAGTTATTGGCGGCGTAGTCTACTGGTGGCGTCGCAAGAGAAAGAAGTCGGGAACCAAAGACTTGCCTTGAGGAAATCAAAGGATGGGAAAGGCAGGAAGATTGCTTCAGGGTTCACCACTCGCAACAACAGGAAGAAAGGCAGATTGACAATGAACTTGACCTGCTGAATCTTGACAGCAGTCTCTTTTCTACGAAGTTTGACACTCAACAATCTGGGCTGATAAAATCTGAAGACATAAGAACGGAGGTAATAAAATTTACGCTGTTATTGAAACAGGGGGCAAACAGTATAAAGTCGCCCCAAAACAAACGGTAGAAGTTGAGCGTCTCAACATATCTGAAGGCAACACTGTGGAACTGGACCAGGTGTTATTTATTGATGACAATGAAAATACGATCATGGGCAATCCTATCGTTAAGGGTGCTAAGGTTATCGCCACTTCTCTAGGAGAGGTTAAAGGAGATAAAATCATAGCCTTCAGGTATAAACCTAAAGTTCGCCATCACAGAAAAAGGGGACATCGCCAGACATATACCAGATTATTAATAAATGAAGTTGTTAAGTCGAAAGAGTAACCATGGCACATAAAAAAGCTGGTGGCAGTATAAGAGGTGGGCGCGATAGTCAATCAAAGCGCCTCGGAGTCAAGAGATATGGAGGGGAGAAAGTTCGTGCTGGGAATATCCTAGTGCGACAGCGTGGCACTCGCATATTCCCGGGAATCAATGTTGGTATAGGGAGAGACTATACGCTCTTCGCCTTAACAGATGGCTATGTTAAATACGAGGCGGCGACTAAATATAAAAAGAAAGTAAGCATATACAATGAAGGATAAAATCCATCCCAAATACTATGATAATGCCAAGGTAAGCTGTCTCTGCGGCAACACTTTCACTACAGGTTCCACCAAGCCAGAGATCAGGGTAGAGGTATGCAGCAAATGTCATCCCTTCTATACAGGGACACAAAGGATAGTGGATACTATGGGAAGAGTGGAGCGATTTAAGAAACGCTACAATATAAAGGACTAAGCAGCTTTTTCCTCACATTTTTCAATAGGATTCATATATCCCAATGGCAAAACCTTTTTATCACGGCGGACAAGCAGTCATTGAGGGAGTGATGATGCGGGGCAAGGAGCACTTCACGATATGTGTGCGTTCTCTTGATGGTAAATTAAACCTGACAAAGCAACCATTGCCCAGCATTTATAAAGGCCGCTTGAGGGAAACTCCTTTAATAAGAGGAGTCATCGTGCTTATCGAAACTCTGGTTTTAGGCACCCAGGCTTTGTTTCATTCAGCTCAAATTGCTTCAGCAGAGGAAGAGGAAGAGAAAATACATCCGTTACTACTGTGGGGCACGCTAATTATCGGTATTGCCTTTGCTATAGCTCTTTTCTTCATTGCTCCCCTCTTTATCACCCGCTACTTTATTGATCCATACACCAGCTCTGCCTTAGTGAGTAATCTTGTGGAAGGTTTCCTCCGCATAGGCATTTTTGTCGCTTATCTCAAGTTAATAGGGTTGATGCCAGATATCAGAAGAGTTTTTGCCTACCATGGAGCAGAGCATAAAGTGGTTAATGCTTATGAAGCAGGTATTCCCCTAGAAGTAGAAGCGATTAAAAGCTATTCTACTGCCAATCCGCGCTGCGGCACCAGCTTCATTTTCATCGTTTTAATTATCGCTATCATCGTCTTCGCTTTACTCGGCCGCCCAACATTATGGTTGAGCATCTTATCTCGTATAGTCCTCATCCCATTGATTGCCGCTCTGAGTTACGAAATTATGAAATTCGGAGCAGGTCATATCAAAAACACCATAGTAAAAACTCTTCTAGCTCCAGGATTGATGCTGCAAGCCATGACCACCAGAGAACCTGACGAGAGCCAGTTGGAAACCGCTATACTGGCATTGAACGAAGTCATCGAGGCAGATCGCCGTGAAGAAAAGAAAGACTAGACCAGATCCTGCTCTTGCAAGAATCTGTACTCCATCTCGTTTTTGAAGAAGCAAGTCCGATTACCTAGGTGACATACGGGACCTACGGGAGCAACCTTTACCAGCAGGGTATCACTATCACAATCCTTGATAATGGAATGAACTCTCAGGAAATTACCTGAAGTTTCCCCCTTATGCCACAACTTCTGCCGGCTACGGCTGTAAAACCAGACATCTCCGCTGGATACAGTTTTCCTCAGCGATTCCTTATTCATATAGCCCAACATAAGCACTTCGCCACTCTTGGCATCCTGAATAACAGCAGGGAGCAAACCTTTATCACCAAATTTGAGCATTTAACTTTTAACTCCCAAAGCTAATTATAGCTTCCTGTAAATCAATATCTCCAGTATAAAGAGCTTTACCTATAATAGCCCCTTCAACTCCAAGTTCTTTAAGTTTCTGTAAATGCTCCAATTTAGAAATGCCTCCAGCCACAATAACGGGAACATCTATCTCAGCAACCAGTCTAGCCATCATGTCAAAATTGGGCTCAGTAAGGGTGCCATCTCTCTTTATATCAGTATAAATAAAGCGCCTGGCTCCGATTTTAACCATCTCACGGCTTAAATCTAGAACATCAATAGCCGTATCTTTTTGCCAGCCATGAATCGCTATCTTTCCATCTCTGGCATCTAACCCAACTATTATAGCTTCACTAAACTGGTGACAAAGTTTCTTTATCAATCTTGGATCTTCTATAGCCGCAGTTCCCAAAATAACGCGCGCTACCCCTTTTTGCAACAATTTTGCCGCCACCTCTTCTTGCCTGATGCCACCACCCAGTTCTACAAGCAAACCACTCTCTTTTATTATCTCCTCAACCACCACCATATTTGCTGGTTCGCCTGTAGCTGCTCCGTCTAAATCAACTACATGAAGCCACTGCGCTCCTTGAGAACACCACTCCAAAGCTACTGCCACTGGTTCCTCGCCAAAGACAGTTTCTCTGGTATAATCCCCCTGGTATAGTCTAACGCATCTGCCTTCTTTAAGATCAATGGCTGGAATTACTTCCATTCCCGATTTTCTCCTCATAACGAGCCAAAATAAAAATTAAATCAGCCAGGCGATTGAGATATTTCAGTATCTCCTCATTAATAAACTTTCCCGCGTGCTTGAAGGCAACTGCTCTCCTTTCAGCGCGCCTGATCATTGTCCTCGCCACATCCAGAGTTGATGAACTTATACCATCACCAGGAAGAACAAATTCTCGAGGAATAGTGACCTTAGTTTCAAAATCATCTATCAACTCTTCCAGCCTCTGCACCATCTCTGGCTTAATCACTCCTCTTTTCGCTTCCAGCTTTGAATAATGCTCCTGCGGAACTGCTAGCTCTGTCCCTATGAAAAATAAATCCCGCTGTAAGCTGGAGATAATCTCCTTAACTTCTGGCTGGCAGAAATTTTTAGCCACCCCCAACATAGAAACTGCCTCATCAATAGTGCCATAAACTTCACACCTGTCATCACATTTAGCTACTCTGACACCATAAAGAAGACTGGTCTCACCACCGTCACCTTTTTTATTGAACGTTTTCATCAAGTTCTCTCAAACCAAGAGATTTTATTTTATCATACAAGAGCTAGTACAACTAGACAAAGTCTATGAACAATTCCACAATAATTTTAAATATTTAACACTCAGGCGCTCACATGGGGCATATTTTCCTCCGGCTGGCAATAATCTCTTCAATTTCAGCCTCAGGCATATTCAATCGACATAAGATGTGACGTAAGATTTCTATACTAGCCTCCGTCTCAGGTTGAACTATCCCAGAAATGCCTCTACTTTGCAAGAATTCAAACTCAGAATTGCTATGAGTGCGGGCAATTATATCTATGTTAGCATTCATTAACTCAGCATGATCCAAGGCAAGCCTCGTCGCCGCAGGGTCTGGAATAGCAAGCGCTAGAACTGCAGCATGTGTGATTCCAGCCTCATAGAGCACCTTTTGATTACCGCCATCTCCATAGACACAAGGAATTCCTTGCTCTCGAAGCTCAGAGATAGTTTTAGGATCAAGGTCAATTGCCACATAAGGAATAGCTAATTGACTGAGAAGCCGAGCCACATTACCACCTACACGACCATGGCCACAAATGATGACATGGTTAGTCAAGTTCGGAGTCTCCATAACGAGTTGTTCCTTACCCCCGCTGGCAACCTGTATAGCTTTTCTTCGCTTGATGCAAACTTTAGAGGTCAAGCTAAAGACAAACGGGGTGAGCACGATGGTAACAAAGGCACCGCCAAGTATCATGGAATAGGTATAGTTGGTAATTGCTCCTGCTCCAAGGCACAATTGTGCCAGCACGAAGCTAAATTCGCCAATCTGCATCATGCCAGCTCCAACCAGCGGCACTGTCTTACCCCGATAGCCAAATATATGAGTGATTCCGGAGCAGATAGCAAACTTACCAAAAGTTATGGCTGCCACTAATATAAGCAAGGGGATAATGTTAGCTGCCAGAAATTGCAAATCTATAAGCATGCCAATTGATACAAAGAATAGTGCCGCAAATAAATCGCGCAGAGGTGCTATGTTGCCTACAGCCTGGTGAGCGAAGTCCGACTGGCCTATCATAAGACCTATAGCAAAGGCACCCAAAGCTGCAGATAACCCAAAGTAATAAGCAGCAAAGGCTCCTCCCAAACACAACGCCGCCACAGCAATAATGCATAACTCTCTAGATTGTCGTAGGGCTACACGCCTCAATATACGAGGTATCACCCAGATGCCAGTGACCAATACCAAAGCAATAAATATCCCGGCTTTAAGAAAAGCTACACCTAACGTGGGTAATAAACTCGCATCGCCTGTCCCCAGCGTTGGCAGAATAAACATAGCGAAGGCAGCAGCAATATCCTGTAATAACAGAATACCTATCATCACCCGCCCGTGCACCGAGTTTGCTTCTCCTCTATCAACCAGCATCCCTACCACCACCATGGTGCTACTCAGAGCGACCATAAAACCAAAAACTATCGCTTCATAGAGGCTCTGCCCCAGCAGAGATATACCCACAAACATTCCCAAAACAGTGGTAACCGCTATTTGAGCGATGCCGCCAAAAATAGCTACATTTCTTATTCGCTTCAGTTCATGAAAGGAAAACTCAACTCCTAAAGTAAAAAGGAGCAGCACCACGCCAATGGCAGCTAGAATCTCTATGTTGTCCTTGCTCTGGACCAGACCCAAAGCATAAGGACCAATAACAATGCCTGCTATAAGATAGCCAAGAAGTGCTGGTTGCCTTAGCGATCTGGCGATTAAGCCACCGCCCAAAGCAGCGCCGAAAGCTATCGCCAGATCGAGTATCAGCCTGGATTCTTCCATCGCTTTTGTGAACCTTCCAGCATTATCCTAACTGGTATTATACTATGACCTACCTATCATTACCTGTTCACCGTGGGGGATTTCAAGATAGTTGATAAAAATTTATACCTTAAAGATATCCTAGGCTAAAATCTATTGCTTTCCAGACACTTCATTTATATAATTGAGATATAGACTCAAATTCAGGCTGAGGGGGTGACAATCCATGAAGATAGAAGGCTTATGGGTAGGGATAATAATTATTATTTTTGGCATCTTGGTGCTTGTCTTACCTGGTCTGTTGAGATGGATAGTAGGCATTGCTCTCATTGTCATCGGTGTATTGGCTACTTTAAGGAGGTGATGATATGCATATAGCTGGCTTAGGCATGGGAATCTTAGCTGTTATCTTCGGCATTGCGGTCATGATTTTCCCTAAAATCCTTAACTATTTAGTAGGGATTTTCCTTATTATAGCCGGGGGAATAGCTATTTACCAAGCTATAGTATAATAGAGAATTTAAGCACCGCCATGGTGCAAAGGGGCTGGATGAATACTAAAGAGCTACTGGGTAAAGAAATTTTGGATGTAAACGCTAAAAGGATAGGCAAGGTTAGTGATATAGATTTTGATATGCAGCAAGGAGTTATCACCCATATTGTAGCGAAGGCAGGATTGACTAAGAAATATGGCATTACTCTGGATAAAATAGACAAAATCGGTGATAAAATAATCCTAAAGATCGGAGAGAACGAACTAAGAAAGAAATCATAATCCCCTGAAGGTAATTATAAGGATTAGAGAAGCTGGTTTTATCCTTATCCTCTTAGCTTGAATATCATCTCCAGGTGTATTCTTAAGCCCATCAAGTGATGTGTTAACCACAAGCCGAGTTCCTTTGCTCCCTAGCAGAAACAATTCCCAGGCTAGCACCATCAGATATAGTAACCTCTTTACCCAGCAGGATTATCCCCAGCCCCCTGACAGTTATCAAGGTTTCCAGCATTCGTAAAATTTTCATATTCCAGCCTTTGATAACCAATCCTCTCATTTTATCTCGGGCTCAATCAATCCATAGCTGCCATCCTTGCGGCAGTATAGCAAGTTGACTTGATTACTTTCAGCATTGATAAAAAGGAAGAAATCATGCCCCAGAAGATCCATCTGGTCTCTGGCTTCATCTAAAGACATGGGCTTGATCAAAAAATGCTTGGACCTTACTATCTTTCTGGGAATTTCATTTTCCTGAGTTCTTGCTGCTCCTCGACGAACCGATGAGATGCCTCTTCCCTTACCATAGAGTTTACCTTTATAACGCTCAATCCGATTAGTTAGCACATTTACTACCTTATCAATAGCTGTACGGACATCCTCAGCTTTCTCCTGAGCCCTGATCAGCATACCCTTACTGTCAAGAGTGACCTGAACAGTAAATCGCTGCTCAGGCGATTTTGTTTCTTCCCAGGAAATTTCCACTTTGCCTTGACCAATGCTGGGCAGATAACGACTCAATTTTCCAATCTTCTTCTTGGCGTAATCCTGCATTATCTGGGAAATTTCTAGATTATTCTTGCCGACAAAACGTAATTCCATGTTCCTCCTACTCTTAAATCTCACTGGCCACTGTTAGCCCCCATACAGAAATGGCACCTTTATTCTTAAGAGCCTTAGCACAAGACTCGAGCGTAGCTCCAGAGGTGCGCACATCATCAATAAGGATAATTTGCTTGTCAGCCAGCCTTTCATCACAAGAGGTAAAGGCGTCAGCTACATTCTCCTGTCTCTCTTTCACATTGACCGCCTTCACTTGAGGTTGCGCTTGTTTAACACGCATCAGACAACCTTCAATTACTGGCAGCTTGATAAGCTTGCCAAGTTCCCGCGCTAATAAGCACGATTGATTATAGCCCCTTTGTTTCAATTTTTTTGGATGAAGGGGCACAGGAACAAGAACCTCACCAGGCAGAGCATTCGATGCCAGGTAATCAGCCAGGAATGCAGCCAAACAAGAGGAAATTGCTTTTAGATTCTGGTATTTCAGATGGTGAATGGCTTTACGCATGGAGCCATCAAATAGAAATGGAGAGCGGATGCCATCAATCTCAGTTTGTCTCTGCCAACAGCTTGGGCACACAATACCACTCACCTGTGGTTTGCCACACTTAGGGCAGATCGGTGGCATTAACCAAGGTAATTTCCCTCGACAACTGAGGCAAAAAAAATCACCCACTTTCCCACAGCCAACACATTGCTTTGGGAAAAAAGCATCAACTGCCACTTCAGCTAACTGATTTAAGCTAAGTAATCCCACTACCTAGCGAGTGAACTCTTGACGTGCACGAGCATGGAGCTCACCACTGAGAATAGGCTCATTCAGGTATACTTCACCATTCCTGATTTTGATATTATAGCCACACTCAGGATTAGTGCAGACCCAGGCTTTGTACTCAATTGATGCGCCCTGACTACCAAAGTCAGATAAAGGCACTAAATCGCCTTTGCCACACTTTTGACATTTTGGAAAAGGACTGTTTTCCATTTGTTCCTACCTCCCATACCAAAAATACTAAATAGTAATTATATATCAAAGAAAAATTGCTAACAAGTCGGCGTATTGTGTGCCTTAAGAAACCGCTGGCAGAGTTTTAAGACATTCGGCCAATTTTGCAACCCACAAGCATGACACTTCCCATAACGACAATCCGAAGTTTCTTTCCCCTGCCACATTTTTCGATATTCGCTTAGGAGAAACTCAGAATTCACCCCAGTATCAATATGACGCCAGGCCAAGGTTTCATCCAAACTTCGTTCCCGGTTGGCATAAAAGGAAGGGTGGAGCTTGGATTGCTGGAAGGCATCAAGCCATCTTTGATAGCTAAAACATTCACTCCACGCATCGAATCTGCAGCCCATCTGCCAGGCACGGTAGATAACCTGACCCAAACGACGGTCCCCTCGAGATAAAGCTGCCTCCAGTTGACTAACCTTGGGGTCAGGCCAAGAAAACTTGACCTTTTCTCTATATAAACCACCTCTTAGTATTTCATATTTTGGCAGCAACTGCTCCTCAGTTTCTTGTGCTAACCACTGACATGGAGTATGAGGTTTAGGAATGAGAATAGATGTACCAATATGCAGTCTAGTATGCCTCCCGAGCCGGCGTATCTTAGTCACCAATTCGACAATATCATGTATATCGTCTAGAGTTTCACTAGGCAATCCTACTATGAAATATAGCTTAATATTCGTCCAACCTTTGTCTAGGATGGATGCCAGTGTACCAAGTATGTCCTCTTCAGATATGCCTTTATTTATGACATGGCGCAGCCTTTCACTTCCTGCTTCAGGAGCGAAGGTGAGGGTTATTTTGCGCCGCGAGGGCAACATATCCAGCAAATTAGGCACAGCGGAGTTTAGATGCAAGCTGGGTAAAGATAAAGTCAGATTATCTTTGTAAAACTGTTGTGATAATTTAGCGACAAGTTGGTCAATATCGGAGTAATCTCCGCTGCTGAGAGAGAGCAAAGATATTTCGCTGTAGCCGCAATTTTTTAATAGCTCACCTACAGCAGTTATTACTTCTTCCTGCGGGCGCTCCCGCACCGGCCGGTAAATCATGCCTGCCTGACAAAAGCGGCAGCCTCTGGTGCAGCCTCGCTGGATCTCCAAGCTGCTGCGGTCATGCACCGCCTCAATATAAGGAACAACTGGCTTGGTGGGTGGTAAAGGCAGTTTAGACACTATCCTGCGTCTCACCTTTGCTTTGGCTTCAGGCACCCGGGGTATAATGCTGCTCACCGTGCCGTCTTTATTATAGTTGACACAGTAAAATGAAGGCACATATATACCATCGAGCTTGGCAGCTTGCTTTAGGAAGGTCTCTTTATTTCCACTATAGGCACGAAAAACTCCCAATAATTCCAGTATTATTTCTTCGCCCTCACCAATAACAAATAAATCAATGAAATCAGCCAGTGGTTCAGGGTTGAGCGCACAGCTCCCTCCGGCAATTACTAAGGGATAAGAATCTCCCCTTTCAGAGCTAAACAGGGGAATTTGAGCCAAATCCATGATATTCAACACATTGGTGTAGGTGAGCTCATATCCCAGGGAAAAGCCAATGATATCGAACTCCTTCAGCAGATGTTTCGATTCCAAGGTAAAAAGCGGAATCCTTTGTTTTCGCAAAATTGCTTCCATATCCATCCAAGGGACATAAACTCTTTCTGCCAGAGTATCTGGCTGGCGATTCAGTATCTCATAAAGGATAGGCATCGCTAAATTGGACATGCCGATTTCGTAAATTTCCGGGTAGCATAAAGCAATCCGGATGGGCGTTGCTTCCCATTCCTTGACTATGGCATTCCACTCACCTCCAGTATAGCGAGCGGGCTTGCTGACCTGGCTTAAGATTTCATTTGAATTTTCCATTTACCCAGCGGCAGATACATTATAATCCGCTTCACTCTGACCTTCAACGAAGTTAATTAATAATTCATCCTGCAATTTCAAGATAAAGTCTGAGTGAAGGAAGAACGAGAAACCTGGAGATTCTTAGCTACACCCATGTGACAGTTAAAAATATTTTTTTAGCTTAATAGTTATTGACAAAGTGTAAGATATACTGAATACTTCTACAAGAAACGTTAAAATAACAAGCGGAGGTGAAAGATGTTTTGTCCTAAATGTGGTGCGGAAAACCCCGAGGGAGCCGAATTTTGCTCCAAATGCGGTGCTGCCTTGGGTGCTCAGGCTCAGCCGAGCGGAGGTTCAACAGAAACCAGCGCCGGACTATCAAACAACACGGCAGGCCTCTTATGTTATGTTCTTGGCTGGATTTCGGGAATAGTTTTTCTGGTGATTGAGAAGAAGAGCAAGTTTGTTAAGTTCCATGCCTTTCAATCCATTATGACCTTTGGCGTATTGACCGTGGCAAGCTTAGTCTTGAGCTGGATCCCCGTGATCGGTTTGGTTCTTAGCTGGATTATTGGGATTCTAGGCCTTGTTTTGTGGATTATCCTCATGATCCAGGCAGGAACAGGCAAGCTGTGGAAAGTACCCTGGGCAGGTAATTGGGCTGAAAGGCAAGTCAGCAAAACTTCTTAGGCTCCATTGTCAATAGCAAACTCCCATTAGCTCTCTAGCATCGCTGGTTTATACGATGTAAATTCAGCATGCTGCTTTTTTACGCCCACCATAAACCTTTTCTCTCTTCTTTCGTTTTCTATATAATAGACACCAGGGCATTACTTAATTAAGGTCTACTGATGTCTATTGAAGAAGATGTAATCACTCGCGCGATAAAGGGGGATGGAGAAGCCTTTGCTCAGCTTTATGAGGAGTATTTCGGTAAGATTTATCGTTATGTCTATCTCAGACTGGGAAATCGAGATGAGGCTGAAGATCTAACCCAGCAGGTTTTTGTGAAAGCTCTAGAGGCAATAGGCCGCTATAAATGGCGAAATTTGCCTTTTGCTTCGTGGTTATTTCGCATTGCCCATAACCAAATGATTGACTACTTCAGGAGAGAGAATAAGATAGAAAAAGTAGAGTGGAATGACAACATAAGCCGCAACGATGAGCCCGGCCCAGACTCCATTGTACAACACCAGTTTGAAGCTGAGGAACTGAGCGAGAATATAAAGAAACTTCCTCCAGCACAGCGCGACGTGATTTCCCTACGTTTTGGTGCTGGGTTCTCAGTAGCTGAGGCAGCTAAGGCTTTGGGAAAGAATCCAGGCACGGTAAAGGCTTTGCAATATAATGCCATAGTATCATTAAGGAAAATGATGGTAGGTGCTGAATAAAAAATGACACAGAAGATCGCCGATGTTCTAGAGAACTGCTTGGAGCGCATATTCAGAGGCGAGAATATTGGGGATTGTCTCCAGGATTATCCTGAACAATCTACCGAGCTAGAACCCTTGCTTAAATTCAGTTGCTCCTTGATTCAGAAATCATCTGCCATCCAACCAGGTGTTGAGTTTAAAGATAGAGTTCGCTCTCAGCTTCAGAGAGCAGTCAGCGCCAAATCTGAGCCAAGGCGAACCAAAATCCCTATTTGGCGTAGGCGCTGGGCAGTGGCACTGACTAGCATCTTAATTATCTTTGTTGCCAGCATGGGAGCAGTCACGGCCTCACAGAAGGCTTTGCCCAATGAGCCCCTCTATCCCATGAAGCTAGCTGCAGAACGGGTGAACTTGGCACTAACTTTTTCTGATCTGGATAAGGCGGAGCTTCACATACAATTCGCCCAACGAAGGACAGCAGAGATGGCCGAAGTGGCTCGTTGGGGTGAAGCTGATGAAGCCTTTCTGCTCTCGGAGAAGGCTAGCGCCCACTTAGACCAGCTAGATAAAATTCTTGGAGTGGAAAAGACATGGGAAGCCAAAAGCCCAAAGATACTTCCAACCCCGCTACCTGCTCCATTTATATCCCAAGGTGGAGAAGTTGATGAAGCAGGAAATGGAGAAGGACTGGCGGCTATTCTAGACAATGAGCGCACCAGAAATTTAAATAAATTGCAAACAGCTTTAGATAAAGCCCCAGAGGAACTCAAACCACTTCTTAAGCAAGCTATCGCAGATATGGAAATGAGTTATGATAAGACAATATTTATTATACAAAGTCGTGCCAATTCTTGATTTTGTCAAAACCTCCTTGGGATAATCAGCCTCAAGGGGTATAATAGTGCTTGGATGGGCTTTGAGGTTTTTTATCGTAAGTGGCGGCCCCAGACGCTGGCCGAAGTAGTGGGGCAAATACCAGTAACGGAAACCTTGCGCCACGCCGTAGCAAGTGGTAAGGTCGCTCATGCCTATCTTTTCTGTGGACCAAGAGGTACCGGTAAGACCAGCACAGCACGTATCTTAGCTAAAGCGGTTAACTGTCTCAATCAGGTAGATGGCGAGCCATGTAATTCCTGTAACATGTGTCATTCTATCGCAGAAGCTAGGTCTCTGGATGTAATAGAGATAGACGCTGCCAGCAACCGGGGCATAGATGAAATCCGCAGTCTCAGGGAGAAAGTGGGATACACTCCCAGCCTTGCCAAATATAAAGTCTACATCATAGATGAAGTGCATATGCTCACGGAGGCAGCTTGTAATGCCTTGTTGAAGACCCTTGAAGAGCCACCTGCTCACGTGATTTTCATCCTGGCTACCACTGAAGTACATAAAGTAATACCAACCATAGTATCCCGATGCCAGCGCTTCAATTTTCACCGCTTGTCCCAAACAGCAATAGCGGATAAATTGAAATTGATATGCCAGAAAGAGAGCGTTGATGTTGATGCCAGGTCCTTAGAGCTTATTGCTCGTGCCGCTACTGGAAGCTTGCGTGATGCCGAAAACATGTTGCAACAGCTAATAGCCTACCATGGCAACCACATCGTCTTCGAGCAAGTTCAGAGCATGCTGGGAAGTAGTTGTGACTTGCGAGCCAAGCAACTAGCACAATACGTAGTTAATCGAGACCTTTCCGCTGGCTTGCAAATCATAAATACTGTAAATGATGATGGCCTCGATCTTCGTCAATTCAATCTGGGACTGGTGGAATATTTGCGCGGATTACTGCTAGCCAAATCAGGATGTGAAGAAGCACTAGCTATTACCGAGGAAGACGGAACTGAAATGAGAAAGCTCGTGAGTAATGTTACATTGGATTATTTGCTCCGGATAACCAGAACCTTCTCCAATATGGAATTTCGTACTGACAATTACTCCTCCCTACCTTTGGAGTTAGCTCTGATAGATTGTGTTTTATCTTCTCCAACTGAATCAGGAGAGGTGACTGCTGCTGAGTCTGTGGAGACCGCAGAAGTTTTTGAGTCATCTCATGCGTCACCCGAATCCTCCAAGGAAGCCAAATCTTCATCCGTGATAGACAAACTCGAAAATCAAAACCAAGAAGTGCCAGAGCAAACAAAAGCTTCCCCAGATTTTAATTATGTGTGCAGTCGATGGAAAGATTTCGTTCACTCTTTGCGAGGTGAGGGCTCCAGCGGCAGCTTGGATGCTTTTCTACGCAGCGCCTGTAAGCCCATGGAGCTTAAGGATGGCACATTAGTATTGGGTTTCTATTACTCTTTCCATAAAGAAAAGATAGAAAATGCTAAATACCGGCATCTGATAGAGAAGAAACTCAAAGAAGTTTTTGGCCAACCCTACAAGATAGAATGTATTTTAATCGAGCACAAAAAGAAAACCTCACCACAGGCTAAGGTACAAAATCCATTGATAAAGGCTGCTATAGATATAGGAGCTAAAATTGCCGACTAATATTATCAAAACAAGGACGAGAGATGGATAAATCTATCTTGCGTCAAGCACAACAACTTCAAGCCAAGCTGATCAAGGCCCAAGAAGAACTCGATAAGCTTACTGTGGAAGCTACCAGTGGAGGCGGTGCGGTGAAAATAGTAATGGATGGACACCAAAAAGTTCGTTCCGTGGAAGTATCCACGGAGGTGATTGAAGCCAGCGATGCAGAATTATTGCAGGATTTGGTCATGACTGTCGTTAACGAAGCGGTTGCCAAATCGCAGGAACTGGCTAACAAGCACCTCAGCAGCCTGACTGGCGGACTCAATATGCCTGGGTTATTTTAGAAGGGATGTCATTTGTTGCTGAGCCTGTAGCTAGGTTAGTTAAAGAATTCAGTAAATTGCCCGGGATTGGCCCTAAAGGCGCTCAGAGGTTAGCCTATCATTTGCTGCGTAGCTCAGATGAAGAAGCCAGAGCTTTAGCTGAGGCCATTGTGGACTTAAAAGAAAAAATAATGCTCTGTTCAATTTGTTTTAACATCACTGATCGTGATCCCTGTCCTGTTTGTCAAGATGAAAAGCGTGACCATTCTATCATCTGTGTGGTAGAGAAACCCTCTGATATCAGTCCCCTGGAGCGAACAGGGCGATATAATGGCCTTTACCATGTGCTTCATGGAACCATCAGCCCAGCACAGGGAATAACAGCTGAAGAGCTAAAGATAAAGGAGCTCCTCTCTCGCCTTCAAGGCGGCTCGGTGAAGGAAGTAATTATAGCTACTAATCCCAATATAGAAGGCGAAACCACGGCCCTGTATCTTCAGCATATTATCGCGCCACTGGGCATTCGTATTACCCATTTGGCTCGAGGGTTGCCATTCGGTGCCGAGTTAGAATACGCTGATGATATGACCTTAAATCAGGCACTTGAAGGCAGACAAGAATTTGAATAAGTTATAGATGAGCACCCCTCGAAATTATCAAACACAGGCCATCATCCTCAAACAAACCAAGCTGGGAGAATTTGACAAGCTCCTCACTATTTATACCCCTGAATTTGGCAAATTGAAGGCAATAGCCAAGGGAGCTTGTCGCCCTAAAAGCAAATTGGGAGGCAACGTGGAGCCTCTGACACACAGTTTGTTACTGATAGCCAGAGGTCGCACCCTTGATATTGTCACTCAAAGTCAGATGATGGATGGTTTCTTGGAGTTGAAAGGCAATTTATGGCGCACCTCCTGCGGCCTTTATACTCTGGAGCTTGTTGATCTTTTCACCATGGAAAATAGTGCCAGTTGCTCTTTATTCAATCTATTGCTTGATACGCTACATAGGTTAAACGCGAACGGCAGTGAGGAAATTACCTTACGCTACTTTGAACTTCATCTTCTCGATTATTTGGGCTATCGCCCCCAACTAAAGCAGTGTGTTAGCTGTAGTTCACTCCTGAGACCAGTAGTCAATTCTTTTAGCCCCCGCCAGGGTGGCATTCTCTGTGCACTCTGTGCTCAAACGGAACCTACAGCTCATCCGCTATCAGTTGATGCTCTAAAGACCCTTCGTTTATGGGAAAGTTGCGATTACAACACTGCAAGAAGGGTTAAATTAAAGCCTGAGTTATCTTCAGAGTTAGAACAGGTACTGCAAGGTTATCTAAAATATCTTTTACAAAGGGAAATTAAATCAGCAGCTTGGCTGGAGAAATTAAAACTGTTACGGGTTGACAACAATTGTGGGACAAACTAAAATCGCTGTCTGTTGAAATATTCAGCGAAACAAAAGAGATAGATATATACCTAGGGAGTGTAAGGAAATGTATTTTGTAATAGCAGGCTTAAGCAGCATTGGGACAAGCTTGGCTGAGGTTCTTCACAAAGAGGGACAAGATGTAGTGGTCATAGACGCAGATAAAGAAAAATGCGCTGAGATGGCAGAATCCTCTGATGTAATGGTAATAGAAGGAGATATCACCAAAAGATCAGTCTTGGAAGAGGCAGGTGTCAAGAGTGCAAATGCTTTAATTGCTCTAACCAATGATGACTCGGATAATTTAATGGCATGTATGCTAGGTAAGGAAATCGGGGCGAAGAAAGTCATTTCCATACTGAATGATACAGTGCACGCAGAAGCCTTCAAAGAGGCTGGGATCGATGTCCAAGTCAAACCAGACATGGTGGTGGCAAAACATATCTACCATACGATTTTGCAACCGTACGTTAAGGATTTTGTAGCTATTGACAATTCAGAACTATTCGAAATAGAAATTGAAGAGAACATGAAGTGCATCGGTAAGAAAATCACTGAAATGGAAATTCCCAAAGGTGTCAAAATCTTCTGGTTGAAGCGAAGAGGAAAATATGTGGAGGAGGAGGATATCACAATAGAATCCAAGGATCGGCTAACTCTTATTATAAATGAGGAATCTGCTAAGAAAGGGGCCGATTTTATCAATAAATGTTTTACCAAAGGGTAAAGCTAACCCTACATATCGTTGGTTCCATTCTAAAATATTTCTCCTTAGTTTATTTAATCCCCCTGGGCGTGGCTTTTTATTATGCTGAGAACTGGCAAATTTTCTTATATTCACTGCTAGTTACCTTAGCTATGGGGTTGATTCTCCAATTCGCCTTCAAAACTACCAGAGAAATAGAGCGCGCCGATGGATTCACCATAGTGTCTTTCACCTGGCTTTTTGTGGCGCTTCTAGGTACACTCCCTTATTTATTTCTGGGATGCACTTTTGTCAACGCTTTTTTTGAGTCCATGTCTGGTTTTACGACTACCGGAGCTACTATCCTCGGGGGAATAGAGGAATTCCCAAAAAGTGCACTTTTGTGGCGTAGTCTTACTCAATGGCTGGGTGGCATGGGAGTGATCACGCTATTTGTCGCCATTTTGCCTAAATTAGGGGTAGGAGGCTCTCAGCTTTTTGAACGGGAGTTCCCCGGACCCCTACCTGAAAAGTTCCGCCCCAGAGTTAGAGCAACGGCGAGATTTCTTTGGGTGATTTATATCGCTTTCACCGGAATTGAAACGATATTCCTTTATTTCCTGGCCAAGCTCCCTTTCTTCGACTCAATTTGTATCTCTCTCTGCACTATCCCCACTGGTGGCTTCACTCCTACTACAGCAAGCATCGCAGCTTATGCCAATCCTTCAGCCGAGTATATCATCATGGCCTTCATGCTCTTAGCAGGCACAAACTTTGTAATTCATTATCAAGTTTTAAAGGGAAGGTTCAAGATACTAAAAGATGAGGAACTCAGGCTCTACATAATTTTTTTAGTGGCAGCCACTGTGTTATTAACTTTCTCTCAGGGGCTCGGCTCGTATAGAGATAGCCTCTTTCAGGCGATTTCAATCATGACCACTACGGGCTTTGCCACTTGTAATTTTAGCATTTGGCACTCCGGCGCCAGAATGTTACTCCTAGCTTTGATGTTCATCGGAGGCTGTGGTGGCTCAACTGGTGGAGGAATAAAAGTGGTGCGGGCTTTAGCCTTGCTGAAACACAGCAAGGTGATGATGAGAAAAGCAATCTCCCCCAAGGCTGTAATTCAAGCGAAATATAACCAGAAACCTCTGTCAGAGGAAGTAATGCGCGGCATAATATCTTTTCTTTGCTTTTATCTCCTTGTAGCAGTTGTAGCCTCCATAATACTTGGTTTTTTGGGGCTTGATTTAGAAACATCATTTTCCACAGTAGCTGCTACTTTAGGAAATGTGGGACCTGGCTTGGCTGGAGTAGGGCCTACTTCGAATTATGCCTGGCTTCCCGGGTCGGCAAAAAGCATTTTAATTATCTGCATGTGGTTGGGCAGGTTAGAGCTATTCACGGTTTTCATGATATTTTCGCCCCGCATCTGGCAAAGATGACTTCTGGTAGGAAAACAGAGCCAATTAAGTTATACTACGTGTTCATGATTAAAGTAGCTTTCCAGGGAGATAGAGGTGCTTTCAGCGAAGATGCTACTATAAAACTCTTCGGATGTGACGTTGCCTTTTTCCCCTGTACCCACCTCAAGGATGTTTTCCAAGCTGCCTCAGAGAGTAAAATCGACTTTGGTGTAATTCCCATAGAGAACTCTCAAGCAGGCAGCATTAATGAAGCATATGATTTATTGTTAGCTTACCCCCTTAATATATACGCTGAGGTCATTCTCAGAATTAGCCACTGCTTGATGGCCTTGCCTGGAGAAAATTTGGCTGAGATAACAACAATTTATTCCCATCCCCAAGCTCTAGCTCAGTGTGATGAATTCCTGAGCACATTAAATGCCAAGGTTGTACCTGCTCATGATACCGCCGGCAGTGCCAGAATGATAAAAGAGAAACACCTGAGAAAATGCGCTGCGGTAGCTAGCAGCAGAGCTGCTGAAATCTATGGTTTGAAAAGCCTGGCAGCAAAAATTGAAAATAACATCAACAATTACACCAGGTTTTTCGCCATTTCCAAACAAAAGGCCAAGCAGGGCAGGAAAAACAAAACGTCTCTCGTTTTTGCTGCCAGGCATGTCCCTGGTGCACTGTACCGCATCCTGGGTATCTTTGCCAACAAGAACATAAACTTAACCAAATTGGAGTCCAGACCAAGTAAAAGTAAGCCCTGGGAATATATGTTTTATGTTGACCTTGAGACCCATATAAATGAGCAGGCCTGTCAACAAGCAACCAGTGAGTTGCAAAAAGAAGCCACTTTTCTCAAGATACTCGGCTCTTATCCTCAGGCAGAATAACCAGTTAATTGATCTTAGCCTTCAGCTTTTTATAGGTATCGGATAAAGCCTCTGATATAACTCTAACTTCAGAGAACACCGGCATAAAATTAGTATCACCTACCCATCGCGGTACTATATGGGTGTGAAGATGCGTTTCTATCCCAGCTCCAGCAGCTTTGCCCAAGTTTAATCCAATATTAAATCCCGCTGGATTCAACACTTCTTGGATAACTTTCAAGCTTTTCCTGATAAGCTCAAAGTGTTCCTTTACCTCAGTCTCAGTCAAACCCGCTAAATCCGCAGTATGTCGGTAGGGGGCCACCATCAGGTGCCCTGGATTATAAGGATAAACGTTCAATATCACGAAGTTGTCTCGACCACGATAGAGGATAAAATTTGTTTCATCACAATTTTCTTGAGATTTCTGGCATAAGATACAGCCATCCTCTTTGTTAGTCCTGCGAATGTATTCTATGCGCCAGGGTGCCCAAATCTGCTCCATTAAGCCCGCATAATATCCCATTCCCATATCAATTTCAATGGCAAACACGCCAAGGAAAATTGACTACCGAGTTGAGCTAGGAATAAAATGCTGTGGTCATGCTAGAAGTTTTAACTCAAAGGTTAACCAAGGTTCTCGATAAACTTGGTGGCAAAGGTAAGCTCGGCGAGGAAGATATTAATGAAGCTCTACACCAAGTACGGCTGGAACTTCTGGAAGCAGATGTCAATTTCAAGGTAGTCAAGGAGTTCTTAGCCAAGGTAAAGGAACGTACTCTTGCCACTGGAGTATTGCACAGCCTGACACCAGCCCAGCAAGTCATTAAAATTGTTAATCAGGAATTAACTGCCATCTTAGGCAAGGAACATAGTGACCTGGTCTCAGTTAATCATCCTCCTTTCATCGCTTTAGTAGTAGGACTGCAGGGATCTGGCAAAACTACCACAGTGGTAAAACTGGCTGTCAGTCTCAAACAAAAAGGGCAGCGCCCACTATTGGTAGCTGCCGATACTCGCCGGCCTGCTGCTGTGGCACAACTGAGAGCGCTGGCTGAGCAACAAAATATACCTGTATATTCTGAGCCTTTGCCTCAAAATAAAGATGGCACGGTAACGCCAACAACTATTTGTCTTCATGCTGTTGCCAAAGCAAAGGAACTGGCAGCAACCTGGGTAATTGTCGATTCCCAAGGGCGTCTGCATATTGATAAAGATATGATGAGAGAACTAGCCGATATTAAATCTGCCTTAAAGCCTTCCGAGGTTTTACTCACAGTGGATGCCATGACAGGACAGGAAGCGGTAAAGATAGCCCAGGAATTTCACAGCCAGATTGGGATCACCGGGCTCGTCTTGACAAAAATGGATGGCGATGCCAGAGGCGGAGCAGCCTTGTCTATTAGATTTATCAGCGGGATACCTATAAAGTTCATGGGCACCGGCGAGAAAGCAGGCGACTTAGAACCTTTCTACCCTGACCGTTTGGCTTCTCGCATTCTGGGCATGGGGGATATGCTCACTCTCATTGAGCGCGCCGAAAAGACCTTCGACCAGAAGCAAGCCAAAATTTTAGAAAAAAAAGTGCGCTCCACAGGGTTTACCCTTGATGACCTTCTCAGCCAGATACACCAACTTCACAAGATGGGTGCCTTGGGGCAGCTAGTCGAATTGGTGCCCGGTTTATCCCACATTATTCCTCACCTGCCCAATGATGAAGGTGAGAAAGGATTAAAAAAGGTCGAGGCCATCATTTCATCGACAACTTATGAAGAGCGGCATAATCCAAACATCATCAATGGCAGCCGTCGGAGGCGCATTGCCCGTGGCAGTGGCACCACACCCCAAGATGTCAACCAGCTCCTGAACCAATTTTATCAGCTGCAGAAATTGACTAAATCACTAGCACGAGGCAAACTATCCAAGAACATACCAAATATATTTATGGCTAATCGGCCTCAATCCAAATAACTCCTGAGTTTGCGGCTATGAGTAGGGTGCCGTAGTTTGCGTAAAGCTTTGCCTTCAATTTGTCTTATTCTTTCCCGAGTCACATTGAATTCTTTCCCTACCTCCTCTAATGTTCGGGTATGCCCATCTTGGAGGCCGAATCTAAGTTGTAATACTTTTTTCTCCCGCTCAGTAAGCTCATCAAGGACTCTGTCTATTTGTTCTCTCACCAACTGTTGCGAGGTGGCTTCAACCGGTGCCAAACTGGCTCGGTCTTCAACAAAGTCACCTAAGCGGCTGTCTTCATCTTCGCCAACTGGTGTCTCCAAGGATACTGGTTCGTGGTAGAACAGATCAAGAATTTCTTCTATTCTCTCTGAACTCATACCTAGGCGACTCCCAACTTCCTCATAACTTGGCTCACGCCCCAGTTCTTGAGTCAACTGTCGCATTGCTCGCAACAGCTTATTAATTGTCTCTACCATGTGCACTGGAATACGTATGGTGCGAGATTGATCAGCTATAGCACGAGTGATTCCTTGTCTGATCCACCATGTAGCATAGGTACTGAATTTGTAACCTTTCCGATACTGAAACTTATCTACCGCTCGTATCAGCCCAATATTTCCTTCCTGAATAAGGTCAAGGAAAGACATGCCATGGCCAATGTATTTTTTGGCTATGCTCACCACCAAGCGTAGATTGGCTTCAATAACTTTCTGCTCGGCAGTCTTTGCTTCACGCCTCACATTCTCAAAATAGGCTTTTAACTCAACTTCATGGGAATTAAGTTGCAACAGAAATTCATCGTTGGTCAGTAGAGCTTTTATTCCCTGCCATGAAGTATTCTTACCAACTAGAGAGAGTAGCTCTGGAGGTATAAGACAACAGTTTAAGGAAATACTCACTATGGTTTCCTGCACCACAGCCACCTCTTTTCCCATATTTTGGCTGACAGCGTTCACCAATGCTAGGTCCGTGACCCCATCCACAACAGAGCGAAATTCAGGATTTGTGATTGCTTCTACCACATCATAAGCTGTACCAATATGCAGACATTCTTCGATAGTTTGGATAGCAGGATAATGCTTGGGTAGCTGAGAAACTAAGTGAATAGCTATCTCAATCGCAGAGGGGAGCCTCTTATATTTCCTGAAATACGTCTCGTCGATTTTTTCTAAATATCTGCCATGCTCTATTTTACGGGATATCGTCACCTCTTCCTTAGCTGTAAGGAGTGGTACCTTGCCAATTTCTTGAAGATACATACGAGTAGGATCATCAATTATCTCACGGTCATCTAGAGCTACATGAGACATGCCTCCTCCTGGCATAACCTCAGTAGCCTCTTCTACAGACACTTCTCGAGCTGCACCACCCTCAGTTTCCTCATCCGAGGGCTCCGCTGTTTCCTCATCATCCCGTTCTATATCTTCTCGCTCAACTGAATCCATTATTTAACTCTCTTTGTCCTCCTGAGAAAAATTTCTTTAAGCTGTTGACTAGAATCTACCCCCTCTTCTTCCAATGTTCGGGCTAACTTCTCTTGCAGACGCAGGATACAATCGCGAAAAACACGCTGGCGTTCCTTGTCACTTTGCCATACTGGAGGAGGAAAATCCTTATGCAACAAATAGTATAAATGTTCTAATAGGCTTTCGTCAAGCTCATTCTCAAGATGGGAGATATCACAACAATGTTGCCAACGAGTAAAAAGCTCATGATTTTCGGTGTGTTGAAAGCATTGGGGCACGAGTTCTTGAGATAGCTGGCGAAGTTCAGGATATTGGAATAGCAGCGCCAAGCAGTATTCTTCAATAGCACTGGAGACAAGATGACGAGAAAAGCGCGATTGCTCTTGGCCAGCATCAGTTTTTCGTCTCCTTCCGATATTCCTTGATTTCTTTACATGTGCTCGGATGTCAGACTCACTGACCTTGAGCTCCTTTGCCAGCCTTTCAATATACTGGGCTTGCCTGAAGGGATCCTTTATTCCCTCAATCAAGGGCAATAACTTCTGTACGGCCAGAGATTTATCTGCCGCTTTATTAACATCTATTTTGTTTATCACAACATCAAAGGCAAAATCCACTACGGGAAGAGCTTGCTTTACCAAATTTTGCCACAGGGTGGGGCTTTCGCTTATCACTTCATCAGGGTCTTTGCCCGGCGGTAAGGGAATGACCTTTATCTCAGCATCAAGGATGTTTTCACTCTCAACTAATCCAGATAATATCCACCCTGGTGCCGGTACTAGTTTTTTATCCGGATTTAAGGAATAAACAACCGTCTCCAAACTAGATAATATCCCTCCATCACGCAAGGTAGCTTCCTTCCCTGCTATATCAGCATCAAGGGCTAAAGTGATATTTTTAGTTAATCTTTTGAGAACATCGACCTGCTTTATGGTTAAGGACGTCCCCATCGAGGCTACCACATTTTGCCAGCCATGTTGGTGAAGTGGGAGAACATCCATATAGCCCTCCACAATTATTATGGAGTGCTTCTCTCCAACCATGGATAGGGCCCTGTCAATACCATACAAGCTAGTGCTCTTATCAAAGATTGCTGTTTGGGGGGAGTTGATATATTTAGGTAAGGCATTATCCAAAACCCTAGCACCAAATCCGATAACCCGTCCCCGGATATCGCAGATAGGAAACATCAGTCGATTATAGAAGCGATCGTAGCTATTTCCGCCCTCCTTTTCTATTAGTAAGCCAACTTTGACTAGATCTTTTTCCTCATACCCTTTATTCATTAAATATTGCTTAGCCGCTTCTCGATTATTGAGACTGAAGCCGAGGCGAAATTTTTCTATGGTTTCTCCACTAATTCCCCTCTTGGCCAGATATCTTCTGGCTATCTCACCTTCCCTACTATCTAACAACAAGGAATGATAATATTCGGTTACTGCTTCATTGACCTGAACTAACTTCTCCTTTTCTTTGTCCTCAGCCTTATCTGCTCTCTCAGGACTCAAAGCTACACCAGCCTTTTGCGCCAAGATACGGAGAGCTTGACCAAAATCAATTCCTTCTTTCTTCATAAGGAAAGAGAAAACGTCGCCTCCAGTGCCACAGGCACCAAAGCAATGCCAGGTCTGCTGCTCAGGGAAAATGAAAAACGAAGGGGTTTTCTCATTATGGAAAGGGCACAAAGCTTTATAATTGCGCCCCGCCTTCTGCAAGGGGACATACTGTGCGACAAGTTCCACAATATCTGTTCTTTGTTTTACTTCAGAGATTATGCTCATAAAGATATTTCTCCAGGAAATCGCAATGCATACTGGTCAGTCATACCAGAAATATAATCAACGACTATGGATGTTCAATATCGACTTAAGATAAGCTACCATGCTTGTTATTTTTCTACTTGACATTCCCAGATAAGATCTAGCTCTTCTCTCCCTTTTTTAATAAATCAATTACTTGCAAGCTTTGCTCGTTATGTTTGAAGGCGCCACGATAGTGTGTGGGTAAGTCTCGTGACACAGTGACCTCTCAAAAAGACAACGAAAATCTGCATCCTATGTTTCATCCAAAGGGAAGCTTTAGAATAAGTAATACACTCAAGGTCATATTGAAAACAAGTTGTCGCTGATGCTTCTCACGTACATTAAGCTCACCAACCATGCAGTCATCATCTTTACAGCGCGTTAAGCTACGATCCTCAATTTAGTGCATAGCACGCTTTTTAGATAAATATCATACTACTTCACTAATTTTTGCCTCTCCGCTTTTATCCGTTTTTCCACATTGGCTACATTTAACCTTGTTGACAGCACAACATCCGGGTTCAAAGACATCGAATCTATCCCACACTCAACCAGAAACTCGGCAAATTCAGGGAAATCGCTCGGAGCTTGACCACATATCCCTATCTTGCGTCTTGGTTTATGACGATGTGCAGCCTTTATAACATGGTTCACCAACCATTTCACTGCCTCATTTCTTTCATCGAAGATGTGCGCAACAAGGCCAGAATCCCTGTCTAAACCAAGCGTCAATTGCGTCAAGTCGTTTGACCCAATACTGAACCCATCAAATACATCTGCAAATTCTTCCGCTAAAATCACATTTGATGGAATTTCGCACATCACATACACTTCCAATCCATTCTCTCCCTGTTTGAGACCAAAATCAGCCATTGCCTTTATTACTTGTCTACCCTCTTCCGGTGTCCTGCAAAAAGGAACCATCACCTTCACATTCGTCAACCCTATCTCATCCCTCACTTTTCTTATCGCTTTGCATTCTAAACCAAATGCAGGCTTGAAGCTTTCATCATAGTAACGAGATGCACCTCTCCAACCTATCATGGGATTACTTTCTTCTGGCTCATACAGATATCCACCAATCAAATTGGCATACTCATTTGTCTTGAAATCAGAAAAACGAACGATAACATCATCGGGATAAAACCCTGCTGCTATCTTCGCTATCCCCATTGCTAGATTGTCGACGAAGAACTGCGCTTTATCTTGATACAATGCACTTCTCTCATCTATCGCTTTAACCACTTTGGCTACCTTCTTATCTCCCTCTGCAGCCGCCTTCAGTGTATTGTATCCTATCAGTGCCATTGGATGTATGCCGATATAGGAATTGATGATGAACTCTTCTCTGGCTAAACCTACGCCATCATTGGGGATTTGACCTTGAATAAAGGCACCACCAGGAATACCAAAGTTCATCATTACCTTGGTACGCGATCTCGGAAGTGTATCTAACGCTACCTCATCAATCCTGTATTTTAATTTACCGGCATATATTCTACCTTCACCTTGCGAACAATCCACTGTGACTTCCTTAACATCCTTCAGAACTTCCGTTGCAATACCACTGCCAATTACGCAAGGCACCCCAAGTTCGCGACTAACTATGGCTGCGTGGCAGGTTCTCCCACCTTTGTTAGTAACTATCGCCCCGGCAACTTTCATTATAGGTTCCCAGTCAGGGTCTGTCATATCAGTAACCAAAACCTGACCACTCTTGAATTCTCGAATCGCACTGCTGTCTTCTATGGTATTCACTTCACCAGAGCCTATCTTTGTGCCCACCGCCTCCCCCTTAAGCAACAAATTTCCCTCCTCCTCAAGTACATAGGTTTCGAGCCGGGCGAGCTTATCTTGTGAATGTACTGTCTCCGGTCTAGCTTGAACTATAAAAAGTTCCTGGGTTATCCCATCCTTAGCCCACTCAATATCCATGGGTGTTCCATAATGATCCTCTATGATACAAGCCCATCTTGCCAGTGTAAGAACCTCGTCATCGCTCAATACGAATTTTCTACACTCCTCCGCTTTGACCATTTTCTGCTCTGTTCCCAGACCAGCTTTCCTATAAACTAATCTCTTTGCCTTGGTTCCCACCGCCTTTTCCACAACCGATCTGAACCCTTTCTTCAAAGTAGGTTTAAAAACATAGAACTGGTCTGGATTCACAATTCCCTGTACAACATTCTCTCCCAGACCATAGGCACCGGTTATATAAACCACATCCTTGAAACCCGATTCAGTATCTATGGAAAAGATAACACCAGAACAGGCTAAATCAGAGCGAACCATCTTTTGCACTCCTACAGAGAGATAAACGCTTAAATGATCAAATCCTTTATCCACTCGATAGGATATTGCCCTGTTTGTGAATAAAGATGCGAAGCATTCCATAATCTTTTTTACTAACTCATCTTCACCGCGGATATTCAAATAAGTTTCCTGTTGTCCCGCAAATGAAGCTGTAGGCAGATCTTCCGCAGTTGCGCTGCTTCTCACAGCAACATCAACACTTTCACCATATTTCTTTTCCATCTCACGATAGCCAATTCTTATTTCTTCTTCCACCTCTTCAGGACAAGGCGCATTTCTTATCAGATCTCTTATCTTTTCTCCCTTCTTCGATAAATTTTCCATATCATGTGTATCTAAATCCACCAAAGTGTCTCTAATTTTTGAGTCCAGGGCTGCTTTCTCTATCACATACTTATATGCTCCAGCAGTAACAGCAAATCCGGAAGGAACATTCACGCCTTTCTTATTCAAATTCGTTATCATTTCGCCAAGCGATGCATTTTTACCCCCTACCAAGGCTACATCCTTTGCTTTAATTTCTTCAAACCATTTCACAAACTTCATTGTTTCGCCTCCTAATTTATATCCAGATAGAAGAACAGCAATACCTTCTGGTTCAATTAAAACAATATTTTATAATAAATTAAGAGAAGAAGAAATAAAAAATCCCAAAAAAAGATAAAAGGTATTGACAAATACACCATTCATGTAGTAACAATAAGGGTAAATGAAGCTGGAAGGAGGGAATAATGGCCACAGCGTATTGTATGAAATGCAGGCAGAAGAGAGAAATTAAAAACCCACGACAGATTACACTTAAGAATGGCAGGCCGGCAGTACAGGGTGTGTGTCCAGTTTGCGGCACCAAAGTATTCAGAATCGGAAAAGCTTAAGTATTCACACTTTCTCTAAAGATTCCAGGAGATGTGCTCGCCCCCGTAGCCTTTTTCTAAACTGAGAGAGGCAACGGGGGTTATCTTTTAAACACCAACTCGAGAGAAATCAGTTTCCACACCCTTACACCTTCTGAGAGAATGGTAAGCTTTTAATTTATTTGGGATTAAGTTAAACTTTCTGCTGATATGGCTCGCAGATACAACCCACAGCAAATTGAGAAAAAATGGCAGGAAAGGTGGTCAGCCAGCCGACTTTACAGGGTAAAGGAAGATGCCAAACAGCAAAAATTTTATGCCTTGACTATGTTTCCTTACACTTCGGGGGACCTTCACATTGGACATTGGTACGCTATGGCACCTTCAGACATTTATGCCAGATTCAAGAGGATGCAAGGTTACAACGTGCTGCATCCCATGGGCTTTGATGCCTTTGGATTGCCTGCAGAAAATGCAGCCATCAGCCATGGAATCCATCCTCATGAATGGACGATGAGAAATGTAGAAAATATGCGCCGCCAGCTCAAAAGTATGGGGGCAATCTATGATTGGAACCGCGAAGTGATTAGCTGTCTGCCCGAGTATTATAAATGGACACAATGGTTTTTCCTGAAGTTTTATCATGCTGGCTTGGCTTACCGTGGCAAGGCACCGGTTAACTGGTGCCCCAAATGCCAAACAGTGTTGGCTAATGAACAAGTAGTGGCAGAGGGATTTTGTGAGCGCTGTGGCACTGCCGTCACCAAGAAAGATTTAGAACAGTGGTTCTTCAAAATTACAAAATATGCCGATGAGCTACTCGACCATAGCAAAATAGACTGGCCAGAGCCAATAAAGGTAATGCAAAAAAGATGGATTGGTAAGAGTGAAGGGGCTGAAATATCTTTCGCACTTGAGCATACCGCATCAGAGCAAAAAGAGATAAAAGTGTTTACCACCCGACCTGATACTATCTTTGGAGTCACCTTTCTTCTTCTGGCACCAGAACATCCTTTAGTTCCACAATTAACTACACCAGAGCATAGAGTTGAGGTAGAAAAATATGTTAATTGGTGTCAGCGGCAGGCTGAGTACATGAGAACTGCCATGGATAGAGAGAAAACGGGCGCTTTTTCAGGAAGCTATATCATCAACAGATTAAATGGGGAGGAGGTGCCCATTTGGATTACAGATTATGTATTGCCGTCTTACGGCACCGGTGCTGTAATGGGAGTTCCTGCTCATGATGAGCGGGATTTTGATTTTGCCAGGAAGTTCCATCTCCCCATTCGCCCAGTTATCGCTCCCCAGGAAGGGATAGATAACGAATTATGCCAAGCATATACTGATCCAGGTGTAATGATCAACTCAGGGCAATTCACTGGATTATCAAATGAGCAAGGATATGAAGCAATTTGCAACTTGCTTGAAGAAAGAGGCTGGGGAAAGCATGCTGTTACCTATCGCCTCCGTGATTGGCTTATCTCCCGGCAGCGGTATTGGGGCGCACCAATACCCATAATCTATTGTGATAAATGCGGCATAGTTCCTGTGCCTGAGAAAGACCTGCCTGTTCTGCTTCCTCCCGATGCTGAATTTAAGCCTACAGGAGAATCACCCCTGAAATATTGCCCCGAATTTGTCAACACTACCTGTCCCCGGTGCTCGGGACCAGCGCGAAGGGAAACCGACACCATGGATACCTTTATGTGTTCATCTTGGTACTTCTTACGCTACACCAGCCCCAAAATAGATGATGCTCCTTTTGATGCCGAAAAGGTGAAGTGCTGGCTCCCGGTAGATTTATACACCGGGGGTGCTGAACATGCTGTCATGCACCTATTTTATGCACGCTTTTTCATCAAAGCATTGCGGGATATGGGGCTAGTTGATTTTGATGAGCCATTTGCTCGCCTCTTTAACCAAGGCACCATTGTTTACAGTGGTGGAAAGATGAGCAAATCAAAGGGCAATGTAATTGCTCCAGATGAATACGTGTCCAAGCTGGGAGCTGACGCTGTACGTGCCTATCTCACGTTCATTGGACCATGGGAATCGGGTGGCGAATGGAGTGATAGAGGTATCATAGGCATAAGTCGGTGGTTAAACAGGATATGGAATTTGGTAAACACAGGATATGTCAGTCAGACTGTCGAGGCTGATGCAGAAAAAGAACTTCGCCATATTATACATAGGACGATTAAAAGAGTGAGTGGAGATTTAGAAAACTTCCGTTTCAACACCATGCTTGCCCGTCTTATGGAATTTACCAATTATCTATCCAAAGTTCAGGAAGCAAGAAATATCTCACAAGAACTCTGGCAAGAAGCCATCGCTCGTCTTTTGCTTCTCCTGGCACCTACCGCCCCTCATATTAGTGAAGAGCTATGGGCTACAATAGGACGTTCTTATAGCATTCATAACCAATTGTGGCCGAAGTTCGATGAGCAGCTAGCCACAGAAGAGGAGATTACTCTAGCAATCCAGATAAATGGTAAATTAAGGGACAAAGTGCTTGTGCCTGCTTCCATAAGCGAAGAGGAGGCCAAAAAGATGACACTAGAGCGGCAACGTGTCAAAGGATACACTGAGGGTAAGAATCTCCTCAAGCTTATTTATATTCCCAAGCGGGTAATAAATATTGTAGTGAAATGAGAATAGCTTTTATCGGTGGTGGAACCATGGGGGAGGCAATGATCAGGTCTCTCCTCACTGCAAGGATAGCTGATCCACAAGATGTGAAAGTCAGTGACATCAGTGCTTCTCGACGTGAGTGGCTAAATAAGGAATACAAGGTTAGGACTTTAACCGATAATAAGAAAGCCATAAAGGATGCTGATTTGGTCATTCTGGCAGTGAAACCTCAAGACTTGCCTCAAGTTATGAAAAGTATAAAGATTCTTCCTGGGCAGCTCGTATTATCTATAGTAGCCGGTGCCAGTTTGTCCAGCTTATCCCAGGGATTAAATCATATGGCTGTAATTCGAGCCATGCCCAACATGCCAGCACAAATCGGTAAAGGAATAACGGTATGGACAGCAACTACTGAAGTGAACCAAGAGCAGAAAAAGATAGCTCAATCCATATTCAGCTCTTCAGGTGAGGAAATTCATGTTACTGATGAGAAATATTTGGATATGGCAACCGCTTTAAGCGGCAGTGGCCCGGCTTACGTCTTCCTTTTCATGGAGACTCTGGTTGATGCCGGTGTACACATTGGCCTACCAAGAAATATCGCTGAGAAGTTGGTAGTGCAAACTGTACTTGGTTCTGCTCAGGCTATCCCCAAAATGAGCAAACACCCTGCTGAATTGAGGAATATGGTTACATCACCGGGAGGCACCACAGCAGCAGCTCTCCTCCAGATAGAGAAAGGAGCTTTTCGCTCCAGCATACTGGAGGCTGTTGCCGCCGCTTATAACAAGGCCAAATTCCTTGCCCTACCACCTGATGAAAGGAAAGCAGCACCAGAATAAAATCTGGTTGAGGAATGAGCAATTTTTCTCCTTGGCAAGGGATTAAACTCGCTGCAAAGGGAATTGGCAACTACATAACCCATCATCCTTTAGTCATCTCCTTCGAAGTAACACTTTCTTGTAATTGTAACTGCCACCATTGCGATCTTGGTGGCATAAGGAAGAATGAAAAACAGCTTCGACCGGACGAGTATGGTAGATTGACTAAACTTCTGAATCCACCAGTGGTGCAAATCTCTGGTGGTGAGCCGCTTTTGCGTAGAGACATAGTGGACATAGTCCGGGCTATAAAACAACCAGGTGGATTACCATATGTGATATTTGTCACCAATGGGGTATTGTTAAATGAAAGCAATTACTTGGAACTGCATGAAGCTGGAGTAAATCAATTTTCAGTATCACTGGATTTCCCCGATGAGCGACATGATGAGTTCCGACAACACCGCGGGCTATTCGAACACCTCAACCAAACCATCCCCAGGCTGGCCCAGTTTGGCCACCATAATATTACTCTGAACTCTGCAATAACGAGAGCCAATTTAAGAGATATCCTATCCCTGGCACAAAAAGCTAAGGATTGGGGCGTTTCTATATCTTACAGTGCATACACTGCGCTGCGAACAGGCGATGAGAACTACTGTATTGATACTAAAGAGGAGCTTGAGTTGTTAGAGCAGAACATCAATGAGCTTATAGAACTTAAAAAGCAAAACAGGCATATATCCAACTCCAAAATGGTGTTGTTAAACACTCTAAAGTTCTTCAGACAGGGATATATAGCAAATTGCCAGGCAGGTAAGAGATTTTTCGTCATAATGCCCGATGGTAGCTTTGTCCCCTGTTCACACCACCGTAACAAATATTCCAGCCAAAAGGAGATGATCAGAGATTTTTCTCAAAATAATCAATGCGGCGGCTGTTATGTTGCTATAAGATCCTATAGCGATCAATCGCTCTGGAAGCAACTAAAAAATATACCAAGCTATGGCAAATTACTTTTCGCCCCTAGGTAACTGATGGTGTTTCACCCGGGTGTAACTGATGGTGTTTCACCCGGGTGTAACTTATGCCACTTTTCCAGAAGTTGCTCCCGCGTTTCTTCATAATCAGGGTCTAGAATGCAACAATCCACAGGGCAAACCTCAACGCATTTTGGGGATTCAAACCAGCCTACGCATTCAGTGCACTTATCAGGAGCAATAACATAAACAGTTTCTCCTTCAATTATAGCGTGATTTTTACACTCTGGTTCACAAGCCCCGCAACTTATGCACTCATCAGTAATTTTATATGCCATTTCTAACACCTCCTTAAACTTGCATACGGTGAGCTCAAAATCTAACCCTAAAGCTGAATAAGACGACTAGAAACCGTCTTCTTTAGAGCCACAGCAACATGCTCGGGAACTAAGTTGTCAAGACAACCTCCCAGCACAGCAACTTCCTTAATCAAAGTGGAGCTGAGGAACTGATATTGAGAGCTTGTCATCAAACAAACTAGTTCAATATCAGGTGCCAGTTTTTTGTTCATCATCGCCATTTCAAATTCACGCTCGAAATCTGAGAGAGCTCTTAGCCCGCGAAGCATGACTTTGCCACCTACCTGACGCACAAAATTTACAAGAAGCCCACGAAAGGGCTCAACCTGAACATTTGGTAAATCGACTATTGTTTTTGTAATTAATTCTACCCGCTCTTCTACAGAGAAAAGTGGTTTTTTACTCGGATTTTCATAGACTCCAATGATTAACTTGTCATATAACACTGATGCTCGCTTAATGATATCAAGGTGTCCATAAGTGATGGGATCAAAAGTGCCCGGATAAACTCCTACTATCATATTCAACTCTCCTTCTGGTACATAGAAATGGAAGTATCACCATAATGGCGTTGTTTGATTAAGTGCAACCCATCATAGTCATCTTTCAGAGGAAAACGATTAGCATGACAAATCACAATGGTAGAATTTCTTCCTACTACCCTTGATCTAGCTAGTTTTACCAATGAATTCGCAGAAAAATCAGCATAAGGTGGATCTACAAAAACTATATCATAACTGTTAACGAGGAAGGCAATCGCCTTATCTACAGCGCAGCAATAAATATGAGCTTTGTGCAAATTCTCTGTTTTTTGCAAGTTATACTTAATAATATCACAGCACTTCTTTTTTTGGTCTACAAAATCAACCCAACTTGCCTCGCGGCTTAGGGCTTCAATCCCCAGAGCACCGCTGCCAGCATATAGATCCAAAACCCGTGTCCAACTATTAGCACTATTCTCCAGAATGGAGAAAATCGCCTGCCTTATGACATTAGTGGTAGGCCGAGTTGAACATCTAGGAGGAGTCTTTAACTGAACTCCTTTTATTTCTCCACCGCTGACTCGCATTACCTTAAACTTGTATTATAATATTATAAGTACTTTATCTCTCTCAAGGCGTATAGCTTGAGGAAGATTGTTCATCATTTGAGGGACAACAAGAGGTTTAGTTTCTTGACTCTATCCATAATGACAGGTTAGCATTGCTAACTATAACCAAAGATTTGTTGACTAGAGAAAGAGTATATCTTATACTTTCTTAAGAAGCAAATTCTTTGACGGCCGATTGAACGTGCCGAATTAATAGTGATATGGCTGCTGGATTTGAGAGATTTTCGGAAGGAGCACGGAGGACGCTGACACGCGCTCAAGGAGAAGCGCAGCGTCTAGGGCATGCTTACATTGACACCGAGCATATATTACTGGGGCTAGTGGCAGAGGAATCAGGAATAGCAATTAAGGTCTTGAATAATTTAGGTATCTCGTTGAACAAGGTGCAGGCCGCTATAGAATTTGTTACCGGGAAGGGCGAAAGACGAGGCACTAGTGGCGACATTGACCTCGCTCCTGGAGCAAAAAAGGCTATCGAACTTGCTGTTGATGAGGCACGTCGCCTTAATTCCAGTCATATAGGCAGTGAGCATCTTTTACTCGGATTGTTACGTGAAGGGCATGGCGTAGCTTGCAATGTTTTAGAAAGTTTGGGTATCACCTTGGAGCGGGCACGCGATGAAGTAATTCGTGTTTCTCGACAGGAATCCGTCCACACGCATGCATCGAGCCGACCAACTACACGCACGCCGATTTTAGACCAGATCGGGACAGATTTAACCGCTTTAGCAAAGGCAGATAAGCTCGACCCTATCATTGGACGTGCCAAGGAAATCGAAAGGATCACTCAGATATTAAGTCGCCGCACGAAGAATAATCCCGCGCTTATAGGTGAACCAGGCGTGGGCAAAACGGCTATTGTTGAGTGCCTAGCTCAGCGCATAGTAAATGGAGAGGTTCCTGAGATACTGCAGGGCAAAAGAATAATTGCCTTAGATATAGGTGCCCTTGTAGCCGGGACAAAATATCGCGGTGAATTCGAAGAGAGATTAAAGAAAGTTATTGAGGAGGAAAAAAATGCGGGTAACTGCATCCTCTTCATTGATGAGATGCAAACCATAGTGGGTGCCGGAGCTGCTGAAGGTGCAGTTGACGCCGCTAACATATTAAAACCTTCGTTGTCACGTGGTGAGCTTCAATGTATTGGTGCTACCACTCTGGATGACTACCGCAAATATATAGAAAAGGACCCAGCTTTAGAGAGACGATTTCAGCCTGTCTTGGTAGCTGAGCCCACCACCGAAGAAACCTTAGAGATTTTGCGTGGTATTAAACACAGGTATGAAGAATTTCACCACCTGGTTATAAGCGAGGAAGCTTTGCAGCCAGCTTCCTCGCTGGCTGCCAGATATATACCAGACCGTTTTCTGCCTGACAAAGCCATTGATCTTATAGATGAAGCTAGTTCTCGAGTACGCATCAAACGTGGTAGCCCACCTATGGGCTTAGCTGAAGCAAGACGAGCCCTCGAGAGTCTGCGCAAGGAAAAAGAAGCTGCCATGGCAAGCCAGCAATATGAGTATGCTGCCGAATTGCACGAGCGCGAACTTCAGCTAATGGACAAAACCAAGAACATGGAGAAGGAATGGCAAGTTAAACAGGAAGAGGGTAAACCTACAGTTACCGCAGAAGATATTGCTGAGGTAGTTAATATGTGGACAGGCATACCACTGTCAAGATTGACTACTGATGAAACCAGCCGCCTGCTACAAATGGAGGAAGTTTTACACCGCCGCATCATCGGGCAGGACGAAGCGATAACCACTGTGGCTAAGGCGGTAAGAAGGGCTCGAGCGGGCTTAAAAGACCCCCGGCATCCCATCGGCGCTTTCATACTTTTAGGGCCCACTGGCGTGGGGAAGACTGAATTGGTCAGGGCTTTAGCCGAGTTTATGTTTGGTAGCGAGGACACTTTGATCAGACTTGATATGTCAGAATTCATGGAACGCCACACTGTGGCTCGCCTGGTGGGAGCACCGCCGGGCTATATCGGCTATGAAGAAGGTGGTCAATTAACCGAAGCCGTAAGGCGTAAGTCTTACTGCACCATCCTCCTTGACGAGATCGAGAAGGCTCATCCCGACGTATTTAATATACTACTCCAGATTTTTGATGATGGTCATCTAACTGATGCGAAAGGACGGCGCGTTGATTTTCGTAATAGCATTATCATCATGACCAGTAATGTTGGCGCTGAACTCATCAAACAGGATATGAGCATCGGGTTTGCCACTCACATCGAGGGTGGAGAAAAAAGACAAATTGAATATGACAGAATGAAAGAGAAAGTGCTGGGGGAATTGAAGAAAACTTTCCGTCCCGAGTTTCTTAATCGCGTTGATGCCACTGTCGTATTCCATGCTTTAAATAAAGACCATATACGCCAGATTGTCGATTTAATGCTTAAACAGGTGACAAGTTCATTAAAAGAGAAGGATATCACCTTAGAAATCACTTCAGAAGCTAAAGACTTGCTTGGCAGCAAAGGTTATGACCCTGTCTTCGGAGCTCGCCCTTTGCGTCGTGTCATTCAGGATTTAGTTGAAGACCCGCTATCCGAGACTTTACTGCGAGGTGAATTCTCACCTGGGGATACGGTAATAGTGGACCGCAGGGGAGAGGAAATTCTAATGAGACCGTTAGTTAAAGAGGCGAGATAAGCAGCAATGATTGCACCACTGTGTACCATCAAGACTGGGAATGAGCTAAGTGGCGGCGAATGCTAGGTGTCTAAAACAAAAACCATTTTTGTTTGTCAGCAATGCGGCAAGGAGAGTTCTAAATGGTTGGGACGGTGTCCTGAGTGCCAAACCTGGAATAGCTTTGTAGAAATACCAGTTACTTTATCCCCACCCAAACGGCAATATGCTACAGGAAACAAACCCCTAGAGCTTTCTCAGGTAGCAAAGAATACTTTCTCCCGCATACACCTTGGCTTTGCTGAGTTGAACCGAGCTCTCGGAGGTGGCTTGGTTCCTGGCTCTCTAGTACTCATTGGAGGAGAGCCAGGGATAGGGAAATCCACACTTCTACTGCAAGCTTCAGCCCAAGCAGCTGGGGATAATGAGGTTATCGCCTACGTTTCTGGCGAGGAATCTGTTAACCAGGTCAAACTCAGAGCTGAGCGCCTCAGCATTGAAGGGAAGGGCATATATTTTCTTTCCGAGTCCAATCTGGATGCAATATTGGAATGCCTGCCTTCTCTTTCGCCTACATTAGTGGTTATCGATTCCATTCAGACCATGTATCTTGAAGACTCAGTGGGAACACCAGGAAGCATTGCGCAGGTTCGGGAGTGTACCATGAGACTGGAGCAGTGGGCAAAACAAAGTAATGTGCCTATTATAATTACAGGACATGTGACCAAAGAGGGAGCAATTGCGGGACCGGGGACACTGGAACACATTGTTGATGTAGTACTTTATTTCGAAGGTGAGCCATTTAGCAATTATCGCTTGCTGCGCAGTGTCAAAAATCGTTTCGGTTCTACCAATGAGATAGGAATATTCGAGATGAAGAGCAGTGGACTTGCAGAAGTAGCTAATCCTTCGCAAGTTTTTATATCAGCACACAGAGAAGGCAGTATCGGCTCAGCCGTGGTGTCAACTCTCAAGGGGAGTCGCCCCTTCTTAGTGGAGATTCAGGCCTTGACTACCCCCAATAACTTTACCCCACCAAAACGCATCGCCAATGGTGTAGACTTCAACCGACTGCTGATGATAAGTGCCGTGCTCAGCAAACACGCCAATTTGAAGCTTTTTAACCAAGATATCATAGTCAATGTCACCGGCGGTTTGAGGCTCAATGAACCAGCGATTGACCTCGGGATTGCCCTGGCTATTGCCTCCAGTTTTAGTGGGCGTAAGCCAATTCCCGATCTCGTTGTTACAGGTGAAGCAGGGCTGAATGGAGAACTCCGGGGAATTTCACAGATAGAGAGAAGGATTGCTGAAGCTAGCAGACTGGGTTTTAAATCTTGCCTGCTACCCAAGCTTTCCTCAGCTGCCGAAAGTGAAGTGAAGCAAGTTGTCAGTTCTGCTGAAGTTGAGCTAATTCAAGTTATCTCGGTAACTCAAGCTTTACGACTGGGACTCAGCAGGAATACACAAAAATGCCGCGACAGAGAAGAAAAAACAATCCCAGAGTAGGAGCTATTATACTTGCTGCTGGCAGCAGTCAGCGCATGGGCTCCACAAATAAGATATTCGCCCCTTTGAGAGAAAAACCATTGTTGGCCTGGTCAGTGGATGTCTGCCATAAATGCAGCCTTATTGAGCAAATAGTCATTACGCTGAACGATGAAAATTGGGAACCGGCGGAGAAGCTAACACAGGAAAGAGGCTGGTCCAAAGTTACTCTCTGCCTTGGTGGCCCGCGGCGGCAAGATTCAGCGAGAGAGGGATTATCACAGCTTAAGAACTGTAATTGGATTCTAATTCACGACGGTGCCCGTCCATTTTTGACCCCAACGTTGATAGAAGATGGTCTGAAGATGGCTCGGGAAACCGGCGCTGCAGTAGCTGCCGTGCCAGTAAAAGATACGATAAAGCTTGCCAGGGATAATGGGTTGATAGAAAAGACATTGCCGCGTCACAATCTCTGGATATCACAAACTCCACAGGTTTTCCAGATTGATATCATCAAGCGAGCATATAAAGAACTCAAAACCGAAGTTAGTGACGATGCTGCCGCCGTGGAGCAACTGGGATACAGGGTAAAAACTTACATGGGCGACTACCACAATATAAAGGTAGCCACACCCGAAGACCTGGCATTGGCAGAACTGATTGCACAAGGCACGGCAGAAGAATAAGATTATTTGGCAATGGCAACAAGCGAATACCCTCACAAAATAAGGGTGGGCATTGGTTACGATAGCCATCCTTTAGTTCCAGGACGCAAATTGATTCTAGGTGGAGTTGAGATTCCTTATGCCAGAGGCTTGCTCGGATGGAGTGATGCCGATGCGGCAATCCATGCCATAATAGATGCGCTATGTGGCGCTGCAGACCTCGGTGATATCGGGAGCCTGTTTCCTCCTGAAGAGCCAAAATATAAAAATGTCTCAAGCTTGGTTTTATTAACCGAAACCGGCAAATTAGTCAAAGCTAAAGGTTTTAATATAGCTAACATTGATGTCACCATTATGGCAGAGCATCCTAAACTCTTATTTTTCATCCCAGAGATGAAAAAACACATCAGCCAGGCTTTAGATATTGAATCGACTCAAGTGACTGTCAAAGCTACCACCAGTAACGGACTGGGGTTCATTGGCAGAGAGGATGGCATATCTGCTCAATCTGTAAGTTTGCTTTGGAGTTAACCTAGCAACGTTTCCTAATTTGAATCAGGCTTTTATTCCTTTTTTGCCAGCGCACATATATTGCGTGAGAAATTCTTCAAGGGAAAATGATAACTCCTTTCTGGAGACAGAGCGATAATCTCAAAACCAGACCTTGTCAATAACTTTTCCAGTTCACCATAAGAAAAAAGGTGGTAATAGCGGTAAACCGTTTTATCTCGTAGCCTCCAGGATACTTGCTGTTCTTTGGACTTCAACCAGAATCTGGGTTGCCAATAGTTCCACACAGTTAAAAAAACCTCACCGCCAGGCTTCAATACTCGATTCAACTCCCGAAATGCCTCTCCTTGCTCTTCATTCCCTTTTATGTGATGATAGGCAGCTACCGCTATCACCCAATCAAAAGCCCTCTCCGGGAAAGGGAGTGAAACAGCATCAGCCAGCACCAGATTAGCTTCAACCCGGAACTTGGCGGCATATTTTAGGGCATGCTGAAGCATGCCTCCGGAGATATCTATCCCCCAAAGTTCAAAACCTTTGCTGAAGGGCAAAAAGTCAGCGCCATGAGCACAGCCTATATTTAACAACTTGCCTCCTTGCCATTTTTGCGCCAAGTCCTCAAGTTCTCTTCTCAGCAAGGGCCAGTGCCTTACCCTATACCAGCTTTCGGCTATCTGATCAAATGTTTCTCTATTTGGGGTCATGAGGAAAATCCTGCTACACTGTAACAGAGGAAAATGACAACAGCAACAAAGAACAAAGAAATAGCAAAAGTGAAGAAAATCTCGCGGACTATTTCCGGTGTGACACCAGTGGCAGTTATGGCTAAACCTTTCGCCTGCCCTGGTAAATGCGTCTATTGCCCCAGCTCTCCTGAAGCTCCCAAGAGCTATACCATAGAATCCCCAGCAGTACTGCGCGCCCGGAAATGCAACTTCGAGGCTGGCAGACAAGTCGGATTCAGGCTCAACACTCTAGCTGACATGGGCCACGCTCTGGATAAAATAGAACTTATCATCATGGGTGGCACCTTCCTGGCTTATCCCCAAGAATACCAATATCAATTTATCAAAGATTGCTATGATGCACTCAATGGTATCCCTTCAGATAACTTGAAAGAAGCCAAGGATTTAAATGAGACTGCCAAACATCGCTGTGTAGGGTTATGCATCGAAACCAGACCTGACTTCTGCGGTGAAGAGGAAGTACAGCGCATGCTGGATTTCGGCACTACCAGAGTAGAACTCGGAGTACAGACCCTGGATGATGAAATTCATCGAGTGACCAAGAGAGGGCATGGTGTAGCTGAAGTTATCTCCGCTACCAGGCTGTTGAAGGATTATGGTTTTAAAGTATATTACCACTGGATGCCCGGTTTACCTGGTTCAACTTCTGAGCATGACCTGGAGTTATCTCAAAGGCTATTCAATGAAGATTATTTCCACCCGGATGGACTTAAGCTTTACCCCACACTGGTGGTGGCGGGAAGTGAACTGGAGACTTGGTATCGTACCGAGCGCTATAAGCCTTACAGCGATGAGGAAATGATAGAATTGCTGACAAACATCAAAACTATGATTCCCAAGTATGTCAGAATTCCCAGGTTAATGAGGGACATACCCAGCAAGTTCATCATTGCTGGCTGCAAAGACCTGGCGCTCAGGAGCACTATCAAGAAACGCATGAATGAAATAGGTATGCAATGTAAGTGTATCCGTTGCCGAGAGTACGGCCATAGACTAAGAGATGGCTGGGAGATTGGGAAACCTCACATAACCAGGCTGGATTACAAAACCTACGGAGGGCAGGAAATTTTCCTTTCCTACGAGGATACCAATGAGACCCTGTTCGGCTTATTGAGGCTGAGAATAACTGATAACGCGGCCCTTATCAGAGAGCTACATGTCTTTGGTTCTGAAGTTCCTTTGGGCAGAAGGGAGGAACAATCTGCCCAGCATCACGGTTTGGGGGAAAAACTGCTTCGAGAAGCAGAGAAAATCGCCAGGGAGGAATTTCATGCTGGCAAACTAAGTATTTTAAGCGGTGTTGGTGCCAGAGATTATTATCGCTCCTCTGCCTACCACATAGAAGGTCCCTACATGGTTAAATATGTTCCCCTTATTTATGAAAACCCTGGCGCAAAATAAGCCAAAGGTATTGACAACCGAAAATCATCAATATATTCTTAATTTAAGAATATAAAAAGGAGGAACAAATAAATGGACAACGGGGTTAAACCAACCTGGAAGCTGGCCTGGGGGTTGTTCTGGAGGATGTTTCTTATCAGCTTGGGAATATACGCTATACTTGGGGGAATTCTGTTTCTGGTGGGTGTATCTTTCATACCTTGGGCGAGTATTCTTAGTGGGCTATGAGTTCAGTTAAACGATGATTATATTCCGGTAGAAAGGCAGTATTTAGAATCAGAGGAGGTGTAAGGTAATGGAAAAAACATGGAAGCCAACAACTGCTGGCATTTTGAGTATTATTGCCGGAGCGCTGGAAGTGATCGGGGGCATAATAGTTCTAACGGTGGGAGCGGCTACTACAGGTGCAGCAAATGTCCCAAATTGGATGATGTTTTTTAGTGCCGCTGCCATCCCCATGCTCATACTCGGGATAGTAGCTATAGTAGGTGGCGTTTATGCATTGAAGAGGAGAATCTGGGGCTTGGCACTTGCCGGGGCTATTTGCTCACTCTTCGGGGCATGGTTTATTCTTGGAATACTAGCAATCATATTTGTAATCATGGGGAGAGGCGAGTTCCAGTAGAAACAGCTTGATTTCCTGTTTCTGCGGTTGTTAACCAGCAACCGGAATCAGTGGCCATGATATCGCCATTTTCTTCATAAGCCCGACCACGGCAGCCAGCACAGATATCTTTATAGATACAGCGCCCACAGGCACCTTTCAATTCACGAGAGCGAAGTTGCTGCAGTACGGGTGATTCATTCCATATCTGGCGGATGTTTTTCTTCCTTACATTACCCAGGTTGATCTGTAAAAGCATACAGGGGTTCACTTCCCCGTTGGGTGCAATCCTGATGTAGCCTTGAGGCATGCCTGCAGCACAACCCCTGCCATAATAAGGGATGCGAGCCAAAGTTTGCTGCGAGAAGTGCTTAGGTTCAATTTTCTTTTCTTGAAGGATCAGCGTATACATCGGGCAGGCAGGCACCCTTATTACAATAGGGCAATCTACTTGAGCTTGCGCCAGCCACTCCATAGCCTGTTTTCTTTCCTCAGGATCCAGTGAAGCTCCACGGCACTCTGTCTTGGCTCTCCCCACCTCCACCAAATCGAAGAACTCAGCAGCATTGGCTCCGCTAGCGACAGCCAGCTTTAGCATGTCGGGAATTTCAGAGAGTGTCTCTTTTCTGATAACCATACCAAATTGAAACGGCAAGCCGACTCTCTTACAAACTGCCGCTCCAGTAATTGCCTGATAGAAAGCTCCTTTCTTGCCTCGAAAATTGTCATGTACTTCTCCGCGAACACTGTCTATGGAAATAGCTATTACTTGAATGCCCGCCCGCTTCATTTTTTCTGCAATATCTTGGTCAATAAGCGTCCCATTACTGCCAACTCCCGTGATAATGCCCTTTCCTGAGGCATATGAGGCAATTTCCAGGAAATCGGAACGACATAAAGGCTCACCACCATCCAAGACAAGAAATTTGACTCCCCATTCTGCCAAGTCATCGATAAGTCTCTCAGCTTCTTCCGTTGATAGTTCATCAGGCGATGCTTCTTCAGTAGCTTGGGCATAGCAATGCTTACAATTCAGATTACATTTGGCAGTGATGCCATAAGAAACCATGAACGGCGGTGGAATAGGTCTAAAGTTGAGCTTATCTATTTCAGCCACGAAATTTATCCCTTCCCCTGATTTTCTTGCCTCGGCGTAAAACAGCCCTTTGCTTGCTATACTGTTTTATCGCCTTGCCATGCTTGAAACGATTCAAATTCAAGAACCCTTTTGCCATGACTGCACCTTAAATAAAGTTGTCCTTCAGCCCAAATATCACTTCGTCAACATCATCACCCTGCGACCTGAGATGTTTTATGGCTTCCTCTATTTTATCATGCCAGTAACCGTCGTGGAGATCAGCCAGTTTTTCATAATATCCAGCCCTTCTCCCAAGCCTGAAGTTGAGTCTTTCTTCATGTGACAGACTGAGATAAGTATTGATGATATCCAGGCATTTGTGCTTATCCTCGGGCATCTTGCCTTCTATTTCAGGCAGCAGGTTTAAGATATGGTCACTTTTAAGCTGGCTGGTAACATGCAACTTATCAATGAAGAGACCTATTTCTTCCACCACTTCGTCTTCCGTGGCCAACACAAAGTCTCCTTCCAGGAGTTTAGCCCTTAAAGGGGTATCTGGGCGAATGTGGAGGCTGCGCAGCCTGATATAATCAGGGTCAATTTCATTCAGGACGCGGGCAGTCTCCAAGGCATGTTGCCGAGACATATCCCTGCCTCCTAAACCAGGCATGACATATTCGCAAAGGGATATACCAGCTTCTTTCACCTTCTTGCCGCCCACAATATGTTGTTTGGCAGTGGTTCCTTTTTGCATGTAAGCCAGCAACACATCATAACCGGTCTCCAATCCAGTGTGAATTCTATCCAAACCAACATCTTTAAGCTCTCTTAATTCCTGCAATGATTTCCTCGCCGAGGTATGAGAGCGAGCATAAGAAGTTATTCTGTTCAGAGTGGGAAAAGTTTTCCTCAAGAAGGCAATCACCTGAATTAGTTCAGGGGTTCTCATAATGAGGGTATCGGAATCCTGAAGGAAAGCTGACTCAGCTCCTGCCCAGAGCCATAAAGCGACATGACACATGCATGACCCGTATCCCAGCTGATTGCTAACCGCTGCCGCTACCTCGTTAACTCGATCACCACAGCCCTTTCTCCAAGCGATCTCCTTTATGCCTTCGCTAATAGCTTTGGCGGCTTCGATATCATCGAAAATGTCCTCCCGTGACCGTAATTCAAATTTAGTACCCTTATAGGTATGGCAGAAGAGACATCTGTTCCAGGGACAATTTCGGGTAGCCCTTATGAGCAAAGAATAAGCTTCGCTGGGAGGTCTTATCGGCCCCAGTTCAAAAGTGCGCGTTAATTTTTCAGTATCAAGAGAGTAACCAGATACCATCTAAGGTATTGTATCCTTACTTGAGGAAATTTTCAAATAGACACTCGTTGATAGTTATGATATTATCTTGGTTTTAATGAACCAAATTAAAATAGTTTCCTTTGACGCCGAAGGAACTTTAGTGACACCTGACTTCAGTCAGGCTATATGGCACGGGGCTATTCCAGCACTTTACGCTGAAAAACAAGGGCTTGAATTTGAGCAGGCCAAGAAAGCCATATCCAATAAATATGCTGAAGTGGGAGACCAGAGGATAGAATGGTACAATATCAGATACTGGTTCAATTTGCTTGGTTTGGGTGCCCCTGAGCCAGTGATAGAACGTTGTCTTGAGAAAGCATCCTGCTATCCCGAAGTGAGTGAGATTCTCTCCACTCTCAAGGATAAATACGAACTGGTAGTTGCCTCAGGCACTCCCATCGAGCTATTGCACTATCTGCTGCGAGATATCGAACTTTATTTCTCTCATGTCTTTTCTTCGATCTCCCATTACCAACAAATCAAGAGTCCCGAGTTTTATCTTTCTATATGTCGAGAACTGGAAGTTGAACCCGGTGAGCTTGCCCATGTTGGCGATAACTGGCAATTTGATTTTCTTAACCCCAAGCAGATTGGCATAAATGCTTTCTATCTTGATAGATCCGGGAATAACCATCGAGAATCTATTGCCAATTTGACTCAGGTAAAATATTTACTTAACACTATATAGTGTAACATAATTGAGGTTTGATTTATTATAATGTATACTCAAAATTTAATTAAATGAAGACGGGAATGCTGTTAAGTTACTTAGAATCACAGGAGCCTCTAACTACCTTCATATTTATCTTGCCCATCAAATGATGGGCAAGATAAATAACCCAATATAGAAAATCCACCATTTTTCTAAATATAAGGAGGTTTTACATGAAAAAGAAAGGCTTAGTTATTATTTGCTTGATGCTGGCATTAGCTTTGGCATTGCCGCTCATGAGTGGGTGTATTTCAACGCCACCAGAAGGAAAGGTCTATAAGATTGGCATAGTTCAAATAGTCACCCACCCTGCTTTAGATGCTGCTCGTGAGGGCTTCATTAAAGCTATGGCAGACGAGGGTTTTGTAGAAGGGGTAAACGTCGAGTATGATCAATGCAATGCTAATGGTGACATGTCTATAGCAGCTACGATTGCTGACAAGTTCGTTTCAGAGAAAGTGGACTTGATCTTGGCCATAGCTACGCCCATAGCCCAAGCTTGTGCTGCTGCGACCACCGATATCCCCATAGTTTTTAGCTGCGTTACCGACCCGGTATCAGCCAAGATTGTTGATAGCTGGGAAAAACCCGGGGGCAACATAAGTGGGGTCAGTGACTGGGCTGACGTTGCTACCCAAATAAAACTAATTAAGGAAATTTGCCCTGACGTTGCGACGTTAGGAACAATCTACAATGCGGGCGAGGTGAATTCAGCCGTGCAAATAAAGGAGCTGAATAAGTGCGCTTCGGGGCTGGGCATTACCAAGATCGAAGAGCGCTCTGTAGCTACGTCAGCTGATGTCATGACTGCCGCTCTTTCTCTTGATGGAGTTGATGCTATGTGGATTCCCACAGATAATACTGTAGCCTCAGCTTACGATCCCGTAGTAAGTGCTTGTGAGGACATGAAAATACCACTTTTTGGCGCAGATGTAGCTATAGTTGAGAAAGGGGCAATTGCCACTCCCGGCATAAACTATTACTACCACGGCGAGCAGAGTGGCAAGATGGCAGTTCGTATACTACGCGGCGAGAGCCCCGACAGTATTTCCGTTGAGAAATGTGAGATGACAGACTTATACGTAAACCCAACAGCAGCTGAAAGAATAGGTATAACTATTCCACAGTCAGTTATGGACAGAGCAACAAAAATAATAGAATAGTTAAGGGCTCATCTCGGTACTGACACTTTCCAAGACCAGGAGGTTGGCATTCTCCTCAGCAAAGGTATGCCTTTACGACAGTTAAACAGGGAATGTCAAGCTTAATGAGGGAAATGTGCTTGGGCCTATGTGATCCCGTGATTTTTTCAACAAAATTTAAAATTTTTAACACAATGTATTGACATGCCTGGACTTGTCACTTTATAATCGACGCCAAGCTGTGAAAAAAATATTGTTAAAAATAAAGGAACGCAATAACTATTTCGCCCTTGTAGGTATGCATGTGATAATGCCTTGGGGGCAAAACCCCCTATGATAACACCTTTTGAAACGAGACCTGACTTTTTAACTCAGGTTTACGTGGAACGAATATCATTCAAGTTCTTAGGAAGAGGGGATGCGGTGCATTTTATAGTTGGAAGTAGAAATAAGGAGAATAATTATGCAAAGAGAAAGATGGAGCAGTAGGTACTACTTCATATTTGCGGCAATAGGCTCAGCAATAGGTTTAGGCAACCTGTGGAGGTTTCCTTACTTAACCTACAAATATGGTGGCGGAGCTTTCCTAATACCCTGGATAGTTGGCTTGATTGTGCTCGGTGTTCCCTGGCTCATGCTCGAGTTCGGTATGGGTCGTTATTTTCAGAGAAGTGCTCCCGGCGTTTTTGAGGGAATAGGGAAAAAATGGGAATGGCTAGGCTGGTGGGCAGTTTTCTGTGCCTTCCTGATAGATACCTACTATACTGTAATAATGGCTTGGTCTCTCCACTATGTAGGTTCTTCTGCTAGTGTGGCTTGGGGAGCAGGGGAGGCTGGAGCTGCAGGAGCCGCACCATTTTTCTTTGACCAAGTCTTGCATCTGTCATCAGGGCCAACCGTGCTTGGCGCTCCTATTGGAGCCTTGGTAGGTTTTCTGGCACTTACCTGGGTGGTCATATTTTTTATCATATTTAAAGGAGCCAGAGTGATAGGAAAGGTTGCTGTCTGGACAGTAACTATCCCTTGGGCTTTGCTGATCATCTTACTTATAAGAGGCTTAACTCTGCCTGGCGCTACTGAGGGGCTCAACTATTACCTCACCCCAAACTTTGCTGCGCTGGGGAACGCGGAGGTGTGGTTTGGTGCCTTTAGCCAGATTGCCTTTACCCTTTCGCTAGGAATGGCGGGAATGTATGCCTACGGCAGCTTTGTCGCCAAGAAAGCTGATGTGACCAATAATGCCTTTATAACATCCTTTTCTAATTGTGCCACCAGTTTCTTCGCTGGTTTCGCCGTATTTAGCACCGTCGGTTTCATAATGCATACTTTATCCATTCCGGTGGGGGAGGTTAGCGCTTCGAGTGTTGGTCTGGCTTTCGTAACCTTTCCCGTGGCAATCTCTATGATGCCGGCGGCAGCGGGTTTTATTGGTGTAATCTTTTTCCTTTGTTTGTTCTTTTTAGGCATAGATTCAGCGTTCTTCCTTGCTTATGGTGGAGTGGTTCGCCCGCTTATGGATAAATTTGGCTGGAGCAGGACAAAGACCACAGCAGGTGTTTGCGGCATCGGCTTCTTAATAGGAATTATTTTCACCGCGCCTGGAGGCCTTTACTGGGGACCCGATATGCTGGATAGAGCAGTTTGCTTCTATGGCTTGCTGCTAACTGGTGCGCTATCCTGCATCGTGGTCGGCTGGGTATTTGGCGCTAAAAAGCTCAGAGAGCACATAAATAAAACTTCAGATATCAAAGTTGGAGCCTGGTTTGACTGGCTGATAAAAATTGTCGTGCCTGCAGGTTTGCTCTTTGTAGTAATTTACGGAGGTTTCATCCATGATATACCTGAAGCATATGGGGGCTACCAGATGGGTATACTAAATGGCTCTCATATTGTATGGATCATACTCATAGTAAGTCTGGGTTTGAGTTTCCTGCTGCAATCACGCAAGACCAAAGTTCCTGTTATCACAAGTGAAGAATCGGAGGTGAGCAAAAAATGAATACCGGTGCAATAATTGCCACAGTTATCATGTGGCTAATATTCATTGGGGCATTGTCATGGTGTTTTTCTCGCATGGGAAAAGGCGGAGGCGAATGGGAAGGCTAACCCTGAAGAATAGCCATAAGAAGGCGGGGTAAAAGTGATTATCCCCTAAGTAGGGACCGAATGGGGGAGCAACAATGTTTGCTCCCCCACTTTTGAATTTGCGCCAGCCTGGCATTATACCTCTTCTTCAATCAGAGCCACAGTCAAGCATCCCGGCCCCACATACGTCCCTATTGTTGCGCCACATTTTGATTTATATATCTGCCCCTGAGGGAATAATGGAGCTATACGCTTGGCTAGCACTTCCAATTCATCAGGAGTAGTAGCATGGGCTATAGCCATCTCCTTAATACCATGAAACTCCCCTGTCAATTCGCATAATCTTGTTATTGCCTTGGAACGACTACGCACCCTTTCCAAAGGACATACTTCCCCATCTTGAACAGTCAGCAGAGGCTTTACATTGAGCAGCGAGCCCAAAAATGCCTGCGCCTTGCCTATACGTCCCCCTTTATAGAGATACTCCAAAGTATCTACCATGCCGAAATAGTGTATCCTGGGTATAGCCTGAGTTACCATAGCTGTGATTTGATTCAAATCAGCTCCACTTGACGCCATCTTGGCAGCGGCTATCACCAGAATGCCCAGCCCAATCGATGCTGAGAAAGAATCGATTACCTCCACGCGGCAACCTACTTTCACCCCTCTCTTGCCTATCAAGGCACAGTTGTAGGTAGCACTTAACTTGGTGGAGATATGGATAGAGATGATCTCGTCGCTTTCAGCAGCAAGCCTTTCATAGGTCTCTGTGAAAAGGCTTGAGGGAGGTGCCGAGCTTTTGGGAAGCTCAGCTCCTGTTACCAGCTTCTGATAAAACTCATCAGCACTGAGGTCAACGCCATCTTGATATACTTCATTACCAAAATGAATGAATAGGGGTACTACAATGATTCCCAGTTCCTGAGCCACTTCAGGGAGAATGTCACATGTGCTATCAGTTACCACTTTAACCGTCATAGATAATGCTCCTTTGGTAGATAATTCAATTATCTCAAACAATTTCTGGGATACATATTAAATCATCCTTCCCCGTAGGGCAACCTCATACCCAACCTAAAAAAGCGTATTCAAGCTACTCCAGAGATCCATTTCGCTGGAAAATGCACCAACTTTTATGTCAACGATAATGCCTTCGCTATCAATAAAAAAAGTAGTGGGGATATACTGCACAGCATACTTTGCAGCTAGATACCGGTCACTGTCCAGAGCCACGGTAAAACTTACATCACTGTTACCGAAGAATTGACGCTCTCTGGCGTCACTTTCACCTATATTAACAGCTACGAATTTTATCTTTCCCCCACTTTCTCTGGCTACCGCTTCAATATAACCCATCTCACTGCGACAGGGACCACACCAGGTCGCCCAGAAATTAACCACCACTGGCTTGCCTCGCAGTTCAGATAGAGATATTTTTGTGCCTGCCATGGTGGCTACAGTGAAGTCAGGCGCCTCGTTTCCTACCTCGGGCACAGAGGGACTGGATGAATCGCATCCCAGAACACCTGCAACTAAACTGAAAATTGCGATAACCAGGCTCACTCTGATTAACCAATTCTTTGATTTGCCCGGCATGTTCATAAATCCTCCTTCAGAAACCGCTGCTAATAAATGATAGCTTATTCATTAACATCAGGATTCCCACAATAATCAACAGAGCCGCACTTACAGCCAGGGTAATGAATCCATGGCGGCTGAGCCATCTAAGAGACCCTGATACAGCACCCAAGACCAGGCTCACAATAATGAAAGGCAAACCCAAGCCAATACAATACGCCACCAGCAGGTAAATACCCTGCCACGCTGTATGTGAGCTCCAGGCCAAGGCCAGAATGCCTCCCAATATCGGGCCAACACAGGGAGTCCAACCCAGAGAGAATATCACCCCTATCGCCAGAGACCTCAAGTATCCTGAACTCCTGGCCTGGGTGAGATTAAGATGTTTCTCATAATTGAGCCACGGCAGTTTAGTTGCCGCCAGTAAGAACAATCCAAATGCAATTAACAGCGCGCCAGCTATGTTACGCAGTAGCTCAAAGGGCACTATAGCACCCAGCAATCCCAGAGAAGCACCCAGAGCAATAAAAACCAGGGAGAAACCAGCTACAAAGCTAATGGTGTGCAGGAAAATATATCTTCGGCTTGGAGGAGTAGCTGTTAAAACTGAGTTGCCAGCCACATTTGCTATATACACTGGCACCAGGGGCAAAATGCAGGGCGAGAGAAAGGATAATGCCCCAGCAGCTATCGCTATAGGGAATGTTATATTCATCATTCAAAAACCAATTCTTTTCAATTTCCCCATCCAGTACTCCTGTTGTGACATAGCCAGCAGTCAACAATTCTAACATACCGGCTCCATCTCCCTCACCTCCACCTTATGGTTAACATCGATTTCAAGAACCTGTGCGTCCCTTAAACACGTTTGAATAACCATTACTTGGAAATTGCATGGCACATCCTGGACATAGCAGCAAGAAGACTTGATTTAACTTTGCCCTGGAAGAGATGATACAATTAGATTTATAGGAGGGTGGCAAAATGGGAGACATTTTAGATAAAGCTCAAGCGCTCATCAGATGTAAAGATTGTCCCTGGTACAAGAATTGTCTATCTCCAATACAGATTAACACTGAAGATATCGGACAATTCAAGTTGATGATGCAGGGAGCAAATCTACCGGAACAGGTCAGAAGCGACCTGGAGGGATTCATAGAAAGTATAGCTACTACGGGGCAGAATACGATTCTGCAAAGTTGCCCGGTATTTACTCAGCGCCTCAAGGAAAATCCCAAGCTTGCTCAGCGAATTAAGGAAATAATGCAAGGCCGGGGCGAGGAAGAAGATTCCGGTTAAATAACAATGACAGAACAAATAGGTAAAATAGAAAAACCACCTGTAGAGCCTTTCAAGCGAGGGAAAAAAATCTACCTTGTCCCTCTGGTATATAGCGATGAAAATGTACCATCTGAATACAGAGAAAAGTGCATTTGCTACTGGCAGCAGGTAGAAGAACAGTTAACTAATCTGGAAACGAAAGTCGGCAAGGTAAAACGAATCTACCATGAGTCTCTCTCATTAGGCGGCGATGAAGGCATGAAATTTATGGAGAAATCAAGTCTCAATAGCTACCAAATCACCAAGAGCAAGTGTGATGATGGGGCTAGTCTAGAGGCAGTCGAAGATAGGGAACTGCTGGAAGAGGTTACAGATTGGGAAAGATGCCTTTTACTCGGGATTACCAGTGAGAAAGTGGCAGGGAAAGTTTTCCAATTTTATCTCGAGGCTTCCAAAAAAAGGTATGAATTCATGTCTAAGAAGATGAACGAGACACTTAAAGAGGGCGAAGCAGGGCTTCTCTTTATAAGAGAGGGGCATAACTTGCAATTTCCCAATAATGCAGAAGTGTTCAATGTCTTCCCACCAGCATTGGATGAGATTCATCGCTGGCTTCGGGATCGCGCTAAGGCAAAAGAAGACAGCAAAGATTAACATTTTGGAGACGAGCTATGAAGGTAAGGGAGCCTGCTGCTTCAGGTATGTTCTATGCTGGCACTGCTGAAGAACTGACAGAACAAATCGAATGGTGCTACAGGCATAAACTCGGTCCAGGAGCGTTGCCACAGGTAGACACTAAGGGAACAAGAAAAATTGTTGCTCTTGTCGTTCCTCATGCTGGCTATTTGTATTCTGGTCCTGTGGCCGCTCATGCTTATAGAGAACTGGCTAGCGATGGAATCCCCGATACAGTGGTGGTAATCGGTCCCAATCATACTGGTTACGGTGCAGCAGTTTCCGTATGGGCAGAAGGTGCTTGGAGGACACCCTTTGGAGAGGCTGAGGTGAATGAAGAACTGGCCCATAAATTGCTAGGTGGAATAATACAGGCAGATGAAACTGCTCACCTGTATGAACATAGCGTTGAAGTGCAGATCCCCTGGCTCCAGCATCTCTACAAAGAGATAAAATTTGTGCCCATAACCATGATGGCTCAAGACATGGAAACGGCTAGAGAAGTGGGGCAGGCGATTTCCCAGGCTGGTGATGATATCATCATCATAGCCAGCAGCGATTTTACACATTACGAGCCTCAGTCCATCGCCACAGAGAAGGATGCTTCCATGATTGAGGCTATAATTAACTTAGATGAGGAGCAGTTGTATCAGCGGCGTGAACACCTTGATAGCACGATGTGTGGCTTTGGGCCAGTAGCTTCCGCTATCATCGCCGCCAAGGAAGCGAAAGCGCAAAAGGCAACTTTATTGAAGTATGCTACCAGTGGAGATACCACTGGAGATTTATCCAGGGTAGTCGGCTATGCTTCTATTGCTATAAAGCAATAAAACTCTTATCTATCCTTAGAGCTTATTACCACCCCTTTAATGTCTTTCCCAATCGTAAGGATACCAAAGGAATTTGAAGCTCTTCCGGGATTGAAAAAGAGAATGCCATCTACCACCTTATTTTGAGCTTTATGTGAATGCCCATACAAAATGGCATCTACTTTATCCTGGGCAAAAACACTCTTCACCTTTCCCTCTAATCCCCAAGGAGCACCCCAGCCATGAGTGATGCCAATCCTTTTATTTCTTATTTCGAGTATTTCCTTAGTTGGGAGTACCGCCTTTAATTCAGCCGAATCCATATTCCCTTGAACTGCTTTTACATTTCCCAATTGTTTTAGCTCATCAAGAACTTCCATAGTGGTGAAATCTCCCGCATGGATGATCAAGTCAGCCTGGGATAGTGTCTCGAGCAGCTTTTCAGGGAGGTTTTTCAGTGAACTCACATGAGTATCAGAAAGTACCACTATTTTCATATTGCTTATATCTATGTCAATGTGGAGCGGGCAAGTAGTCTATAAGCCGGGTTCTGTATTCCAAATGGAACGGTGGCCATCCATCTAGCCCTGATGTTACCAACAGGGTCAAGCAACCAACCCGAGGGCATCGGCCGAGCACCTCAAGCGCCCTCCTATTTGGTCTTGCTCCAGGTGGGGTTTGCCCAGCCAGCCAGTCACCTGGCTGCTGGTGAGCTCTTACCTCACCATTTCACCCTTGCCTGTACTAGCTCTTGACTAGCCATTGGCGGTATGTTTCTGTGGCACTTTCCATAGGGTCACCCCTCCTGGGTATTACCCAGCACCTTGCCCGGTGGAGCCCGGACTTTCCTCCCCGCGATAACGCGGAGCGACCATCCGATCTACTTGCCCAAGTCCAGCTTACAGCTAATAAATAAAGGAGTCAAATTTTCTGGCCTACTCCATATATAGTATTCTACTGCAGTTATTGCACTGGACTAACTCGCCAGCTTTAGCTTTTTGCCATTGACTTGTAGGCAAGGCAATATGGCATCCCTGACACCTTCCTCGCTCTACTCTGACTACAGCCTGGCCTTCAGTTAATCTCAACTGTTCGTAAAGTTCCACATTTTCCAGGTCAATCAACTCTGCCAGTCCACGGCGGACTTTTTCAAGTTCACCAATCTCAATTTCTATTTCAGTTTTCTTATGACTAAAAGTCCCTTGTTTCTCTTGCCATTCCCTCCGTAATCTTTGGCTTTCTTTGCTGCTGATAGCCACCTTATCCTCTAGTTCCTCCACCTGAACCATCAATTCTAGCACTTCATCTTCTTTTCCCTTCGCCCTCACCTTAAGACTTTTAGCCTCGCTCTCTAGATTAAGTAATTCTTTGGGATTTTTAATATTGCCATTATAAAGCTTATGGTTGATTTGCCTTACTTTTTCTTGAAGGTCTTCCAGCTCCCACTCTACACACTTCTGGTTTTTTTTCATTTCCGTTAGCTGCTCTTCTTGCGTGGCGAGGTTGGATTTGGCAGCAATCAAAGCTTCATCATCCCCAAGGAAGTTTTCTACCTCTTTTAGCATTCGCCGTTTCTCTTGAACCTCCAAATCTACTTGCTGCAGTTTATAAAGCTGTCCCCCCAGATTCATCTTAAAGTCTATTGTATGTATATGATGTGAATTCTGTCAAAGATAATATCTTAACTTTGACTTCTCTTCTCCTGCCTTTTTCTCCTCCTAAAGTAGTAAAAGCTCAAGATAAGTATTACCAATGTGATAACGATAGCCCAAATAGGCAGATTTGTTCGAGGGTTGGCGTATACACTTCCACCTGTAGATACCAGCAGGCGAACATATAGCTTCACAGCCAACAAGCTGCTGGACTCAGGAGTGACCCCTAGCCATATCTCCCAATCCTTATTGGCCCACTTTGAATCCGGGGGAATAGCAACTTGCACCTTCACGGTGGAGCTAGAATTGGGAGGTATTTCTGGTCTTTGAGGAGAAAAGCTTATCCAATCATCATCGGGGAATTCTGCTCTCCCTTCTCTTCTATCTTTTTGCTCAGAATGATAAGCAGCAAAAGTGAACCTATGAGTTACATCATCATCGTTGCGGATAGTAAGCTCAAATTCAGCTTCTTGCCCTGGAGTCAGATTATCTATATTTATTTCAGCAGGGGATATAGTAAAGCCGTGAGCTTGAGCTGGAGAAGGCCAGAGAACAGCACCAGCTATTAAAACTGCAACCAGGCAAATGAGAGAGCTTCGTTTTTCTAACATCACGCAGCCACGGCACTTATGGTAACAGTAGTTTGCACCCCCACCCCTCCATTCAAGAAGTATCCGGTGCCCCCATCAGTAAAATCAGGCTGAGGCGTTAATAACTTGAGCCCAAAATGCCTGATGTCACTAGGTGACAGATTTGAGCCCCCAGAATACGGCCAAAGGTTCTCTCCTGGTGATTCTTCCGTGGCCTCAGGAATTAGTGTGCACCTTTGATCTCCGTGTTCCACATCATCTACTTCAAACCATGAAGCATATACCCCTACATTGTTACTTCCATCAGTGCTCAATATCCATTTATAGGCAGGCTCATCGGTACCTACAGCATCTTCACCTGCGATGTAAGTTTTCACATCACAATTACCCCCCACAGTGAGAGTACACCACTGCGCACCGGTTGTATATTCAGTATTCGGGCTTACCGTCCCATCCCCATCAGCTTCCAGGTTCCAGTTTGTTGGTTCCAGAGAAATAGATATTTCTTTGCTTCCAGTCATGGTAATAGTTATGGTACCAGAGCTATCCAGGGCTGATGTCGGCAAATAAAACATTAAAACAAAGATAACCGCTGATAAAATGCCAATTACGCTTATCTTCACTTCTTTCATTAATTCCTTTGCTTCATCAGTTAGCAACAGCACTTATGGTAATATTAGCTTCCATCGGTCTACCAGCATGAAAATGGGTGGGAGTCAGCAGTTTCAACCCAAACTGCACATGGTCATCATGAGACTGAAGGCTCAAGGCGGATTGGCTTCCATCTTTGATTCTTTGCATGGTGATTTCACCTTCAGTGATAAGGGTATAACTGCCGACATCATCACCTGCTATGTGATACCAGAGCACATATTCGTCTTCGCCGTTAGTTTCATCATCGCTCAGATTCCACCTATAGTAAGAATCAATGTGCTTAGCGTCTTCCCCTTTAATTTTCAGATCCACACTGGTATTGCCTGTGTTGGTTATAGTGCACCATTCAGCAGGTGGCTCGCTTAAATACTCTGTATTTGAAGCCACATTTCCTAAATCCAAATTTGCTTGAGATAGCGTTATGCCTATCACTGACTCTGTATTTGCAGTAATGGTTATTTCTTCACTATCACCTTGAGCCATTACCAGAGAGGCAAAAGCCAAAGCCACAATGCCACTCAGCAAAACACCTACAATGCCAAGCTTCATTCCTTTGCCACTCATGATTGGGTCAAAAACTCTCCTATAGTAGCTTGCTACGACTCGCTGTGTCAATAGATATAAGACTGAATGTCAAGACATTGCATACCCTCCAGGAGTTAGTTGAAAACTGTATAATATGTCCTGGATGCCTTGTACCGGGATTTGCTCTTAGCCAACAATCTGATAGAATAATTACATAACTGGGGCTGTAGCTTAGCTGGGAGAGCGCCTCCTTTGCAAGGAGGAGGTCAGGGGTTCGAATCCCCTCAGCTCCACTTTTCGTTTTAGCTTTTTGCCTCAGCTTAAGAAAGCTCTCAAGCCCAGGGGGGCTCGAACTTAAATATGGAATGGTTACAAGGTGCCATCCGTTTCCTGGTTATTAACTTCACAATTGAACCATCTAGTCAGTTTCCCCCAAAAGCGGTATTCTATTAGGTGGCATGGGAGAAAAATCAGAGAAGGGAGCGAAGAATGATAACGCTGGTAACAACTTTAGGCACTGATGCCATAGACCTTTATCCCCAAAAGTTGGCTCAGAACCTGAGCGTGCCCAAGATTTATTTCAACGTCTACCAGAAAAGGGCCATGCGGTTCAACATCTCACTTTTCTCACCAGGAGCGATGCGACTATCCCGGGAGGATTGGCAATTCATCAAAATGCTGAGACAAAGAAATGACATTATCCACCTGCCCAACCAACACCTGGGGCGCTACGGAGTTTTTCTTAAACCACCCTACATCATCACTGTTCACGACCTTAGCAGATATTTTGATCTCAAGGGATACACTACCTACATTCATCATCCCAATTTCAGGGACAAGCGCTATCTTTCTCTAGATTACAGAGGCGTTAAGAGAGCTACCAGAGTAATCGCCGTATCTCAGGCTACAAAACAAGACCTGATACGGCACCTGGAAATACCAGGGCAATACATCTCAGTGGTCTATGAAGGTATAGACCACCAGGTGTTCCAGCCTGTAAAAGATCACCTCTTTGACTTTCCCTATCTTCTCTTTGTTGGTTCAGAGCATCCCCAGAAAAATTTTAGCGGACTTCTCAAAGCTTTCAGCAGATTGAAAAGGGGAGGTAAATTCGAGAAACTGAAACTGGTTAAGGTAGGCAAGGCTGGAGGACCCGAAGCAGAGTTTAGAAAACAGAGCCTGGAAGTTATCGGAAACCTTGGACTTCGAGAGGAAGTAATCTTTACCGACTACGTGCCTGAAGAAAACCTGCCAGCATATTATTCTGCTGCTGAATGTTTGATCCTGCCTTCTTTTTACGAGGGCTTTGGCTGTCCTCTTTTAGAAGCCATGGCTTGTGGCTGTCCTGTGATAATCTCCAACCGCCCCTCACTTCCTGAAATAGCTGGCGATGCCGCGATGCAGGTTGAGCCAAATAACATTGAAGACATAACAGCAACTTTATACGAACTTCTCATAAATCAGGAGCTTAGAGAAACACTCGTTAATAAAGGGTTACAGCGCAGCGCTGAATTTACCTGGAAACGAACTGCCGAGGAGACTCTCCAGATATATCTTGAGGTTGAAGAAAACCTGCGAACAGACAGAGGATTATATAAAACGACTGAGTTAATGGGTATTTTGCCTATTTACGAATATTAATGTAATCATGCTCACCCGGATTTGAACACAGCTTGAAGCAATTTCTCCAAAAAACAGCCTACTTCCTCCGGAGAGTTCAGGTAATAAGCAGCGGAGCTCAAAGTATTTTCCTGGCCAACAAAAATAGAAATACCACCAAACCTTTGCATTACCTCGAAGCCATCCTCATCAGTGACATCGTCGCCGGCAAAAATAGGCAAAACCTCACGCTCACCGTAAATGTCGAGGAGCCACTCTATAGCCTTCCCCTTATTCCAGGCAACAGGCGGCCCAATTTCGAATACCTTCTTGCCCTGGCTGAGTTTTAATTTATCTTCTCCACCACCAGATTCAACAACCGCCAGCTCCGCTTCCCTTATTTTCCCCACCTCACTTTCTTTCACCAGGCGGTAGTGAACACTCAAGGTAAATATCTTATTCTCTATGAGAAGACCATCAATATTTCCCAGTTTTTCTTCGAGCTCTTGTTCCAGCTTTTTCACCAAGGGCTGGAATTCTCTGGCATCAGGATGGACAAAATTTCCCCGCGGACATTCAATCTCCAAACCGTGGTTGCCAGCATAGGCTATGTTTTCTATCCCCACCAGCGCCTTTATCTCAGAAATATTTCTGCCGCTAATTATGGCTAACTCGAAGGCGCTATGCCGGCTTATTCTTTGTAATACTCTCTTTATTCGAAGAGGCAGTTGCGCCATCCCTGGCTTACCTGCTATGGGAGCAATGGTGCCATCATAATCCAGTAAAAGGAATATCCCTTCTGTTTTTTCAATTCGCAGGCTGACCTCATCCCAGGATTGAAAAAGGTAGCGCACTCAACCCCCGGGAGACGCAAGTTTAGTTATTTCCGAGATAATATTGCCTGCCCAGGAATAAATGTTGTTTCCTTTCACCACTGCTCGCAAGGCGGACATTCGCCTTTGCCGCTCCTCCTGGGACATGTTCACTGCTTCGTAAATAGCATCAGCCAGAGCATCTGCCGAGTAGGGGTTAACAAGTAAAGCTTCGGTAAGTTCCCTGGCAGCACCAGTGAAACGGCTGAGAATGAGCACACCATCTTCATCCACTCGAGAGGAGACGAATTCTTTAGCCACGAGATTCATTCCATCATGAAGGGAACTGACAATGCAGAATTTAGCTAACCTGTGCAAAGCGATTAGAGTCACAGGACCAGCATGCTCCCTCAAGTGAACTATGGGTCTCCAACGACCTATATGGTGGCGCCAGTTTATATCCTCTGTTAATTCTTCAATTTCTTCATTTAGCTTCTTGTACTCATCAACACGCATGCGACTTGCTTCGCCCACCTGCACAAAAGTGAAGCGGCCCTCATATTGCGGATTCTCATTTAAGAACAAATCAATTGCCTTGAGCCTCTCTGGAATACCTTTGGTATAGTCTATACGGTCAATGCCAACGCCGATAAATTCCTGCCTTAAGTTATATTGGTGGCGTAACCTTTTCACCTCTCTGGCCACCCCATTTCCACGAGCTTGAGATGATATCCTCTTAAAATCCACGCTTATGGGGAAGGGATAAGCCAGGGTGCTGAAACCACCTCTGACAATGGCATATTTCTCCCGCTCAATCTTGCATTCTAAAGTGCGGTCAACAGTCCAGAGGAAATTATTGCAATCATACAGTGTATGGAAACCAAGAAGGTCATTTGCGAGAAGTCCATCCAGAATTTCTTCTTTCCAGGGGCAAATTCGGAAAACTTCGTAGTCGGGCCAGGGTATATGCCAGAACTGAGCTGTGATCACATTGGGACAGCATTCCTTAATTTTCTTCGCCAAGAGGGTAAGGTGGTAATCCTGGATAAAGACAAAGGCACTTTTATCGCCTATCTCTGTACATACTGCATCGGCAAATTTCTGGTTGACTTCCTTATATGTATTCCAATGTTTTTCCTCAAACCTTGGTTTAACGTAAACCACATGACAAAGGGGCCACAGTGCCTGATTACTAAAGCCATTATAATAACCTTCTTCCTCAGCCTTGGTCAGCCACACGCGCTTCAGAGTATACCGAGGGTCATCAGGAGGTACCGAAATCTTACCTTCCTCGTCTACTACATCAGCGTCAGCGTCTCCGCTGGCCTGAGCGACCCACAGACCACCACAGGCTTGCATCACTGGCTCCAGAGCCCTGACAAGACCACTGGCAGGCCGGGAATACTTGATTTTCTCGCCAGCCCAGCTATGGATATAGGGCTCTCTATTGGAGACCACGATAAATGGATAATCCTGAAATCTATCAGCCACTAACTCTCGAAGTTTCTTTTTATTCACAACCCACTCCTTACAGCAAAAACGAATTCCCCCAGTACATTTTAGGGAACAGAAACTCAGGATAGATTAAAGAACAGTGTAATCTTAGCATCCCGAACGAATTTTCTCAAAATACCGTGGGAGTGCTTTGGTAGGGTTGGGGCTTGTCCCCGACCGGGGTACAGAGGAGATAATGTATCCCCAAGCACGTGAGCCAGTACAAAATATTGCTTTACTCGGCCAGTTTTCTTCAAATACTAAACCAGGACTGAAACTTATTCCCACTCTATAGTTGCCGGTGGTTTGCTGGTAATGTCATAAACTACCCGATTAACATTGGGTACTTCATTAACTATGCGGTCAGATATCCTCGCCAATAGCTCGTGAGGTAAGCGTGCCCAGTCAGCAGTCATGGCATCGTTGCTGGTTATGGCTCTCAGTGCAATGAGATAACCATAAGTCCTGAAATCGCCCATGACACCAACGCTCTTGATATCAGTAAGCACAGCAAAACTTTGCCATAACTCTCGATAAAGCTTGGCCTTCTTGATCTCATTCATTACTATCCAATCAGCAGCACGAAGTATCTCAAGGCGTTCCCTAGTCACCTCGCCAATAGTTCGGATAGCAAGCCCTGGCCCCGGGAAGGGCTGACGCCAGATTACTTCCTCGGATAATCCCAGAGTCAATCCCACTTCGCGAACTTCATCCTTAAACAAATACCGCAGGGGCTCAATAAGGCTAAACTTCATTTTCGCGGGTAATCCTCCAACATTGTGATGGCTTTTTATTTTGACCGCTGCCTTGGTTTCCGCAGAGGTGCTTTCGATGACATCAGGATAGAGAGTGCCCTGGGCGAGAAAATTTATCTTACCCAGCTTAGCCGCCTCTCTTTCAAAAACTCGAATAAATTCGTTTCCTATCAGGCGACGCTTCGCCTCAGGATCAATTACACCCTGCAGCCGCTTCAGAAATCTATCGGTGGCATCTACATAGACCACATCCATTTTGAGATTGCGCTTGAAGGTATCAAGCACTCTCTCGGGTTCTTCACGCCGCAATAAGCCATTATTGATAAAGATGCAAGTGAGCTTATTGCCAATTGCGCGGTCAATAAGAGTGGCGGTTACTGCGGAATCAACTCCACCAGAAAGAGCACAGACGACCCTTCCATCTCCCACCTGCTCTCTAATTTTGTTTCCCCCATCGAGGATAAAATTCTGCGGCGTCCAATCTCCCTTACAGCCACATACATGATAGACGAAGTTCTTGAGTATCGTTTTCCCCTGAGGTGTGTGGCTTACCTCAGGGTGAAACTGAAGCCCGAAACTGCCTCTGTCATTGCCAATAACGGCTGAGGGAGAATTTTCAGTATAGGCCAGGACTCTGAATCCAGGAGGCAGCTTGGTTACTTCATCACCGTGGCTCATCCACACCGGGAGAGAAGCAGGAAGATCAACAAATAGAGGAGAATCCAAAGCATTTATGTGCAAAATAGCATGTCCATATTCGCGCTTTGCCCCAGAAACTACCTCACCTCCCAACTGATGCACAATGGCTTGCAATCCATAGCAAATGCTCAACACGGGCAAACGGCTTTCATATATATAGGGCAAAGGCAAAGGAGCTCCAGCTTCATAAACACTGTAGGGGCCTCCGGAAAGAATGAAACCTTTTGGGCTGAGAGGAGCTATCTTTTCCCAGGGCGTGTCATGGGGCACAAGTTCACAATAAACATGGCATTCACGTACTCGTCGGGCAATGAGCATGCTGTATTGAGAGCCAAAGTCAATAACCACTACGGTTTCCCTTTGGGCAGGAGGTGGTTTGGGCTCAATTATGGGCTGCTCACCGCGCAATTCTTTGGCAAGCTCCAGATAAGTGGAGACTTCGATATCATCGCTGGTAGCAATCCGGTGGCTCTGTACTTCTTTTTTCATTTCTAGAATCGCAGTGCCGGATAGATGCTAGCTTATCACCATGATATGTTAAATTCAAGGAAGCTACCGCTGGCTTACCGCCACTAACTACAATCGGTCTTCGCCTCTCTCGATTTGCTGCAATCTGGCATCACCAATACCAAAGTGATGGGCTATCTCATGCTTTACTACCTTCTGTATCTCAGAAGCAATGTCGGCATCACGCTGGCATCGAGCTTCGATGGGCTTCTGGAATATTGTTATCTTGTCCGGCGGCACCAGACCATAATGTGCGCCTCGCCTGGTCTGGGGCACACCCTCATAGAGACCTAACAGCGTTCGACCATGCCTCAGGCCTACCCTGGCCAATTGACCAGGGCTCGGGAACTCCTCCACCACAACATCAACGTTCTGCAGATTGATGAGAAACTCATCAGGCAAATCCTCGACTGCCCTCGCCACCAAGCATTCGAATCTTTCTCTATCCACAGCCTGAGCCTCTGCTAATCGGCTCTGATAAAAAGCACCTTATCTTCAATGACGGTGCCACTCAGTTCCGTGTTCTTCATACTCACAATTTGTAAATCGATTAATGGGCGCAGTAGCAATTCTACCGTCTGCGCCAATAAAGCGCATTTCAGGTTCTCCTTGCTCATCAACAAATATATCTAATACTTCCACTTTTTCCTCTTCTCCACTATCCCGATGAAAAATAGCTTTCATGGTTAATTTCAACGCATCCATCATGTTATACTAGCACCAAGATGGCGAATACACCAGAAGACCCTCTGAAAAAGGCGGTCAGAATTCTCAAGGATGGAGGAGTGATCGCTTTTCCCACAGACACAGTTTACGGTCTGGGGGCTGCCGTCTTCAACTTGAAAGCTGCGGAGAGAATCTACGACATAAAAAAACGCTCCAGGCGCTTACCACTCCCCTTACTTATCGCCGATTTATCTCAGCTAAATAGCATAGCCAAACCGCTACGCGGAATCGCCTTGTTCCTGGCCCAGCGCTTCTGGCCTGGTGGGTTAACCCTGGTTTTACCCAAGGCAGATTCACTGTCCTCTTATTTGCCTCAGAGTCCTACAGTGGCAGTGCGCCTGCCCAACCATCCTATCTGCCTGACTCTTATCCGAAGCTTGGGCAGCCCTATAATTGGCACCAGCGCCAACCTCAGCGGCAATCCGCCCGCCTTAAGTGCTGGTGAAGTGAGACAACAGCTAGGAAACAAAGTTGACCTCATTATAGAAGGCGAATGCTTCGCCGCTGTCGAATCAACTATTGTGGATGCCACCAGGGAAAAACCGCTGGTTTTACGCCAGGGAGTCGTATCTCAACAGAAGATTGAGGAAGCGATGGAAGAATACCGGGAAAGTAAAAACGATGCGTGTTGCCTTAGGCTGTGACCACCGCGGTCTTAAAACAAAACAAGCAGTGATGCAACTTCTTCAAGAGTTAAATCACGATTATCAAGATTTTGGCTGCTACAGCACTGATTCCGTGGATTACCCTGATATCGCCCAAAAAGTGGCAAGCGCAGTGGCTTCAGGAAATTTCGACCATGGCATCTTAGTATGCATCACAGGGATAGGCATGAGCATAGCAGCCAACAAAATAAAAGGCATAAGGGCAGCCCTGTGCCATGATGTCTTCACGGCAGAGAGAGCCCGTCAGCACAACGATGCCAATATCTTGTGTCTGGGAGCAGAAGAGATGAGCGTCGATTTGATATCGAAAATTGTTAAAACCTACTTGGCCACCAACTTTGAAGGCGGCAGACATATACGAAGATTAAATAAAATAAAGATTCTGGAAACAAATTCCTGATAGAGAGGTAAGAATGGGAATGCCTAATACCATAGAAAGATGCACCTTGATGAATGTTGCCTTGGGGAAGGAAAAGGCTGACCTGGTGATTGCCGGCGGTGACCTTGTCGATGTTTACAGCGGGGAAATCCTGAAGGGATATTCCGTGGCTGTCAAAGGGGAACGGGTAGCTTCCATCGCCGAAAAGCTCGACCACACCATTGGCCCTGGGACCAAAGTTATTGACGCCTCAGGAAAAACCATTATACCGGGACTGGTTGACGGACATACCCATCTCACAGGAACACCAACGTATTATACTCCCTACGAGTTTCTTCGTTATGCTATGAAAGGCGGCAATACCACCATTATTACTGAGACAATGGAGATGGCCTTCGTCCAGGGATATTCCGGTTTAGTTGAACTTCTGGAAGCTCTTAAAAACCAACCAATAAAATTCTTTGCCACTGTGCCTGCTGTGAACACCTTAAGTGAGGAGCTAAAACAGAGAGCGGTGGATATCGAGTCTCTCACCAGGCTTATGCGGTGCCCTATGGTAGTAGGCATAGGCGAGACTTACTGGCAGACAGTAACCCAGGAAAATGAGCGCTTCTGGGAACTTTCCTCCAGAGCCTTAGAACTGGGAAAGACTCTCGAGGGACATGCTGCCGGAGCCCAGAAAGAGAAACTCACTGCTTATCTCTGCAGCGGTGTTTCCTCCTGCCATGAATCAATAAATTCAGAAGAGGCATTGGAAAAACTGAGACAGGGAATCTTCGTTATGATGAGGGAAGGGAGCGTTCGCAAAGACCTTGAGGCTATCTCCAGGCTAAAAGACGAGAAAATCGATTTCAGACGCCTGGTGCTGGTAACCGATGATGTAGGTCCTCAAGAACTGATAGAGAAAGGGTATATGGAGTTTGTGGTGCAAAAAGCCATTGACCTCGGATTCAATCCTGTAACAGCGATCCAGATGGCTACTCTGAATCCAGCCGAGCACTTCCATCTGGATGGCTTCCTCGGTGGAATCGCCCCGGGAAGATATGCCGATATTCTAGTTATCCCCGACCCTCGAACTATCCAGCCAGAATATGTTATCAGCAATGGTAAGCTTATCGCCCACAGAGGAGAACTACTGGTGGAGCCCAGGAAATTCAACTTCTCCAGAGGCAGCGTGGGAAATTCCCGGAGAATTGCAGCCATCGACCTGGCTATTTCAACAAAAAGTAAGAGGCAGGCAAAAGTAAGAGTGATAAATCAGGTAACCGGACTGGTAACCAAGGAATTCTTGGCTGACCTTCCCATCCTGGATGGAGAAATCAAAGCTGACCCCGCCCAGGATATTCTTAAAGCAGCTTTGCTTTCCAGCGGCGGCAGAATCTTCACCGGGTTCATCAAGGGATTTGGTTTAAGTCAGGGGGCTATAGCCACCAGTGCTCCCTGGGATACCTGCGCTATTGTCTCCGTGGGAGCGACGGGGGAAGACATAGCTGGAGCAGTGAACCGGGTGATTGACCTGGGGGGAGGAATAGCAGTTTATAGCAATAATAAGATTCAAGCTGAATTACCGCTGCCCATAGCTGGAATCCTCTCTGACCTGCCGCTGGAGACCATAGTACAGAAATTACAGGAAATTCAGAAAAAGCTCGGCGAACTGGGCTGTTTTCTCCTTGACCCCATCTTAACTTTAGCCACTATTGCTACCCCCGCTATCCCATTTCTGCGCCTTTCGGAAGATGGGCTGGTGGATGTGAAGTCGGGCAAGGTAGTCGATCTTATAGTAGACTGAGCTTGCCCGCCAGGATAGCTTCGAATCAGTGAGAAAGGTTAGTTTTGGGCTAACTGCTCATAATCACCCAAGTTATCTATATCTATGCTAATGCCTCGTGATTCAACTGGCACTTCAAGAACATCATCTTGGTGCTGGTCAATTATTTCCTTACCTCCCACATCACCCTCCAGCTTTAAGAGTTCTTTTTTATATTTGACGGAGAAAACGACCGGATGCCCTCTCTTGCCCTGATATACAGGAATAGCGATTCCCTTATCGTGCCGGCGAAATTGTTCCAGCAATTTGTCAATTACCTTGCTGTCTATAACAGGTTGGTCAGCCAGAGCAATCATAATTGCTTTCGCTTTTCTATCAATCAGGTTTAACCCCGCTGTTATAGAAGTGCTCATTCCCTGCAGGTAGTGGGGATTTACCACAATCCTAATTGGTTTCCCGGCTATCCTTTTTATAACTTCCTCCGCTTTGCAGCCTGTTACCACAATAACCTCATTCACCCTGGAGCTGAGCAGAGCATCAATAGATTTTTCTATAATGGTGCTGGTGCCAAAAGGCAACAAAAGCTTGAGCTCACCCATGCGCTTCGACTCGCCGGCAGCAAGAAGAATTGCTGAAACCATAGCAGTGCCGCTCATAGCTCAAGAATTCCCAGGAATCTGGCGCGAAAGCTTAAATAAATTTCCCTTCTGTTAATTTTTCTTTGAGATAACTCGTAAATTCTTCAGCCTTCTCCTTTGGAGGTTTGGTAACAAAGCTGATGACAAAGAAAAGGACAGTGCAAACTATAGCTCCCCAAACACCTGGCCAAATTCCTAAAGGCTTCAAACCCGTTACCTGAAAGACCAGGACAACAACAGCACCAGCAATCATGCTAACCAAGGCTCCCGCCGCCGTTCCCCTCTTCCAGAAAAAGGCACCAAATATGGCCGGTACCGCCATGAGAAGGCCAGCCGATGCTGCCGAGGAAAGGGGAGCAATCATAAAGGATAAACCACTCTTTCCAGCAGCCCACCAGGCAAAGATAAGGGCAATGACTGCCATAATCGGTATAACCCAATTTTGCCCGATGCGGAGCTGCCGCGCCTCTGATACCTCAGAGTTGAGCAGGCCTCTGTGGATATCCCGAGCCCACATCGATGAGAGGGTCAACAAAATGGAATCAATGGTTGAAATGGCTGCTGCCGTGATGCCAACCATAACAATTATAACCAAGGCTACAGGAATAAAAGGCTGACTTAGAAGCGCTGGTGTTGCCATATCTGCCTTTTCCAGACCAGGAACCAGCAATACAGCACTGAATCCCCACAGGACAGCTATAAGGGTGTAAATCAGTCCAAAGATGAAGAAGCCACCAAGCATCTGCTTCATAGCTGTGACTGACTTAGGAACGAACAGCCTCTGACTCACCTGGGGATTGGATATACAAAAGAAGAGCCAGGGCAAGGCAAGTCCAATAAACATATTAATGCTCCAAGCCCCTCTGGAGGTAGGCACTGCTAACTGCCCTGATACAGTAGATTCCAGTTTGTCAAAAAAACTACCAAAACCACCCAAATAATGAACTACAACTCCCAGAATAACAGCAGAGGTCACAATCATAACCAGTGCTTGGAAAGCATCAGTCCAGGCAACAGAACGCATGCCGGCGATTCTCGACCATGCAATGGCACAGGCAAAAGAAATTAAGATACCGGCGAATATCGGGATTGCTCCACCGCTGATTCCATTCATCAGGTATCCGACACCCATCATCTGCACTGCTCCATAAGGGACGAGAAAGACAAGAGCCAAAATGGCAGCCGTAGCCCCTACTGCCCGGCTCTGGTAGCGGTCTGTAAGAAGCTCTGCCGGTGAAACGTAGCCATACTTGCGCCCCGCCAACCAGAAGCGAGGAAGGAAGAAGACCAGCATGAAGATTCCGGCAAGATAGGTTAGCTCAAAACCTAAAGCTCCAACCCCTGTGGCATAGGTTAATCCAGCAAGGCCAATCATCATGAAAGCACTGTAGGTAGTAGCACTATAGGTCATGCAAGAAACAAAACCACCAAGTGTGCGGTTTGCTAGGAAAAAATCACTTATCCCGGCTCCCATACGCCGCCTCGCTAAGATGGCGATGCCGATTCCTATTATGATATAGCTGGCGATACCGAACCACGCCCAAAAGGAGGTACTCATCACTTCACCTCCCTCCAGTTCCTGACAATTACAAAAGCGGCGGCGATAGCCACCACCACCCATACCAGCCAGAACGCAAACACGCCGCTCATCTTTTGAACATGCGTGAGGGCAAACCAAGGAATAACTGCATCAACAACCAACATAAACACGAACCCAATCCAAACCCATCCCATCTTACTCACTTTATACCTCCTCTAACTGAGGGTACTTCTCCTTTATCTATATCCAGGAAAACCTGGAGGAAGACAACCTCGCAGTTGTATTTAACGATTGGCCTTCCTATAACCCAGGGCATCAGTGCTGATAATCATCTTATGGATATTGGATGAACCATTTAAGATCTGGTGCATTTTAGCATCACGCAGAAGCCTTCCTATTGGATACTGACCAGAACAGCCATAGGCTCCCATAATCCTGAAAGCATCATCAGCTATTCTGGAGGCTACCTCAGAGGCAAAAGACTTAGCCATGGAGGTCTCCAGGGTATTGTTCAAAATTCCTTTATCCTTTTGGATAGCGTCGCGATAGGTGAGCAGCCTTGCTGCCTCAGTTCCCACCACCATTCTGGCGATTGCTTCCTGTACCATCTGGAATTGACCAATTTGTTTCCCGAATTGCACTCTTTGGGTGGCATATTTAAGGCTCTCGTCAATAAGAGCCTGACAGTTACCTACAGCACGCGCCGCTGCTGTGAGGCGAATATTATCAAAACATCTCATCATGATCTCAAAGCCTTGTCCCGACTCTCCAATTAGATTGCTAACTGGAACTCTAACATCGTCAAAATATATCTCTGCGGCAGGAGCAGCCCGCCATCCAAGCTTTTCTTGATCTGGAGAGCACGAGACCCCCGGTGTATTCATGTCAACAATAAACGCGGAAATTCCACGATGCTTCAGGCCAGAATCGGTGTAAGCAAAAATAAGCCCCACGTCAGCGACCTGAGCAAAGCTGATCCATGTCTTGATTCCATTTATGATGTAGTGCCCGCCATCTTTGAAGGCAGTAGCGGTCATGGCAGCAACATCATTTCCAGCATCGGGCTCAGTGACCGCGAAACATCCCAACCACTCAGAACTGATAAGCTTGGGTATATATTTCCTCTTCTGCTCTTCAGTTCCAAATTCAAGGATAGTCCTTGAGGTACCCATGGTCTGCGTATTAAAAGGCACTGCAAGAGAACAGCTTGCCCGGGCAATTTCCTCACAGACGATAACGTGTGCCATAAAACCCATATTGTTGCCCCCATACTTCTCAGGGATAGGGCAGCCCCAAAAACCCAACTCCGCCATCCTGGCAATGATCTCTCGCTGGAATCTGCGAGCTCTTTCATCAGCGGTGGCGACAGGTACGATTTCCTTTTCAGCAAAGTTTTTCGCTGCTTGTTGCAGAATCCTCTGTTCCTCAGTAAGCTCAAAATCCATTATGTATTCTTCTGCCTGAACATGTTCAGGTGTTTTACCCCCTCTGTCTGGGTGTGAGTAGCTCCTTCGCTGATAGAACGAATTGTCTTTTCAGGATCAACCACTTGGGCTCCACCGATAACATCTATACCATAATCAAACAAGACCGGCGATAAAGGGCTGGTAGGGCCTATCATGACAATAAACTTGCCTTTGCTCAGATCCAGCAACTTCTCTATAGTATGATTCGCAAACGCAGTCCCTGTAAGACCAACCACATCAGCCTGGGGAAGGAACTCCTCTGCCGCTTCGGCTGGCAATTCTCCCTCTTCTTCTCGTGGTCTTTTCTCTATGACCCAAAGATTGCCAGCCGCCTCTCGAAGCTTTGGCAGCCACGGGTAATGCCCTACTATGGCAATATTCTTGCCCTTTCCTTTCTCAAGCAGAACATTGAGGGCATTCTTTTCACTGCATCTAGATTCATCAATGTCTATCAAGGAGTTAATGGCTGCCATCCCAATAGATGCCTCTAAAAGATGGTCTGACTTGGCATACTCCGCTAATTCCAACGCTGACTTACCCCTCAGCTTCCCGGGGTCTCTTACTATTTTGTGATAGGGATGACCTTCAGAAAGGGTAGAGGCCAAACCACAGTGCTTGCTCACCACCGCTGTCCAGAAAACGCAAACATATACTTCACGCACTATGCCATCTTCTTCTAGAGAAGAGACTAAATCATCCAAAATCTTCATTCTAATCCTCCTTGACTTTAAAGCTACACATTCTAAGGTTCAGAGCTTTCTCAGTGGCCACAGTAACAGAAATGATTTAAGCCCAGCAATTTGGCCACGCCAGATATGGTGATGCCATAAAATATTACTGGCTTGGATATCCTAAACTGGTTAAAGGTATCATTGATAATAGTGGTACCGGTGACTAAAGCTACATCACACCAATTTAAATTATCCTGTGTTTTCTCTGGGCTATTTATCATTATCCCAAATTTTTCCTTATTAATGTTGTCATGGTCCATATCGGTTACTCTCAACTCAAAATTCCCAGATAACGCTTCAACCATCCGGGGTTGAAAGCCAATGAAGGCTATTCTAGGGTGACCGTAGTTTCTCCTTATGTATTTTACCAGTTCCTGACTACATTCTCGCGGCTCGTTATTTCTACAATGTATTGTTTTATCCACCAATTCTAAATACCTCATCACTGCATTCAGACTGGAGATGAATATGGCTCTGCGAAAGTTATTCCTTAAATCCATTTCCACGATATCGCTCAATTTGCCACTGAAATCACCGTACATATCGGTAAAAGCTTGCCCCAAGGAACTTTTAAACTCCGCTTGCATCAAGCGCTCCTTGCCAATTACCAGAGGATAATCTTTATCCTCGGGATTGCCAATAGCTTCCTGTGGGGAGAGAGGGACAGCCTTAATCATTACTTCCTCTGCCATAAGTCCATTTTGATTTACGGTCTTAGCAAATTCCTTTTTGATAATGTCATGCATTTTCTTTCGCCTGCTCTTTGTCTTCATAAACTCTTATCCGTCTCAATTTCAATATCAAAAATATCTCTTTACCCACTGCCAAATCCATATCTTGAAATATGTGGTGAGGTATTTCAGTTGTTAAGTTATTCTCTCCCGCCTTAACTTTTAGCCTGACTGTCTCATTAGTAGTATTGATGTTAGTGATAATCCCTCTAAATCGGTTGACGTCCGGTCCTGGTGGTTTGGTCTCAGAAATATAGATATCTCTGGGAAGTAGAGCAATCCTTTTCACCGTATTCCCATCATCGGGAATAATTATGGACAACCCTCCACAGCCAACCTCTATCATCCCCCTACCCAGACTATGGCAGTAAGTGCAATCCAGAATATTAGGGGCTCCAATAAAGTCAGAAACTTTTTCGCTCTTGGGATAAAAGAACACTTCTTCCAGTTCACCCGCCTGTTCTATATACCCGCTCTCGATTACAGCTACTCTATCCGCCATTTCTTCAGCTTCCATCAGGTCATGTGTTACATATAGGGTGGTAATACCCAACTTCTTATGCAGTTGCCTTAATTCCATTCGCAAATACTTCGAAGCTTGCACATCCAAACTACTCAATGGTTCATCCAGAAGCAAGATATTGGGTGCCAGAGCCAGCGCTCTAGCCAAAGCCACTCGTTGCTTCTCGCCTCCACTTAATTGCCTGGGATAGCGAGACGACAGGTGCTTTATCTTCATCATTTGGAGTAATTCCTCAACTCTGGCTTGCACTTCACTCCGGGCTTGCTTTTGGACTTTTAAACTATAAGCTATATTGGAGGTGACATCGAGATGAGGAAATAAAGCTAATTCCTGAAAGAGGTAGCCTACTTTCCTTTTACTGGCAGGCAATTGATCCACCGGGTCGCCATCAAAAAGCACTGACCCTTCATAGTCAATTAACCCAGCGATAATATTAAGCAAGGTGCTTTTCCCAGCCCCATTTGGCCCCAGCAATACCAGTAATTCCTTATCAAATATTTCCAGGTTGACATTCTGGCAGATATATTTAGATATATTTTTTAATTCAATGGATGGCATATCAGCTCCATTGGCTGGTCAGCTTCGCTTCCAAAAAGGCGAAGAACTTCTCAAAGGAGAGACACATCACCGCTAATACTATCAAGCAGACGATGATAATGTCTATTCTCATCAGGCTTTCAGCTTTCATCATCAGTGCTCCAATACCAGTGGGAATGGCTACCATCTCCGCTGCTATTATCACACGCCAGGCCATTCCTGCCTCCAGCCTCAGCCCGGTGAAAATATTGGGCAGGGCTAAGGGCATGACCACCGTGGTTAAAATCTTCATATCAGAAGCACCCAGCGTTCTTGCCACTTGAATATAATTTCTATCTACAGTTCTGATGCCGGTAGCCGTATTATAGGTGATAGGAAAGAAGGAGCAGATAAATATTATCGTAACTGGTAAGGCCTCATTAATTCCGATGAATAGCATCAACAGCGGCAGCCAACCCAGGGCCGGAATGGGATAGATCAGGCTGACTATAGGGCTGAGCGATTTATTGACCACATCTTTCCACCCCATTACAGTTCCCACCAGCAATCCAGCAACGGAACCAGTAGAAAACCCGATTAAGACTCGAACCAAACTACTTAGAAAATTATCTCCCAGCACCCCATTAGCTGCCAGGTAATAAAACTCTACTACCACTGTGGAGAAGGGAGGGAAGAAAAAGTGACCGGGGATAAGGTTTAAGCGAGCGACTATCTCCCATATAGCCAAAAATATGGCTATGGGTACGATACCCCACCCCGGCCTGAACTTTTTGAGCCTGCTCATGTTTCCAGAAAACTCAAATCAAGAATATCTTCAGCGTTGAAGCTACTTTTGATATAACCAAGCTCCACCAAATAATCTATCGTTTTTTGAACCATTGCAGGGTCAATATCAGTGGTATACTCCAGCCTGCTCATAGAATGCAGCAGGGCCTCCGGGGTGATTTCCAACCTCACAGCCACCTCAGCCGCCTGAGTTGGAAAAAGGTTCCCACCGGCTGACTCTAACTGCCGGGCCACAACTTCTGCCGCCTCCTGGGGATGCAGGTTAATCCAGACGGTCGCCCTTTGTGAAACTCTGACCACCCCCCCTACCTCATCAGGATGGTCTCTTATCATCTCTTCCTTAACCACGAGAACGCTTCCCTGCATCTCAGGCCAGACATCCTGACTCATCAGTAACATTTCAAAGCCAAAATCCTCAGCCATCGTAGCCCACTGCTCAGGCAGGAAGGCAGCATCCAGTTGCCCCATCTTGATCGCCAGAACCTGTTTTGGCGGGTTCATCCGCTGAATGTTATTTAGTATCCTATCTTCGTCAAGATTGTACTCATCTATTGTCTTGTGAAGGAGTACATCTACAGCGCCACCCTCCCTGACACATCCAATGCGAATGTCCGACTCTTCTAAATCCTTGACAGCTTTTACCTTGCCGGGATCAACCACCAAGCCGTAACCATACTTATGTGTCCCGGCAACTATCTTTATGGGCACCCCTGCATTGGAATAGGCATTTATGGCCGGCACCAAGCAGATATACGCTACCTGGATATCACCCCGAGCTAAAGCAGAAGCCAGGGCCATGCCAGTCACATAGCTCTCATAGGCAGTTAACTTCAATCCCTCCTCCTCAAACCAACCTTTATCCTGACTTATATAGGCACAGGCGGCATGATCCATAAACTCAACTGCCATACCAACAGGTGCCTCCTCTTTTGGAGCGCATCCACCAAGGGGGATGAGAATCAGCAACCCTGCCAAAAATAACATAAGCGTTCTTTTCATCGATTCCTCCTTTCTTGAGCTCTACTTGCCAAAGGGGCAAACAGGGAAAGAGCATTTCTCACAATTAAGGCATAGCCCGCCATGCCCCAATTCCACAATATCTTTTCTGGAAATCTTTTCCTCAGCTAAAACTCTGGGCAGGATAAGATCAAAGATAGTTGTGGGGTTATAGATTACCGCAGCCTGAGCACCAAGTATGGGAATACCTTCCCACACTGCATAAAGGAACATCGCTCCAGGCATGACGGGAGCACCATAGGAAATTATCTCCGCTCCCACCTTACTGACCCCAGCAACAGTGACATCGTCTGCATCAACAGCTAATCCACCACAAGCGACTATGATTTCACTCCCCTTAACCTTAAGCTCTCTTAACGCCCGGGCAATCATATCAACATTGTCGGGAACAATAATTTTATGTATTATCGTTGAACCCAAGGACTCGATTTTCCGCTGCATAACTTCGCCGAATTTGTCCTCAATCCTACCTTCAAATACTTCGTTCCCAGTGATGACTATTCCTATCTTTTTTTTCTTAATAGGGATAACATCGATTACCCTGCCCTGGGAGCAGCAAGCCTGCTCAACTTCTCTTACCTTATCTTCATTTATGATGAGAGGGGTAACCTTTGCCCCAGCTACAGTAGTACCTTCCTGGCAGACAGTATTATTGTGCAAGGTGGCTACTGTGATCTCTCCCAGAGAGTTGATTTCCTTCAACAAGGGAACATCTATTTTCAACAGCCCAGGAATTTTTGCCTCCAAGTTCACTCTTCCCTCTCTAGCCTCGCCGAATTCGATGCCTGATCCGGCTATCGCTCGGGCTATTCTCAAGGCTGCCTCTTCTTCATGAACCTCTCCCACCTCAAGTTCCATAACATAAATATGTTCTTTGCCAATCTGGAGTAACTCGGGGATGTCTTCCCCTTGGATTACATGCCCTCTGCGAAAGGCAGGTCCCTTGAACCTGCCAGGGATAACTTTGGTCACATCGTGAGCTAGTATCATTCCTATGGCTTCATCCAGTTTAACTTTCTTCAGCATTACATCCTCCTGGTATCATCTTGACTAGTTTTCACTTTCTTAAAAATGCTGTCATCTTCCACTTCTACCTCCGTCAGCTCTTCTCGGCGGCGCCGAATTACCTCTCTGCCACCAACATTTCCTTTGACCTTGAGCAACTCGGGAATTAAAAAAGCATCGAAAATAACGGGATGCCCCATTATTTGATGATAGACTGGGGCAACAATGGGTGCCTGCCTCTTTTTGTAGGTCGCAATTAGCGTATTCACCACCTCAGGCTTGACAAAGGGACGGCTTCCCAGGGTAAGCACCACCGCCGTTGTATCCTGAGAGACCATGCGCAGGCCATTTCTTAAGGAACTGCTTAGCCCCCGCTCATAATTGGAATTGACAACGGCCTTGATATCTTTATCTGCCAATTCTTTTTTGACTTGTTCTGCCTGATAGCCCAGCACCACAATAAGGTCATCAACATCAGTGGCTAAAAAAACTTCGCTCAGCCGCGAAATCAAGGGGAGACCGCCTATAGGCAGAAGTTGTAATGGGATACCTCTGTAGTCAGCCTTGCCCGCAGCCAGGATGATAGCACAGACTTTGTCTCTCTTGAAAGAAGGGCATTCTTGGGGAACGTGCAGCGCCACTACCTGGATTTGCCTCTGGGCAAGTTTGTAAACTATCTCCAGGCCTACGGCACCCTGACAGAGATACAAATCCTGCCTTCCCCACAATTGCAAGCCCAGTGACGGGTTATTTTCTAATTGAAACAAAGCTTGGTTAACACGCAAGCGATCTTCTAGAGGCAGCTTTATCAATCTCGAGTAAGCTTGTGCGCTTAGCGAGAGTTTAGCCATTGTGGTTCACATGCTTTAATGGTATGAGTTCGCCTCTCTCAACTTGCCTCAGCCCCTGCCTCACCTTTCGAGTTAATTTCTCATTCTCCAAGAGCTTTAACGTCTCCACCATACGAGAATATTCTTCATAACTTAAAACAACCGCCACCGGCTTTCCATGCTTGGTCACCACGAACTTATGTAGTTCATCAGCAACCTTTTCAATAGAGGGAAGGAAGTTTTTCCTGGCTTGGGTTATGGGAATTGCTCCTAACATTTTTTCTCCAATTTATGTACACTTTTATGTACATAAATTATAAAAACTTGCTCATGACATGTCAAGGCTCCTGCTATAGATACCTTTCTTGATTCCTGTGCTGTCGACAAACCTTGCGAGGGAACCTCCAGCGTGATTTCTTGATGAAATCTACCAAAGTATGATAGACTACCTTACCTTTAAGCCAAGCATAGGATCATGGGCGAGACTTTGAGAGAATTTGCCAAATCATGTTAAACTGCATACTGGGAATTAAGCTGTTTTGCTCCACATCAAGGAAAAGAAAGGAGGCCATGGGGGAAGAAGAGAAACGCATTATATCCTTATTTGCACTATTTCTAGAAAGAATTACAATGGAAGGAGGTTTATATGTTTAGAACACTAAAACCATTCGAGTACTTTGAGCCAAAAACCATAGAAGAGGCTACGGAGACTTTATCCAAATATGGCACAAAAGCAAAGGCATATGCCGCTGGTGTGGATTTAGTACCCAGAATGCGAAAACGTCAAATCCATCCAAAATATATGGTAAACATTCAACAAATTAAAGGACTGGATGCAATTAAGGAAAATGCCGAAGGCTTGAGTATCGGCGCCTTATCTTCCCTGCGCTCTATAGAGCTTTCACCACTGGTTAAGAAAAACTACATGGTGCTAAGTGAAGCCATCCACAGCATAGCCTCAATCCAGGTAAAGACACAGGGTACCGCTGTAGGTAACTTGTGTGTAGCTACGCCGGCATCAGATGTGGCACCAGCTTTATTTGTTTTAGATGCTAAATTTAGGGTGGCTGCTCCTTCCGTTGAGAAGACAGTGCCCATCGAGAACTTTTATACTGGAGTGGGGCAAACCGTTTTGCAAACAAACGAAATAATAACCGAAATATTGTTGCCAAAACTCCCAGCCAAAACAGGCGGGGCATTTCTAAAGCTGGTGAGAACAGTGGCTGATATCGCCAAGGTTAACGCGGCAGCAACATTAACCATAACAGATGACACCTGTAAAGAAGTTCGGATAGCCGTTGGCTCCGTGGCTCCCACGGTATTCAGAGCTAAAAAAGCAGAGGGAATGCTAAAGGGACAGAAGCTCGATCAGAAACTGATCGAAAAGGCTGCTGAAACGGCAGCGGGGGAGGCGAAGCCGATAACTGACCTTCGCTCAACAGCCGAGTATAGAAAGGAAACAACCAGAGTGTTGGTGAAACGCGTATTAGAGAAAGCGCTGGAAAGAGCGAAGGCATAGGTAAGGAGGTAGCATCATGAAAAAAGAAATCATAAATTTCACCATAAATGGTACACCATACGAAGTAGCCGTAGAACCACAGATGACGTTGAATGAGGTTTTGAGAGAGCAACTGGACCTTACCGGGACAAAATTCAGCTGTGGAGCTGGTGAATGCGGGGCTTGTACCGTCTTAATTGAGGGCAAACCTATGCTCTCTTGCTGTACCCTAGCTATAACCGCCAAAGACAAGAACATTCTCACCATAGAGGGTTTAGCCAAGGGTGGCGAGTTACACCCCATCCAAAAAGCTTTTATAGAACACGGTGCTATACAATGCGGCTTTTGCACACCAGGAATGATTCTTACAGCCAAAGCCTTGCTAGATGAAAACCCAAATCCCACCAGGGAAGAGGTCAAAGCATACCTGGCCGGTAATCTGTGTAGATGTACGGGCTATGTCAAGATAATTGACGCTGTGTTGGCCGCAGCCAAGGAAATGAACGAAGGAGGTAAATGACATGAGCCAGGAACTCACTTGTGTAGGGAAACGAATTACCCAGAAAGATGTGGTGCTTAAAGCTACGGGAGAGGCAAGATATGTGCCCGACGTGAGATTACCAGGAATGCTCTGGGGGAAAGTGCTTCATAGCCCTTATCCTCATGCCAAAATCAAGAAAATAGACAAATCCAAAGCCGAAAAACTCTCAGGAGTAGCTACTGTGATTACAGTAGAAGACACGCCTAAAATACTCTGGGCCCGTTCTTTTCGTGACATGCCTATGGCTCCCAGCGGGGCTCTGCAGCATGCTGATGAGTATATTCTCGCTGACAAAGCGCGCTACGTTGGGGATCCCATAGCTGCTGTAGCAGCCGTGGATGAGAAAACTGCTGAAGAAGCATTGGACCTGATTGAAGTGGAGTATGAGCAATTGCCTTTCGTGCTCGACCCTTTCGAAGCCGTGAAACCCGGTGCTCCTCTGATGCATGATTACGCTAAGAATAACATCGCAGTGCATCTTACTCCTCCTCCTTTTCTAGTTAAAGGGAATGTGGAAAAGGGCTTTACCGAATCTGATGTCGTAGTAGAGGAGAAATTTTTCGCCTCAAAACAGGTGGCTTGCCAGATGGAAACGCAGTCATGTGTCACCAGCGTTGACAGTAGCGGGAAGGTGACCTGTTACAGTCCCTGTCAGCTAGCCCATCCCTTCAGGAGGGAACTGGGGAAGATGTTCAACATACCCGTGGGCAAGATAAATGTGGTTAATCCCTTTGTTGGCGGCAGCTTTGGCTGCCGACTAAGCTGTCACAACGAGCCTATTTGCATTGCGCTGGCGATGAAAGTGCATAAGCCGGTGAAGCTAGTGTACTCTAAGGAAGAGGACTTCACCACCATTGATACCAGAACGCCGCATTATTACACCGTAAAGATGGGCTTTAAGGAAGATGGCACACTCAATGCCATGACGGTAGATGTTACAACTTGGGCTGGAGGCTACTTAAGCCGTGCCCAGTTGGCCGGTGGCATCACCCTTATCTGGGCTTTGGGACACTACCATTGCCCCAATATGAATGGGTCATGTGATGTTATCTACACCAATACCACAGTGGCAGGCGCTGGTCGAGGTTTCGGAAATCCAGCGATAATGTGGGGTGTGGAAGAGGTGGTGGATATGGCAGCAGAAAAACTAGGAATGGACCCTGTGGAAATCAGGTTGAAGAATACCAAGCACACTGGTGAAATGGCTAATATGGGGCTTCCTATCGAGAGCAGCTACATAGATGACTGTATTGGAGAGGGCGCCAAGGCTATAGGCTGGAACGAAAAGCTGGGCAAGAACAAAGGTGGAAAAGGAACACTAAAACGAGGTGTAGGCATGGCCACTATGACACATTGCAGTGGTGCTTGGCCATTGCTCATAGAGCACTCCAATGCCTTCATAAAGTTTAACGAGGATGGCACGGCTGACTTGACGGTAAACCCAGGTTCTCCTGGCACTCATATCTGGGGCACGCTCTCACAAATTGCTGCTGAGGAACTCGGAATTCCTGCTGAAGATATCTATATAGTTACCGGTGAAACAGATAAGACCATGTTCGACCTTGGCTCCCATGCCAGTCGGTCAACCTATGTCACCGGGAACGCGGTTCTGGAGGCAGCACGACAGGCTAAAAGGCAGCTTCTGGAGCGAGCAGGCAAGATGCTGTCAGAATCACCCGATGATTTAGATATCAAGGACAGACAAATTTATGTGAAATCGAACCCGGAAAAGAAGACTTCTGTGGCCGACGTATGTTTTCAATCTATCTGGAATTTAAAGGGAGAATCTCTGAACATATCAGGAAAATCCTCCTGGGCCTCTCATTATAATTCGATACCAACAGCAGCTTATTTTGCTGAGGTAGAAGTGGATACCGAGACTGGTGAGGTGAAGGTATTAAACTTCATAACGGCTGTGGACTGTGGTAAAGCGATAAATCCAATGACTGTGGAAGGACAATGCGAAGGAGGGGTACAACAAGGCATAGGCTATGGTTTAACTGAGGATTATGTCATTAACAAGAATACCGGTGCTGTGGAAAGCGACAACTTTACTACCTACAAGATGCCGGGAACCATGGATATGCCCGAGAATACCAAAATAATAATTATTGACAAGCCTGATCCTAAAGGCCCCTTCGGAGCTAAAGGGGTTGGCGAGCCAGGCCTTGTTGGCATCGCTCCAGCTATAGGCAACGCCATCCACGATGCCATCGGAGTGTGGATAAAGGACCTGCCGGCAACACCAGAGAAAATCCTTAAAGCTCTCAAGGAAAAATCAGGCTAGAAAGATTGAGGAGGTATCATGAAAGAAAAGATAAAAGTTCTCATTGCCAAGCCAGGACTGGATGGTCATGAGCGTGGAGCGAGGGTTCTGACCCTGGGTTTGAGAGATGAAGGGATGGATGTCGTCTACACCGGGCTGCGGAAAACCCCGGAAGAAATAGTGGAGCGGGCCATCAAGGAAAAGGCGGATGCGATAGGCATGAGTATCCTCTCGGGAGCGCATAAGGAACTCCTTCCCAGAGTAGTTGAGTTGGCCAAGAAAAAGGGGCTGAATAAGGTCTTATTCATGGCTGGCGGCAATATCCCGGATGAAGATGTCCCTTTTTTGAAAGAGAAAGGAATACACGAGGTCTTTGACCAAGGGTCAACGATTAAAGAAGTAGCAGATTATATTCAGCAGAATGTCAAGTCCTAGATGATTACATTTTGAAATCAGGATGTTTCTCATTACGAAATATTATTTGTGATCTGCTCACGCGATAAACGGAGGTTAGCATGAAATTGCTCGAATTTGAAGCGAAAGGGTTTTTCCGAAAAGCAGGAATTCCAGTACCAGAAGGAGTGGTTGCTCAGACAGCAGAGGAAGCAAGAAAGGCCTATAGCGATTTGGGGGGAAATGTGGTACTCAAATCCCAAGTTCTTGTAGGAGGTAGAGGCAAGGCAGGTGGCATAAAATTCCCCAAATCAGAAAAGGAAGCCTATGAAATGGCAGGGCAATTGTTCCGCATGCAGATAAAGGGGGTTCCCGTAGAGAAAATATTGGTAGAGAAAGCCCTCGATATAAAGCGAGAATACTATCTTGGTATTATAACTGACCCCGACGAAGGCTGCCCTCTTCTGATGTTCAGCGCTGAAGGAGGAATGGAGATTGAAGATTTAGCCTCACAGAAACCCGCGGCTATCAAAAGGGTTCTTATCGATCCTAGATATGGGTTATTCGGTTATCAGCTTCAATTCGAGCTTCAGGAAGCAGGACTTCCCAAGGAACTTCACAACGGGATTATTAATGTAGCGCGGCGGCTCTATCAAACCTACTGGGATATGGACGGAGAACTCATTGAAATTAATCCCTTGGTGGTAACAAATGAAGGAAAAGTTGTCGCCGCTGACGCTAAATTCAATATCGATAATAGTGGACTTCCCAGACACCCTGAGCTTCCTAAAAGACCAGCTAAAAATATCGAAGAGCGCGCTGCTGAACTGGGGCTGAGTTATGTATTACTGGATGGGAATATTGGCATAATAAGCAATGGTGCCGGACTTACCATGGCAGCCATGGACTTCATGCGGGAGTACGGCAGCAGCCCAGCCAACTTTCTGGATTTGGGAGGACAGGCAACGCAGGCAGTCACCATCAAAAATGGTATCAAGATTGTTCTGGAAAATCACAATGTGACCGCACTGTTAATTTACATATTTGCCGGAGGGCCGAGATGTGATGTCATTGCCAGTGGTATCATAGAAGCTCTCGACGAGATGGAGAAGGAAAAAAGCTTGCGCGTTCCCATAGTAGCTACCCTCCATGGCCGCTATAATAAAGAGGGAATGAAAATATTATCAGCCTCTAAATCTCCTTACCTGCATCTCGAAGCGGAAGTTGAGGATGCAGTGCATAAAGTAATCGAACTGGGAGGACAATGAAAATGAGTATTCTGATAAATAAAGACACCAAAGTACTTGCCCAAGGAATCACAGGGAAGCTGGGTAACTTTGCTACAGAGAGAATGATGGAATACGGCACCAAAGTAGTAGCTGGAATCACTCCCGGCAAAGGCGGCAGCGAAACCATGGGGGTTCCCATCTACAATACAGTGAGAGAGGCGGTAAATTCTCACCAGATTGATGCCTCGATTCTATTTGTCCCTCCCGCTTTCGTTAAAGAAGCGATCTTTGAGGCTTTAGAAGCCGAACTTAAAGTGATCGTGGTTGCAGTGGAGCGGATGCCTGTTAAGGACATGATGCTGGTGAAGCAGGCATTGGAAGGAACAAACACAACTTTAATAGGTCCTAACTCCCCAGGAATAATCAGCGCTGAAGAATGCTCCATGGGGTATTTCCCGGGCGATATTTATCGCAAAGGACCAGTGGGCATAGTATCCCGCAGTGGAACTTTTTCCTATCAGGTTGGCGACGAGATTACTAGAGCCGGCCTAGGGGAAACTTCTTCACTAGGGATAGGAGGAGATCCAGTTACAGGCAGTAATTTTGTGGATATCTTGAAATTATACGAGCAAGACCCAGAGACAAAGGTAATCGTGCTTATTGGTGAGATTGGCCGCACCAGTGAAGAAGAGGCAGCAGAGTATATCCAGAGCGATATTTCCAAGCCGGTAGTGGCAATTATAGCCGGAAGGACAGCACCTCCAGGCAAGATCATGGGCCATGCTGGAGCTATTATCACTGGAGGAAGAGGCTCATATGATTCTAAGGTGAAAGCCCTAGAGAAAGCCGGGGTGCCAGTAGCCAAAACAGCGAAAGAGGTAGCCTCTCTGGCTAAAGAAGCTTTGAAGAAATCAAGAAGGTAGAAATGGACGAATCGGTAAAAGAAAGAATTAAATTCGAACCACTAAGAGAAAAGATATTATCTGCTGAGGAAGCAGCAAAATTCGTGGAAAATGGAATGCGCATTGGAACTTGTGGGACACCCACCGCTGGCTGTCCCATCTCATTTTTTGAAGCACTCACCAGACGAGCAGAGCAGGGTGAAAGATTCAAAGTAGACCTCTGGTCCTGCGCTCCATTGAGCCCCGAAGTCGATGGTAAATTAGCAGAGACTGGTATGCTTAATAGGAGACTTGCCCATCAAGCGAATCCTGTTTTGGCTAAGGCGGCCAACAAGGGAGAGATTCATTATGCCGATATGGGAGCCGCCTGGGTTCCCCTCGAAGTAAGGAAAGGTTCTCTGGGCAAGCTGGATTTTGCCGTCGTTGAGGCAGTAGAGATAACCGATCAAGGGTACGTTGTTCCTACCATCAACGTTGGTGACGAAGCCACATTTTTACGATATGCGGATAATGTCATTGTTGAGATTAACCTGAACATGCCTCTGGAATTAAGTGGCATGCACGATATCTATATCCCGGATTCTCCACCAAATAGAAAACCCATTCCTCTGAACAGCGTGAGTGATAGGATTGGAACGCCATATATGGAAGTAGCCCCAGAAAAGGTTAAGGGAATCATTGTTTCCTATAAGAAAACAAACCCTTCCGGCAGGGCTACTATAGACGAGATAAGCAGAACAATAGCCAAGAACATAGTCAGTTTCTTTGAACAGGAAGTGCAAGCCAAGAGGTTGCCTGAAAACCTCCTTCCCTTCCAGACAGGTTTGGGAGCACTGGGAGGAGCTATCCTCAGCGAGCTTGAGCAATCAAAATTCGAAAATTTGGAGGTACACTCAGCTTTGATAGATGATGGTGTGCTCGATCTTATCGACAGCGGTAAGATAAGAGCCGCCGATGGCGTAGGACTTTTCTTCACAGACGAAGCTTTACAAAAACTCGTGAAGAACGTGGAAAGATATAAGGAAAAGATCATCCTCAGGCCCATAGATATAGTCAATAGCCCTGAGGTAATTCGCAGATTGGGGGTAATTGCATTAAACACCGCCATAGAGATGGACATTTACGGACACATAAACAGCAGCCATGTGAGCGGGACACACATCATGACAGGTGTAGCCGGCTCTATAGAGTTTTCCAGAAATGGGTACCTCTCCATATTCATGAGCCCTTCCACAGCTAGAAAAGGTGCTATTTCTGCCATAGTTCCCATGGTTTCCCATGTTGACCATACAGAACACGAAGTAAGCGCTGTAGTAACTGAGCAAGGTTTAGCAGATCTCAGAGGTTTGGATCCCAGAGAGCGAGCCAAAGAGATCATAGAAAAGTGTGCTCACCCTGATTACAAGCCACTCTTATGGGATTACTTCCACGAAGCTGAGGTTAAAGGAGGACATGAACCACACATATTGAGCAAGGCCTTTGATTTCCACCAAAGGTTAGCAGGAAAAGGGACAATGAAGACTTAAAAGGAGGTAAAAAGAGATGTTCAGCGAAGAAGAGTTAAAAGAGATTGAAAGGAAAAGGAAAGAATGGGAGGAAGGGCCACTTAAACAGACTCTGAAACGGTTTGGAGTAAGTGAAAGCACCACTGAGTTCTATGCGCCTCCAGATGTAAAGAAATTTGATTTCTTAAAGGACGTTGGCTTTCCTGGAGAGTATCCTTACACTGCTGGTAAGTATGCCTGCCAGGCACCCGGTGCCGCACCAGCAGTAGGTGGTGGCCATTCATTAGCTGGCGGCGGTTTGGTAAGAGCAGGGCGATATTCAGGATATGGCACCGCTGCAGATACCGCAGAATATTATCAAGCAATGATGTCTTATGGACGAGTCCCAGGTATGAACCTAGCTCTTGATTTGCCAACTCAATGTGGCTATGACTCTGATGCCCCTGAAGTCAAAGGTGAAGTGGGAAAGACTGGAGTAGCAATAGACACTTTAAGAGACTGGGAGATACTCTATGCACCCTTCAAGGATGGCTCCGATCTGGACAAGATTAACTCCGCGTGGACGATAAATCCCGAAGCCAATACTCTTGTGGCGCTATATATCGCTCTAGCCAAGAAGAGGGGCATCCCCATCAACAAACTAAGATGTACACCTCAAAACGATAACTTGAAGGAATATGATTCCAGAGGAACGCCAATATGGCCGGTTAAGCCTCAGATGAGGTTAACCAGGGATACCATCATATGGGCGGCTAAAGAGATGCCAAGGATGCACCCAGTAAGCATTAACGGCCACCACTTCCGTGAAGCAGGAGCGACGCGAGCTCAGGTGTTGGGCTTTTCTCTGTCAGCTGCCATTGCCTATGGCCAGTTGGGGTTAGATGCAGGACTGGATATTGATACAGTTGCACCATTGATGAGCTTCAACGATTTGAGTGGCACCATGGAAATGTTGAAAGAAGTAGCGGTGCTCAGAGCAGCCCGCCGCATGTGGGCTAGAATTCTGAAGGAGAGGTTTGGAGCCAAGGACCCCAGAGGTCTGATTTACCGTGATGTTGGCGGCTGCACCATGGGGCACGATAATTGCACCAAGCAGAGACCACTGAACAACCTGACGCGCAGCGTGATAGGTGGTGTTGCCGAGGCATTATCCGGGTATGTTCCAACTTGCTATCCGCCCTTCGATGAAGCTTTGGGCTTGGGGCACAGCATGGAAGCCATCCAGTTGGAACAGGATGCAGCTCGAATCATAATGTTCGAATCCAGGTTATGCGATGTATCTGACCCCCTGGCTGGTTCCTATTATGTAGAATACCTGACCGACAAATATGAGAAGGAGGCTTTCGAAATAATTGACCAGATTGACAAGATGGGTGGTATGCCAGCCGCCGTTGAGTCAGGTTGGGTCATGAGAGAGCTGGCTAAATCTGCCTACGAACACCAGAAGGATATAGAGAGTGGCAAAAAAACTGTTGTAGGTGTTAACAAATTCACCGGCGAGAATGAACTGGAAATCAGTATTAATAGAATGGTGCCAAATCCTTACGACGCCGCGAAGAGAGCAAAAGCTGAGGAAGAACAACTTGCTAATCTGGAAAAGATAAAGAAAGAAAGAAATAACGAGGCAGTGAAGGCGAGTCTCAAGCAGCTAAAGGAGGTAGCCCGAGATGAGAGTGCCAATACCATTCCTGCCTTAGTGGAGGCCGTTGAGACCTACGCTACCATAGGCGAGATAAGCAATGTCTTCACAGAGGTATTTGGTCTCTACCAGCAGCCTGAGTTGTAAGTGTTGGTGGCCAGCATAGAAAGATACTATTTTAAATAGGAGGGTACAAATGATAAAACAGATTAGTCATCTTGGCCTTGCAGTGAAGGACCTAGAAAAAGCTATGGATTTCTATCGCTCAGTTTTGCAGCTTGAGCCGGCTGCACCCATAATTGGAGGTAATGAAAGAGATCTCAAAGTAAGCCTGGTAAAAGTTGGCCGCGCCACACTGGAATTGATACAACCACTCACCGACACAAGTGTAATGGCGAAGTTTCTGGAAAAGCGCGGTGAGGGAATTCACCATGTTTGCCTCGAGGTAGATGATATAAACGCAGAGCTCGAATGGCTGAAATCCAAAGGGCTGCAGTCCATCGGAACTCCGAAACCGGGGGCAGAGGGCATGAGCGTCTTTCTTCACCCGAAAGGTACCAACGGCATTCTCGTTGAGCTGGTGCAAAAAGAAGAATAAAGGTAATTGTGATAGCCTAAATTCTGGAGGTATAAAGAATGAATTTTGAATTCAGTGAAGAGCAGATAATGTTCCGTGATATGGCGCGCAAGTTCGCCGAGCAGGAGATTCTACCAAATCTCAAGGAAAATGAGCGGCAGGAGAAGTTCGACATAGGGCTTATTAAGAAGATGGGCGATGTCGGACTGCTGGCACCGCATTTGCCCCAGGAATACGGCGGATTGGGGCTTGATTACATCACCACCTGCATTATCTGGGAACAGCTTTGCTGGGCCAGTCTTGCCGTAACACAGGCAGCAAGCAGCGGCCCGATACAGCCGGGAACCAATCTCCTCGATGCTGGCACTGAGGAACAGAAGAGGAAGTGGCTACCCCCTGTGTGTAAGGGCGAGAAAATTCTATCTGGGGCTGTAGTTGAGTCCAATGCTGGCAGCGATTCCTCCCTGATTGAAACCATGGCGGTGCGGGATGGAAACTACTGGGTTCTCAATGGTAATAAAATTTTCATTACCAATGGTGCCGAGGCTGATGTAGCCATAGTTGTAGCACAAACAGATAAAAGCAAGGGGGTCAGAGGACTAGCTTCTTTTCTCGTTGAGAAAGGCACGCCAGGATATTCCAGCACAGCCCAGATAGGGAGAATAAGCTGGCGGGGCGGTAGCGAGGGTATGATGAGATTTACCGACTGTAAGATACCACTGGAAAATCAGCTTTCAGAGGCAGGGCGTGGCCTCAGAGATGCCCTGCGAGGCATTGATACCGCCCGTCTTTTCTTAGCTGCAGGTGCTGTCGGTGTTGCTCAGAGTTGCCTCGATGCCTCTATAAAATATGCCAAGGAACGCGTGCAATTCGGCAAGCCTTTAGGTGGTCACCAGTTAATACAGGGTACAATAGCTGAAATGGCAACAAAGATCGAGGCAGCTAGGTGGCTTACTTATTATGTTGCCGACCTTAAGAGCCGAGGAGTGCGCCATATCAAAGAGATGTCTTATGCCAAGTATTTTGCCACCGAAAGCGCGCTCTGGATAACAGCAGAGGCGGTCAAGATTCATGGCTCATTCGGCACCTTCGATGACTACCCTGTAGGCCATCACTATCAGGATATCATCACCGCCACCATACTTGGCGGTACAGGCAACATACACAAATTAACCGTCGGGCAGCGACTTCTTGAGATGCCAGCCTTCACCTCATAATATATGTCGCCATGGAACAAGGATTCGATGCCATAATAGTGGGGGCAGGGCCAGCCGGTTGTGCCTGTGGCTATAAGCTAGCGCAGGCCGGGTTGCAAACATTGGTGGTGGAGAGGGGAAAATTTGCCGGTGCAAAAAACATGTGGGGTGGCGCCTTTTATGGCCCAGAATTGCTCAAGCTATTCCCAAATTTTTGTGAAGAAGCGCCTTTTGAAAGATACGTTACTCGCCAGAGGATTTCATTTCTCTCCGATGAGGATTGTCTCTCTCTAGAATTCACGACTCCTAAATTCAGCCAGCCCTCACACAATGGCTTCATTATTCTGCGTTCCAAATTTGACCGCTGGCTTGCCGATAAAGTTCAAGAAGCAGGTGCTATCGTGGCACCGGGGTTAGGAGCTGATGACCTCCTCTGGAACGAGAACCGAGTGACAGGCATAAGGGCAGGTGGCGATGAGCTACCAGCTAGTGTAGTTGTTGCTTGCGATGGCGTGAACTCCGTTTTGGCTCAAAAAGCCGGGCTCAGGGAAGAACTCTCGCCAGAAGATATAAAGCAAGGAGTGAAAGAGATTATAGAGTTTCCCCGGGAAATACTTGAACAGCGTTTCAATTTAACTGGTGATGAGGGTATGTCATGGGCGTTCGTTGGTTCCTGTACAGAAGGATTACCGGGCGGTGGCTTTATCTATACCAATAAAGATAGCCTATCGATAGGAGTCGTGGCTCAATTAAACGCCCTTGCTGAAAGAAAAATTCAAGCCAATGACTTACTTGAAAAATTTAAGACCCACCCGGAAGTAGCCAAGGTAATCAAAGGAGGTAAGCTCGTAGAATACTCCGGACACCTTATCCCAGTTTCCGGAATCAATATGCTGCCCAAGTTATACAGTGATGGTTTTCTCGTCGCCGGCGATGCCGCCGCCATGGTTCTAGGAACTGGATTAATACTAGAGGGAGCTAATTTCGCCATTGCCTCTGGCATAGCCGCAGCCCAGACCATAATCAGAGCCAAACAAGAGAACGATTTTTCAGAGGAATCTCTTTCTTATTATAAACGATTACTTGAAGATAACTTCGTGCTCAAAGACCTGAAAACTTTTAAGAAGGCACCACATTTTTTGGAAAGCCCTCACATTTACAATCTGTATCCCGATTTGGCCTGCGACTTGGCACAGAGAATCTTCATCAGCGATGGTCAGCCGAGGAGGACAACATGGAATTTGTTTAAGAGGTCGCTAGAAGACAAGGCTTCGCTGTGGCAAATAGTTCCAGACTTAATACGGGGTAAAGGGGCTATATGAGTACTATCAGCATCGAAGATAAATTATCAGTTAATAAGTTCGATATAGACAAAGATGTCCATATCAAGATAAACGAGGACATTTGCAAATCCTGTCAAGAACATGTATGTCTATATGTTTGTCCTGCCAACTGCTACAAACTGAGTGAAGGACACATTACCTTCTCTTATGAAGGCTGCCTGGAATGCGGCAGTTGTCACATTGCATGTGATAAAGGAGCCATTGACTGGACTCTACCAAGACCTGGATTTGGCATATGCTATCAGTACGGATAGAAAGGAGTGCAAATGAATATCATAGTTTGTGTTAAACAAGTACTCGATCCAGATATTCCACCAGCAAAGTTCAAGGTTAATTCCGAAGCAAAGCAAGTTGTACCTCCAGAGGGTATACCACCAGTGATAAATCCATATGATGCACAGGCAGTTGAACTGGCGCTGAGATTAAAAGAGAGGAATGGAGGCAAGATAACCGTGTTAACGGCAGGTGGTGATGGTGCTGAGAAGGTTGTTAAACACGCTATATCAATGGGAGCTGACGATGGATTTGTTCTAAACGACGCAGCATTCGAAGGATCGGATAGCTTTGGGGCAGCTTATATCCTGACCAAAGCAATACAAAAAATTGGAGAATATGACCTTGTCCTGTGTGGGCGACAGGCAGCAGATTGGGATGAAGGCTTGGTGGGTTCAATAATCGCCGAGAATCTAAGTTCATCTTTAGTGATATTGGCTGAAGATGCAGAGCTTGTCGAAGAGGGATTGAAGGTGAAGAGAGTAACACTCGATGGCTACCAAGTATTTGTCGTTCCAACACCAGCAGTAGTAACAGTCAGTAACGAAGTTGGCCAGGCCCGACTTCCATCTGGGTTGGGAATCATATCTGCAGCCAGGAGGCAGATTCCTGTGTGGAAAGCTGCGGATATCGATGTCGATCCAGCTCAAGTTGGAGCTGCAGCAGCGCGCAGAAAACTGTTGAAGCTTTTTATCCCGGCAAGAGAGCGCAAGTGTGAACTTGTTGAAGGAGAAACCACCGCTGAGGCAGCAGCTAAACTGGCAGAAAAACTGAGGGAAGCCAGGATAATATAGATCACGCTAAGGAGGTAATTTAATGGCTGAATACAATGGCATATTAATCTGTGGGGAGGTTGTGGATGGAAAGATTGCCGCCATTACCAGAGAATTATTAAGTGTGGGCAGGAAACTAGGCAATAGCCTGGGACAACCACTGAAGGCCTTACTTATCGGAAAGAATATCGAAGAAGAAGCCAAGGAAGTTATTGCCCTCGGTGCTGACAAAGTATATATAATTGATGGCCCCACCTTTGCCAATTCCCATCCTGATCTCTATGTTGCTATGATTACCGGCGCCTGTGATCAATTGCTGCCATCCATCGTTCTTTTAGGTCAGACTGACATAGGACGTGATATTGCACCCAGGCTGGCAGCGAGGTTGAAAACTACAGCAGCTATGGATTGCGTTGACTTGGTTATAGACTCAGAGAGCAAACTGCTGCTGCAAACACGGCCAGTTTACGGTGGCAATGCTCTGGCAGTATGGGCCTCCGAATCCTGTCAACCTCAGATAATTACCATGAGACCAAGGTCAGTGGCACCTGCTGAGCCAGACACCTCCAGGAAAGGTCAGATTGAGTCCTTTACTGTAGAGGTAAAAGACTCCTCGATTAAAGGCAAACTCGTGGAAACAGTGAAAGAGGAGGTCGCGGGTATAAAGCTCGAGGATGCCAAAGTTATTATATCCGGTGGTGGAGGCATCGGTGGCACTGAAGGATTTGAAATGCTACAGGAATTGGCCCATGTACTTGGCGGCACCGTGGGAGTAACCAGAGTCCCCTGTGATGAAGGATGGATGCCGATGACGTTGGAAATTGGACAAACCGGTCGCATTGTAGGGCCCGATCTCTATATTGCGGTGGGCATTTCAGGGGCAGTACAACATATGGCTGGATGCTCTGGTTCAAAGCATATCGTAGCCATAAATAAAGACCCCGATGCCCACATTTTCAAGGAAGCTGATTTCGGTTTAGTTGGTGATTACAAGCAAGCTATACCTGCCTTGATCGAGAAATGCAAAGCTTTGCTAGCCACCTAAACGCAGCTTCTTATGAGCTTTATTAGTTCAATGAGAGAACATGACTTCCATTATGAACTACAAGAAAAAAAAGAGCAGCCGTACAATGATGCTCTCTTAGAACTGGTCAGAAACCAACTGCAAAACCTGTTAGACCTCATCATCCTGACAAAGAACAACAGAGAGACAGACCCTGATGGGTTCAAACTGCTCTCAGACAGGATATCTGTACATGACCTGAGATATCCTAGAGAAGGTTGCTCATCACCTCTCTCAGATAGCACTTCTATATATGAACCAAGAATAGAATTCATCAAGAGACAACTTGAAGGCCTGTTATCCGTTGTAGAGCTGGAAAGCAAAGGAGAGGTCATCCACGTTGACGGGTTCAAATTAAAAAATCTTTCTGATTGGCTTATTCCTGATGCTTGCGACCCCAGTGAGATCTTGGAATATGCCGCATCTCGGTGTAATTGTGACTGCGCCTTTTGTTACAATAAGGGGAATCCGTCGTCTCTCGGTTTAAGACACCCAAAAAGGACTGCCAAAGATGAACGCGATGAAATTAAAACAAGGCTCCGCTACTTCTCTCCTGATAAAGGTATGAGCCTTTTCCCCAACCCACCTCTAAGTTACGATTTCCTAGCTCATCCCCATTTCAGAGAAATTCTCTGCTCTTTGAGGGAAAGAACTTCAAGCCCGCTAAGAATAACCACCAATGGCAAGAATCTAACGCCCGAGACAATAAGCGAGCTGGTAAATCTCAAGCCGATATATATCTATCTTTCCTTAAATAGCTCATCTCCTGAGCGTCGCAAAAATTTGATGAGGGACAACGAACCTGACATCGCTATTTCTGCCCCAAAATTATTACAGGACAAAGGTATCCCCTATGCCATCGTTATCGTTCCCTGGCCTGTGGATTCAATAAATGAGATGTGTCAAGACTTCCACAAAACGGCAATCTACGCCGATAATTGTGGCGCACATCTCATTGAGGTTAATCTCCCCGGCTATTCCAAATGGTTTTCATCTCAAGAAATTTTTGACCTAGACGAGGTCTGGGAAGCCTGCATTTCCATCATAAGACAATTGAGGGAAGAAATAGAATGTCCTGTTGTAGCCATGCCCAGCATGTATGAGGAAAATTTGTATGAAAAGTGCAAGAACTTACCGAGAATAATAGGATTAGTCAGGAATTCTCCCGTCGCTCGCAGCGGCTTTAAAAGGGGGGACATTATCAGTAGAATAAATAACATCCAGATAAAGACAAGACCACAAGCCAGAGACATGCTTTATATGTTACAAAGGAGCACGCAAAAAACAGCTAGTTTCACCGTCCAGAGGGAAAGCCAAGAAATTGACCTGACAGTAGATTTAGATAACTCCGACTATCCCTTCTCCAGAGAATTTGATCGGCACCTCGGAGTAATCTTCATGGACACCGGACTAAGGTTGAGTTACATTGAGAGGCTAAAGGAGATAATAGACAAAGAGAAGGCCAGGAATATTCTTTTCCTTTCCTCTGAATTGATGAAGCCGACGTTTGAGCAGTGTCTCAGAGAATCCCATTTATTCAGCTCAAGTGAACTCAGAATAAACATTGAGGTTCCTCGGAATAATTATTTCGGTGGCAATGTATTCATGGGTGATCTCCTTGTAGTTCAAGACTTCATTGACCACATTAAAAACTACCTGAAGCGGCAACCCGAGCCCGATTTAATAATAATACCATCATCGCCTTTCACTTTAGGAAACTGGGCAAGAGACCTGACCGGAAGAGTATATCTTGATATAGAAAGGGAGGTGAGGATACCAGTAAGGTTACTGGAATGTAAGACCATCTATGATTAAGCTAGAAGAGGAACGCAGAGTGTTTGACAAAGACCTGGCAAAATTCGTAAACTTACTACCTTTGCTAAAAAAACAATAACAACAGGAGGCGAATATGTCTGATAAAATTTATCGGCTTGGGTGTGACATTGGAGGCACTTTCACCGATTTCGTCTTGCTAAATGATAAAACCGGGGAAATAAAAATCCATAAGTGTTTAACCACTCCCAAAGACCCCTCAGATGCCGTGGAAGAAGGAGTCGTGGCATTAACCAAGAAGACCCCTGGCTTCGTTGAGGAATTAGATGAAGTGATACACGGCACTACTCTGGTGATCAATGCCATCATCGAAAGGAAAGGGGCCAAAGCAGGTTTAATTACCACCAAAGGATTTAGAGATATCCTGGAATTGGGACGGGAAATACGATATGCTCCTTATGACATTTTTTCCGAGTACCCGGTACCACTTATCCCGAGACCACTTCGCCTGGAAGTAAATGAAAGACTTCGCAGCGATGGCACGGTCCTGAAGCCATTGAACCCAGAAGAAGCAAAAGAGATCGTACATAAATTAATTGATATGGGGGTTAACTCGATAGCAGTTTGCCTCTTAAATTCCTATGAGAACCCTGTTCATGAACTTATGCTTAAGGACATCACCTTAAAAGAAGCACCCGACATGTCCATTTCAATCTCTTATGAAGTCCTGCCCCAGATAAGGGAATACGAAAGAACGAGCACGACAGCGACCAATGCCTATGTTAAACCATTAACGGGAAAATATTTGGCCAAGCTAGATGATCGCCTAAAGTCACTGGGGTCCACAGGCAAGCTTTTTATTATGCTTGCTAGCGGTGGAATTACCTCAGCCGAGACTGCTGAAGAGTTCCCGGTAAGAGTTATTGAATCCGGGCCAACAGCAGCAGTTATTGCCGGTCAGTACTATGGCAAAATGTTCAACATTAAAGACATCTTCTGCTTTGACATGGGAGGAACCACAGCCAAATCCTGTCTGATTCAAAAAGGAGTAGCTGGAGTGGTGCCAACTTTTGAGGTAGGCCGTGTGCAAAGGTTTATGAAGGGAAGTGGGCTCACTATACAGGTGCCAGTGGTTGACTTGATGGAGATTGGAGCTGGCGGTGGCAGCATCGCCAAAATAAGCAAAATGGGAACCCTGCAGGTAGGCCCGGAAAGCTCTGGAGCTGACCCCGGCCCCATTTGTTATGCCAGAGGCGGCACAGGCCCTGGAGTGACTGATGCTGACCTGATATTGGGCTACCTGGATGAAAACTACTTCCTGGGTGGAGAGATGAAGCTCGATAAGGAGGGAGCCAGGCAGGGCATCGAGGAACAGATCGCCAAACCCTTGGATGTATCGCTCACACAGGCTGCCTGGGGTATTCATGACGTCATCAACGAGACGATGGCTGCAGCAGCCAAGACGCACATCGCCGAAAAAGGAGGGAACCCAAAGATCGTCACTATTGCCGCTTTTGGCGGAGCCGGCCCGGTTCACGCCTATGGATTAACCAAGAAGCTGGGAGCCCCTAAGATTCTCGTTCCACCTATAGCTGGTGTGGGGTCAGCCCTGGGTTTCTTCACCGCTCCCAGAGCTTTCGATTTAGTGAGAAGCCATAAGGTCAGTCTTGAAGATGCAGACTTGTCTGAAATCGAGAAAATATTCCAGGAAATAGAAGCAGATGGTGCCAGAACTCTGGAAAGGACTGGAGGCCAGGAAAATATTGTATACGAAAGGTCGCTGGATCTGCGCTTCATAGGGCAAGGCTCGGAAACCAGCGTCTCCATTCCCAGAAAAGACTTCTCCCAGATAACAAGGGAAGAGGTACGCAATCGCTTTGACGAGGTATATAAGAACCTGTACGGAAGAACCTATCCCGAGTCCCAGGTGGAATTTGTAAGCTTTAGAGTAAGGGTTAGCCTCCCGCGTCGCCTCCTGCAATTACCCAAAATCGCAAAGAAAGCAGCCTCTCTCAACGATACAATTAAAGGGCAGCGTTCGGCTTATTCACCACTTGCCAAAGACTATATCCCTTATACTGTGTACGACCGTTATAGCCTCTTCCCGGGAGCAACATTCGAAGGCCCCGCTATTATCGAGGAAAGAGAATCAACTGTCATCGCCGGGGAAGATACTTCTATTTCTGTAGACGAATATGGATTTGTATGGATTAGCTTCAAGGAGGTATAAATATGACGCAGAAATTTGACCCTATAACACTGGAGATCCTCTGGCGCAGATTAATTTCCATCGTGGATGAGTCTGACGCGTCTGTAGCTCGGACGGCATTTTCCAGCCTAACGCGTGATGCCCACGATTACACCTGCATGTTCACCGATGAAAAAGGACGAGAATTAGCCCAGGGAACACTTGCCACACCAGGGCAATCTGGGGCGATGGCAATAGGAATCAAGAATATCGTTAGTAAGTTCCCCCTGGAAAGTTACAAGCCAGGTGATATTTTCATCACCAACGATCCCTGGCTTCTTGCCGGTCATCTCAACGACGTCTGTGTAATGAGCCCAATTTTCTATAAGGATAAGGTAGTAGCTTTTACAGCGTGTGTCTTCCACCACTCAGATATAGGTGGACGAGTAGCATCCGACAATCATGATGTCTTTGAAGATGGCTTGTTTATTCCGTTGGTAAAACTTTATGACGGCGGCATCCCGAATGAAGCCGTTTTTGAAATGATCCGCTGGAACGTTCGCACGCCAGATGAGGTCATCGGTGATATTCGCTCGCAAATCGCAGCCAATCATGTGTGCGCACAGAAGATAGCGGAGATGCTGGAAGATACTGGACTAGATACCCTGGATGACCTGGCCGATGAAATTATCGGGCGCACGGAAAAAAGCATAAGGGACTCCATTGCCAAAGTACCTGATGGCGTTTACCCTTACGAGGGAATTATTGAACAACCCGAAGGAAAAGAAGATATACACATCAAAATGGCCGTGGAGGTGAAAGGAAGCGATATCATAGTTGACCTCGCTGGATCGTCACCTCAGGTGGATTGGGGAGGTAATGTAGTTTACAACTTCACCTATGCCTATGTCTTTATGGCTATGAAGAGTATCTTTGACCCGGAGTTGCCCAACAATGATGGCGCGGCACGACCGATAACCTTGAAGGCCCCTGAGGGGACCGTGGTCAATTGCAAGTTCCCCGCTGCTGTTGCTGCTCGAATGCAAATAGGACATTTCATGACTGAGATGATTTATCGAGCATTGTCTCCAGCGGTGCCAAACCAAGTTATAGCGGGCAGCGGTGGTACACCAGCAGCTATGAACGTTTTTTATGGCAAGCGTCATGATGGAAACCCCTGGCATTGCGTGATAATCAGAGGTGGCGGTTTGGGTGCCAGCCACAAGTATGATGGCTATTATGATGTCATCTTCCCAGCCAATGGCGCTAACACACCAGTGGAAATCTTTGAAAGTGACACTCCGTTAATTGTAGAAAGGAGAGAGCTCATTCCTGATTCAGGAGGTGCAGGCAAGATGAAGGGAGGATTGGGAAGGCGAGTCGTATTCAGAGCACCGGACGATGAATATGCTCCCACTCCGCCGGTCAATCTGGGAATCCAGGCAGGAAGATATCGCTATCCCGCCGAAGGTCTATTCGGCGGCAAACCAAGTATGAAAGGGCATTTCATGGTGAATGATAAACCTGGCGATCCCTATGGATTAACACAGTTTGGACCGGGTGATGTAGTGACCATTGATGCCGCCGGCGGTGGAGGATACGGAGACCCTCTGGAGCGCGAGCCAGAATTCGTGGAGAGCGATGTTATCAGTGAATATGTGACTCTTGAAAAAGCCAAAGAGGACTATGGTGTCATCATCAACCCCAAGACCATGAAAGTGGATGCCGCAGCTACTGAGAAATTGCGCAACTCCCTGAAGAAGTCTTGAAATAGTCTTGCTATCAAACTGATTCAGTGCCAGCTCTCAGTGAGATAGAGGCTTCGTGGATGGTTTCTTCAACAGCAGCGCAAGAATAAGTGCGGCGCTAATCGCTCCCAAACTTAACATGATAGCAGTGTGTAGCGTTCCTGTCATATCTCCCAGATATCCCCCTATGCTAGGAGCCACTATACACCCGATTCCAAATATGAGGGTTACAAATCCTAAGGCAGTGCCGATGATTGCCGGCTCGAAATAATCCGCCATGGATGCTGCCATTATCGTGGGAACGCCAACATCGGCAAATCCAATAATAGCTGCTCCCAAATAGCAGCCCACCGCGCTGCCAGAGAGGAAAATAAACACGCCTCCCGCATCCAGCGCCAATGCTATAGCAAAGGCATATTTCTTAGGTAGATGATCGGCGATAACACCCCAGACTACCGGAGAAGGTATTTGTAACGCTCCCCATACGCCGAAAACAGCCGCTGCCAGTTCTTCTTGCCACCCAATCTCTTCCAGATAGCGCACAGCAAACGTCATGAAAATTGTATAGCCAATGGCACGCGTAAAGTAAATTCCAGCCAAGTTCCACAGCACTCCTCGCTTCAAAATACGCTTCATGCTCACTCTGGGCTTTGTCTGCTGGTAGTTTCCCATCACATCCTGTCCTGCTGGGATTCCTTTATCTATTCCCATGGGAGTCAAGTGTTTTTCTCCAGGACTATCCACCAATAAAAACCAACATATGATGACCATGGCGAGAACAAAGACAGCACCAATCCACCAAGACCATCTCCATGAATAACTGGCCAACAACCCCGGGATGATGAAACTCAGCACCAAGGTTACTAGGCCGGTTCCAGCCATAGCGATACCCAGTGCAGTGCCTCTCCGCTTCTTCCCAAACCATCGTGAGATAAGGGGAGCCAAGGGCACGAATAATCCAGCGGCACCGGCACCACAGAGAAAGTAACACAAAGAGGCGAGTATGAGCGTTGCTATAAAGCCCATGCCTGTTAGACCAGCAAGGAGAACGCACTGCCCCATCAGCATGCATCTTCGCGACCCAATCCTATCCGTAAGAATTCCCCAGACAAAGGTCATAATGGCGTAGCCAATGAAATAAGCAGAGGCAATACTCCCCGATTGCTCATGAAGCAGATTCAGTTCAACTTCCATGGTAGGGAGAACATAGGGGTATAAATGCCGACTGACACCAAAGCACGCCTGGCAAAGAAAACCGCCGATGACAATAACCCAACCATAATGAAAAAACTGAAATGGCTCCTTGCATGCATCATCAGTAGCTCGTATTGGATTCATTCTACCGCTATCTTACCGAAACCAGAGGGATTCTCAGGGATGGAGTCACTTGGCTTTAGAAAATTCAGTCTGCTTAATTTTTGTCTTTCTCAAAATTCCCGCCAACCCTTTCCATAATAGCAAAGATTCATTCAAGGGCATAGTGTTAAAATGAATATATGCCAGCAAATTTGCCGCCGCAGTATTTCGAAGCTGAAAAACGCTATCGTACAGCTAAGGACCCCGAGGAGAAAATCAGGGCGCTGGAAGCCATGCTCGCCATTATGCCCAGACACAAAGGCACTGACAAGCTCCACGCTGGACTGAGACGGAAGATTGCCAAATTTTCACAAGAGGCGGAAAGGAAATATGCCACAGCCAGAAGGGCAGGATTCTACATCAAAAGGGAAGGCGCCGGGCAGGTAATGTTAATAGGCCCTCCCAGCAGCGGCAAATCACAGATATTGGTAGCATTGACTGAGGCGCTCACCACAATAGCTGCCTACCCTTTCACTACTAAAACTCCCCTGCCCGGGATGATGAGGTTTGAGGACATCCAGATTCAATTAGTAGACACACCTCCCATAGGATACAAAGAAATGCGAATCCTGCTGTCCAACACATTGAGAGGTGCTGATCTTATTGCCATCGTAATAGATTTGTCTTGGGAGCCACTGAGCCAGTTAGAAAGTACACTGCGAGAACTTGGAGAGGCGAGGATAGAGCCATTGCGAAAAGACATAGGAGAGATAACGCCAGGAAACTACCCCAAGAAAATGCTCATCGTGGGGAACAAGGATGACCTTGAAGGTTCAAATAATAATTGGGATATATTGCATTACCAGTATGCTACTATATTTCCCACGATTTCCATTTCAGCCAAAGAAGGCAACAGGCTGGAAGAGCTTAAAAAGACAATTTTTGAACTCTTGGACATCATTCGGGTTTACACCAAAAGTCCCGGAAGCAAAGTTGACCTGAGCGACCCCATGATACTGAAGAAAGACAGCACTGTAGAAGAGGCCGCCGAGGACATCCACAAAGACATTCGCGCCAAGCTGAAGTACGCCGTTATCTGGGGCTCGGGTAAATACGAGGGACAAAGAGTGGGCAAAAGGCATGTACTTCAAGACAGGGACATTATTGAATTTCATACCTGAGATCAATATTCCCCTAAGTAAGAGAAAATAAGCTTACAGGAAGAGCATCACAGGATAGCTCTTATTCAACAACCTTATAGTAGACCTTGCTAAAAACAGCACCGTTGAGGAAGCACTGGGGGCCAGGATATAGAGAAACCACCGGACAAATTGGAGATGAACGTCTACTTAAATGGTCCGCTACACTGGCTGCCTTTACTGCACTCGCTGAAGTCTTATGGTTACGGCATTAGCCACGTCGGGACAATCGAATTCAGGAAGCCCATCTTTACCAGGCCAGGTTCCACCGCATTGCAGCATGATGATATATGGGAATATATTGTGATAGAAATAACCACATAACCCATCAGAACTACGACCATGTAGCTCAAATTTATCCCCCACCTTATGCCCTACAGCACATTCCCCTTTCGTCTTGGTAATAGTCCCGACCACTCGGGAGCCAAAATCCTCAGCCATTTAACGGTCCTCCTTCATGTTTTTCTTCACAGTTCTGTAAAGCATCTTGATGCCCAAACGGGGAGATATAATATATGAATATTAACATTTTACTGGTTCAGAACAGCATATGGAGCGAGGTAACCAGTCTATAGCTTGGTAGAATCTTTCCTCAAGCAGCATTGTTATCCCACAAGGATGTAATTATTCTAGATAATTCAATCAGACTGTTGATTACCTTTGATTCGTTGGCACAGCATAATACCTGAACACGCAGCGTTTTCGCAATGAGTATCTCTATCTACACTTCAAGGTCAATGTTATACTAATTACCCTTGATTATGATAACTTTATAAGGGTAATGATGAGAGAGATGAAACTGATTTGCTCCAGTTTGGCATCTGATTCAGTTAGAAAGCTTATTCACCGTTACGGCACCTAAAATGATAATGATAAAGTGTGCCAGGTGTAAGGGCAAAGTCTTTAAATATATAAAGATTGGTAAAGGGCGACTATCGCACTGCTGGAAAGAACGAATAGTAGAGGATTATAGTGTTCGAGATGGAAATGAAATTAAGTGTCAATGCGGCAATTTAATTGGGATTGATGAAGGGAGATGGATCAAAATGAAACAACGCTCCTTTATCCATTCAGGAAAAATAACAAGGAGGTAGAATATCTCTATGAAACTTATAAGTGCTTGCCTATTAGGAATTAAATGTACCTGGGATGGCACAGATAAATACAGGAATGAGAGGGCCATCGAAATTCTAAAAGGCGAGATCGTGATTCCTATCTGTCCCGAGCAGCTGGGAGGCCTGAAGACACCCAGACCACCTCAGGAAATTCAAGGGGGCAGTGGTGAGGATATTCTTGATGGCAGGTTTAAGGTGAAGAATATAAATGGAGAGGATGTAACACAAGCATTCATTAGAGGAGCAGAGGAAACTTTGAGGATTGCCAAGCTTCTTAACGCCAGTCAATTCATAGGAAAATCTAGAAGCCCATCATGCGCTTGCGGGCAAATATATAATGGTACCTTTTCCAACAAATGGGTTGATGGCGATGGCGTTACTGTTGCCTTACTGAAGAGAAACGGAATCGAAGTCATCCCAGAAGAAGAATTGATACCAAGATAGAGCAGGTTCCATCCTCAATACAGTATTCAATGGCCAGACCAAATTTAATCTGATAAATACGTCAGTGGTGTTATACCCAAAAGCGATGATAGCTATCCGACCAATTCAGAGCACTCTCAGAGCTTATCTGACTAAACTTTACCAGCAGTAGTCTCAGGTAATTTACCACAGACTATTGGGAATCATCGACAGTATCTCAACAATTTATAGAGCCGATTTTGACACTCAAGATGGAAAAGGAATGCTTGAGACACAAATTTCCTCACAGATGCAAACCTACCATAATTAGACAAGCAGATGAAAAAAGTTAAGTTCAGCAGTGGCGAGCTTTCCCTCGAAGGGATATTGAATGTTCCCCAAGGTTCCTGTCCCTTCCTAGCAGCGGTAATCTGTCATCCGCATCCTCTCTACGGGGGCAGCATGGACAGCACCGTGGTTAACGCCGTTTTCAGCACCCTAGCGCGGGCATCCTTCATCTCGCTTAAATTCAACTTCCGTGGCATGGGAGCAAGCGAGGGAGAGTTCAGCCAGGGCACAGGTGAACAAGAGGATGTCGCCGCAGCCATTTCTTTGGTAAGCTCGGTTAAGGAAGTAGACCTGAGCAAGATGGCAGTTGTTGGTTATTCCGCTGGTGCCGCCTTTGGCCTCTCCATCGCTTTTGAAGATGACCGAATAAAGGCTCTTGTGGCAATTTCTCCACCTCTTGATATGTTCAACTTCAACTTCTTACAAAATTGTCCTAAACATAAGCTGCTAATTTCAGGAAGCAGAGACGACTTCACCACGCAACCTCGTTTTCTTGAATTCTGCCAAACGCTGCCCGAACCCAAAGAATACGAAATCGTCGAGGCAGCAGACCATTTCCGGTGGAGATACGAAGACATTGTTGCCGCTAAAGTGACCTCTTTTCTCTCTTCAGCGTTATAACTTTATGTGAACCACCTTTTTGTTCTCACGCTGAACATAGGCAAGAATCTCCGTTCTCCAGTTCCTCAACAGGCCAAGGTGACTATGAAGATGGGACGCCCGCACTTTGTGCTATAATTATTAAGATAATGCGAAGGATTGCTGTTCTAACCAGCGGTGGTGATGCTCCGGGGATGAATGCTTGCATCAGAGCAATCGTTCGCTGTGGGGCCAAGCACAAACTTGAAGTAGAGGGGGTTCGGCGAGGCTACCTTGGCCTGATCGAGAGCGACTTTGTAAAGTTGGAGCCCAGATCCGTGGCCAATATCATTCAGCGAGGAGGCACTTTTTTAGAGACCGCTCGCTGTGAAGAGATGAAAACACCCCAAGGCATTAAAAAGGCAATACACACGCTGCAACAAAGAGATATCGCGGGGTTAATAACTATAGGGGGGAACGGCACTTTCCGAGGCGCCACAGCTTTGGCGGAGGCGGGAGATATAAAGATAATCGGCATCCCTGGCAGCATAGACAATGACATTTACGGTACTGATTACAGCATCGGATTCGATACCGCTTTAAACACCGCCCTGGATGCCATAGATAAAATCAGAGATACCGCGGGGTCTTTGCAGCGTACTTTCTTTGTTGAAGTCATGGGCAGAAATAGAGGCTTCATCGCTTTGGATGTAGGTCTCGCTTCTGGGGCCGAAAACATCTTGATACCCGAAACCGAGACGAAAATAGAAGAGCTTTCCCGGGATATAAGACAAAGTTTCCAGCGGGGCAAAAAATGTAACATCGTGGTGGTTGCTGAGGGAGACGAGGCCGGTGGAGTATTTCCCATCGCCCAACAGGTCTGGGAAAGGTTGCGCCTCGAATACCGAATTTGCGTTCTGGGATACATACAAAGGGGTGGCTCTCCCACAGCCAGAGACAGGATTTTGGCAAGTAAATTGGGAGCCGCCGCCGTGGATGCCTTGGTTAGTGGGAAAACAAGCTATATGGTGGGAGAAGTAAAAGGTGAGATAACTTTAACGCCTTTGAGAGAGACCTGGGAGAAGAGTAAAGAGATGGACACTAATTTGTTGAAGTTAATCAAGGCATTGGCAGCGTGAATATGACAAAATTATCCATAGGCAAATTAAGAGGTCTGCAACAGCTAGCAAACGACAAGGGCATGATGACAATGTGTGCCCTTGACCACAGAGGCTCACTTAAGAAAATGCTCGGCGGGGAGAACCCCGGAAATATCAGCTACCAAATGATGGTTGCTTTCAAGCTAGAGCTGTGCCAAATTTTAGCGCCTCATGCCAGTGCTATTCTACTTGACCCTATTTACGGAGCAGGTCAGGCAATCGCCGCCGCTATCCTGCCCAAAAGCACGGGGTTGCTGGTGAGTTCAGAAGAGAGCGGCTACTCGGGTGATGCCGGAGGGCGAATTACCAATTTGCTGCCCCACTGGAATGCACATAAAATTAAAAAAATGGGAGCATCAGCAGTTAAGCTCTTGCTCTATTACCGGCCCGATGTTGACGTTGCCACAAAACAACTGGATACAGTGAAAAGATTGGCCGATAATTGCTTCGTCGAGGACATTCCTTTTGTGGTTGAGCCAGTAAGCTACCGTGTGAAAGAAGATAAACGAAGTTTTGCCGAGATAAAACCAAAGTTAGTCATAGAGACCGCGAAGCAAATTACCTCCCTCCCTATAGACTTGCTCAAGGTGGAGTTTCCCACCGATGCGGAGTACGAGAGGGATAAACACAAATGGCTGGATTTATGTCAACAACTCAATGAGGCAAGCCGTGTACCCTGGGTTATTCTCAGCGCTGGTGTGAACTACGATATCTTTTACCAGCAAGTTGAAATAGCCTGTCAGACTGGAGCTTCAGGATTTTTGGGTGGCCGTGCCTTATGGCAGGAAGCTACTCAGATCAGCTCCCAACAAGAAAGACTGAATTTCTTAGAGACCACTGTGGTCGGCAGGTTAACAAATCTGACCCAGTTAGCTAATACCTACGGAACCCCCTGGCACACCAAGTTCGAAGCCAGCGAGGTAGATGAAAATTGGTATCAAAATTATTGAAGGCCTCAAAGGATTGAACTTTTGACCAAAGACTACGATGTCATCATCGTTGGAGCCGGTCCAGCAGGCATCTTCGCCAGTTTAGAATTATGCCACGCCGGCCTCAATATACTACTTCTAGACAAGGGAAGAGGAATCGATACCCGCATCTGTCCCATACAGAAAAAAAGTGGGCCCTGTATCCTTTGCTCTCCCTGCCATTTGGTAAGCGGCTTTGGGGGTGCTGGAGCTTTCAGTGATGGCAAATTGACTCTGTCCTCAGAAGTAGGTGGACGGCTTCAAGAGTTAGTAGGACATAGCCAAACCGAAGAACTCATTGAGTATGTTGACTCAACTTATCTCAAATTTGGCGCTCCCCATCAACTTTACGGAGCAGGAGAAGAGATAGCCGACTTAGAACGTCAGGCTACCTTGGCCGGACTCAAATTAATTCCCATGAAGTTGCGCCACATGGGAACTGAGAACTGCTACCAGATGCTGAAATCAACTTACAACTACCTCTTATCCAAAATAGATATCAGGCTGGGAACAGTAGCCAACAATATCATCACTGATAAAGGCAAAATCCAGGCCATTGAAACGACCACTGGCGAAAGGTTTGGCTGCCGCTACCTCATTTTAGCCCCAGGTAGAGAAGGTTCAGAATGGTTAGTAGAAGAAATCAAAGAACTCAAACTGAGCCTCAATTCCAACCCTATTGATGTAGGGGTGAGAGTGGAAGTACCAATGGCAGTTATGGAGAAATTAACCGCGGTGTTATATGAAGCAAAACTTGAGTTCTATTCCCGAAGTTTTGATGACCGCGTGAGAACCTTCTGCATGTGTCCCGGCGGTGAAGTAGTTATGGAATCCACAGGAGGCTCCGACCCCGTAGTTACCGTTAATGGGATCGGCTACGCCGAACCCAAAACGAAAAATACCAACTTCGCTATTCTGGTAAGCACAACCTTCACCGAACCCTTCCAGGAACCCATCGCTTATGGTAAATATCTGGCACGACTCGCTAATATCCTCAGTGGCGGTGTTCTGATGCAACGACTGGGAGACTTAATGGATGGCCGCCGTTCTACATCATCTCGCATACAGCACAGCTTGATAGAGCCAAGTCTGAAGTCAGCAACCCCAGGAGATTTGAGTTTCGCTCTTCCCTACCGTTACCTAAAGAGCATCGTAGAAATGCTCCAGGCTATGGATAAACTAGCTCCCGGCATCGCTTCACCTCATACTTTACTTTATGGAATAGAGGTTAAATTCTATTCCAACCAGCTCAAATTGACTCCCAGCCTTGAGACCGAAATTGGCAATATGTTCGCTGCCGGTGATGGTGCCGGCATAAGTCGAGGGTTGGTGCAGGCTTCAGCCTCAGGCGTAATAACAGCTAGAGAAATATTAAGACGGCTAGGTAAGGGACAATAGGCTGCTCTAAAGCCGATCACTGCGAGCACAATAATGCAACTTCAATTGGTTTTTGGCATCGACCTGACCTCAACTTCAGCCAAGCCCAGCGCCTGTTTGGGACTAGACAACCGGCTCGAGCTCACTTACTTTGGTTTTATCTCCGATGACCATGACATTATCTCCACCATGAAATTTTACTCACCCAAAGTGATAGCCATTGATGCCCCTTTGAGTTTGCCATCAGGGTTATGTTGCCTTGAAGAGAACTGCACCTGCCAACCAAAATTTAATAGGAAAAACAGACAATGCGATCGGGAACTAATACATGAAGGAATCTCTTGTTACCCTACCAGCAAAAAAAGCTTCATAAAAAACTTGATTTATCGCGGCATCAAGCTTAAAAACGAACTCAGCCATTTGGGATTCGAAGTCATCGAAGTGTATCCCTACGCCAGCAAAGTCCGCTTGTTTGGCAAAGAAATACCGAGAAAAAATACACCTCAAGGAATGGTTTTCCTAAAAGAACGGGTAGCAGATATTTTGCCAAGCCTCAAACAATACCTTAGCATGTTCAATCACGACCTATGTGATGCTGCCATAGCAGCTCATACCGCTTTCCTTCACTACCAGGGCAAGGCAGATGCACTAGGCAGCAGCGAAGAGGGATTGATTTTCGTTCCCCATTGACCCTGAACCTCCATCCTGCTAAACTGGGCATGTTGGTCAAAGATAATTAATCTTAACATTACCGTTTTTTAAATAAAGGAGGTGTGATGGATGTTACTCTAAGTATAATCAAAGCTGATATTGGTGGCTATGTAGGGCATTCTTCATCTCATCCGGATGCATTGCAGAAAGCTAGAGAAAATCTGGAGCGCGCCAAGAGAGAGAGATTGCTTATTGACTACTGTGTTTTAGCTTGCGGCGACGACCTGCAATTAATCATGACTCATAAAGAAGGTGAAGACAATGAGCAAATCCACAAGCTGGCTTGGGATACTTTCGTAGACTGCACCAATGTGGCTAAGAGTTTAAAGCTGCATGGTGCCGGGCAAGACCTTCTTACCGATGCTTTTTCTGGTAATGTGCGTGGTATGGGGCCAGGTGTGGCCGAAATGCGCTTCACAGAACGCGAGGCAGAAACAATTATTATCTTCATGGCAGATAAAACAGCTTCTGGCGCCTGGAATTTGCCCTTGTACAAGATATTTGCTGACCCCTTCAACACCATTGGACTGGTGATCGCCTCCAACATGCATTCTGGTTTCACATTTGAGGTTCATGATGTCCTGCAAAAGAAGAAAATCACATTCAACACCCCTGAAGAAATATACGACATGCTGGTCTTCGTGGGTTCAACAAACCGCTACGCCACTAAAGCAGTATACCACAAGGAAAGCGGGGAAATCGCTGCCTCCTCTTCTACCCAGCATCTGTCTCTGATCGCGGGAAGATATGTAGGTAAGGACGACCCGGTGTGCATTGTCAGGTCACAGGGCAAATTCCCTGCAGTAGGTGAAATACTCGAGCCCTTCGCTTCACCAAATATAGTTAAAGGCTGGATGCGCGGCTCTCACCACGGCCCCTTAATGCCAGTTTGCTTCCATGAAGCCAGAGCTACTCGCTTCGATGGTCCACCAAGAGTGATAGCTGCTGGTTTTCAATTGGCAGATGGTAAGCTGGTCGGGCCTAGTGACCTTTTCGATGACCCAGCTTTCAATTTGGCACGGCAGCAGGCAAACGAAATCGCCAATTTCTTGCGCTGTCTGGGCCCATTCGAACCACATCGCTTGCCACTGGAGGAAATGGAATACACCACCATGCCAGAGGTAGTGAAGAAACTGGCTTCAAGATTCCAGGATATTTAGCCAAACTCTGCCTCAATACCTAAACAAAGTGCCCAAACTACTCATAGCCAGCAATAACCCCGGCAAGATAAGGGAATATCATTTCCTTTTGAAACAATCGGGGTTCAATATAGTTAGCCCAAAAGAACTGGGAATAAACAAAACAACAGCGGAAACAGGGCATAGCTATGAAGATAATGCCCGTATAAAAGCCATGGCCTACGCCAAACCCGGTCAATTGATTACCCTTGCCGATGACTCAGGGCTTGAAGTAGATGCTCTGGGTGGTGAGCCTGGTATACAGTCAGCTCGCTTTGCCGGTGAAGCTGCCAGCGATGAAGATAAGGTAAAGTTTCTCTTAGATCGGCTCAGCGGTGTCCTCTGGGAAAAAAGAACTGCTTGTTTCAAGTGCGTTATTGCCATAGCTACACCCAAAGGCAAATTAGAGTTATGTTATGGCGAGTGTCATGGCATAATTGCCTTTAATGCCCAAGGGAAGAGTGGCTTCGGTTATGATCCCATTTTTTATCTTCCAGAAATGGGTAAGACTATGGCCGAACTCTCCTTCGAAGTGAAAAATCGCATCAGCCACCGTGCTCAAGCTGCACATAAAGCAGAGCAGATATTACGACAACTCCACAACCGGCTTATTGACTGTCACCATTGTTAATAGTATACTCACATTCACATATAAGGATGGGAGGTAGATTATGAAGTTATCCTGTTTGCAAGAAAACTTAAACAGAGGGCTAAGCATAGTGGGCCGGGCTGTAGCCACGAGGTCAACTTTGCCAATAACTCAGAATGTTCTTTTAGCTGCTGAACCCTCACGCCTCAAGTTATCAGCCACCAATCTAGAAATTGCCACTACATCATGGATTGGCGCCAAGGTAGACCAAGAAGGAAGCATAACTGTTCCAGCACGACTGCTGATAGATTTCGTCAATTCGTTGCCCAACGATTTAATCGAAATCGCCCTGCCACCCGACAGTCATGCCCTGGAACTCAAGAGCGGCCGTTTTCAGGCTCACATTAATGGCATTGACGCCCAAGATTTCCCACCCACTCCTGAAGTAAGCGATGGCATAGCTACCAGCATTGCGGCAGCTAATCTCAGGGAGGGAATTAAGCAGGTCGCTTTTGCCACTGCTACCGAGGAGTCTCGCCCAGTGCTGACTGGTATCAATACTGAGCTTGAGAATGAAAGGCTGACATTGGTTACTGCTGATGGCTTCAGACTGGCCATGCATAAAACAACGCTTGCCTCAGCAGTTAAGGAAGCAACTACGGTAATCATCCCAGCAAGAACCTTCAATGAAGTAAATCGCATTCTTGGTGACCAGGAAGAACCAGTGGAAATAATCATAAATCAACAGAAAAGCCAGGTGCTCTTTCGCTTGAAGAATGCCGAATTAGTCTCTCAGCTTATTCCAGGTTCTTTCCCTAATTATTCCCAGGTTATCCCCCAAAGCTATAGTACCAGAGCAGTCGTAGATGTTGGTGAATTCATGCGAGTGATAAAAATATCTTCAGTTTTTGCTCGCGATGCCAGCGGCATAGTCCGTGTGATTATCACCGCAGGTAGTGAACTCAGCAGGGGTAAAATAACCGTTTCTGCTCAGGCTGAGGAAGTTGGTGGAAACGTCGCTGAAATCGATGCTCTGGTTGACGGGGATGAAGCCAAAATCGCCTTCAACGCTAAATATCTTTCTGATGTTTTAGCCGTGGTTCCTCAGGCCCAAGTTGCCTTGGAAGTGACCACTTCATCAAGCCCAGGAGTCATACGCCCTATAGGCGTAGATAATTATGTTCACGTCATTATGCCCATGTTTGTTCAGTGGAGCTAAATTCTATGGGGACTGCACCTTTGATCCCTAGCCATCTCGGGGATAGGCAGTGACCTCCATTTGTAAGACATCCAGGGCGAGACGCTTTTCCTGACAAGCTACCGTGATCTAGCTTCCGACACATTAAGATTCAACCATAGGATGATATCCACTGGGCAGCAGAATACGTAATTCAAAAACAGCGAGAATCTGTAGCAAGCAGAGCACTGGACATTCCCCTGTGGTAGTGCGCCAGCAATGGCATCGGGTTGAGTTGAGGATAAGGAGATAACCCAGCCATTTCAAGGATTTCTATAAAGCCATAAGGGCCAAAAAAGTTACACTATTTTCTTTGTCACAGGATGTCTGATGAAAAGAATTACCACCGCCGCTATCACAGCATAAATACCAAACAATACACATGTCCAGGTACTGCCTCCAGACCTATCCATTAGAAGGCCTCCTATGAAAGGACCTGCCCAGCTTGCAATAAATCCGTATGCTGTGAAGATAATTCCGAAAATTGCCCCATAATGCTTTGTTCCAAACAAGTCCATAATCAGAGAAGCTGAAATAGCAAATAGCGTCCCAAACATAAGGCCAGCAAAAAGAGCGCATGTGAATATCAGAGGAAAATTAGCTGATGAAAGGAACGCAAGGACGAAGAAACCTAGTATTCCTATGAGAAAGGCCGAAAACAAGGTATATATTCTACCTATTTTGTCCGATAAAGCCCCCATAGCGAACCTTCCGACACCATTTGTTATGCTGAAAGCTACCAAACATGTAGCTGCCAATCCGGGAGTGAGACCCAGCGACCCACCGATTGATGTGGTAAGCCCTGCCATCCCTATTCCCGCTGCTCCCACTGCAGCCCAACAAATCCATATTTGCCAAAAGGGCATACATCTTGCCGCTTGTTTTACCGTGAAGGATATCTCTTCCCTTGCTCTTATACTCTTATCTTCCTTATCTTGCCGGGAATTTATGCTCTTTCCATGAGGGGTACGCTCTGGAAATTCTGAAAATTGAGCAAATGCCAAACAAACTCCGAATAAAAGTGCCGCGGCAAATACTATTACCGCAGCGTAGCCATGACTAACAAATATCATCCGGAAAGCTGGAATCATACACGCTGCTGATAAACCAAAAAACAAGTCAACCGCTCCCGCTGCTAATCCTCTTTTCCCCTGAAGCCATTTCTGCGCACTAGTCAGTGCTGGTATATACAGAAAACAAGTTCCAGCGCCAAATAGGAATGCAAATAGATACAACGTCTGAACATTGGGAACAATCAGAAAAAGAAGAACAGCAGCTGCATCTGCGAAAGCCCCGATAGTCATAGTTTTTCTGGCCCCTAGCCTGTCAGATATGCGCCCGGCAAAGGGCATAACGCACCCCAAAGATAATATGAGAAATGTCATAACTAAGGCAACATTGGCCACCCCGGTATTAAATTTCTCTACCCAATAAGGTATGAGCAGCCCTATCAAACCAAAGGTTATGGCACCCGGCATCCAGGTAACAAGACCACAACTTAGGAGTGTAAGCCACTTCCTTGTTTCCAGCGACATACTCCGTGCCATAGCATCTCTCCTTCTGTCAGTTTAGATTTTCCGGCTTGGTATGACGATAGCTGCTTCTCCTTCCGATGTCAATATCTCCAGGTTTCCTCATTAAGCAACTATCAAGAGTCAGCACGGCGCAATAAAAAGGCTATAATGAAAGAGAATGCGAGCATTACCAGGTGATATTCGCCCCTATCCCGGTTGGCAACCATACTTGCTTGACCACCCGAAAAGATCCTCATACGAAAAGTATCTAAATCATAGACCAGCAGAGACTTCGAAGTAAACAGAGTATTCAGCCCAATTCCGGGCAACTTTGGAGAAAGTAAATTTTTCTTTTCAAACTATGTGAACCAGCTTGACACAGGATGAAGCCAAAGGTATTATAGTTGCTAGTTTCTTGAAACACATGTCGAGGTTAGCCAGAAGGGGTTCATGTAAATTCGCTTGCCAGCCTTCAAAAATAAGTCATGGCAGTATTGAAGCTCCGCGTCTTGCCCGATCCAGTGTTACGTCGCAAAGCCAAACGCGTAACAACTATTGATGGTTCAATCCAGAGATTGATCAATAACATGGTTGAGACCATGCGATCTGCCTCGGGAGTGGGCTTAGCCGCTCCTCAGGTGGGAGAATCTCTACGCATCGCGGTTATTGAAATGCCTGGAGAAGACGTCCTCACCCTCATCAATCCCGAGATAACCAAGAGGGAAGGAGAAAGAGTAGTAACAGAGGCCTGTCTAAGCGTACCCGGATACCAGGGAGAGCTAAAACGTTCGTTAAAGGTTAAGGTCAAGGCACAGAACTTCCAAGGCAAGAAATTCTATGTTAAAGGCGAAGAGCTTCTCGCCCAAGCTTTGGAACATGAAATAGACCATCTTGACGGCACCTTATACATTGATCACATAGAGAGCCCAGATAAATTACAGAAGATAACCACCAAGGTAGAACAGATATAAAAATACTAGAAACTATTTTTGAATTTTGATGAAGATACTAGCTACCAATGATGATGGCATCAATGCTCCTGGCCTCTGGGCAATGGTCAAGGAGCTCCGCAAACTAGGAGAGGTGAAAGTAATAGCCCCTCAACAGGAGCAAGCCGGACTAGGAACCAGTGTCACGCTGGGGCACCCTATCAAAGTAACTAGAGCAAAGTCTAACTTGGGCGGAGTGGAAGTTTACGCTGTGGAAGGCACTCCCGCTGACTGCGTCATCGTGGGTACTAGGTCATTATTCCCAGAAGAGCTAGACCTTGTCGTCTCTGGCATCAATAGAGGAGCAAACCTAGGCTATGATGCCTTTATTTCAGGCACTGTGGGTGCTGCCTTTCACGGTTATTTGCGTAATATCCCCTCCTTAGCAGTCTCGCTCTATGCCTATGAAAACTTAACTTTTGAGGCTGCTGCTAAACTAGTAGCTCTACTCGCAGCTAAGATTAAGAATAAGGATTTATCAAAAGAACTTTTACTTAATATTACCCTACCCAATTTGCCCCCAGAAAAAATTATGGGAATCGAAGTTACCGAGCTGAGCAACCAAAGTTATTGCGATAGAGTGGAAAAGGACTACAATTGTGAGGAGGAATGTTACCGAATTCTGCGGAATAATAAAGATAGTGTCTATGCCAAGCAGGGAACGGACATATGGGCTTTACAACTAGATAAGGTCTCCATCACTCCCCTGTTAAATAGTCTTGGTGCTAACTCTCTCAAGACCCGCCTTCAAAGCTTGTTACCTGCAATTTATGGGGGTCTGTGTAGTTTTTGACAATTTACGCCAATTATGCTAAGATGAGAAACGCGGTTGACCTAGAAGGCAGCGAGCGTGTAATTTAAGATAAATAAAGTTTCCGCTTGGATCGGCAACGACCGAGACGGGAGAAAGAGTGCAGTTTAAAATCCTCTCGGTTATGCCGAGAGGATTTTTTATTACTATGTACAAGGTTGGCTTCATCGGTGCGGGAATGGTGGGCACAGCTTTAGCAACAAGGCTCTTTGAAAAAGGCTGCCCAGTTATAGCTGTGTTCAGCCGAAGTTTATCCTCAGCACAAAATTTAGCCAACCTTGTAACTGGCTGCCAGATTTACCACAGCGCACAAGAAGTGGCTGATGTTGCCGAGTTAGTTTTCATCACCACACCTGATGACGTCATTTCCAAAGCAGCCAACAAGATTCAATGGCACATAGACCAGAATGTAGTGCATTGTAGTGGTGCTTATTCCAGTGATATCTTAGAACCGGCCAGGCAATTTGGGGCTAAAGTGGGCTCCTTCCACCCACTCCAGACTTTCGCTAATGTCGAACAGGCTATGAAGAATTTGCCAGGCTCTACCTTTGCTTTAGAGGCTGAGGAGCCTCTATTATCTAGCCTGAAGGAATTTGCTTCACTGTTAAAGGGCAACTGGGTAGAACTCAAGCCAGAGGATAAGGTACTATACCACATAGCCGCTGTCTTCGTATCTAATTATCTGGTAACCCTGGTTAAGATGGCCTTAGATTTATGGCAAATTTTTGGAGTGCCGCCGGCAAGAGCAACTAACGCCTTGCTACCTTTGCTTCAGGGGGCAGTAAATAACATCGACAATATTGGCTCACCTGGCTGCCTCACAGGACCTATATCCCGTGGAGATATAGGCACCATAAGCAGGCACTTGAATGCCCTCGCGGCCAGGGATCCCACCAAGCTCACCACCTACAAGGAATTAGCATCTCAGACTATTCCTATTGCTTTGGCCAAAGGCACTATTGATGCAAATAAAGCCGAAGAATTAAAGACTCTAATTGGAATATAAAGAAGGAGGGAAAAATGAGAGTTATGTTAAAGAGTAAGATTCACCGAGCCTGGATTACTGAAGTCAATGTGGATTATGAAGGCAGCATCACTATCGACAAAACCCTCATGGAGGCTAGTGACATTTTACCTTTTGAGCGGGTAGACGTATTAAACATCAATAACGGAGCCAGATTCAGTACCTACACTATTGAAGGAGAGGCAAACTCAGGAGTAATCGGTATCAATGGCGCTGCTGCCAGACTGGTGGCAAAAGGTGACATAGTCATCATCTTGTCCTATTGTCAGGTTCCCAACGATGAAGCGACGAACATGATACCAACCATGGTTTACGTAAACAGTAAAAATGAGATTCTGGAGCTAAAAGAGGACTCCCGGATGAAAGACCTGGTAGCAGCCGAACTGTCCTTTTGAACTTCCTGTAAGCCACTGTGCGTTGAAATTCTAAACAAAGCAAAGAAGTAACGAAACAATCCTGAATAAAAGCTAGGGTGATACTATGCGAGTCAGCATCAATGAGATAAAAGAGATGAAGCAAAAGAAGGAAAAAATACCTATGCTCACTGCTTATGACTATGTCACTGCCAAGGTGATTGATGAGGCTGGTATACCTTTGATATTAGTTGGTGATAGCCTCGGCATGGTAATCCTGGGATATGAGACGACCATCCCGGTAACCATGGAGGAAATGTTACATCACACCAAAGCTGTAGTGAGAGGTGCCCGAAAAGCCTTAATTGTGGGAGACATGCCTTTCATGACCTATCACACCAGCGTTTCCGATGCTCTATATAATGCGGGGCGCTTTATTCAAGAGGGGGGAGCACAGGCAGTGAAATTGGAGGGGGGTGAGGTTGTTGCTGAAAAAGTAAGAAGGATCGTTGATTGCGGAATCCCCGTTATGGGGCACATCGGGCTTACTCCACAATCAATATATCAATTAGGCGGGTTCAAAGTGCAGGGGAAAACAACAGAGATGGCTAAAAAACTGCTTCTGGACGCCCAAATCCTGGAGGAAGCTGGCGCATTTTCCATTGTTTTGGAATGTATACCAGCACCTCTGTCCAAGCTGATCAGCCAAAAGGCAAACATCCCGACAATTGGCATTGGCGCCGGCCCTGATTGCGACGGCCAAGTTCAAGTGATCAGCGACATTTTAGGCCTCTTCACCGACTTCGTGCCCAAACACACCAAGCAATATGCTAAGTTAGCTGAGGAAATGCAAAGTGCCATCAAAATTTATATGGCTGAAGTCAAATCCGTTGATTTCCCTACCACGAAGCAGAGCTACATCATGGATGAAAATCTACTCAAGGAACTGGACACCTTGTCTCTTTCTTGATGAAGAGAGCTTCACAGTATGAAAGTTAGCCCCCTCCGTTACTGAAGACAAAGCTCATAAGGCGTCCCTTTTTAGAAGTAGAGGATTAATGGCGAAGATGCAGGTTTTAAAGACAATTTCAGGGATAAGAAAATTAAGGCAGCAGTTAAGCGGTTCAGTAGGTTTTGTAGCCACCATGGGCTATCTTCACAATGGTCACCTCGCTCTGGTAAAACAAGCCAGAGCGGAAACTGGTGTCGTTGTAGCCAGCATCTTTGTTAACCCCACACAATTTGCCCCCAGCGAAGATCTCACTGTCTACCCTCGAGACCTCAAGCGCGACTTGAAACTCCTGGAGCAAGAGAAAACAGACATCGTCTTTATTCCTTCTGAAGAAGAGATGTATCCTGCAAGGTTTAACACCTGGATAGATGTCGAAGGCATTACTGCAAAGCTTGAGGGGGCGTGCCGTCCGGGACACTTCAGAGGCGTAGCCACAGTAGTGGGTAAACTATTCAATATCATCCAGCCGACCAGAGCTTACTTTGGACAAAAAGATGCCCAACAGTCCATGGTTATCAAGAGAATGGTTGCTGACCTCAACATGGACTTGGAAATTGTGGTTGTGCCCACGGTGAGAGAAAGCGATGGCCTGGCTATGAGCAGCCGCAATACTTACCTCGATCCTGAAGAGCGCCCGGCGGCTACAGTCCTGTTTAAAGCTCTCTCTCTAGCCAAGGAATTGTGGCAACAAGGTGAAAAAGATGCCGACCAAATTCGCCGCCAGATGACTTCACGGATTGAAAAAGAACCTTTAGCCAAAATCAATTATATCAGCATTGTAGATGTCAATACCTTAGAAGAATTGAAAATAATCAAACCTCCAGCCCTAGCCTCCCTAGCTGTCAAAATAGGCAAGACAAGATTGATAGATAACATACTTCTGGAGCAAAGCCATATCTGACACGCAGCACACGTTTTGTTTGACATATTTTATCTATCTATGTTAGATTGATTGTTTGCGGTCTACTTAAGGTGAAAAGACCAGAGAAATAGAAAAGCTGGCTGGCTAAAACCGAGCACAAATTTTTCCAATAAGTAGAGTGGCGTATAACCAGACGGCTTTTTGATTGCATAAATAAATTTATAAGAGCAGTAACAATGCCAACGAGTAATCAGCTTGTACATAAGGGGCGGGTGAAGCGCAAGAAACGAAGTAAAGCGCCTTCATTGCATCTTATCTATAATGCAATGAAGAGTAGGACTAACTGGACCACGGGATCACCTCAGAAAAGAGGTGTATGTATCCAGGTAAAAACTGTTACACCTAAAAAACCTAATTCGGCACTGCGCAAAGTTGCCAAGGTAAGGTTAACAAACGGTATGGAGGTGAATGCTTACATTCCCGGTGAAGGACATAACTTACAAGAACATTCAGTGGTTTTAGTTCGTGGCGGCAGACTTAAGGATGTCCCTGGAGTTCGCTATCATATCATCCGGGGTACCTTGGACACAGAAGGGGTGGCCGACCGAAAACGAGGCCGCAGTAGATATGGAGCCAAGAAGCTGAAGGCGACAACGCAATAACAGGAGCTCAGATGCCAAGGAAAACTAAGAGAACATCGAAAAGAATAACGCCTCCAGAGGCTAAATATAATAATGTTACTATAGCTAAGTTTATTAACAAGGTGATGTTGCGAGGACAAAAAGCTACAGCAGAGCACATTGTTTACAGCGCACTGGAGCTTGCCAGCGAACAACTAGGTAAAGAGCCTGTAGAAATCCTGGAAGGTGCTATCAAAAGTGCCACACCACTTCTCATGGTTAGACCCCGCCGCGTGGGAGGTGCTACTTATCAGGTTCCCATGGAGGTAGAGCCACATCGTGGGCAAAGCCTCGCTATACGCTGGCTGATTTCCTCAGCACGAACGCGTGGGGGTAAATCCATAGAGGAAAAGTTGTCCCATGAGCTTGTTGATGCGATAGAAGGTCGAGGGGCAACAATCAAAAAGCGTGAGGATATTCACAGGATGGCTCAGGCTAACAAAGCTTTCGCTCATTTCCGCTGGTGAGGAATCATATTGAAGACAATACTTAAGGCAAGGGATAGACTTATGTCACGGGCTTTTCCTTTGGAGAAGGTAAGAAACATAGGGATTATCGCCCACATAGATGCCGGTAAGACCACGACTACAGAGAGGATTCTCTATCGTACAGGGCGTACCTACAAAATTGGAAACGTGGACGAAGGAACAGCAGCAATGGACTGGATGGAGCAAGAGAAAGAGCGTGGCATCACCATCACAGCAGCAGCTACTACCTGCTATTGGCGTGACCACTGCATAAATATAATTGATACTCCAGGTCATGTAGATTTTACTGTTGAAGTAGAACGCAGCCTTCGAGTTTTGGACGGCGGCGTGGTAGTTTTTGATGGCGTGGCTGGAGTAGAAGCTCAATCTGAAACTGTGTGGCGGCAGGCAGATAAATATAAAGTAGCGAGAATTTGCTTTGTCAACAAAATGGATAGGGCTGGCGCTAATCTTGACTACACCGTGTCTTCAATCAATAAACGCTTGCAGGCTAACCCACTGCTGATACAGATTCCGCTGGGCTCCGAGGACACCTTTGAAGGCTTGATAGACCTTGTGGAAAGGAAAGCATTTGTCTTCTCTGATGACCCTAATATAGAACCAACAGAGAAGCCCATTCCAGAGAACGTTATGAATACAGCTGCTAGTTACCGCCAGACATTGATCGAGATGTTGGCTGAGAATGATGATGACATTATGACAATATATCTTGAAGGACAGGAAATACCCGTTTCCAAGCTCAAGACAGCTATAAGGAGATTGACCATTTCTAATAAAATAGTGCCGGTTCTTTGTGGCAGTGCCCTCAGAGGCAAAGGAATTCACCCACTGCTTGATGCCATTATAGATTACCTTCCTTCCCCTCTTGATATCCCCAGCATACGCGCCAGAAGGATTAAAGGAGAGAAAGAAGCTTTTCTCACGCCAAGCGATGATGAACCTTTCTCAGCTCTAGCATTCAAGACGGTTTCAGACCCTTTTATGGGAAGATTGACTTACATGCGTGTCTACTCAGGCAGAATACCTGTCGGAGCGCAGGTTCTTAACTCCACTATCGCCGAGAAGGAACGCCTGGGTAAGCTATATATCATGCACGCCAATTATCGCAAGGAAGTTGATTGTGCTGATACGGGAAGCATTATAGCTGCTTTAGGACTGAAAAAGACATCCACAGGTGATAGTCTTTGTGAAGTTTCACGGCCCGTGCTTTTTGAACGTATACGATTTGCTGAGCCCGTGCTCTCTAGGTCCATTGAACCCAAAAGCAAAGCTGATCAGGATAAACTAGACGATACCCTGAGCAAGCTTACTGCCGAGGATCCCTCTCTTAAAGTTCACTATGACCAAGAAACAGGTCAAAACATTATTTGCGGCATGGGCGAGCTTCACCTTGAAGTATTAGTGGAACGAATGTTGCGCGAATATGGTATAAAGGTAAACGTTGGCAGGCCACAAGTAGCTTACAAAGAAACGATTGCCATCACGGTAGAATCTGAAGGGAAATTTGTCCGCCAATCTGGGGGCAAAGGACAATATGGGCATGTCTGGCTTAAACTTGAGCCCAACGATCGTGGCAAGGGATTCGAATTTTCAGAGCAAATCCGAGGAGGGACTATCCCCAGGGAATTTATCCCGGCAGTAGAAACAGGCGTGAAAGGGGCTTTACAAGGCGGAGTTTTGGCAGGTTACCCCACAGTAGACATTAAAGTAACTTTGTACGATGGCAGTTACCATGAAGTTGATTCCTCAGATCTCGCCTTTAGGATGGCAGCTTCTTTAGCCATCAAAGGTGGCTTAAAGAAAGCTAAACCTGTGCTTCTTGAACCCATTATGGAAATGGAGATAATGACTCCTGTGGAATTCCTGGGAGATATCATGGGAAATCTGAATTCTCGCAGAGCCCGTATTACACGCACCGAAAGCCATGAGGATTTCTTCTCCATCCGCTGTTTTATCCCATTAGCAGAAACTTTTGGTTTTACCAGCGATTTAAGGTCTCTCAGCCAGGGAAGGGCAAGTCACACAATGCAGTTTCACGATTATGAAGAATTACCCGCTACCTTGAGTGAGCAAATTGTAACTAAGTAAGAGTAAGGTAAATGAGCAGTCAAAAAGTTCGCGTTAAAGTGAAAGGTTTCGACCATAGATTGGTCGATCAGGCAGCCAGGCAGATAGTGGAAACGGCAGAGCGCACTGGAGCTATAGTCGCTGGGCCAGTGCCTTTACCCACGCATATTGAGAAATTTTGTGTCATTCGCTCCCCCAACATCGATAAGGATTCCAGAGAGCAGTTTGAAATTCGAACCCATAAGAGGTTAATTGATATTCTGCAACCAACATCTAAAACCGTAGATTCTCTAACTCAACTCAATTTGGCATCTGGAGTAGAAATAGATATTAAACTATAATCAGCTTTCTTAATTAATGGAACGCATAAGTCGAAATAATTTCAAGAATTATGAATGACACAGAGGGCATCAAAGATATGTTCACAGGTATTATTGGTAGAAAAATAGGAATGACCCAGTTTCTCCAAGAGAGTGGTGAGGCAGCAGCGGTAACTGCTGTGGAAGCGGGCCCCTGTGTAGTAACACAGCTAAAGACCCAAGCAGAAAATGGTTACAGTGCCATCCAGCTAGGCTTTGAGGAAACGAAACACCTTAATGCTCCAGAAAGTGGGCATCTTAAAGATATGACTAAGTTCCGCTATCTGCGCGAGTTTCGAATTGAAGATGCCGGGATGGTCAAGCGCGGTGATAAGGTAGATGTCAGCTTTTTAAAATCTGGTGACCTAGTAAACGTAAGCGGTTTTTCCAAAGGTAAAGGCTTCGCCGGTGTGGTAAAGCGTTACCACTTCGCCGGTGGATTTAAAACTCACGGGCAATCTGACCGCCACCGTGCCCCTGGCTCAATTGGTGCCACAACATCCCCAGGCCGAGTGCTTAAAGGTAAACATATGGCAGGACACCTAGGAAACAGAAAAATTACATTACACAATATTCAAGTCCTGCAAGTTGAGCCAAACCGTAATTTGCTCCTACTTAAAGGGGCAGTGCCCGGAGCCAGCAGAGGATTATTGATTATCAGGAAAGCCAAAGAATAGAAATGGAAACTCCAGTTTATAATCTAGAGGGTGAAGTCATTGACCAAGCGGAAATCAGCGAGGACATCTTCGGCATTCCTTTCAACGAAGCAGTGGTTCACCAAGCAATGGTAAGACAGCTAGCCAATAGTCGCCAGGGTACTGCTTCCGCCAAAACCAGAGGCGAAATTAGAGGCAGCAGCAAAAAACTCTACATGCAGAAACATACAGGGAGAGCTCGCAGGGGAGATGCAAAATCACCTCTCCTCAGGGGAGGTGGAGTAGCTTTTGGTCCCAAGCCACGCTCCTCCCGGCAATCAATGCCCACGAAGATGAGGCGCCTGGCCATCAAATGTCTTCTTTCCAACAAACTCCGAGAGGGAAATATGAAGATAGTGGAAGATTTCGACTTCGAAGAGGCCAAAACGAAAAACATGGCCAACTTTCTAAGGCTGCTTGGTGTCGATGCCTCTGCTTTAGTACTTACCTCACATTCCTTGCCCAACATAGTGAAATCAGCTAGAAATTTAAGCAATGTTAAGATTCTGTCTTCAGCTCTAATCAATGTGTTAGATTTACTCTCTTATAAGACATTAATATCCACTGTATCAGGAATACAGACCATAGAAGAAATCTGGGGAAGGAAAAAGGTTCATCATGCATCTTTATGAAGTACTGCGGCGTCCTTTGGTTACAGAGAAAGCTACCTTGCTTCAGGAAAGCAACAAATACGCCTTTCAAGTAGCCAGCACAGTTAACAAGCTCCAGATCAAAGAAGCAGTGGAACAAGCCTTCAAAGTAAAAGTGGCTGAAGTCAACGTGATGACCATGCCAGGAAAGACAAGGAGGATGGGCAAGCGCGAAGTAACCAGCTCATCGTGGAAAAAGGCAATAGTCACCCTGAAACCGGGATACAAAATAACCTTATTTGAAGGAGTATAATCTACTTCAGCTATTAGGAGTAAGAATTTGGGTTCAGTTATTAAGTGGAGAAAGAAAAAAATGTCAAAGCATCAGTATAAGAAGCGGCTGAAGAAGACTCGCTGGCAAAGGAAACATCCTTAGAAAAGTCATTGCCAGACAAGTGATGAATGGAGATAAATTATGGCATTGAAGACTTATAAACCCACTTCTCCAGGCAGGAGACTTATGTCACGAGCCACCTTTGAAGAGATAACCAAGGTGTCTCCTGAGAAGTCATTGCTTCTGCCTGTAAAGAAGAATGCAGGGCGAAATAGTCGGGGAGTGATAACTGTGCGCCACCGCGGTGGCGGAAATAAGCGCAAGTTGCGTCTTATCGATTTCAGAAGAGATAAAATCGGCATACCCGGGAAGATAGCTTCTATTGAATATGACCCCAATCGGGGAGCCAGGATTGCCTTGATTTATTATGCTGATGGAGAAAAACGCTATATCCTGGCCCCTGTAGAACTCACCGTGGGAGATGTAATAAAAGCAGGTGAAGACGTGGAGATAAAGCCAGGAAACGCCTTGCCTCTGAGTTCAATCCCTGCAGGTACCTTAGTTCACAATATTGAATTTGTGCCTGGTAAAGGGGGGCAGGTTGTCCACAGTGCCGGAGCTGCAGCTCAGATTTTAAGCAAAGAGGGCAATTATGCCTTGCTTCGCTTACCTTCGAAAGAACTGCGAAAATTTCACCTCAAATGCTGGGCTACTGTCGGTCAAATAGGCAACATTGAGCATAAGAATATCATCTTGGGCAAAGCTGGCCGCAAGAGGTGGTTGGGCTTCCGCCCCACAGTCAGAGGCTCCGCCATGACACCTCGCGACCACCCTCATGGAGGTGGCGAGGGCAGAGCCCCACTAGGCATGCCACCCAAGAGTCCCCGGGGACAGCCAACTATGGGACACAGGACGCGTCGTCCCAACAAGACTTCAGGGAAATTAATTGTGAAACGGAGACAATAGAGTGTCACGATCAATTAAAAAAGGCCCTTACTACGATGCTAAATTGCTTAAGAAAATAGAATTGCTCAACCGCTCTAAAGAGAAGGCAGTGATAAAGACCTGGTCACGCTCTTCCACCATCCTGCCTCAGATGCTGGGCCATACTATCGCAGTACATAATGGGAGAAAGCACATACCTGTCTTTATTACTGAAAATATGGTGGGGCATAAACTGGCAGAATTCGCACCCACGCGAACCTTCCATGGGCATACCACCAAAGCCCAGGTAACTGTTCAGAAGAAAAGAAAATAAGATATCATGAAGGTCAAAGCTGCAGCTAAAGATGTGGGTATCTCCCCACAAAAAGTTCGCCTCGTGGTGGATATGGTCAGGGGCAAGAAAGTGGATGAAGCTCTAACTATTCTTAACTTTGTCCCCACACCAACAGCTAAAGCTGTCGCCAAGGTAATCAAATCAGCGGCAGCCAATGCTGAGAATAATTTCCAGATGTCCCCCGCCGACCTCAAGATCATCGCCATCTCCGCTGATAAAGGACATACCTTAAAGAGATTTCGGCCCCAGTCCCGGGGACGCATAAGCCCTATTTTAAAACGGTCTAGCCATATCACAGTTTTCGTTGATGAGGAGGTAAAGTAACTTTGGGACAAAAAGTGCATCCTCTAGGTTTTAGGTTGGGCACCTTCCGCACTTGGGACGCGAAATGGTATGCCAAGAAGGATTTTGCTCATCTGCTACAAGAGGACCTGAAATTACGCCAAGTTATCGAACTAAAATCCCGAGAAGCAGGCATTGCCCGTGTAGAAATTGAGCGGCCAGGAGACGGAATATATATAACACTTTACGCCGCTCGCCCAGGCATTTTGATTGGGCGAGGTGGGCAAAACGTCGAAAACCTGAAAAGGAAACTGGAGAAAACCATTAATGGAAAAATCAGGCTAACCATTAAAGAAATTGAGACACCTCAACTCCAGGCTTGCCTTGTAGCGCAGAATATGGCCGACCGTATCGAGGATGGCATCCCGTTTCGTCGAGTAATGAGACAGGCAGTTTATAGAACCCTGGAGGCCGGTGCCAAAGGGATAAAAGTAAGATGCAGCGGAAGGCTTGGTGGAGCGGAAATTGCCCGCACAGAGGGTGTTCGCCAAAAACGTGTGCCTCTACATACACTACATTCTGACGTCGATTATGGGTTCACTGAAGCCCATACCCTCACGGGACGCATCGGGGTCAAAGTATGGATTTACAGGGGTGATATCATTCCTGAAAGGACTGAAGGAAGTGTTACAGCCAAAGCGAGTGAAGTATCGCAAGCTACATAGAGGAAGAATGAAAGGCAAAAGCACAAAGGGTAACTTTGTTGCCTTTGGTGACTTTGGCCTCAGGGCTGACGAATCTGCCTGGATTACGGCAAGGCAGATTGAAGCTGCCCGTCGCGTGTTCGTACGCTATCTACGCCGTAGCGGGAAATTATGGATACGCATCTTTCCCGATAAGGCTGTGACTAAAAAACCCGCCGAGACGAGGATGGGCAGTGGTAAAGGCGCTCCTGACCACTGGGTAGCTGTAGTCAAGCGGGACAGAATAATGTTCGAGTTAACTGGTATCACGGAGACCTCAGCTCGTGAGGCGAGCCGCCTTGCTTCACACAAGCTCCCCATCACCACCAGCTTCGTTCTTAAAGAAGGACATAAAGATGAAAGTTGAGGAGATTCGATCTCTTACTGACAAAGAGCTGCGAACAAAGTTAGAAGAAGCCCATGAGGAGCTTTTTAACCTCCGCTTCAGACTCGCCACACGACAACTGGTCAATCATTGCGAAATTCCCAAGGTGAAAAAAAGGATCGCCAGGATAGAGACTATCTTGCGAGAAAAAGAACTGGATATCAGGTGAAGGCTATGGCAAAGAGAAAATCTAGAATTGGGCAAGTAGTGAGCACTCACATGGATAAGACCGTAGTAGTAACGGTGCAAACTTTCAAGGCACATCCACCCTACAAAAAAATCAGAATAGTCAAGAAATATAAAGCTCATGACGAGAATGAAACTTGCCAAATCGGGGATAAAGTAAAGATTATCGAAACTCGCCCTTTATCTAAAGAAAAGAGGTGGCGAGTAGCAGAGATCATATCTGAGGAGAAAACAAAAACGATAGAGGGAACAGCCAGCAGTTCTTCGATTCTGGCTACTTAAGGAAATGATTCAGAATTACACCAGGCTCAAGGCAACAGATAACACTGGAGCTAAACAAATTATGTGTATTGGCATACCCGGTGGAACGAGAAAGAGGTATGCTCATGTTGGTGATATTATCACTGCTACAGTAAAAAAAGCTATGCCTCATGGAATGGTAACACAAGGAGAGCTAGTTAAAGCTGTAGTTGTGCGTGTAGTTAAGCCTTATCGCCGCTTTGACGGCTCTTATATAAGATTCGATGATAATGCTGTCGTTATTCTTGGAGAGAGAAATAATCCTAAAGGGAGCCGTGTTTTTGGACCAGTGGCTCGTGAGCTCAGAGATAAGAAATTTACCAAAATAATATCTTTGGCTCCAGAGGTGCTTTAAGATGAAAATCAGGAAAAACGATACTGTGGTTATCCTTGCTGGTAAAGACAAAGGAGGAAAAGGTAAGGTGCGGCGTGTTCTGCCCAAGGAAAAGAAAGTCATAGTGGAAGGGCTTAATATGATTAAACGCCATTCTCGAGCTCAGAGAGCAGCACGACAAGCTGGCATAATCGAACTCGAAGCCCCACTCCCCATATCCAAAGTAATGTTGATGTGTAATAAGTGTGGTAAACCTACCAGAGTGGGTTTCCACTTTCTTGAGGATGGCAAGAAAGTGAGAATTTGTCACTCCTGTGGGGAGGTAATTGATTAACCTATTTAGTTGATTATCAAGATATGAGAGTATTTAATGGCTTCCAGACTTAAAGAAAAATATTTTAAAGAAATAGTTCCCGAGCTTAAAGAAAGGCTGGGTTACACCAATGTGATGCAGCTACCCCGTCTGGAAAAGGTGGTTATTAATATCGGCTTAGGTGAAGCAACACAAAATCCCAAAGCTTTAGAAGCAGCAGAGAGCGACCTAACCATGATATGCGGGCAACACCCGGTGATTACCAAAGCAAAAAAATCAATTGCCTCATTTAAGGTAAGGTCAGGAATGCCTATCGGCATGATGGCGACACTGAGAGGCAAAAAAATGTATGACTTCTTGGACAAACTAATTAACATTGTCTTGCCGCGTTTTCGTGACTTCCGTGGATTGTCCAAAAACTCATTTGATAACCAAGGGAACTACAATATAGGTATAAAAGAGCAGATAGTTTTCCCCGAAGTAGATTACGATAAAATCGACAAGCTTCGAGGGCTTCAAGTAACCATCGTTACCACAGCCAAAAATCGTGATGAAGCCAAGAGCTTGCTAGAACTTATGGGCATGCCGCTTAGGAGAGATTGACATGGCAAAAAAATGTATGATTGCAAAATCGAAGCGCATTCCAAAATATAAAGTGCGACAACGCAACCGCTGTCAACTATGTGGCAGACCGCGTGCTTATATGCGCAAATTTGGCTTATGCCGTCTTTGTTTTCGCCAGCTTGCTGTAAATGGCATAATCCCTGGAGTAAGGAAATCTAGTTGGTGAGGAGTCTTTAATGGTTACTGATCCTATTGCTGATATGTTGACTCGAATACGAAATGCCATAATGGTAAGGCATGATGATGTGCTTGTGCCTTTTTCCGAGATGAAATTCTCCGTTGCCAAGATACTTAAGCAAGAAGGATTTGTTGCCAACTGCGAAGTGCTGAAGAACAAACCCCAACCAATGATAAAAATTAGCCTCAAATATACAGATGGCCAACCAGCGATACTGGGATTGGAAAGGGTGAGTAAGCCAGGCTTGAGAGTTTACGTTGGACAACATGAAATCCCGCGCGTCTATGGAGGACTGGGAATTGCCATCCTATCCACGCCCAAAGGTATTATGAGTGGCCAGGAGGCATGGAGAAATCACCTTGGTGGAGAATTTTTATGCCGTGTATGGTAAATTGATGAAGAATCGCGAACAGGAGTAATAAGTTATGTCACATATCGGTTCCCTTCCCATCCTTGTACCTCAGGATGTGAAGGTAAAATTTGATGGAAGTGAAGTAACGGTGGAAGGAAGCAAGGGAAAACTAGCGCGCTGTTTTCACCCTGATATTTCCATCACTTTAGAGGATGGCAGCCTGCTTGTGACCCGGCCCAGTGACAACAGGGTTCATCGCTCCTTGCACGGGCTCACCAGAAGCCTTTTAGCTAATATGGTTGAAGGGGTGAGTAAAGGTTTTGAGAAAATTCTGGAGATAAGTGGCGTAGGCTATAAAGCACAAAAAATTGGTAACAAATTGGTATTCCAGGTAGGGTATGCTAATACAATAGAATTTTCACCACCTCCAAGTGTGGATGTAAGCATCCAAGGTACAAATATTATCCATGTCACTGGCATTGATAAAGAAACTGTTGGGGAAGTAGCCGCTAAAATTCGAGCCATACACCCTCCAGACCGTTATAAAGGGAAAGGCATTAAATATAGAGGGGAAAAACTTCATCTCAAGCCCGGCAAATCAGCTAAGGCATTAGGTAAGAGGTAGTTATAGCAAAAATGGCTAAAATAAATATAACAGCAACGCACAGAATACGCCACAAGCGAGTAAGAAAAAAGGTAATTGGCACAACATCATATCCCCGCCTGGGGGTTTTCCGAAGCTTGAATCACATTTATGCTCAACTTATTGATGATTCTAAAGGACAAACCTTAGTTTCTGCGAGCACCGTTGAGCACGAAGTTAAAAACAAGAGCAATGGCATGCCTAAAACAAAGAGAGCCGAATTAGTGGGAACACTGCTTGCCCAGAAAGCGCTGAACAAGGGAATAAACCATGCTGTCTTTGACCGTGGAGGATACAAGTATCACGGCAGAGTTAAGGCTTTAGCTGAGGCTGCCAGAAAAGCGGGGTTAGAGCTATGAAAGCAGTTAGCAAGATGCAGACAGAGAAATTGAAAAATGTCAGCTCTGAGCTTGAAGTAGAAGAGAAATTGGTAGCCCTTGACCGTGTGACCAAAGTTGTTAAAGGTGGCAAACACCCTCGTTTCAGGGCTCTGGTTGTTGTCGGCGATGGGAAGGGGCATGTTGGGTTTGGTTTAGCCAAAGCAGGGGGAGTGCCCGATGCCACCCATAAGGCAAGCGCCACAGCGAAAAAAAGAATGGTTGAAACACCCATCTTAAATGGCACCATCCCTCACGAAATCCTGGCCAAATTTGGAGCATCTAAAGTTTTGTTAAAACCAGCAGCGCCGGGAACTGGTTTGATCGCCAGCACTACCATCCACGCAGTTTTGGAACTGGCTGGCATAAGGAACATCATCAGTAAATCGCTGGGCAGTTCAAATCGAATCAATGTGGTCAAGGCCACCATGGTAGCTTTGACCAATCTCCAAAAAACCAAAGAAACAGGAACTGAAACAAATGAAGCAAAATGAATTAAAACCTCCTACAGGTGCCAAACACAAGAGAAAGCGCGTAGGGCGAGGTGATAGCAGTGGGCATGGGTGCTATTCAGGAAGAGGCAGTAAAGGACAAAAGTCTCGCTCCGGTGGTGGTGTACGCCTTGGCTTCGAGGGTGGCCAACTGCCACTGATAAAAAAATTGCCCAGCAAGAGAGGCTTCACCAACATATTTAGAGTAAACTACAACATCATCAATGTAGGAAAGCTCGACATTTTCTCTCCGAACACCACAGTGACTCCCGAAGAGCTATTCCAGGCAAGATTGATTAAATCAGCGGGCCTGCCCACTAAAATTCTTGGTGGAGGTGATATCCATCGCCCACTGCTGGTTAAGGTCAACAAACTCTCAGCTACTGCAGAGAAGAAGATCATCGCTGCCGGGGGGGAAGTACAGAAGATTTAGCATGCAGCGCACAAAAAATCAGCCACGCCTCATTCAGGCCATGGTAGACATGTTCACTCTGCCAGACTTGAGGCGAAAGATTCTTTTTACCTTGGGCATTCTGGTAGCTTTCCGTTTCCTGGCTCATGTTCCTTTACCAGGTGTAGACATCCATGCATTAGAGAATCTTTTTGGGCAAAATCAACTTTACGGCATGCTTGACCTGTTCAGTGGCGGCGCCATGAAGCGTTTCAGCGTGGCTGCCATGGGTGTTTACCCTTATATCACCGCTTCTATCATCATGCAATTATTGGTTCCGGTCATTCCTTCTCTTCAGGCTTTGTCTCAACAGGGAGAAGCTGGCCAGCGCAAGATCAACAGAACTACTCATCTGCTTACCTTACCTTTGGCAGCCCTCCAGGGCTATGGTCTGCTAGCTATACTGCGCGCTCAAACTCCCCCAATCATCAGCAATCTTGAGCCAGCAACCACCGCCTGTATAATACTATCAATGACCGCTACCACCATATTTCTCGTCTGGCTGGGAGAGCTGATTACTGAACGCGGAGTGGGAAACGGCATCTCTTTAATAATCTTCGCTGGCATTGTAGCCAGCCTGCCCAGTATGGTTGGGAGCGCCTTCATCGCCAAGGCAAATCCCCTGGGGTTGACTACCTTCATCATACTGGGCCTGCTAACTTTGGTATTCATAGTAATCTTTACCGAGGCCCACCGCCGTATCCCGGTTCAATACGCCCGCAGCAGCTTCCGCGCTGGCCGCTTGTATCGCCAATCAGGCTCAACTTATATTCCCCTACGAGTAAATACCGCAGGAATGATTCCTCTTATTTTCGCCATAGCTCTGATGCAATTTCCGGGAATGATAGCCACCTGGTTCATGAACCCAGGAGGCCAAAATCCAAATTTCTGGAACAATATCTATTATATTTTCAATTCGGGGAATGCTGCTCCTATAGGCTTAGCCTACTGGATACCATACTTTTTATTAACGATGGCATTTGCCTATTTCTATACCATGATTATATTTGAGCAAATGAGCCTGCCCCAAACCCTACAGCAGCAAGGCGGCTTTATTCCCGGGGTTCGTCCCGGAAAGGCAACCGCTGACTACCTCAACAAAACCATAAAGAACCTCACCTTTGGTGGTGCCCTCTTCCTGGGAATCGTGGCAATTATGCCATTTATTGCCCGGGAAATTACTGATGTTCGCGCTTTAACTCTCTCCAGCACTGCCCTATTGATAGCTGTAGGTGTCGCTTTGGATACTATGAAGCAATTGGAGGCTCAATTAACTATGCGCCGCTACGAGGGTTTCCTGAAATAAGAAAGGAGAGGAAAAAGATGTACATTGTCCTATTGGGTGCTCCAGGAGCAGGAAAAGGAACTCAGGCAGATATTCTATCTCAGAAAATGGGCTTCCCACATATAGCCTCTGGAGATTTGTTCCGTCAAAACTTGGAGAAAAAGACTGAATTAGGGCTTTCGGCCAAAACTTACATGGAGAAGGGAGAACTGGTTCCTGACGAAATAACGATAAAAATGATTCAGAAGAGGATCAACACATCCGATTGCGCTTCAAGCTGTCTTTTGGACGGTTTCCCCCGGACTTTAGACCAGGCCAAAGCTCTGGACAAAGCTCTCGCCTTACAAGGCAAAAGCGTGGATGAAGCGATATACGTCAAAGTGCCCGATGAAGAGCTTATCAAGAGGCTCTCCGGGCGCTGGATTTGCCGAAATTGCCAGACGCCATATCACATCGTGACCTCACCACCCAAAGTGCCAGGAATATGCGACAAATGCGGTGGTGAATTATATCAACGTCCTGATGACAAAGAAGAGACGGTAAAGGAGCGCTTAAAGGTCTTCTTTTCACAAACTATTCCCATGATAGATTACTACCAGAGCCAGAATAAACTTGTTGAAGTCAATGGCAATTTGGGCATAGAGGAAGTAGCTCAGAAAATAATCTCCATTCTCAAAGAAGAAAAATAGATGATAATTGTTAAATCACCACAAGAAATAGAGAGCATGCGTCAATGCGGCAAGATCTGGGCAGCAGTTATGGACAGGCTGAGGAAAGAAATAAAGGCCGGGATCAAAACCCTCTACCTAGATGACATCGCTGCCGCTGAAATAAATAAGAGAGGTGCCCAGCCATCTTTCAAAAATTATCAGGGGTTCCCCGCTAATCTATGCGTTTCCGTGAATGATGAAATAGTCCACGGGATACCCGGGGAGAGGATTCTCCATGAGGGAGACATCGTTTCCCTGGATTTGGGGGTAAAATTCAAAGGCTTTCACGCTGATGCAGCCGTGACTGTGGGCGTAGGAGAAATAAGCCAGGAAAACAAAGAACTGATAACAGTTACCAAAGAAAGCTTGAAGGCGGGCATTGCTCAGGCCAAATGCGGAGCACATGTGGGAGATATCTCCTCCGCCATCCAGGATTATGTTGAATCAAGAGGGTTTTCCGTAGTCAGAGAATATACCGGCCATGGGGTAGGCAGAAATTTGCATGAAGACCCACAGATACCCAATTTTGCCTTTGGTAAGGGTTCATTACTTCGTAAGGGAATGACCCTGGCCATTGAGCCCATGGTCAACAGAGGAAGCTGGCATACCAAATTGGCTCCTAATCAATGGACCGTCCTTACAGCGGATGGAAGCTCTTCGGCACATTTTGAGCATACCATCGTCATTGACGCTGACGAGCCTGAAATACTTACCTAGCAGCAAAGGATGGCTAAAAAAGAACGAATAGAAGTCGAGGGCAAAGTCATTACCTGTTTGCCTAATACCATGTTTCGTGTTGAGTTGAGTAATGGGCATATCGTGCTGGCCCATATTTCGGGCAAAATGAGGAAACATTATATTAAAATCTTACCTGCTGACAGAGTTCTAGTGGAGCTCTCTCCCTATGATTTGAGCCGCGGCAGGATTACCTATCGGCTGAAATAATTTTCCTTTTGACAAGTTGAATAAAGAAGGCTATGATACAGGTTTTGTAAGGTTGATAAAATGAAAGTAGCAGCTTCGGTTAAGAAACGTTGCAGAAAATGCCAGATCATCAGAAGGAAGGGTGTGGTCAGGGTTATCTGTGAAAATCCCAAGCATAAACAGAGACAGGGATAACAATGCCACGCATATCCGGTGTAGATATTCCCAAAGAAAAGCCAATATGGGTAGCTTTACAATATATTTATGGCGTTGGCTCCGCTTCAAGTAAGCAAATTCTGGCTGCTGCTGAAGTTGAAAACAGCATCAAAGCTAAAAACCTCACTGAAGAGCAAATCGGCCGCATCCATAGTATCATTGGCAAACAATACAAAGTAGAAGGTGATCTCAGGAGAGAAGTTCAATCCAACATAAAACGGCTTATAGAGATCGGCAGCACGCGAGGTACGCGGCACCGCATGAATCTGCCTGTCCACGGACAGAGGACTCGTACTAATGCCCGTACCAGGAGGGGAGCCAAGAGAACGGTTGCCGGAAGAGGCCAAAAGCGCGGCCTGTCCAAGAAGTAGGAGGCTTGAATTATGCCCAAGAAGAAGCAAAGCAGGAGACCCAGAAGGCTCCGTAAGGGAGTTATTGAAGGCAGAGCTTATATTCAATCTACTTTCAATAATACTATTGTTACTATAACAGACCTTCAAGGCAATGCTATCGCCTGGGGAAGCTCTGGCACTGCTGGATTTAAAGGTTCCCGGAAAGGCACTCCTTATGCCGCCCAGCTAGCAGCCCAAGGAGCAGCAAGAAGAGCAATGGACAATGGTTTACGTCAAATCGAAGTTGATATCAAAGGGCCAGGCAGCGGCCGTGAAGCAGCTATTCGTGCTTTGCAAGCTTCAGGAATTACCGTTACCAGTATCAGAGATGTGACTCCCATCCCACATGATGGCTGCCGCCCCCGCGGGAGAAGGAGAGTATAGCATGGCACGTTATACCGGAGCTGTTTGCCATAAATGCCGCTATCTCGATGAAAAATTAATGCTCAAGGGAGAAAAATGTTATACCCCAAAGTGCCCTCTGGAAAAAAGAAGACCTCCCTCAAGAAAACGCCCCCGAGGACGACGCAGGGTTTCTGAACGTGGAACTCAATTACGAGAGAAACAGAAAGTGCGCTTCAGTTATGGTGTTTTAGAGCAGCGGTTTCGCAGGCTTTTCACTCAGGCAATGAAAGCTCCAGGCATAACAGGAAACAATCTCTTCATATTGCTGGAGAGACGCCTGGACAACACCGTCTATCGCCTGGGCTTCGCTGATTCGCGTGCACAGGCGAGGCAGATAGTCCAGCACGGACATATTGCCGTTAACAATCACAGAGTAAACATACCTTCATACCTTGTAAAAGAGGGAGATGCCATCAAATGGCAGGAGGCGAGCACAAAAACTGAATACTATAAGACAGTTTCTGAGAAAATTAAGCAGGTAGCTGTTCCCGACTGGTTGAGTTTGGACCAGGAAAAGATGAGCGGGATTGTTCTAGCTCTGCCCGATGAGAGTGTTATTGATGCCAAGTTCAACAGCCAGGCTATTGTTGAATATTATTCCAGGTGAAGTATGTTTGAATCATCTATATCCAAAGTAACTGCTCTTGAAGCTGCTGGCAATTATGGCCATATCGTCGCTGAACCTCTGGAGCCAGGTTTCGGAGTCACCCTGGGCAACGCTCTCCGCCGCACACTCCTGAGTTCCCTGTCTGGCACTGCTGTTACATGGGTAAGAATTGACGGGGTTCAACACGAATTTTCTCCTATTCCCAATGTCAAAGAGGACACCATAGAGTTCTTACTGAATGTTAAACAACTAAGGATATGCTCCCTTTCCCAACAACCAGGGAAACTATTCCTGGAAGTCACTGGTGAAGGCAGAGTGTATGCCGCTGATATCAAGCCTTCTGCAGATTTTAGAATCTCCAATCCTGAGCTTTACCTGGCTACTGTTGATTCTCCTGAGGCTAAGCTCTCGGTTGAATTTAATGTGGAATTGGGTAAAGGTTATGTGCCGGCCAGATCATCCAATGGCCTGCCCATAGGAGCCTTACCCACAGACGCCATTTTCAGCCCCGTGCGAAAAGTCAACTTCTCGGTAGAACCTATCAGACGTGGCCAAGAAGGAAGCCCGGAAAAACTCAGCGTAGAAGTCTGGACTGATGGTACTATCTCACCTGAAGAAGCTATCAACCAGAGCGCTAACATATTGATAAGTCAGTTTTCTTCTTTCAGAGACCTGATTCCTGTAAAGACAGAAGGGGAAGAAGCAAGTGCTTTAGCAAGACAATACAGCACTCCTCTGGAAGAATTAAACTTATCAGTTCGCTCATATAATAGCTTGAAAAGAGCAGGTATGGGCACACTGGGTCAGCTACTGGATAAGAGCAAAGAAGGCTTGCCACAGTTACCTGGACTTGGAGCAAAATCAAGAGAAGAAGTAGAGACAACTCTAGCCAGCTTAGGTTTTCCTATCATTTCCCAGAAAAAGAAAAGAAAAAAGGAAACTTGAATTTCTTCCAGGAATTGAAATCATAGGGCAATTCAATGAGACATCGTGTAGATGGAAGGAAATTAAGCAGGCCCACAGGCCACCGTTGGGCGCTGTATCGCAATTTAGTTACTTCCCTTCTGATTTCCGAAAAAATCGTTACTACAGAAGCCAAGGCTAAAGAAATACGCGGCCTGACGGAGAAGATAATCACTTTGGGGAAAGAGGGCAGCCTCGCCTCCCGGAGACGAGTTTTAACTTTCGTTACTGACAAAAATGTGGCGTCTAAGGTGTTTGATGAATTTGCGGCAACATATGCTGACCGCGCTGGAGGTTATACTAGAATAACAAAACTAGGCCCACGTGCTGGTGATAATGCACCTCTGGTTCAAATTGAATTGGTTAAATAGGAATCACATTAATTATAGGTGACGTTCAGCTCACAAAGAGAAGCAATCCATACTTATGAACCACAAAAATATATTCTGCTTGTGGAATATGATGGTACACAATATCATGGTTTTGAATGGCAGGTTGGCTTGCCCACCATCCAGGGCAAGCTGGAGCAAGCCATGAAGAAATTCTGTGGCTGGAGCAGCCGCATTATGGCAGCTAGTAGAACTGATGCTGGAGTACACGCCAAGGGACAGGTAGTAAATTTTTGGGCTAAACCAAATTTGTCTGCGGTGACCATGGTCAAAGCATTAAACCACTATTTGCCTCAAGATATTGCTATTAAAGCTGCTTACATAAGTGATGGTGATTTTAATGTTCGGCGCGATGCCATAAGTCGCGAGTATCATTACTACATCCTGAACAGCGATACCAGATCGCCTCTCAGCCGCAGGTTTGCTTTATTTATGCCCAGAATGTTAAATATAGAAGCGATGAATGCCGCATGTCAGTTTATTCAAGGCGAGCATGATTTTATATCATTTACCAGCTCTCCGGAGGCCAAAGGCACTGTGCGCTATGTCCATCAAGCGAAAGTCGCCAGGGAGGGAGATTTTGTCGTTTTTCACATGGTGGCTAACTCCTTCTTGCCTCACCAAGTACGCAACACAGTGGGTCTCCTGCTGCAACTGGGGCTAGGGAAGATGAGCGGCAGGGATTTTGGGGATATTATGGAGGCGAGAAGTTTGGGGCTGGCCAGTCCCAGAGCCCCCGCTCATGGATTATGCCTCATGAAGGTCAACTACCCCAAGCCGCTATCTTATTTTGAGCCTTCTTCTGCTGCAGCTAACAATGAAAGACAATTTCATGGTGAGCAAGAACAACTTTGTGAGGAATTCAGATGAAAACATATGGCACTAAGGCTAAAGATATAAAAAGAGAGTGGCATGTTATTGATGCCACAGATAAGACTCTGGGAAGAGTAGCATCCCAGGTAGCCAGCTTGCTTATGGGCAAGCACAAACCAATCTACGCTCCCCATCTCGATACCGGAGATTACGTTATCGTAATCAACGCCTCCAAAATAAAGATAACCGGGAGAAAAGCTGAGCAGAAAATTTACTATCGGCATTCAGGTTACCCTGACGGACTGAAGAGTCCCCCCTTCAAAGATATCTTCGATAAATCTCCTCAATATATAGTTGAACACGCAGTTAAAGGAATGCTGCCCCACACCAGCCTCGGTGAGGCAATGTTCAAGAAGCTCAAGGTTTACCCTGGCAATGAACATCCACACCAGGCTCAGGTTGGGAAGAAAGGTGATAATCAATGAGCGAAGAAATTAGCGACGCTGAATCGCAGCAAAATGCTGCTGAAGTGACTCCACCCACTGCTGCAGCAAGTCCAGGCACAACACGCAAGAGAAGAAAAACAAAACGGTCTCAATACATTTGGGCAACAGGCAAACGCAAGTGTGCCATAGCCCAGGTGCGCCTTTTCTCTGGCAAGGGTGAGATAGTTGTCAATGAGAAACCCTACAAAGAGGCTTTCCCCCGACTTGAATACCAGCACGCAGTTGAAAGCCCCCTGGAAGCAGTCAACTCTCTGGGTAAGTTTCATGCAACAATAAAGGTGAAAGGGGGCGGTCTGAGCGGTCAGGCAGAGGCCATCCGCCATGGTATTGCCCGAGCGCTGGTTAAGGAAAACGAACTATTCAAACTCTCATTGCGAAAAGAAGGCCTGCTTACCCGCGATGCCAGAATCAAAGAGCGCAAGAAATACGGGCTAAAGAGAGCTCGCAAGGCACCGCAGTACACCAAGCGTTAAAGAGGTTGCTCCTCTTCCACAGCATTTTCAATAAGTGCGATGCGTCTTACTTTGCCCTCAGAATCAATTTCTATAGCAACGACATCGATACGCCATGCCGACGGCAGGTCCTGGTGAGTGCTGATATAGCTCAGTGCAGAAGCAGTTAGTTTCCTCTTTTTGCCTTGTGTTATCGATTCTTCCGGAGTGCCAAAGTCTAAATTGCTTTTGGTGCGCACTTCAACAAAAACGAGGCAATCTTTTCGCTGAGCAACAATGTCAATCTCCCCACTACGGCAGCGAAAACCTGTTTCCAGAATATGATAGCCTCTCTTTTTAAGGAATCCCTGTGCCAGTTTTTCTCCCAGCTTACCAACTTCCTGGCGATTCATTTCGATTTGAGATTATCATATCCTGGGTTCGTAATGACATCCTTAACAGGGGCAAAAGAGAGCCGATGAATTGCTGTCGGTCCCAGCTTTTGCAGGCAGGAAATGTGCTCCCTAGTTCCATAACCTTTGTGTCTGGCTAAACCGTAACCAGGATAAACCTTATCGAACTGTTCCATAATATGGTCTCTGGTAACCTTGGCAATAATAGAGGCACAGGCAATGGAGAGACACAGCTTGTCCCCTCTGGTTATCCCTTCCTGGGAAAGGGAGCATCGCGGCAAAGTCAGTCTGTCAATGAGAAGAAACTGCGGCTGCCGGGGAAGCTTTTCTACAGCCTGCATCATAGCTAGCTTGGTCGCTTCAAGGATATTCACCTTATCAATCACTTTATGAGAAACAACTCCCGCTCCCACAGCCATAGCCTGGTTCTGGATTAAGTCAAAAAGAATCTCACGCTTCTTGGGGGTCAGTTGCTTACTATCACGAACCAGCTTGAACCAGGGAAGACGACCTTGAGGCAGAATAACGGCGCCGGCGACCACAGGACCGGCGAGGGCTCCTCTGCCAGCCTCATCAATTCCAGCGATGAATTGATAACCCTGCAGTTTAAGCTCATCTTCATGTTTTAGATTTGGCGGTTCCATGTCGCATCCCGCAGTTTATGACTTCATATTCTCTATGATGCCGCCGCCCAGCACCTCTTCACCATTATAGAACACAACAGCCTGACCCGGGGCAACAGCCCATTGCGGCTCGGAAAAGAAGACCGTCGCCAAATCTCCTTGCGGGAACAGCACCGCCTCTGCCTGCGGCGACTGATAGCGTATTCTGGCGGTGATGCCAGCAGGCTCAGATGGCGCTGCTCCTGCCACCCAGGTCAAGTTACTGGCGGCGATTTGCCGGTGGTAGAGCTCTCCTCCTTCACCAAGAATAATCCTGTTGTCCTCCAGGATAATCTCCAGAACATAAAGAGGCTTGCCTGAAGCTACTCCAAGGCCATGCCTCTGCCCAACAGTATAAAAAGCCACTCCTTGATGACGACCCAGTATCTTCCCCTTCCTGTCTACAATATCTCCAGCAGTGTTCCCAAAGCGCTGCTGGAGGAAGTCACGGTAGTTTTTTTGAGAGACAAAGCAGATGTCCTGGCTGGGCTTCCCAATGGCGGGCAGTCCCTCCTGCTGCGCTATCCTGCGAACCTCGGTTTTCTGATAGCCCCCCAGCGGAAAAAGAATATGTCCCAGTTTTTCCTGAGTCAGAGTATAAAGAAAATAGGACTGGTCTTTGGCAGCATCTATACCTTCAAGCAAATGATACCGACCATCACGATGCTCAATGCGAGCATAATGACCTGTAGCCAGATATTGAACACCCAGAGAGAGCGCTTGGGACAGCAAGCACCCAAATTTGATGTGCCGATTACAGGCGACGCAGGGGTTGGGAGTCCGCCCGCGCTGATATTCCTGAGAGAAATAGTCAATTACGCCGCGCTCAAATTCTCTCCGCAAATCAACTACATGGAAGGGAATGTCCAGGCTACGGCAAACGCGTTCCGCCTGGCATAGTTGAGGCTGGGAACAGGGAGCATCACTCAAAGACATGTATATCCCCAGAACTTCATAGCCTTCTTTCTTCAGCAGCAAAGCAGCAATAGAGGAATCCTCTCCCCCACTCAATGCTACAGCTACTTTCTTCTTAGTCAATTGAGACCCTTCGCTTCGCTCAGGGTGACATTTTAGCAGAAGGCAACAGTTGTCCTACTTTCCTCCAGATAATCTGACTCACCGTTGCCCTGGGCAGTGCGGCATCTATCAACAGCCAGCGGTCGGGCTCAGAGTCCACTGTCTTGAGATAGCCTTCCCTCACCCGCCGATGAAAGGATAAGTCCTCCAGTTCAAAGCGGTCTTTCGAGTTTTGCTTTCGCGACAGCCCCAGCTCCGGGGAGATATCCAGAAGGATAACCAGGTCTGGCTTAAGATTCTGCGTTGCCAGATTGTTAATCTTTGCTACTGTGCTCAAGTCGAGTTCCCTGCCATAACCCTGATAAACGAGGGTAGAATGGGCAAAGCGGTCGCAGATGACTGTTTTCCCTTCCTGCAAAGCGGGAAGAATCGCCTCAGCTACCAACTGGGCACGGGAAGCCACGAAGAGGAATAACTCGGCTTGAGGCGAAAGGGGATATATGTTTCTTCGCTTAACCAGTCTCTTTATCCTGTTGCCCAGCGCTGTGCCTCCAGGCTCATACAATAATATCGCCGGCAGTCCCTGGGCACACAATCGCTTCCACAAGATTCTGGCCTGGGTGCTTTTGCCACATCCCTCACCACCCTCAAAAGTAATAAACAAGCCCAAGAATCACCTCAATTTCCTCTATCCGCAGCAGATTCAGAATGAGGCCTATCGGAGTCACGGCGGGCATGCTCGCTCAACAAATGCTGCAGGTGAGAAATATAGGTGGAGTGCGCATCTTCAGGATAAAGAGCATCAAGGCAGCGCCTCATGTAAGTGATGTTATTGCTTTGAAGCGCATAAATTGGTATGCCCAGCACTTCAGCATCCCTTATCTTCTGCGGCTTGCGGCGGTAAAAATTTCTGGTGGTGAGAAGGATATCGGCCTCTTTGAGTTCACTGATAACCGTCAACTTCCTTCGCTTCTCTCTGGCAGCCTGTTCCAAACGATAACGGTTGGTGCCAAAAAGATAGAAGCGTATCATTTTATCCTCCTTACCCTCTTCTGACGGCAGGGATTGCGAAGGCTCTTCGGAACTCTCCTTATGCACCTCTCCCAGTTCATCCATCCAGCGACTTTCCGCTGGCAGAGACTCCAGATGCAAGATGGCATCCACAGCCTGTCCAACATCAGGATGGACAGCCACCTTGTAATAATCCAGTAATTCGACAACCACATCAAAAGTAGGAGGTGACTTACGCTCCAGGACAGACTTCTGGGTGCGGCGCCGTTTTGCCTCTTCATCCCCCAGAATGACCGTCTGGACGCCTCCTACGAGGTCAGACAGGGTGGGATTCATAATCAGGTTCTCCAGAGTATTGCCATGAGCGGTGCCTATCAACTGCACGCCGCGTTCCGCGATAGTTCGGGCTGCCTGCGCTTCAAGCTCAGTGCCAATCTCATCAATGATAATGACCTCGGGCATATGATTTTCCACAGCTTCAATCATTACCGCATGCTGCATGCTGGGATGAGCTACCTGCATTCTCCTGGCATGTCCAATCCCAGGATGAGGAATATCACCATCACCGGCGATTTCATTGGAAGTATCAATCACAATGACGCGTTTTTTACAATCATCGGCCAGCACCCGGGCAACTTCCCGCAGCATGGTTGTTTTACCTATACCAGGTCGCCCCAGCAGCAAAACACTTTTGCCGGATTCGATGAGGTCCTGAATCATTTTGACCGTGCCTGATATAGCTCGGCCCACACGGCAGGTTAAACCAATTATGCGTCCATTCCTGTTGCATATGGCTGAAATGCGATGAAGCGTGCGCTCAATCCCGGCGCGATTATCCTCCGTAAACTGTCCCACACGGGATACTACATAATCAATGTCACTCTGGTTCACCTCTCTGGAGTCGAGTATTAAGTCACGGTGAGGAAAACGAGCTTCGGGCAAACGTCCTGAATCCAGGACTACCTCAATCAGTTCATCACAGTCAGGCTGCCGGCAAATGGGCTCACTGATATGCGGAGGCAAAACATCAAGCAGAGCAGTCAATTCATCAGTGGTTATCTTCTGCATCTTTTTCCGCGCTACCACCCCCTTGTGGCCAGCAGCTCTTCTTGCGGTATTGACTTCATCTCCAGACCTGGCATAGCCATCCCTAAACCTCGGGATACCTCAGCAATGATGGCGGCATCCTGATAGTGGGTGGTAGCCTCAACGACGGCTTTTGCCCTGGGGGCGGGGTCGCTCGACTTGAAGATACCTGAGCCAACAAAGACACCTTCAGCTCCCAACTGCATCATCAAGGCGGCGTCAGCCGGCGTGGCTACACCTCCAGCAGCGTAATTGACTACGGGCAGTTTGCCTGTTTTGTGTACTTCGATAACCAGCTCCAGAGGAGCACCCAGATTTTTCGCCTCGGCTGCCAGCTCATCCTGAGGCAGAGCCTGAACCCTGCGAATACCATCCTGTACTGCCCGCATGTGTCTCACAGCTTCTACGATGTTTCCTGTTCCTGCCTCTCCTTTAGTGCGAATCATAGCTGCTCCCTCGGCAATGCGGCGCAGCGCCTCTCCCAAATCACGGCAACCGCAGACGAAAGGAACTTTGAAATCGTGCTTCCAGACATGATGGCTTTCGTCAGCAGGAGTAAGCACCTCAGATTCATCAATAAAATTAACACCGAGACTCTCCAGCACCTGAGCCTCAACGAAATGTCCGATGCGGCATTTCGCCATCACCGGTATACTCACCTCTTTCATTATAGCCAGAATGATACCGGGGTCAGCCATGCGAGCCACGCCACCGCTGGCGCGAATATCTGCCGGCACTCGCTCCAGAGCCATGACAGCACATGCCCCGGCATCTTCAGCAATTTTCGCCTGCTCCGCGGTGGTGACATCCATAATCACTCCTCCCTTCAGCATCTGAGCCAGCCCTGTTTTAGTTTGCCAAGTAGCTTTTTCCATGCTTTTTAACCCCCTTCATTAAGTCAGCCTGGTATAAATTGTAATATTGACTGATTCTTTTAGCAACTGATGGCAACCAGCGGCTACTTTTTCTGCAATAAGGAGAAAAACCTGTCTTGATACTCATCGAATACGCCCCAGCGGTTCAGTTCCGCCACCAGCAATGGAGCTCGAGAAAAGTCGTGTCCCGCCTCATCAAAAAGCTGCTCAATGTAGTCACGAGCATCCCCGGGCAGTCCGCTGGCATCAACACTAAGAAGGCCTCTGCGGTGAAAATCAGCTACATTGCTCCGCATTGACCTTCCCGTAAGTTCATAGATAAACATGAGCAGAGAGACATCCCATAGCTCTTCCACTCCTTTGATTATGGCGCTTAAGGGATTGGACTGCTTATCCAGAGCGGCATTCAGTTTGTTTACCACTCCTTCTACAGGTTGTGAAACGACATTCATCTTGTTGAGTTCATTCTTATACTTGTAGAAAACGCCTGATTCGTTGGGATTTTGCCGTGCAATCGTATAGATATACTTTTTCGCCTGCTCACTGAAACCTTCCACATTAACCAGATAAGCAGGAGTGACAATTCTGGGCCTTTCGGCAATTACTTTGCCATCTCTGACCACGCTGAGATTTCCGGCAAGCTCACTGACCACATAATAGTCAACGATAGAACTGCCAAATGTGGATAATTCCTGACGAGGAGCTCTCAGCAATTGAGTGTGCTCCAGCGCATATTTGATTCTGTCATCCATGGCTAAAAAACAACTTCACCATCCTGAAATTCTCTTCGATATCATCCTTACCGAAGATGATATTTCCCGCCTCAGTATTGTGTCCCGGAACGATGTATTCCAAATCGAGCTGAGAGAGCCTTTCAATGCTCTGGCGCAACTGTGAAGTATCGCCTCCAGGAAAATCTGTCCTGCCGACGCTGCTGCTGAAGATCACATCACCGCTGATGAGAATCTTCTCATCTTCAAGATAAAGACAAATGGAGCCTGGAGAGTGCCCTGGAGTGAGCAAAACTTCTATATTCAGCTTATTCCCGGAGCCCAGGTCGAGCTGGCCTTCATTGAGATAGAAGTAAGGTTTGGCACGCGGTAAGTGGGCAGAAAAAACTGAGTAAAACATCTTTCCCTGCCCCTGCAGGAACTCATATTCTTCATGGGACAAAGCCAGCAGAGCACCGCGGTCAACCAGCGCATCAACAGCTTCAAAATGGTCGGGATGAGAGTGAGTGCAGACTACCAGACCGATATCTTCCATCTGGAAGCCATCTTTTGCTATAGCCTGAGCCAGGGAATCAAAGCAGGGCTCGCCCAGTTCATTTCTGTCGTGACCTGGGTCAACCAGCATATGAGGGCGTTCTCCTCTTAAAACATGGGACAGAAGGGTGGTATTACAATTATTGCCCTGACCAGTCCAGAGATAACAATGCAGATTCTGGCCTATCTTTACCGCATGATGAAAACCCATTCTTTGCCTCCAGGTATATTATACGCTAAAATATTCTGGTCATGCCAGTTTGTGGCTATGATTGTGGTGGCGGGGTATCCCCACCTCCGGGCAGGCACAGGTCCCGACCCTGCACCATCTTGATTGATTTTTTCTGCCCGGACTAAACCAAAATGGCTTTTAACCGTTCTACTTCATAGGAAAATAGTCCTATCGGGCTGCAAGGTATTGACAATTTTTTCAAGCTATATTATGCTTAACTTGCAATTGAATAGAAAGGAGGTGGTGCCTATAAAGCATTCCCAAAAGGATTGCTGAGAAAGGTCTGCTTTTTGTTGTTATGGGGCTTGACTTCACAAACAAGAGGAGACTGTGAAGCAATCACAGAGGGGAAAGAGTCCTGGTTCCGGGACAGAATGGCTGTTGTTGCCAGGAGGCGACAGCGCCAGGGGCAGCCTGTGGTCAAAACAGGCTTAACACAAAATTATTAAAATGAGTAGTTCGCTCAACCCTGAATGGGTCGAATTCAGGTGAGAGATAAAATAAATTGAATTAAGGAGTAAAATAAATTGAGTAAAACAATGAGTTTGCCATCCAGAGTGATATATATAGTTATCGCTCTGGCACTGGCTATTGGACTTGCCGGCATAGCCGCTATGCCCGACAATGTCAACGCTGGAACCACCAAGTGGACCAAGGTGACCACGCCCAGCGAGAAGAACTTCACCATCCTCCCCGGCTCAGATATCTTTGACTTCGCCGTGGGCCCGGATGGCAACACCGTCTACGCTGTGGGTGAGGTGCCTGCACGCGCCAGCGGTAGCCTTATAGGGCTGACCTTCGCCCTGTGGAAGTCCAGTGATGGCGGCGCTACTTGGAAAGACATCAGCTCCCATCTACTGCAGTCCAAAGTGGGACTGGCATGGAGTGCGGGTGAGTTTGCTTTCATCCACCAGGTAGCTGTAGCTCCCAATAACGCCGACTTCGTCGTCGTGGCGGGAATGCTCGACGATGTTACTACCAATGTCGTGGTTGGCTCCACCAACGGCGGCAGCAAGTTTTCCTGGACCGGCGGCCTGCCAGCCGACGCCGGGAACATCATCTGCATGGATGCTTCTCCTGGCATAGAGGACATCTACAATATAGTCCTGGGTACCGATGCCGGCATGGTTTGTCGCTATGAAGCCGGCCATTACTGGGGCTCGCACTGGATAGATGCCTCAGCTTATACCGGCTGGAAAGGCGCTGATGCCGTCACTTCTATAGCCTTTTCACCTAGCTGGACAGCCGACAAGACCGTGCTGGCTATCAGTGTTAATAATACTGCCACTGCTGGCGGCACCTGCCTGCAGACAGGAAAGTGGGCCACTGCCAAGGGCTGGGGAGGCGTTGTAGAACGTGCCGGTGCTGTGCCATTTGAGGTAGATGGCTGGTCTGTATGGCCTATAACACCAGGTGGCCCTGGTGGCTATAACGCTGGAGTTACCGGTCTGGCGATGCCTTCCGACTACAACGGCGGCGATACATCCATGCGCCGCGTCTACGCTTATGCGAACGTGGGCAACTCTACCGCACCATCGACGATTCCCCTCGGTGGATACCTCTTCCGTGTAGACAGCACCGCTCTGAGCCTTCCCTGCGGTCCCTCGGGCAACCCCTGGTTCGCCAGCATCGCCTACACTGGCACTCACGATGAGGGCGACGCCATGCTGGGCCAGATGGCCAACAAGGACGCAGATGACATGCCAGAGTTCACAGATTGCTGCAAGGGCGTTCAGGTCTGGCGCAGTGAGCACATAGATGTCTGCTGCCCCCAGTGGAAGGGCGCCTGCAAGAAACCTTCGGGGCAGGCTTATGCCCTGGTAGCCTTCACGCCTGATGGCAGCAAGGCTTACGCCACAACCATCGGCGAAACTGTCTATGGCGACCAGACCTGTGATGAATCAGCCTTCTCCGTCAGTTTGGACAAGGGCAAGGCATGGAACCAGCTGGGTTTGATTGACACCGACATTGATTACCTCAGCGACTTCGCCGCTTCTCCCGACTGCTGCGTTGATTACCTGGCTAGTGTTAACTCTAATGAAGATGGTCAGGTTTGTGGCTGCGACAGCGTCTGGGCGAAAATCTGCGATGCTGAGGAGTACGCCAATGTCTGGCAGAGAGTTTACTACAAGGCTCTTGAAGGAGATCCTCAAATGGGCCTTCTGCGCCTCTCACCGGAGCACAATGACGGCGATGTCGTTTACTTCGGCGACCAGGACACTGATAACCTTTACTGGGCTGAGAGCAAGGGCATTTCCTGCTGGAACACCAGAACCACCACGATTGGCATTCAGGACTTCGCCCTGGCTGACGATGACACCATCTATGTCATCAACAACGAAGATGACCTGGTGAAGTGGACTCCCAGTGACTGGTCCTCCAAGAAAGGTACCAAAGTTACCAACG